>NZ_JBIVIC010000002.1:0-560137 GCF_044749545.1 Pseudomonas sp. NPDC089396 | reverse complement strand
ATTCGATCTCACAGGCGCGGGATGGAGCAGCCTGGTAGCTCGTCGGGCTCATAACCCGAAGGTCGTCGGTTCAAATCCGGCTCCCGCAACCAGATTAAAGAAAAGGCCACTGTTCACACAGTGGCCTTTTTCTTTTGCCCGAAAATAAGTGCACTGACATTTAATTCAGGCAAATCAACAACTAAGGCTTGACGGCAGATTTTAAAGCTGTAGAATTCGATCTCACAGGCGCGGGATGGAGCAGCCTGGTAGCTCGTCGGGCTCATAACCCGAAGGTCGTCGGTTCAAATCCGGCTCCCGCAACCAGATTTAAAGAAAAGGCCACTGTTTATGCAGTGGCCTTTTTCTTTGGCCTGGAAAAACCTAACTGAAGAAATTGCCTGGTAAGCTGCGAAAAAGCTTGACCGCCAGGCGTGAAGCTGTAGAATGCGCCCCTCTGACGCGGGATGGAGCAGTCTGGTAGCTCGTCGGGCTCATAACCCGAAGGTCGTCGGTTCAAATCCGGCTCCCGCAACCATATTCGTCAGAACAAACCCCGCCTGTGTAACAGCAGCGCGGGGTTTGTTGCATTTCGTCGCCTTAAAAACCGTCCCCTCCCCCTTTTCGTCCGCCAACCCGCAGGTTTGAGAGCTCCTCCCCAGGATGAACTATCTTTAACCGTGCCGGACGACTGAAAGTCACGTTGCCCGGAGTAATATCTGGATACGTTTTTCAAAGGGACTTCCACTTGGCCGCACCTTTCCCGTACCTCGCGCAGTATGCCCGGGGTAATCCATGACCTCCCAGAACCCCGAACCCCAGGCTCCACTTGCCGCCGTGTTGCCCACGGCCGCGCAGCGCCTGCCGTGGCTCGAACGCTTGAGCCGCTATCGCCAGTCGATCGGCCTGGGCGTGACCCTGTTGCTGTTTGCCATGGCATTGATTGCCTGTCGCCACCTGTTGAGCGAACTGGACATCTATGCGCTGCACGACTCCATGCTCAGCGTACCGACCCAGTCACTGCTCGGCGCGTTGCTGGCGACGGTCATCGGCTTTGCGATCCTGCTCGGGTACGAATGGTCGGCAAGCCGCTATGCCGGCGTGAAACTGCCCGGGCGAACCTTGCTGCTCGGTGGGTTCAGCGCGTTCGCCATCGGCAATGCCATTGGCCTGTCCATGCTCTCAGGTGGCTCGGTGCGCTATCGCCTGTATGCCCGCCAAGGCCTGGGGGCCGCTGAAGTCGCGCGCATGACGGTGTTTGCCAGCCTGTCCCTGGGTTGTGCACTACCGCCCCTTGCCGCGCTGGCGACCTTGAGCAACTTGCCAGCTGCGGCCGCAGCCTTGCGCCTGCCCTCCAGCGTTCTGGCCGGGATCGCCAGCGCGGTGCTGGCGCTGACAGCCGTACTGGTGATTGGTCTGTACCGTCGGCGCCAGGCAGAGCAGCCACTGGCAGACAACCTGCTGGTTCAAATTGGCCGGCGCACCTTGCGTCTGCCGGGTGCCCGCCTGGCAGCACTGCAGCTGCTGATTACCGCCCTGGACGTCGCGGCCGCAGCCACTGTGCTGTACCTGTTACTGCCCGAGGCGCCCCCCTTCGGCGCGTTCGTGCTGGTCTACCTGCTGGCCCTGTCCGCCGGCGTGCTGAGCCATGTACCAGGCGGCGTCGGGGTGTTCGAGGCGATCCTGCTGGCGGCCTTCGCCGACCAACTGGGCGCCGCGCCACTGGCAGCCGCCCTGCTGCTGTACCGCCTGATCTACGTGGTGCTGCCCTTGCTCCTGGCGTGTGCGCTGCTGCTGGCGAACGAAGCGCGTCGCCTGCTGTTCGCCCAGCAGGCGATCAAGGCCGCGTCCGGGCTGGCTGCGCCGATCCTGGCCATCCTGGTGTTCCTGTCCGGGGTGGTACTGCTGTTCTCCGGTGCCACCCCAGAAATAGATACCCGCCTGGAGCACATGGGCTTTCTGGTGCCGCACCGCCTGATCGATGCCTCGCACTTCGGCGCCAGCCTGATCGGTGTGCTCTGCCTGCTGCTGGCACAAGGCCTGCGTCGCCGCCTGTCCGCAGCCTGGCTGCTGACCACCGTGCTGCTCTTGGTGGGCGCCCTGCTATCACTGCTCAAGGGCTTCGACTGGGAAGAGGCCTGCCTGCTGACTGCCACCGCCGTGCTGCTGGCGTTGTTCCGACGCTCGTTCTACCGCCCGAGCCGCCTGCTGGAGCTGCCCTTCTCGCCCATTTACCTGGTGGCCAGTGCCTGCGTGCTCGGCGCGTCGGTATGGTTGCTGTTATTTGCCTACCAGGATGTGCCCTACAGCCATCAGCTGTGGTGGCAATTCACCCTGGATGCCGATGCCCCGCGTGGCCTGCGGGCCGCCATGGGCAGTGCCGTGCTGCTGGTCATCGTCGCCCTGACCTGGCTGCTGCGCACTGCCCGCCCGACCATTCACCTGCCCGATGCCGATGAATTGCAGCGCGCCAACCGGATTCTGCTGGCGTCCGACCAACCCGACGGCGGTCTGGCCCTGACCGGCGACAAGGCCCTGCTATTCCACCCCAGCGACAACGCCTTCCTGATGTACGCCCGCCGCGGCCGCAGCCTGGTGGCGCTGTACGACCCGATCGGCCCGGCCCAGGAGCGCGCCGAGATGATCTGGCAATTCCGCGACCTGTGTGACCTGCACCACGCCCGCCCGGTGTTCTACCAGGTGCGCGCGGAAAACCTGCCGTTCTACATGGACATCGGCCTGACCGCGCTCAAGCTCGGCGAGGAGGCCCGGGTCGACCTGCGCCGCTTCGACATCGAAGCCAAGGGCAAGGAGATGAAAGACCTGCGCTACACCTGGAACCGGGGTGGACGCGACGGCCTGAGCCTGGAAATCCACGAACCCGGCCAGGCCCCACTGGCGGAGCTCAGGGAAATCTCCGATGCCTGGCTCGGCAGCAAGAACGTGCGTGAGAAAGGCTTCTCGCTGGGGCGCTTCAGCCCCGAGTACCTGCAACATTTCCGCATCGCCCTGATTCGCTTCCAGGGTCGCCCGGTGGCCTTTGCCAACCTGTTGGAAACCCACGGCAACGAACTGGCCAGCCTGGACCTGATGCGCGCGCATCCCGAGGCGCCGAAGCTGACCATGGAATTCATGATGATCGGCCTGATTCTGCACTACAAAAGCCATGACTATGGCCGCTTCAGCCTGGGCATGGTCCCGCTTTCCGGGCTGCAACCTCGGCGTGGCGCGCCCCTGACCCAGCGCCTGGGCTCGATGGTGTTCCGTCGCGGCGAACAGCTTTACAACTTCCAGGGCCTGCGGCGCTTCAAGGACAAGTTCCAGCCGGACTGGGAACCCCGTTACATGGCCGTGCCGGCCGGGCTCGACCCGCTGGTGGCACTGGCTGACACTGCCGCCCTGATCGCTGGCGGCCTGACTGGATTGGTGAAACGTTGATGATCCGACGCTATTGGCTGTACGTACTGATTCCCCTGCTCGCGGCTGCCCTGGTCGGTGCTGCGGTCTTCTGGCTGTGGGCCCGCCCCGCCCCGCAAGCGCGTCTGGAGCAACTGACCCTCGATGGCACCAGCATCACCCGCGTCACCCCCGGCGTGCATGCCAAGGCCCGGGTGGCCATCGGCGTGCCCCAGGACCAGGCATTGAGCGACAAGCAGCTGCTGGACCTGAGCCAGGCCGGCGAAGCACAGCTGGTACAAGTGATCCTGCCGCCAAGCGACTGCAGCAAGCAGCAGCAGGCCATGGACCAGGCGCTGACCCAACTGTCCGACAAACCCACCCTGGTCGCGGGCATTGGCCCAGGTGGAGCCCAAGCCTGGCGCTGGCTGGCGGCACAGAGCGATGACAAGGCCAGGGCCATCTCGGTCGACTTCAGCGTCGAACAGCCCGGCTGCGCCACCGCGCTGCCGACATCCGCCGCGCACGGCCACTGGAACGTGGCCTGGAACGACAACCCGGATGACGCCAGCGCCGCCTTCGTGCGTGACCAGGCCAATGCTGAAACCAGCATCAGCGACTACGACATCCACCTGCCACAAGTGCTCAAGGCACAGCTGACACAGGCGCTGGTAGGCCGTGACGGCAACGCCCTGGCCATTCCGGTCGTCGAAGTGCCTGCCGGGCAGACCACCGACACTGTCACCCTGTTCCTCTCCGGCGACGGCGGCTGGCGCGACCTTGATCGCGACGTGGCCGGTGAGATGGCCAAGCTCGGCTATCCAGTGGTGGGCATCGACACCCTGCGTTACTACTGGCAGCACAAGACGCCGGAGCAAAGCGCCGCCGACCTGTCGGAGCTCATGCAGCATTACCGGCAGAAATGGGGCACCAAGCGCTTCGTGCTGACCGGTTATTCGTTCGGTGCCGACGTGTTGCCCGCCATCTACAATCGCCTGCCCGCTGAAGACCAGCAGCGCATCGACGCCGTGGTGCTGCTGGCCTTCGCCCGCAGCGGCAGCTTCGAAATCGAGGTAGAAGGCTGGCTGGGCAAAGAAGGCCAGGAAGCGCCAACCGGGCCGGAAATGGCCAAGCTGCCTGCGTCCAAGGTGGTGTGCGTATATGGCGTGGAAGAGACCGACGAGAGCGGTTGCACCGACAAGACGGCAGTGGGCGAGCGCATGAAGCTGCCGGGTGGGCACCACTTCGACGAGAACTACCCGGCGCTGGCCAAGCGTTTGATTGGCGAGATCGAGACCCGCCAGGGCAAATCCAGCGTGGCGGACAAGAATTGAGGTGAGCCCTGGGGGCGCTTTGCGCCCCTTTCGCGACACAAGGCCGCTCCTACAGGACGGCGCTTACCTGTAGGAGCGGCCTTGTGTCGCGAAAGGGCTGCAAAGCAGCCCCAGGTTTCACTCAGATCTCGACCTGCGTCCCCAGCTCGATCACCCGATTGAGCGGCAGGTTGAAAAAGCGCAGGTTACCGTTGGCATTCTTCAGCAGGAACGCAAACAGGTTCCCGCGCCAGCGCGACATCCCCTCCAGACGCGACGCAATCACCGTTTCACGGCTAAGGAAGTACGTCGTGCGCATCGGGCTGAAATCCAGCTCATCCAGATGACACAGCTTCAGCGCTGCCGGCACATCCGGCTCGTCCATGAAGCCAAAGTGCAGCAACACCCGGAAGAACCCATCGCCATACGCCTCCACCTCGAAGCGCTCCTGGTCCGGCACCCGCGGCCGGTCTTCGGTGACCACCGTCAGCAACACGACCTGGTTGTGCAGCACCTGGTTGTGCAACATGTTGTGCAACAGCGCATGGGGCACGGCGTCTGGCCGCGCAGTGAGAAACACGGCAGTGCCTTCGACCCGGTGTGGCGGCTGCACGCGAATGCTGCCGATGAACACCGGCAGCGGCAATCCGCCTTCGTCGATACGGTCGACCAGGATCTGCTTGCCACGCTTCCAGGTACTCATCAGCAGGAACAGCACGCCCCCTGCCAGCACCGGGAAGGCGCCGCCCTGGACGATCTTCGGCACGTTGGCGGCAAAGAACAGCCCGTCGACGAACAGGAAGCCCAGCAAGATCGGCACCGCCACCATCGGCGGCCACTTCCACAGCAGCAGCATCACCGAAGACACCAGAATCGTGGTCATCAGCATGGTGCCGGTTACCGCCACGCCATAGGCCGCGGCCAGGGCGCCGGACGACTCGAAACCGATCACCAGCAGCACCACCGCGACCATCAGCGTCCAGTTCACCGCACCGATGTAGATCTGCCCCTGCTCGTCGCTGGAGGTGTGCTGGATCTGCATGCGCGGGATGTAACCGAGCTGGATGGCCTGACGCGTCAGGGAGAAGGCTCCCGAAATCACCGCCTGCGAGGCAATCACCGTGGCCATCGTCGCCAGGCCCACCAGCGGCAGCAAGGCCCAGCCCGGCGCCAACAGGTAGAACGGGTTGCGCGCGGCGTCAGGGTTCTGCAGCAGGATCGCACCCTGGCCGAAGTAGTTGAGCACCAGGGCTGGCAGCACCAGGGCAAACCAGGCGCGAGCGATCGGCTTGCGGCCGAAATGGCCCATGTCGGCGTACAGCGCCTCGGCACCGGTCAGTGCCAGCACCACGGCGCCGAGAATGGCCACACCCATGCCAGGATGGACCACGAAGAAATGGACACCCCAGCCCGGGTTGAATGCCTTGAGCACTTCGGGGCTCTGGGAAATGCCATGCACGCCCAGCGCGCCCAGCACCAGGAACCAGATGACCATGATCGGTCCGAACGCCTTGCCGATCTTTTCCGTGCCGTGTTTTTGCACCAGAAACAGCGCCACCAGCACTATCAGCGAGATCGGCACCACCCAATGGTCGATGCCATCGAACGCCAAACCCATGCCCTCCACGGCCGACAACACCGATACCGCCGGGGTGATCATGCTGTCGCCATAGAACAACGAGGCGCCTATAAGCCCGCAGATGACCATCAGCGTGCGCAGCCGCGGGTAGGCAGCCGTGGCCCGACGCGCCAGCGCGATCAGGGCCATGGTGCCGCCTTCACCCTGGTTATCGGCGCGCAGGATGAACATCACGTATTTGAACGACACCACCCACAGCAGCGACCAGAGGATCAGCGACAGGATCCCCAGTACGCCATCGTGATTGACTGGCACTCCATAGCCGCCGCTAAAGACTTCCTTGAGGGTATACAACGGGCTGGTACCGATATCGCCATAGACCACCCCAACAGCTGCCACCAGCAGGCTGATCGAGCGTGTCGCCCCCTGCCCGCCCTCGGCGTGACTGCTTGCCTGAACCATCGACCACTCCCGCGAACGGCCACAACGGCCTGTAGAAATTCACTCCCACGCCAAGGCATCACAGATACCCGGACGCAACGGCGCGAAGCATAGCGCAGCGTTCGTCGCTTTTGTGCTGGTCAAGCGACCTTGCGCTCGCTAGAATTGCGCACTTTTTGATCAGAGGCGCCCACAGCGCCCGTCAGGATCGCCCTGCCACCGGCCGGGCGATCTGCATTCAATACCGAGGTTAGTCATGTCCACCACTCCCGCCACCCCTAAGGTCGGATTCGTCAGCCTGGGCTGCCCGAAGGCTTTGGTCGATTCCGAGCGCATCCTTACCCAGCTGCGCATGGAAGGCTATGAAGTCGTGCCCACTTACGAAGACGCCGACGTGGTGGTGGTCAACACCTGCGGCTTCATCGACAGCGCCAAGGCCGAATCGCTGGAAGTGATCGGCGAAGCGATCAAGGAAAACGGCAAGGTCATCGTCACCGGCTGCATGGGCGTCGAGGAAGGCAACATCCGTGACGTGCACCCGAGCGTGCTGTCGGTCAGCGGCCCGCAGCAGTACGAGCAGGTGGTCAACGCCGTGCACGAAGTCGTGCCGCCACGCCAGGACCACAACCCGCTGATCGACCTGGTGCCGCCGCAGGGCGTCAAGTTGACCCCGCGCCACTACGCCTACCTGAAGATTTCCGAAGGCTGCAACCACAGCTGCAGCTTCTGCATCATCCCGTCGATGCGCGGCAAGCTGGTCAGCCGCCCGGTTGGCGAAGTGCTGAGCGAGGCCGAGCGACTGGTCAAGGCTGGGGTCAAGGAAATCCTGGTGATTTCCCAGGACACCAGCGCCTACGGCGTCGACGTCAAGTACAAGACCGACTTCTGGAACGGTCGCCCGGTCAAGACCCGCATGCTGGAGCTGTGCGAAGCGCTGAGCAGCCTGGGTGCCTGGGTGCGCCTGCACTACGTGTACCCGTACCCGAACGTCGACGATGTGATCCCGCTGATGGCCGCTGGCAAGATCCTGCCGTACCTGGACATCCCGTTCCAGCACGCCAGCCCCAAGGTGCTCAAGTCGATGAAGCGCCCAGCCTTCGAAGACCGCACCCTGGCGCGCATCAAGAACTGGCGCGAGCAGTGCCCTGAGTTGGTCATCCGCTCGACCTTCATCGTCGGCTTCCCGGGCGAGACCGAAGAAGACTTCCAGTACCTGCTGGACTGGCTGACCGAAGCCCAGCTCGACCGCGTCGGCTGCTTCCAGTACTCGCCTGTCGAAGGTGCGCCGGCCAACGACCTGGGCCTGGACGAAGTGCCGGACGACGTCAAGCAGGAACGCTGGGACCGCTTCATGGCCCATCAGCAGGCGATCAGCGCAGCACGCCTGCAACTGCGCATCGGCAAGGAAATCGAAGTGCTGATCGACGAAGTCGAGGAGCAGGGCTCGGTTGGCCGCAGCTTCTTCGATGCCCCGGAAATCGACGGCAGCGTGTTCATCGATGGCGATCATGGCTTCAAGCCGGGCGACAAGGTGCGTTGCCGGGTGGTCGATGCCGACGAATACGACATGTGGGCCGAGCCTGTCTGAGCCGTGCACATGTGACCAAGCCCCGCCCACTGGCGGGGCTTTTTTTTGCATCTATGGTTTCCTCAAAGGTCACAGAGGATCACCGGCATGCATTCGGCGCTGACACTGCAAACACCCCACCTGCATGACTACCCGGAGCTGGTCCAGGTCTGGGAGGATTCGGTCCGCGCGACCCACCACTTCCTGCCCGATGCCTACATACTGCTGTTGCGCGAGCATGTACTGCGCACCTACCTCGACGCCGTGATGCTCATCTGCTGCAAGGATCACCGACGCATCTGTGGCTTCGCCGGTGTCGCCAACGGCCGCGTCGACATGCTGTTCGTCGCCCCGGCCTATCGTGGCCGAGGTGTCGGCAAGCGCTTGCTGCGCTATGCCATCGCCGAACTCAACGCCGAAACCCTGGACGTCAACGAACAGAACCCACAAGCCTTGGGCTTCTACCTGCACGAGGGCTTCGAAGTGATTGGCCGCTCGGACACCGACGGCTTGGGGCAACCTTATCCCTTACTGCACATGCAGCTAATTCGTACAGCATCCTAGGACGATGTCGCAGGAAGCCGTGCAATGCGTCCTAAAATGGCGCATTTGACACAGATTCCCATCATCAAGCGGCCATGGGCAGGTACAATGTAGGTCTTTTCCTGCCTTGCGAACCGCCCCCCATGTCCGAACCCATCCGCCTGTCCAAACGCCTCATCGAGCAGCTCGGCTGCTCCCGCCGAGAGGCCGAGCTGTATATCGAGGGGGGCTGGGTCACGGTCGATGGCATCGTGGTCGAGCAACCGCAGTTCAAGGTGGAAAACCAGCGCGTCGAGCTGTTGCCGGGCGCCAAGGCCGAAGCCCTTGAACCTGTGACCCTGCTGCTCAACCAGCAGGCAGGCATCGACAGCGAAACGGCCCGCGCCGGTATCAACCTGGCTAGCCTCAGCGAAGCCCATGGCGAAGGCGTGCGCCCACTCCATGGGCACTTTGCCAAGCTATCCTGTATCGCACCGCTTGAACGCGGTGCCAGCGGCCTGCAGGTCTTCACCCAGGACTGGCGAGTAACCCGCAAGATCGACGCCGACCTGCGCAAGCTGGAGCAGGAATACATCATCGAAGTGCGTGGCGAAACCACGCCTCAGGCACTGGAACGCCTGGCCCGCGGGGCAACGCGCAATGACCGGGAACTGCCCAAGGCCAAGGCCAGCTGGCAGAACGAGACCCACCTGCGCTTGGCCCTGAAGAACCCACAACCCGGGCAAATTTCCGAACTGTGCGCCTACCTGCGCCTGGAAGTGCGGGGCATGCGCCGCATCCGCCTGGGCGGCGTGTCCATGGGCAAGCTGCCCTTGGGGCAATGGCGCTACCTGGCCAGCACCGAACGTTTCTAAGCGATACGCCGCGCCAAAAGCGCGGCATCTGAACAGGATTTTGCAGCAATGAACCACAATGATGTACTGCGCAGCTTGCGCTACATGCTCAAGGTGAACGACGCCAAGATGGCCGAAATCATCGCGCTGTCCGGCGTCGAGGTAAACCCGGTGGTGCTCGCCACCTACCTGAAGAAAGAAGACGAGGCAGGATTTGTACGCTGCCCCGAGCGGATCATGGCGCACTTCCTCGACGGCCTGGTGATCCATCGCCGTGGCAAGGACGACAGCCGCCCTCCTCAACCGGTCGAATTGCCGGTGACCAACAACACCATCCTGAAGAAGCTGCGGGTAGCCTTCGAACTGAAGGAAGAAGACCTGCACGTGATCCTCAAGTCGGTCAATTTCCCGGTGTCCAAGCCTGAACTCAGCGCGCTGTTCCGCAAGGTCGGCCATGACAACTACCGGCCTTGCGGCGACCAGTTGCTGCGCAACTTCCTCAAGGGCCTGACCCTGCGCGTGCGCGGCTAAGTGGCCATGCAGCATACGGTTACGCCGGTCGGCATCGTGCGTTCCTGCTTCAAGGAAAAGTTCGCCATCCCACGCCAGCCACAGCTGGCACCGGCGGCGCGCGGCGTACTGGAGCTGCTGCCGCCATTCGACCAGGGTGATGCGGTGGAGGGCCTCGAGCAGGTCAGCCATGTCTGGCTGCTGTTTCTGTTCCATCAGGCCCTGGAAGACAAACCACGCCTGAAAGTGCGCCCGCCGCGCCTGGGTGGCAACAAGAGCATGGGGGTGTTCGCAACCCGTGCGACCCACCGGCCGAACGGCATCGGCCAGTCGGTGGTGCGGTTGGAAGGTGTGGAACCAGGGCGACTGCTACTGTCCGGGATCGACCTGCTCGACGGCACGCCGGTGATCGATATCAAGCCCTATGTGCCCTATGCCGATAGCATCGTCGGAGCCAGCAACCTGATGGCCAGCGCCGCGCCGCAGGCGATTGCCGTGCAATGGAGCGACGACGCCCTGCCCCAGGCCAAGGCCCACGCAATGCGCCTGGGTGAACCTCTTGTGGAGCTGATCGAGCAGTGCCTGGCCCAGGACCCTCGGCCGGCCTACCAGGTGCCGGCACCGGAGCGCGTCTACGGCGTGAAGTTCTGGGATGTACAGGTCAGGTGGCAATATCCGCAGGCCGACGTCATCCGGGTACAGGAAGTGGTGCGCGAAACTTGAAGCTCATAAGCTTTGGGCCATAAAAAAACGCAGGCCGAGGCCTGCGTTTTTTTATGGCTGCATTCGTCTTACTTCTCGACGAAGGCTCGCTCGATCAGGTAGTCGCCCGGCTCGCGCATACGCGCGGAAATCTTCAGGCCGAAGCTGTCGAGCACTTCACTGGTCTCGTCGAGCATGCTCGGGCTACCGCAGATCATCGCGCGGTCGTCCTGCGGGTTGATCGGCGGCAGGCCGATGTCGCTGAACAGCTTGCCGCTGCGCATCAGGTCGGTCAGACGGCCCTGGTTTTCGAACGGCTCGCGGGTGACGGTCGGGTAGTAGATCAGCTTGTCACGTACCGCTTCACCGAAGAACTCGTTCTGCGGCAGGTGCTCGGTAATGAACTCGCGGTAGGCCACTTCGTTCACGTAACGCACGCCGTGCACCAGGATCACCTTCTCGAAACGCTCGTAGGTTTCCGGGTCCTGGATGACGCTCATGAACGGCGCCAGGCCGGTGCCGGTGCTCAGCAGGTAGAGGTGCTTGCCCGGGTTCAGGTCATCGAGCACCAGAGTACCGGTAGGCTTCTTGCTGATGATGATCTCGTCGCCTTCCTTCAGGTGCTGCAGCTGGGAGGTCAGCGGACCGTCCGGCACCTTGATGCTGAAGAATTCCAGGTGCTCTTCCCAGTTTGGCGACGCGATGGAATAGGCGCGCATGAGCGGACGGCCATTGTCCTGTTGCAGGCCGATCATCACGAACTGACCGTTCTCGAAGCGCAGGCCCGGGTCGCGGGTGCACTTGAAGCTGAACAGGGTGTCGTTCCAGTGATGCACACTGAGGACACGTTCGTGGTTCATGTTGCTCATCTATGGGGCTCCTGAAGAAAAACGCAGCGCGCAAAACGCACAGTTGCGCGATAGTTTAGGGGCAGCGACAATATCTGTTAACTGAATTATCAAGATATGTGTTATCGGTTATATAGATATGCGATTTACACTTCGTCAGCTTCAAGTCTTCGTTGCCGTGGCCCAGCACCAAAGCGTCTCGCGGGCCGCCAGCGTGCTGGCGTTGTCGCAATCGGCCGCCAGTACGTCGATCACCGAACTCGAGCGGCAATCGAGCTGCCAACTGTTCGACCGCGCGGGCAAGCGCCTGGCGCTCAACGCCCTTGGCCATCAGTTGTTGCCCCAGGCGGTCGCGCTGCTGGACCAGGCCAAGGAAATTGAAGACTTGCTCAATGGCAAGTCAGGGTTCGGGTCGCTGGCGGTGGGCGCCACGCTGACCATTGGCAACTACCTGGCCACCCTGTTGATTGGCAGCTTCATGCAGGTGCACCCGGAAAGCCAGGTGAAGCTGCACGTGCACAACACAGCGCATATCGTGCACCAGGTGGCGCAGTACGAAATTGATCTAGGTCTAATCGAAGGCGACTGCAGCCACCCGGACCTGGAAGTGCAGCCTTGGGTCGAAGACGAGCTGGTGGTGTTCTGTGCACCGCAACACCCGCTCGCCAAGCTGGGCCGAGCGGATGTCGAAAGCTTGTCTCATGAAGCCTGGATCTTGCGTGAGCAAGGCTCCGGCACGCGCCTGACCTTCGATCAGGCCATGCGCCATCATCGCGCCAACCTGAATATCCGCCTGGAGCTGGAACACACCGAAGCGATCAAGCGTGCCGTGGAGTCGGGGCTGGGCATCAGCTGCATCTCGCGCATGGCCCTGCGCGATGCTTTCCGTCGAGGCAGCCTGGTACCGGTGGAGACGCCGGAGCTGGACCTGATGCGGCAGTTCTATTTCATCTGGCACAAGCAGAAATACCAGACCACGGCGATGCGCGAGTTTCTCGAGCTGTGCCGCAACTTCACTGCGGGCTTTACCCGCAGTGATGAAATCGTGTTGCCGCCGATCGCTTAAAGCAGGATCACGCCCCAGACCAGCGCAACCATGGTCAGCGCCACCAGCTGCGCGGCGCTGCCCATGTCCTTGGCATTCTTCGACAACGGGTGGCGCTCCAGCGAGATGCGGTCAATGGCCGCCTCTACCGCAGAGTTGAACAGCTCGACGATCAAGCCGAGCAGGCACACCGCGATCATGATCGCCCGCTCGGCACGGCTGACCGGCAGCCAGAAGGCAATCGGAATCAGCAGGACGTTGAGCAGCACCAGTTGGCGAAATGCGGCTTCACCCTTGAAGGCGGCGCGCAAACCGTCCAGCGAGTAGCCGGCGGCGTTGAAGATGCGTTTGAGGCCGGTTTGGCCCTTGAATGGCGACATGGGTGTCATTTCACAGATAAAAGGCCAGCAGAGTAGTCTGGCGCGGGTCAAAAAAGCGTGAAGACGCAGGCAGTCAGTTGCTTGCAACCGATTCAAGTTGTTGCAGCAACAAGGCCGCCTGAGTCCGGGTGCGCACGCCGAGCTTGCGGAAGATCGCCGTTACGTGCGCCTTGATGGTCGCTTCCGAGACACTCAGCTCATACGCGATCTGCTTGTTCAACAAGCCCTCGCAGACCATGGTCAGCACACGGAACTGCTGTGGCGTGAGGCTGGCAAGGCCTTCGCTGGCGGCCTTGGCCTCGGCCGACACATCGACTTTCTCGAAGGCCTGCGGTGGCCACCAGACGTCACCGTCGAGCACTTTACGTACGGCGTCCTGAATGACTTCGAGGCCACTGGACTTGGGAATGAAACCACTGGCACCGAATTCACGCGACTTGACCACCACCGCAGCCTCTTCCTGGGCCGAAACCATTACCACAGGGATCTGCGGATACTGGCCACGCAACAGGACCAGCCCGGAGAAGCCATAGGCACCCGGCATGTTCAGGTCCAGCAGCACCAGGTCCCAATCGGATTTTTCGCTCAGGCGGGTTTCCAGTTCGGCGATGCTCGCCACCTCAACCAGACGCACATCCGCGCCCAGGCCGAGGGTAACAGCCTGGCGCAGAGCGCTACGAAACAGCGGGTGGTCATCGGCAATCAGGATTTCGTAAGTGGCCATCGATCTATGGATCCTGTTCTGTGCCAGGCGCATGCGGGGGAGTAATAGCGCCTGGCGGGGAATCGGCGCCAAGGATGCCGAGCACGGCTGGGGGTGGTCAAGCCAATCGCCCTGCCGTCTCGCCCACCCTGGCTGCCAGCTCGGTCATTATGAACCAAAGCGCAGTGGCTGCCCCTTGGACTATAGGAAGGTATGCAAACGCTGGTGGGTATCATCCTGATCATCCAGGGGCAGGCGGCGCTTGCCACTGAGGTAATGCAGGCTGAACACGTCCAGGTAGGCATCCAGGGCTTGAGAGGCCTGGCTGTCACCCGCCAGATCCAGGCACATGGCAGCCACTTCCGCCGTGCAGAAATGGTCGTCGCGCTTGGACCGGCGCAGGCGATAGCGCGACATCTGCTCGGCCTGCAGGCTCAGCACCGGAAAACGATCAAGATATGGACTTTTGCGGAACATCTTGCGCGCTTCGGTCCAGGTTGCATCAAGCAGGATGAACAACGGGCGCTTGCCCGGCTGACGTTGCACCTCGTTCACCACACGCTCCTGGGCCACGAATTCACCGGGGAAGACGATGTAGGGTTGCCATTGAGGATCGTCGAGCAGCGCCAGCAAACGTTCGTCCACCGAGGTGCGCAACCAGCCAAAGGCGGAGGTATCTTCGATCAGGTCGGCAATCAGCCAGCCGGTATTGGTCGGTTTCAGAGGCTCGGTGTCATGCATCAGCAAGCAGACACCCGAGTCGGCCTGCACCCGAGGCTTCCAGGCACACAGGCAATGGGTCGCGATGACCCGGCAACCCGTGCACCGCTCGGCTCGTGAACCGCGGGCGATGAACGGTTTGTTACTGCGCGCCAGGCGTTCGGCGCGCAGGCGCGCTACCGCATGGCTCATTGTGGCAAGCCTCTGCGAAAAATCTGACTGAACACTGCGAAAACTCGGATTGAACAAAGCGCCAGTCTACCAGAGCGGGCGTCATTTGCCGTGCAGCAGGACGGATTGGTCCCTTATAATCCCAAGCTTTGGCGGCCGGATTTTGCCTGTAAAGCTGCGTTTCTCATGGAACGCCGGCCCTCAGCGCATGTCAAAGCGCCAGTCATCGAACCAGGAGAGATTCATGCTGCGTCTTATCGTCCCGACCCTGAGCCTGTTGCTCGCACTGCCACTCGCCGCCCAGGCAGCTTCCAAGCAGGAGTTCGAGTTGAACAAGATGCTGCAGAAAGTCGCCCAGGAGAGCAGCGTCGGCACCCCACGCGCCATCAATGAAGACATTCTCGACCAGGGCTACACCGTCGAAGGCAAGGCGTTGGTCAATCACCTGAGCGTGCGTGCCGAGCATGCTGCGCGCATGCAGGAAAACCCCGCCCAGGTTCGCAGCCAACTGGGTGACAGCGTATGCCGCAACAGTGGTTTTCGTAATCTGATGTCAAAAGGCGCCGTGATGGTCTATCGCTTCACCGTCTATAAAACCAATCAGCCGGTCATGGACCAGGCCTTCGATGCTGCCAGCTGCACCGCCGGCAACAAGAAGAAGTGATCAAGTAACCTGCACACCTTCGGCGCGCTGCGGTTCTTCGTCGGCGCGCATCTCCGCCAGCAGCGCCTGCAGGTAGCGCGACTGGCACTCCAGCGTAGCCAACCTGCGGCGACACTCCTCTTCCAGGCTCACATGATGATCCTGCGCGGCATTTTCCAGTTGCTCATAGAGCTCGCGGTCCACCTCGATGACCAAGCGATGCATATGGCCACCCTCCTGCCTCTAGACGTTTCGCTTCTCCAGTTAACCAAACCCTCGACGCCAATGGCCAACCCCCGACGAGTGGCCGTCGTCATCCTCCCTGCACGATCTGGCGCGAAGGTCTAGATTGATAGCGAAGACCGAAAAAACAACAAGATGGACCCAAACCCTGCATCACGGCCTGAAGGCCAACTGCAATGCTCGGGATGCATACTCGAGCCAGAGCAGCCAGCGACACACGCAGTGTCGCGGCCGAGCCATGCCATCGGTTCGGTCAGAGGTTTTGCTGCAGAAGGAGACGTTGAATGCCTTACCAATCGAGTGAACATCTGTTCAATCACTTCAGGGACAGCGGCATCGACCTGAGCAAGATCGACGAACAACTGCAATTGGTCGCGCCCGACAGCCCCAACCTGCCGCTGTACCGCGACATGATGCTGACCGTCTTGCGCATGGCCCACGATGACAGTGACCGCTGGAGTGCCAAGATCACCCTGCAGGCGCTTCGCGAACTGGACCATTCCTTCCGCACCTTGCAGCGCTACAAAGGGCGACGCAAGGTCACCGTCTTTGGCTCGGCGCGCACCCCGCTGGAACACCCGATGTATGCGCTGGCACGCGAACTGGGGGCTACCCTGGCCCGTTCTGATCTCATGGTCATCACCGGTGCCGGCGGCGGCATCATGGCGGCAGCCCACGAAGGTGCTGGCAGCGATCACAGCCTCGGTTTCAACATCACCCTGCCTTTCGAGCAGCATGCCAACCCGACGGTCGACGGCACCGACAAGCTGCTGCCCTTTCACTTCTTTTTCATCCGCAAGCTGTTCTTCGTCAAGGAGGCCGATGCACTGGTGCTTTGCCCAGGTGGTTTCGGCACCCTCGATGAAGCGCTGGAGGTCCTGACGCTGATTCAAACCGGCAAGAGTCCGTTGGTGCCCGTAGTACTGCTGGACTCACCAGGGGGCACGTTCTGGCGCGATTGCCTGGACTTCATCAGCCGTCAATTACAGGAGAACCGGTACATCTTGCCCAGCGACTTGAAACTGGTGCGCCTGGTGCACAACGCCGACGAAGCGGTGGAAGAGATCAACCAGTTCTACAGCAATTATCACTCCAGCCGCTGGCTGAAGAATCAGTTCGTGATTCGCATGCACCATCGGCTCAGCGATGCCGCGCTGTATGAAATTCAGGAATCCTTCGCCGATTTGCGCCTGAGCGGCAAGTATCACCAGCAGGCAGACAGTGGTGCAGAGCATGAGGTGGGTAATTACAACCATCTGACTCGCCTGACCTTTGCCTTCAATGGACGCGATCAGGGTCGCCTGCGTGAACTGGTGGACTTCATCAATCTGCCGGAGAACTGGGCAAAGCCACAGCCGATGCATACCACGCAGCGAGCGCGGGAGGCGTTGAAGGTTAGCTAGGGTCCTTCGCAACCACTGTAGGAGCGGCCTTGTGTCGCGAAAGGGGCGCGCAGCGGCCCCAGCAGTTCAGCGGCGATGTCGATATCCTGGGGCCGCTGCGCGCCCCTTTCGCGACACAAGGCCGCTCCTACTAGTCGTACAAATCCCGGCCGCTGAGTAGGCGCCCGATCATGTCCATGGGAAATCCACGGTAGGCGAGAAATCGACTCTGCTGGGCACGGCTGCGGGGGTCATGCGGGCGTTGGCCGGCAAATTTTCGCTGCCAGGCCTCCTGTAACCGTTCCGCCCAGTCCACACCACTGTCACGCAGTGCCTGGTCGATGTCGCCACGGTTCAGGCCACGCTGGCTCAGCTCCTCGCGAATGCGCGCGGGGCCATAGCCGGCGTTGGAACGGTATCGAATGAAACTCTCAAGATAGCGGGCTTCGCTAAGCAGCCCTTCTTCGGTGAGCCGATCGAGCTCTGGCTCGATCAGTTCATCCGAAGCGCCGCGCTGACGCAATTTGCGCGTCAGCTCGACGCGACCATGCTCGCGGCGCGCGAGCAGGTCCATGGCTGTCCGCCGAACGGCGACGGGGGTGTCGAGGACGACGGACATACAGGTACTCTACAAGCGCTGATCAGTAACCGGCGTCGGCATCAGCCATGTCGCCGGCATCGGCTTCAGCGGCAGCGGCCTTGCCGGCAGCAGCAACGGCACCCGTGTTGAGCAGCTTCTCGCGGATCTGCTTCTCGATCTCTGCACCGATGGCCGGGTTCTCTTGCAGGTACTTGGCGGCGTTGGCCTTGCCCTGACCGATCTTGTTGCCTTGGTAGCTGTACCAGGCACCGGACTTCTCCACCAACCCTTGGGATACGCCCAGGTCGATGATTTCGCCGTTACGGTAGATACCTTTACCGTAGAGGATCTGGAACTCGGCCTGACGGAACGGTGGCGAAACCTTGTTCTTGACGATCTTGACGCGGGTTTCGCTGCCAACCACTTCGTCGCCTTCCTTTACCGCGCCGGTACGGCGGATGTCCAGACGCACCGAGGCGTAGAACTTCAGGGCGTTACCACCGGTAGTGGTTTCCGGGCTGCCGAACATCACACCGATCTTCATACGGATCTGGTTGATGAAGATAACCAGGCAGTTGGCGTTCTTGATGTTACCGGTAATCTTGCGCAGAGCCTGGGACATCAGACGGGCTTGCAGGCCGACGTGCATGTCACCCATCTCGCCTTCGATTTCGGCTTTGGGTACCAGGGCAGCCACGGAGTCGACGATGATCACGTCAACCGCGTTGGAACGCACCAGCATGTCGGTGATTTCCAGAGCCTGCTCACCGGTGTCCGGCTGCGAGACCAGCAGGTCGTCGACGTTGACGCCCAGTTTGCCGGCATATTCAGGATCGAGGGCGTGCTCGGCGTCGACGAAGGCGCAGGTGGCGCCGTTCTTCTGGGCCTCGGCGATGACCGACAGGGTCAGCGTGGTCTTACCCGACGATTCTGGGCCATAAATTTCGACGATACGACCTTTTGGCAGGCCGCCGATGCCGAGGGCAATGTCCAGGCCCAGCGAGCCAGTGGAAATGGCCGGGATACCCTGACGCTCGTGATCGCCCATGCGCATGACAGCGCCTTTGCCGAATTGGCGTTCGATCTGACCCAGGGCCGCAGCCAAGGCGCGCTTCTTGTTGTCGTCCATTGAAATCCTCACGTGTTCGACTTGGCCCTGACGGCCGGAATACCTGTATAAGTAGCCAGTATTATTCCACAGGCAAGCGTTTGAGCAAACCCCTGTCGTCGAATTACTCGGCGCCAAGCTGTAACAAGCCGTCTAACGCGGCGATCACCGTCTGTCGGCGCACACTTTCGCGGTCGCCGTCGAAGTGGCGCCGCTCACTGAACACGCGATCGCCATCGGCCCAGGCCAGCCAAACGGTGCCCACCGGCTTTGTCGGCGAACCGCCATCGGGCCCCGCGATGCCACTGACAGCGACTGCAAAGCGGGCACTGCTGGCGGCCTGGGCACCACGAGCCATGGCTTCGACCACCTCCTGGCTCACTGCACCGACCTCGATGAACAGCGCCTCGGGCACATTGAGCTGGCGGGTTTTCTGGGCATTGGAATAGGTGACGTAACCCGCCTCGAACCAGGCCGAACTGCCAGGCACGCGAGTAATGGCCTCGGCGATGCCGCCGCCGGTGCAGGATTCGGCGGTAGTCACCTGGGCGTTGAGGCGGCGCAGGTGTTCGCCCAGGCGGGTGGAGAGAACGGTGATTGGGTCCATGGTGGGCTCCTTCGGGATTACGGGACACCGTAGCATTTGGCGAAGGGTAGCGGGATAGGGGTTTGTGCTCTGGGGGTTGGCATGTCCTGATCGGCAGGTGGGCCTGGGGGTATGCCTTTAGTTCTGTGTTGCTGCTGAGACCGAGCGCCGCGCGGGCGGCGCTCGATCTTACGAACGCTACAGAACTAATGACCAGCGCCCGCAGCGCAATCAACCAAGTGGCTCAACCCAACACCTCGCGCGCCCGTGCCCAGAGCGTAAGGCGCTCCTTCAACCCATTGAGCCCCCCATTGATATGACGCGTAATGCTGTTGAACTCACCCCGATCAGCCAGGCCATTAAGCCCCCGCGAATGCCAGAACCACGCCGCCGACTCACAGGCCCAGCGCGGTTGCTCGAGCAGTTGCGGCTGTGCCAACAAACGCTCGTCGCCAAACAGCGCATGGCTGCAGGCCTGATAGTTGTTGCGCCCAGTGACCTGGATCAGGCCGCGCCCACAGTACAACTGGCCATCGCCATCCGCCTGCGGCGTATTGCCCAGGCGCAAGGCCAGGCTACTGGTGTCATAGCGGGCCAGATAGCGATCGCTGCCCAGTTCCTTCACATAGCGAAACTGCCCGGACTCATGGCCGACCTGGGCGATGAACGCCGCGATACGCTTGGGGTTGTCGATTTCCCAACGTGGCAACGTGACATTCAGTGCAGTAAGAAAAACGCCCGCGACGGGGCGAGCGTTGGGCAAAATCTGTAGCAATTGCGTTTCTGTAAGCATGGTTGATCTCCTCGCTATTGCTCATCGGACTGCGCGCTGTCGCACAACCCCAGACGCCGAACCGCCCAGCGCTCATAGATCCGCATGGCCACATCGGCACCCCCTACCGCGGTCATGCAGCCAAATGCGCTGGCCGCCCAGATCGACAGGCCGCCGGCATACAGCAGCATCACCGTCGATACCCCGCAGACCATGCATGCCCCGGAGCGCAGCACCAACCGTCGCAACAGCGACCAGCCTTTGGCGCCAGCCTTGTCGGCCCGCCACATCTCGCCGCTCAGGCCGCCCAGCAATGCCAGGACGATTACCAGCCAGAGCGGCATTTCCAATAACGCTTGTTGCGCGTTCATCGCTGTCCTGCCTCCTGCGTGATGCCTGCCGGCACTGGCCAACAGGTCCGTTGTGGGTGAGCTCGGCATTCCAGCTTTACGCTGTACACCCGGGCCAGTTGCCAGCCCCTGGACAGTTGAGGCCTGCCCATCGCTGCCTATGTCACAACCGGTATGCGTCCGGCTTGAAATACACGATATGCATCAATGCATATGCAGTCAATGCGTTTCTGGAAATATCTATGCACTACTTTTTGCTGATATGCATGAAGGCTGTGCACGATCGGGCTTGTAGGAATTTTCTGCAGGCGAAAAAAAACCCGCCGGGGCGGGTTTTTCCTCAGGCCGGGGCTGTCAGCGGGCGTACATCCCCCACCAGAACACATGCCCGAGCAGGCTGATCTGCTCGTCCTGCATCTGCTGGAAGCTGTAGTCCTCATCGGGGTGCTCGTCGCGGTTGAAACTGCGCAGGCGAATACCGGTAGGCAGGCGGTAGACCTGCTTAACGCGCAACTGGCCATTGTGGTTGATGGCATAGAGGTCGCCATCGATGATGTCACCGATCGAGCACTTTCCGGTATTCACGCCGACCGTGGCACCATCGCGCAGCACCGGCAGCATGCTGTTGCCGCGTACCGTCACACATTTGGCCTGATCGAACTGCACACCATTGTGCCGCAGGCTGCGCTTGCCGAAGCGCAGGCGCGCACGCTCGCTCTCTTCGATGACGAATCTTCCTGATCCTGCTGCCAACTCGACCTCGCGAAGGAAAGGTACCGACACCTCGTCGTCCTCGACGGGGGTTTCATCGTCCCACAGGCTGATGTCGCTGAGGTCCGCGTGGCCATGGGCCGGCAGTGCGGCCTCGCGCGTCTGGCCAAGTTCGGCTCGGCCACGCAACTGCTCGGTGCTGACACCGAAGTAGTCGGCGATCTTCGATACGTGCTTGTCCGAAGGGTCGACGATCTTGCCGCCGAGAATACGCGACAGGGTGGATTGCGGTACGCCCGTGCGCCGGTGCAGCTCCGTCGGGGACAGGCTGTGGCGATCGAGCAGTTCTCTAAGTACGATGGCTACATTGCGTTTTTGCATAGCGTGCATAATGCAAGGGCGCTACACGAAATGCAACGTACCCGGGTGCGCACGCACGCCCATGGGCGTCTGCCTGCATCTCATTGAAAAAGCCTGTACCATTGCCGGTTTCATAATCGCCAACCAGATCACCCGCTGTAAGGCCCTGAATGTCTGATCTTTCCGCACACACCCCGATGATGCAGCAG
The DNA here is from genome assembly GCF_044749545.1 of Pseudomonas sp. NPDC089396. Classification (NCBI taxonomy): domain Bacteria; kingdom Pseudomonadati; phylum Pseudomonadota; class Gammaproteobacteria; order Pseudomonadales; family Pseudomonadaceae; genus Pseudomonas; species Pseudomonas sp. NPDC089396. The sequence continues at coordinate 538,463 of NZ_JBIVIC010000002.1, read as the reverse complement.
TACTGGAAGCTGAAAAACCAGCACCCGGACCAGCTGATGTTCTACCGCATGGGCGACTTCTACGAAATCTTCTACGAAGATGCGAAAAAAGCCGCGAAACTGCTGGATATCACCCTGACCGCACGCGGTCAGTCGGCCGGCCAGTCCATTCCCATGTGCGGAATTCCGTTCCATTCGCTGGAAGGCTACCTGGCCAAACTGGTCAAGCTTGGCGAGTCGGTGGTGATCTGCGAACAGATTGGCGACCCCGCCACCAGCAAAGGCCCGGTCGAGCGCCAAGTAGTGCGCATCATCACCCCTGGCACGGTCAGTGACGAGGCGCTGCTGGACGAGCGTCGCGACAACCTGATCGCCGCGCTGCTGGGTGATGAGCGCTTGTTCGGCCTGGCGGTGCTGGACATCACCAGCGGCAACTTCAGTGTTCAGGAAATCAAGGGCTGGGAGAACCTGCTGGCCGAGCTTGAACGCCTCAACCCGGTCGAGCTGCTGATCCCCGACGACTGGCCGCGCGACCTGCCGGCCGAGAAGCGTCCGGGAGCACGTCGGCGCGCCCCCTGGGACTTCGACCGCGACTCGGCGCGTAAGGCGCTGTGTCAGCAATTCGCGACCAAGGACCTGAAAGGCTTCGGCTGCGACAAGCTGACCCTGGCCATCGGCGCTGCCGGCTGCCTGCTGACCTATGCCAAGGAAACCCAGCGCACCGCCCTGCCCCACCTGCGCAGCCTGCGCCACGAACGCCTCGATGATACGGTGATCCTCGACGGCGCCAGCCGCCGCAACCTCGAGCTGGATATCAACTTGGCCGGCGGGCGGGACAATACCCTGCAGTCGGTGCTCGACCGCTGCCAGACCGCCATGGCCAGCCGCCTGTTGACGCGCTGGCTAAACCGCCCGCTGCGCGACCCCAAGGTATTGCAAGCGCGCCAGGACTCGATCCGCTGCCTGCTCGATGGCTATCGCTTCGAAAAACTGCAGCCGCAGCTCAAGGAAATTGGCGATATCGAGCGGATTCTCGCCCGTATCGGCCTGCGCAACGCCCGCCCGCGCGACCTGGCGCGCCTGCGCGATGCCCTCTGTGCCCTGCCTGAACTGCAAAACGCCATGGCCGAGCTGGAGGCCCCGCACCTGGCGCGCCTGGCCGCCATCACCGGCACATACCCAGAACTGGCCAGCCTGCTGGAGCGGGCGATCATCGACAACCCGCCGGCAGTGATTCGCGACGGCGGCGTGCTCAAGGCCGGATACGACAACGACCTGGATGAATTGCTGGCCATCAGCGAAAACGCCGGCCAGTTCCTGATCGACCTGGAAACCCGCGAGAAAGCCCGCACCGGCCTTGCCAACCTGAAGGTCGGCTACAACCGCGTGCACGGCTACTTCATCGAACTGCCCACCAAGCAGGCCGAACAGGCACCGGGCGACTATATTCGCCGGCAAACGCTCAAAGGTGCCGAGCGCTTCATCACGCCCGAGCTGAAGGCGTTCGAGGACAAGGCACTGTCGGCCAAGAGCCGTGCCCTGGCCCGCGAAAAAATGCTCTATGACGCGTTGCTGGAAACCCTCATCAGCCATCTCGCACCGCTGCAAGACAGCGCCGCCGCCCTGGCCGAGCTGGATGTGCTGAGCAACCTGGCCGAGCGTGCGCTGAACCTCGACCTCAATTGCCCGCGCTTCGTCGACGAGCCTTGCCTGCGCATCGACCAAGGCCGTCATCCGGTCGTCGAGCAGGTGCTGACCACCCCGTTCGTGGCCAACGACCTGAGCCTGGACAACAGCACGCGCATGCTGATCATCACCGGTCCGAACATGGGCGGTAAGTCCACTTACATGCGCCAGACCGCACTGATCGTGCTGATGGCGCATATCGGCAGCTTCGTGCCGGCGGCCAGCTGCGAGCTGTCGCTGGTCGACCGCATCTTCACCCGCATCGGCTCCAGCGACGACCTGGCCGGTGGGCGTTCGACCTTCATGGTCGAGATGAGCGAAACCGCCAACATCCTGCACAACGCTACCGACCGCAGCCTGGTGCTGATGGACGAGGTCGGCCGCGGCACCAGTACCTTCGACGGCCTGTCGCTGGCCTGGGCTGCCGCCGAGCGCCTGGCGCAACTGCGCGCCTACACCTTGTTCGCCACCCACTACTTCGAGCTCACCGTACTGCCGGAAAGCGAACCCCTGGTGGCCAACGTGCACCTGAACGCTACCGAGCACAACGAGCGCATCGTGTTCCTGCACCATGTCCTGCCTGGCCCCGCCAGCCAGAGTTATGGCCTGGCCGTGGCGCAACTGGCAGGCGTACCCTCCGTGGTTATCCAACGCGCGCGCGAGCATCTGGGCCGCCTGGAAACCAGCAGCCTGCCGCATGAGTTACCCGTTACCAAGAAAGCCAAAGGCGAGCCACAGACACCGCACCAGAGCGACCTGTTCGCCAGCCTGCCACATCCAGCCATCGAGAAGCTGGGCAAGCTGGACTTGGACGACATGACGCCGCGTCAAGCTATCGAAACGCTATATCAACTAAAAAACCTGTTATAACGGCGCCCACTACAAGCTGGTAGAATCCGCCGCGGTTTGCTGGTGCTGCAGGTTATTAGCCTGACCTGCAGCCATGTACCCGTAAACCGCGCGGCCCTGAGAGGAAGGGCCGCCGCCGTCGCCTGAGGAGAAAACTAGAAATGACCTTCGTCGTCACCGACAACTGCATCAAATGCAAATACACCGACTGCGTGGAAGTCTGTCCGGTGGACTGCTTCTACGAAGGCCCGAACTTCCTGGTCATTCATCCCGATGAGTGCATCGACTGTGCACTGTGCGAGCCTGAATGCCCCGCCCAGGCGATTTTCTCGGAAGACGAAGTGCCTGCGGGCATGGAAAACTTCATCGAGCTCAACGCCGAGCTGGCAGAGATCTGGCCGAACATCACCGAGCGTAAGGATGCCCTGCCGGACGCTGAAGAGTGGGATGGCAAAACTGGCAAGATTGCCGATCTGGAACGCTGACAGCACCCAGATAACAAAAAAGGCCCGCAACGGGCCTTTTTTCATTTCTTGCAGGCAAAAAAAAGGGGCGGTTTGACCCGCCCACATTTTTTCCGTAGTCCCTGCTTGTCCCAAACATCATCCTGATGAATCGCTTCTTGCGATGTCCTTGGCCTTCTTCCTGAAAGCCTGTGCGTGTCCGTGTGCACAGTTCGAATACTAGCGACTTCCGCTGGGCGGGCAACTGAGAAACCTCACAAGACATTACCGGGGACACATTTCCACATATTCGGAAAGTTGTTTATTTTCAACAAGATGCGAATTCTATGGATCTGGAAACGACAATGATTTACTAGCCCCTGCATCAATGGCTTACACAACGAGTAAGCAAAGGCTTACACGCAATGCATCAGCGCTAGCGCAATACATAATTTGCGGGGAAGCCCACTCCCACAGGTACACCGCTGGCTTTGAAAGTCGCACCGTACCTGTGGGAGCCGGCTTGCCGGCGATAGGGCCCGAACAGGCTATTCAAAATGACAGTGTTTCGCTTGGCCCCATCCAACTACAGCAGTGCTTCAGATCGCATCGTGCAAACCGACTGACCGGCTTTTGCCCGCGCCGGCCTCATCGCCGGCAAGCCGGCTCCCACAGGGATCGTGCGAGCTTTCCTTCTCCCATTAATGACTGCCAAAGGCGGACTTGGCATACAGAAAAAGCACAAACAAAAACGCCCCGAGGTCATCGGGGCGCTCTGCATTCGGGAATCAACGCTTACTGGAACAGCGACTCGCTGGACAGCCCATTCTTTTCGAGAATCTCACGCAGGCGCTTGAGCCCCTCTACCTGAATCTGCCGTACCCGCTCGCGAGTCAGCCCGATTTCCAGGCCAACGTCCTCCAGGGTGCTGCTCTCATGACCGCGCAGGCCGAAGCGGCGCACTACCACCTCACGCTGCTTGTCGGTCAGCTCGCCCAGCCACTGGTCGATGCTCTGCGACAGGTCGTCATCCTGCAGCAACTCACAAGGGTCGGTTGGACGATCGTCGGTCAGGGTATCGAGCAGGGTCTTGTCCGAATCAGGCCCCAGGGACACATCCACCGAGGAAACCCGCTCGTTGAGACCAAGCATGCGCTTGACCTCGGCAACAGGCTTCTCCAGCAAGGTGGCGATTTCTTCCGGCGAAGGCTCGTGATCGAGCTTCTGGGTCAGCTCCCGCGCGGCGCGCAGGTAGACGTTGAGCTCCTTGACCACGTGGATCGGCAGGCGAATGGTGCGGGTCTGGTTCATGATCGCCCGCTCGATGGTCTGGCGAATCCACCAGGTCGCATAGGTCGAGAAACGGAAACCGCGCTCCGGGTCGAACTTCTCGACGGCACGGATCAGCCCCAGGTTGCCCTCCTCGATCAGGTCGAGCAGTGACAGGCCGCGATTGACGTAACGACGGGCGATTTTCACAACCAGGCGCAGGTTGCTTTCGATCATGCGCTTGCGGCCAGCAGGGTCGCCCTTTTGCGACAGGCGCGCAAAGTGCACTTCCTCTTCCGGCGAAAGCAGCGGTGAGAAGCCGATTTCGTTGAGATACAGCTGGGTAGCGTCGAGCGCCCGGCTGTAATCGATGTACTTATGCTGTTTGAGCGAAGAGCCTGATTTGGCCCTGGTCCGAACCGACGGTACAGCAGGTTCGTCTGACACCACATCCGTTTCCAAAACGATGCCCGTCTCCATCAGGAGGACGTCATCGTCGATGTCAAACTCCGGCGCTTCTTTATTGAGAGCCATTGTTATAGTCCCTTTGCTGAGTTCGAACTCAGACTCGAGCGGCGCCTGTATCCCTGGCAACGCAGGAGCCTGTCCCCTCTACATCACAGGAACAGGCCGGGTACAACAGTCAACGACGTGGCAGGAACTGGAGTGGATCGACGGGTTTGCCCTGGCGGCGAATCTCGAAATGCAGCTTCACCCGATCAGTGCCCGTGGACCCCATTTCAGCAATCGACTGCCCTGCCTTGACCTGCTGCCCCTCCCGAACCAACAGCCTGCGGTTATGGCCGTAGGCACTGACGTAGGTGTCGCTGTGCTTGATGATGATCAGTTCGCCGTAGCCCCTCAAGCCACTCCCGGCGTAAACCACCGCACCATCAGACGCAGCAAAAACAGGCTGTCCCAAATCACCGGCGATATCAATGCCTTTATTCAAACTACCGTTTGAAGCAAATTTGCCAATCAGCACGCCATTGGCAGGCCAGGTCCAGCCCCCTACGGCGCGCTCTGCAGCGGGCACCGTGGCAACCACCGGGGTAGGCGTGGCGGGCGTTGTTGGCGTCGGTTTTCCGGCGTTGGCGGGTGGGGTGATAGGCGCATTCACAGGCCGACGAATGACGGTGGTCTTGCTTGAAGACGACGGGCTGGAGACCACCGTGGTGGTGCCCGTCGATGCGCTGCTGAAGCGTATCGGCTGCCCCGGGCGGATCGTGTACGGGGCAGTGATGCCATTGCGCGCGGCCAGCTCCTTGTAATCCCAGCCATAGCGGAAGGCGATGGAGAACAAGGTATCGCCCGGCTTGACGATGTATTGACCAGAGGTCACGGTTGGCCGCTTGGGCGCCGTATTAGTATTGCGGTCGACCACGCGCGCACCGCTCGAGCCGGTGCTGGAGCAACCTGTCAGCAGGGTGCCGATGGCCAGTGCAGCCACCAGAAGCTTGAAACCCGATTGATCCTTGCGCTGCAGAATGACTGTGTGCCCCACCCGCGCTCCCCTCATGGTGCCGAAATCGATAAAACGACCAGAAATGCAATATTGTTGCAATTATAACCGAGCCCACCGTCTCTGCGAGGAAGGCCAAGGCCTGCCCGCCCCTTGACGGTATCGGCATACCCCGCCAGATAGACAGGGCGAAACGGCAAGAATTCTTCGCCGCTGGAAATATTCCGCCTGGCTCAGGCCAACGGGCCATTGAGCAATGGCACGAAACGCACGGCGCCCAGGACGCGCTGGGAAAAACCCTGCTCTTCACGGACGATCAGCATCAGGTGTTGCACCTCGCCAGCCGGCCCCACCGGGATCACCATGCGACCGCCGGGTGCCAACTGGTCAAGCAGGGCCTGCGGCACTTCCGGGGCCACCGCAGTGACGATGATGCCATTGTAGGGAGCCAGCGCCTGCCAGCCATCGCAACCGTCGCCCCAGCGAAAGACCACGTTGCGCAGGTTGAGCTCGAGCAGGCGTTCCTTGGCCCGGTCCTGCAGGACCTTGATCCGCTCTACCGAGAAAACCCGTTCGACCAGCTGGGCCAGGATCGCGGTCTGATAGCCCGAGCCGGTGCCGATCTCCAGCACCTTGTCCAGCGGCCCGGCCTCCAGCAGTAGTTCGCTCATGTGCGCGACCATGAACGGCTGGGAGATGGTCTGGTTGTGCCCGATCGGCAACGCGGTGTCTTCGTAGGCGCGATGGGCCAGGGCCTCATCGACGAACAGGTGGCGCGGGGTACGGCGGATGGCATCGAGCACCTTGGGGTTGGACACCCCTTCCTCGCTCAGGCGCTGGATCAGGCGTTCCCGGGTTCGCTGGGAGGTCATGCCGATACCACGATGCTGCAGATCGTCCTGTTCACGCATCAGAGCAGGCCCTCCAGCCAACCGTGGAGCTGCTCGAAGGCATCATTGAAGGTGCGGTCCAGCTGCAACGGGGTAATAGACACGTAACCTTGCATCACTGCGTGGAAGTCGGTGCCAGGCCCGCCATCCTCGGCATCGCCGGCCACCGCAATCCAGTATCCCTCTTTGCCACGCGGGTTGACCACTTTTGTCGGAGCCGCCGCCCGCGCCCGATGACCGAGGCGGGTGAGCTGGATGCCACGGATGTGTTCCAGCGGCAGGTTGGGGATGTTGACGTTGAGCACGGTGCGCGGGGGCAGCTCCAGGCGCGACTGCGCTTCCACCAGGCGGCGGGCGATGAAGGCCGCGGTCGGCAGGTTGTCGGGCAAGCGCGACAACAGCGAGAACGCCAGCGACGTGCCCCCCAGGAAGCGTCCTTCCAGTGCGGCGGCGACCGTGCCGGAATAAATCACGTCATCACCCAGGTTGGCGCCCAGGTTGATACCCGAAACGACCATGTCCGGAGGTTCAGGCAACAAGCCGTTCAACCCCAGGTGCACGCAATCGGTGGGCGTGCCATTGAGGCTGATAAAGCCGTTGGCCAAGGTCTGCGGGTGCAGCGGCCGGTCCAGCGTCAGCGAACTGCCGGCGCCGCTCTTGTCTTGATCTGGGGCGATCACCACGCACTCGGCATAATCCGCCAGCGCACCATGAAGTGCGGCGAGGCCGGGTGCGGTAACACCGTCGTCATTCGAAATTAGAATACGCATGGGCTGTCCGTCTGCCCTGCCGGCACCAGATCGACGAGTTCGCGCACCACCACGGTGGCGAAGCATCCGGCCGGAAGGACGAATTCCAGTTGCAGGATATCAGGCTCGGGATAATGCCACGTCAAGCCGCCAATAGGGAGCCGCAGGATTCGCCGTTCGTGACTCATGCCTGCATTGGCCAGCCATTGGCAAAGGCCCGGGTGCTGCGCGGCGATCGCCGACTCCAACGTGCCGGTGGCACCGGCCGCAGGCGAAGGCCCTTCGCCCCACAAGACGCCGGTCGGATGCAAGTCGAGAATGGCCAGACGCGGGTCGGAGCATTCCTCTTCACCTGCCGGAAAGAAACTGCGGCTGTCGGTGAACGCCAACAGGTCGCCGACCTGGGCGCGCTGCCAGCTGCCATCGGCAACACGCGCCGCCAGCACCTGGTTGAACAGATAACTGCGCGCCGCCGAGAGCAGGCGCGAACGCACGTTGCGCTGCTCTGGCAGGGCCTTGCGCGCCGCCCAGTCCTGGGCATCGTGAACGTTGCCGCCGCCGTGGCCGAACCGCTGGCTACCGAAGTAGTTGGGTACGCCGTGTTGCTTGAGCCATTCCAGCCGAGCATCCAGCGCCGGGTGATCAGCCGCCAACGCGGTCAGGCGCAGGGTGAAGCCGTTCGCCGAATGGGCCCCGCGTTGCAGTTTGCGCTGGTGGCGCACCTGCTTGAGTACGCGCAGGGTGTCGTCTTCGGCACGCGACAGATCGGGGTCGGCCTTGCCTGGCAGGTGCAGGCTGAACCACTGGCGGGTCAGGGCCTGGCGGTCCTTGAGGCCGGCATAGCTGATGGCGCGCGCCGGCACACCTGCAGCACGCGCCAGACGACGGGCTGCTTCTTCGGTGTTGAGGTCGCGCTTCTCGACCCACAGCCACAGGTGCTCGCCCTGGCCGGACAATGGAATGTCCAGCACTTCGTCGACCTGGAAGTCTTCCGCCACCGCCTTGAGCACAGCGGTGCCCAGTGATTCGCCCGATGCGCGCGGGCCCAGCAGATCCAGTTCGGTCATGCTGGCAGCAGCAGGGCGACCGCATGCACGGCGATGCCCTCCTCGCGACCGGTGAAGCCGAGTTTTTCGGTGGTGGTCGCCTTGACGTTGACCTGGTCGAGCGCGACCTGCAGGTCTTCGGCGATCAGTTGGCGCATGGTTTCGATATGCGGGGCCATTTTCGGCGCCTGGGCAACGATGGTGGCGTCGACGTTGCCGACCTTCCAGCCCTTGGCCAGGACGATGCCGACCACGTGGCGCAGCAGCACGCGGCTGTCGGCGCCCTTGAACTGCGGATCGGTGTCGGGAAAGTGCTTGCCGATGTCACCCAGCGCCGCAGCGCCAAGCAAGGCATCGCTCAGGGCGTGCAGCAGCACGTCGCCGTCGGAATGGGCCAGGAGGCCGTATTTGTGGGGGATACGTACCCCTCCCAGGGTAATGAAATCACCGTCGCAGAAACGGTGCACATCGTAGCCGTGGCCAATACGCATAGAAAAACGCCCTGATAGAGTCAGGGCGTGATTCTACCTGCTTTATGCGGTATTGGGGCTGCTTCGCAGCCCCATCGCCGGCAAGCCGGCTCCCACGCCGAGCGAGGCGTTACAGGCGGCCCAGTGCCATCGCGTGATGGCGCAAATGCTCATCGATGAAGCTGGCGATGAAGTAATAGCTGTGGTCGTAGCCAGGCTGCAGGCGCAGGGTCAGTTCATGCCCGCCTTTGCGTGCCGCCTGCTCCAGCGTTTCAGGCTTGAGCTGCTTCTCCAGGAAATCATCACGATCACCCTGGTCCACCAGCATCGGCGGGCACTCGCCCGCCGGGGTTTCGGCCAGCAGCATACTGGCATCCCACTCGCGCCAGCGGGCACGGTCCTCACCCAGGTAACGGCTGAAGGCCTTCTCGCCCCACGGGCAGTCCATCGGGTTGCTGATCGGCGAAAACGCCGACACCGAGCGGTAGCGCCCCGGGTTGCGCAAGGCGCACACCAATGCGCCGTGCCCACCCATGGAGTGGCCACTGATACTGCGCTGATCAGAGGCCGGGAAGTGCGCCTCGATCAGCGCCGGCAGCTCCTGCACCACATAATCGTGCATGCGGTAGTGCTGCGCCCAGGGTTGCTGGGTGGCGTTGAGGTAGAAGCCCGCCCCCAGGCCAAAGTCCCAGGCACCGTCCGGGTCGCCCGGCACCTGCTCGCCACGCGGGCTGGTGTCCGGGGCGACGATGATCAGGCCAAGCTCGGCAGCCAGGCGCTGGGCACCGGCCTTCTGCATGAAGTTCTCGTCGGTACAGGTCAGGCCGCTTAGCCAGTACAGCACCGGCAGCTTCTCGCCCTGCTCGGCCTGCGGTGGCAGATAGACGGCGAATACCATGTCGCAACCCAGCACCTTGGAGTGATGCCGGTAACGCTTGTGCCAGCCGCCGAAGCTCTTCTGGCAGGAAATGTTATCCAGGCTCATGACGGACCTCAGAAGTGAATCACGCTGCGGATGCTCTTGCCTTCGTGCATCAGGTCGAAGGCTTTGTTGATGTCTTCCAGGCCCATGGTATGGGTGATGAAGGTATCCAGTGGAATCTCGCCTTTCTCGGACATCTCCACGTAGCTTGGCAGTTCGCTGCGGCCGCGCACGCCACCGAAGGCCGAACCGCGCCAGACGCGCCCGGTCACCAGCTGGAATGGACGTGTGGCGATTTCCTGGCCGGCACCGGCCACGCCGATGATCACCGACTCGCCCCAGCCCTTGTGGCAGCATTCCAGGGCCGCGCGCATCAGTTGCACGTTGCCGATACATTCGAAGGAGAAGTCCACGCCGCCGTCGGTGAGGTCGACGATCACTTCCTGGATCGGGCGGTCGTAGTCTTTCGGGTTGATGCAGTCGGTAGCGCCCAGCTGGCGGGCGATTTCGAACTTGGCCGGGTTGATGTCGATGGCAATGATGCGCGAGGCCTTGGCCTTGACCGCGCCGATCACTGCCGACAGGCCGATGCCACCCAGGCCGAAGATGGCCACGGTGTCACCGGGCTGGACCTTGGCGGTATTGAGCACCGCACCGATACCGGTGGTGACGCCGCAGCCGAGCAGGCAGACCTTCTCCAGCGGAGCTTCCTTCTGGATCTTGGCCACGGAAATTTCCGGCAGCACGGTGTACTCGGAGAAGGTCGAGGTGCCCATGTAGTGGAACAGCTGCTGTCCCTTGTAGGAAAACCGCGTGGTGCCATCCGGCATCAGGCCCTTGCCTTGAGTGGCACGAATGGCCTGGCACAGGTTGGTCTTGCCCGAGCGGCAGAACTTGCACTGGCCGCATTCGGGGGTATACAGCGGGATCACATGGTCGCCAACGGCCACCGAGGTGACACCCTCACCCACTGCCTCGACGATCGCGCCACCCTCATGGCCGAGGATCGACGGGAAGATACCTTCAGGGTCGGCACCGGACAGGGTGTAGGCATCGGTATGGCAGACACCACTGGCCACCACGCGCAGCAGCACTTCGCCAGCCTTGGGCATGGCCACGTCCACTTCGACGATTTCCAGGGGTTTCTTGGCCTCGAAGGCAACGGCAGCACGGGACTTGATCATGGGGATCTCCAGGCAGAGGTTCGGTTCAGTCTTGCAGTGTAATTGATGCTCATTTGATGAATAATCCAGGCAAAGACAAAACATTATTGCCATTCAGGGATAATCGATGAGCAGTCGCTGGGAAGGGATCGACGAATTCGTCGCCGTGGCCGAGTCTGGCCAGTTCACTGCGGCAGCCGAGCGCCTGGGCGTGTCGTCGTCGCATATCAGCCGGCAGATCGCCCGGCTGGAAGAACGCCTGCAGACGCGATTGCTGTACCGCAGCACCCGACGCGTGACCTTGAGCGAAGCCGGGCAGACGTTCCTGCAACATTGCCAGCGCCTGCAGGATGGGCGCGAGGAGGCATTGCGGGCCATGGGTGACCTCGCCAGCGAGCCCAAGGGGTTGCTGCGCATGACCTGCGCGGTGGCCTACGGCGAGCGTTTCATCGTGCCGTTGGTGACCCGCTTCATGGCGCTGTATCCGCAGTTGCGGGTCGAGGTTGAGCTGAGCAATCGCACCTTGGACCTGCTGCACGAAGGCATGGACCTGGCCATCCGCCTGGGCCGGCTCGCCGACTCTCGGCTGGTGGCTACCCGCCTGGCACCACGGCGCATGTACCTGTGCGCCTCACCTGGCTATCTCGAACGGTACGGCAGGCCGCACAGCCTGTCGGAACTGGCCCGGCACAACTGCCTGGTGGGGAGTTCCGACCTGTGGGCACTGCAGCAGGATGGCCGCGAAATCAGTCAGCGGGTACAGGGCAACTGGCGCTGCAACAGCGGGCAGGCGGTGCTGGATGCGGCGCTATTGGGCATGGGGTTGTGCCAGTTGCCGGACTACTACGTGCTGGAGCATCTGAACAGCGGTGCGCTGGTGTCGCTGCTGGAGGCGCATCAACCGCCGAATACGGCGGTGTGGGCGTTGTATCCGCAGCAACGGCATCTGTCGCCGAAGGTTCGGCGGCTGGTGGACTATCTGAAGGAGGGGTTGGCGGGGTTGCCGGAGTATCGGGGGGCTTGATCGCCTGCTGGGGCCGCTTTGCGGCCCAATCGCCGGCAAGCCGGCTCCCACAGGGATCGCGCAGGCCTCGGGATATTGAGTAAGACAGTTGCTCCCACAGGGTCAGCACAGGCTTGAGGGCAGCGCTGTACCTGTGGGAGCCGGCTTGCCGGCGATTGGGCCGCGAAGCGGACCCGAGGCCCTCAGCGACGCCCGGCCCAACGCTGGCGCAACCACTCCAGGTCTTCCGGCCGGGTCACCTTGATGTTGTCGCTGCGCCCTTCGATCAGCCGCGGCGCCTGGCCGGACCATTCGATGGCGGACGCTTCATCGGTCACCACCACATCGGACACCAGACACTCGGCCAGCGCCCTGTGCAAGGCACCCAGGCGGAACATCTGCGGCGTATACGCCTGCCAGATGGTGCTGCGGTCGACGGTAACACTGACCCGGCCTTTGGTGTCCGCGCGCTTGAGCGTATCGCGCGCGGGAACTGCCAGCAGTCCACCTACCGGATCATCAGCCAATTCCGACAACAAACGGTCCAGGTCCGTGCGCGCCAGGTTCGGCCGCGCCGCATCGTGCACCAACACCCAGTCGCCGTCTGCGGCCCCTTGGGCATGCAGCAACAGCAAGGCATTGAGCACCGAGTCGGCACGCTCGCGCCCACCCGGCGCGCGCTGGATGCGCGGGTCGCTGGCACAGGGCAAGCCAGGCCAGTAAGGGTCGTCTTCAGCAATGCTGACCACCACGCCCTTGAGCGCGGGGTGGCCGAGAAAACAGTCGAGACTGTGCTCGAGAAGGGTCTGCCCCGCCAGTTGCAGGTATTGCTTGGGGCGGTCGGCAGCCATGCGAGCACCTACGCCCGCGGCAGGAATCACGGCCCAGAAGGCCGGTAGCAGTTCATTCATTTTTGCGGCAGCTGGAAGAGGGTTTCGCCCTCTTTGACCATTCCCAATTCATGACGAGCCCGTTCTTCCACGGTCTCCATACCTTTCTTGAGCTCCAGCACCTCGGCGTCGAGCACGCGGTTACGCTCCAGCAGCCGCTCGTTCTCGGCATGCTGCTCGTCGATCTGCTGCTTGAGCTCGGTCACTTGCGCCAGGCTGCCATTACCCACCCAAAGGCGGTACTGCAGGCCACCGAGCAGCAGGAGCAGGACAAGGAACAACCAATAGGGACTGCGCATCAAGGTATCCAGGTTAAAAAGACCACCGCATCGGGGCAAGTCTCAAATAGCACAAAGCCTGGCCGAGGCCAGGCTTCGTAGACAGAAACCCGCTTGAAGCGTCGGAAATTTCAGCACGAAAGTTCCGACAGCCTCGGCTGCTGTCTTTTTACCATCTCTTGCTTAGCCGCGAAACTCGGCACGACCACGGTAAACCGCTTTGGCACCCAGTTGCTCTTCGATGCGCAGCAGCTGGTTGTACTTGGAAACGCGGTCGGAACGGCACAGCGAGCCAGTCTTGATCTGGCCAGCAGCGGTACCTACGGCCAGGTCGGCGATGGTCGAGTCTTCGGTTTCACCGGAACGGTGCGAAATCACCGCGGTGTAGCCAGCAGCCTTGGCCATCTGGATGGCTTCCAGGGTTTCGGTCAGCGAACCGATCTGGTTGAACTTGATCAGGATCGAGTTACCGATGCCCTTCTCGATGCCTTCCTTGAGGATCTTGGTGTTGGTCACGAACAGGTCGTCACCGACCAGCTGGACCTTCTCGCCGATCTTGTCGGTCAGGATTTTCCAGCCAGCCCAGTCGGACTCGTCCAGGCCATCTTCGATCGAGATGATCGGGAAGCGCTCGGTCAGGCCTTTCAGGTACTCGGCGAAGCCTTCGGCGTCGAACGACTTGCCTTCACCGGACAGGTTGTACTTGCCATCTTCGTAGAATTCGGAAGCCGCGCAGTCCAGAGCCAGGGTCACGTCGGTGCCCAGCTTGTAGCCGGCTTTCTCGACGGCTTCGGCAATGGCAGCCAGGGCGTCTTCGTTGGAAGCCAGGTTCGGGGCGAAGCCACCTTCGTCACCCACGGCGGTGTTCAGGCCACGAGCCTTCAGCACAGCCTTGAGGTGGTGGAAGATCTCGGTGCCCATGCGCAGGCCATCGGAGAAGGTCTTGGCGCCAACCGGCTGAACCATGAACTCCTGGATGTCGACGTTGTTGTCGGCGTGCTCGCCACCGTTGATGATGTTCATCATCGGAACCGGCATCGAGTACTGGCCAGGGGTGCCGTTGAGGTTGGCGATGTGCGCGTACAGCGGCAGGTCCTGGTCCTGGGCAGCGGCCTTGGCGGCAGCCAGGGAAACGGCCAGGATGGCGTTGGCACCCAGCTTGGCCTTGTTCTCGGTACCGTCCAGTTCGATCATGGCGCGGTCCAGGGCCTTCTGGTCGGAAGGGTCCTTGCCCAGCAGCAGGTCACGGATCGGGCCGTTGATGTTGGCGACTGCCTTCAGCACGCCCTTGCCCAGGTAACGGCTCTTGTCGCCATCACGCAGCTCCAGCGCTTCGCGCGAGCCGGTGGAAGCACCGGACGGCGCGCAAGCGCTGCCGATGATGCCGTTGTCGAGCAGTACATCGGCTTCCACGGTGGGGTTGCCACGCGAATCGAGAACTTCACGACCTTTGATGTCGACGATTTTTGCCATTGTTGTAAGCACTCCAGAATTGACGAAAACAACGCAGCTTTAGGAAATTCTTGCCTTGTGCCAGGCGAATATGCAGCAGGCAAGCCTGGCAGAAGCAGCCCCTGACCGGCGGGTCAGGGGCAGAACGGGCGGTACTTTACCCGAGAAATGAGCTTTGCGCGGTTTCTACCGTCGGAAAACTCATCAAAGCCTGAGGTCAGGCCTTGTTCTTCTGGGCCAGGGCCGCCTTGACGAAGCCGCTGAACAGCGGGTGGCCGTCGCGCGGGGTGGAGGTGAACTCCGGGTGGAACTGGCAGGCAACGAACCATGGGTGATCCTTGGACTCGACCACTTCGACCAGCGCACCGTCTTCGGAACGGCCCGAAACCACCAGGCCAGCGTCGACCAGTTGTGGCAGCAGGTTGTTGTTCACTTCGTAGCGGTGGCGGTGGCGCTCGGTGATCACGTCCTTGCCGTAGCAGTCGTGCACCTTGG
This sequence comes from Pseudomonas sp. NPDC089396, assembly GCF_044749545.1. Lineage (NCBI taxonomy): Bacteria > Pseudomonadati > Pseudomonadota > Gammaproteobacteria > Pseudomonadales > Pseudomonadaceae > Pseudomonas > Pseudomonas sp. NPDC089396. The sequence continues at coordinate 523,417 of NZ_JBIVIC010000002.1, read as the reverse complement.
AACCGGCAGTCAGCTGGCAGTCCTGCGCACCCAGGCGCATGGTGCCACCCAGGTCGGAAGCTTCGGTACGGGTCTCGACGGCACCGGTGGCATCGGCCCACTCGGTGATCAGGCCGACTACCGGGTGGCCGCCGTTGCGGTCGAACTCGGTGGAGTTGGCGTCTTTCCAGCCCATCACGTTACGGGCGAACTCGATCACGGCCACCTGCATCCCTAAGCAGATACCCAGGTACGGCACCTTGTTCTCACGGGCGTATTGCACCGCGGTGATCTTGCCTTCCACGCCGCGCAGGCCGAAACCGCCCGGTACCAGGATGGCGTCGGCGCCTTCCAGCAGGCTGGTGCCCTGGTTCTCAATGTCTTCCGAGTCGATGTAGCGCAGGTTGACCTTGGTGCGGTTGGTGATGCCGGCGTGGCTCATCGCTTCGATCAGCGACTTGTACGCGTCCAGCAGCTCCATGTACTTGCCGACCATGGCGATGGTCACTTCGTGCTCAGGGTTGAGCTTGGCATCGACCACCTTGTCCCATTCGGACAGGTCGGCGCCATTGCATTGCAGGCCGAAGCGCTCGACGACGAAATCGTCCAGGCCCTGGGCATGCAGCACACCCGGGATCTTGTAGATGGTGTCGACGTCTTCCAGGGAGATGACCGCACGCTCTTCGACGTTGGTGAACAACGCGATCTTGCGGCGCGACGAAGCATCGACCGGGTGGTCGGAACGGCAGATCAGCACGTCAGGCTGCAGGCCGATGGAGCGCAGCTCCTTGACCGAGTGCTGGGTCGGCTTGGTCTTGGTTTCGCCAGCGGTAGCGATGTACGGAACCAGGGTCAGGTGCATCAGCATGGCGCGCTTGGAGCCCACTTCGACACGCAGCTGACGGATCGCCTCGAGGAACGGCTGCGACTCGATGTCGCCCACGGTACCGCCGATTTCCACCAGGGCCACGTCGGCGTCGCCGGCACCCTTGATGATGCGACGCTTGATTTCGTCGGTGATGTGCGGGATGACCTGGATGGTCGCGCCCAGGTAATCACCACGGCGCTCCTTGCGCAGCACGTGCTCGTAGATACGGCCCGTGGTGAAGTTGTTGTTCTGGGTCATGGTGGTGCGGATGAACCGCTCATAGTGGCCCAGGTCAAGGTCGGTCTCGGCGCCGTCGTGGGTGACGAACACCTCACCATGCTGGAACGGGCTCATGGTGCCAGGATCGACGTTGATGTACGGATCCAGCTTGAGCATGGTGACCTTGAGCCCCCGCGCTTCCAGGATGGCCGCCAGGGAAGCCGAGGCAATGCCTTTCCCCAATGAAGAAACAACACCGCCCGTGACGAATATGTAGCGCGTCATGAAAAACCCTAGAAGTCTGCGTTAAGGCGGTTTGCGCCGCCGGAGAAAGCGAAGGAAGGCCGAAGCCCCCGATCACCTGCGTCAATCACAGTGCATCTCGAAAAACTGCCGCGTCTGTACAGACCAGGGGTATCCCCGGCATGGAGCTCGCTCGTCATTTCCAGAATCAGCCCAGCAAAAAACTGCTTGGTAATCGGCAACTGCCGTGTTTCCGAGGAAGCCACAGAAGTTGTATCAAGAAGGGAGGGTAGTCTACCGGAATGTACCCTTCAGCTCAAACCTTGCGCGTTCGTCGGCAGCTGCCAGTGCAGCTGGCAATCCGCCTGCCCGAGCGCAGGCAGGTTGGCCACCGCCAGCAAGCGCTCGCCGCAGTACAGCAATGGCAGGCGCGGGCGCACGAAGTGCGGTACCTGCAGCTCGTTGAGCAGGCGCTTGAGGTCGCGTCGGCCGCGGCCTGGGACGTCCAGCCATTCGCCGCCCTGACGGTAGGCGATATGCAGATCGCCATGGGCATACCCCTGCAGTTGGACACGGCCGTTGCCGGGCAGCGACAAAGGGGTCTCGGGCTGGCCCCAGCACAGCGCCCCAGTGACAGGCTGCAACCAGTCGCCACTCAGCCACCAGATCCGGCCGTGACTGCGCACAAGGTGACCGTCTGTCAGCTGCCACACGGGTCGGGCGTCGACTGCAGCGTCGCGCAGATCTGCCCAGCCGGCCCAGTGACGGGTGTCCGGCAACCGGGTTCGCGGGGCTAGCCAATACTGCAACGCATTGCGCTGGCGCGCAGGCGACAACGCGACAAGCGGCGCAAGGTCGAGGGAGTCCAGCCCTGGCCAGTTATCGGGTGCGCCCTCCCCGGCCACTGCCAGGTCGCCCTCGGCCAGCTCGTCGAGCAACCCCTGCGCTTCGCCCAGGTGTTCGGCACAGCGGGCAAGGTTCTGGCTGGCCTGTGGCCAACGCTGCTGCAGCAGCGGGAACACTTCGCCGCGCAGGAAATTGCGGGCAAAGGTCGTGTCGCTGTTGGAAGGGTCCTCGATCCAGATCAACCCGTGGGCTTGGGCATAGGCGTGCAGCTGTTTGCGTGAGGTCGTCAGCAACGGCCGGACCAGCTTGCCCTGCCCCAGCGGGCGCTGCTCCGGCATCGCGGATAGCCCTCGCAGGCCGGCACCGCGCAAAAGGCGGAAAAGCAGGGTTTCGGCCTGATCTTCGCGATGCTGGCCGGTGAACAGCACCTCGCCGGGGCCGAGAATGCGCTTGAATGCCGCGTAGCGGGCATCGCGGGCCGCTTGCTCAAGACTGGCGCCGGAGGCGACCTGAACGCGGATGACCGTGAGTTCGATGCCCAGCCGTTCACAGACCGCCTTGCAATGGTCTGGCCAGGTATCGGCGGCGGCTTGCAGGCCGTGGTGGACGTGGATGGCGTGCAGCGGAGGGGTTGCGTGACTGCGGGCGTAGTCGGCCAGCAGGTGCAGGAGGACGGTGGAATCGAGGCCGCCGGAGAAGGCGATGTGCCAGGCAGGGGCATTGAGCCAGGGGGTGAGGTTGATCATTGATGCCTCACATGATTTGAAAGTGCTGGAGCCGCTCTGCGCCCCAATCGCCGGCAAGCCGGCTCCCACAGGAGGGAAGTGTGGGAGCCGGCTTGCCGGCGATTGGGGCGCAAAGCGCCCCCAGGCACTATCAGAGGCCGTAGCTCATCAGGCGCTCGTAACGACGGGCCAGCAGCGCGTCGTGGTCGAACTTGCCGAGCATGTCCAGCTGCTCGACCAGGTCGGCACGGATGCTTTCGGACATCTTCGCCGGATCACGGTGGGCGCCGCCCAACGGCTCCTGGATGACCTTGTCGACGATGTTCAGGCTCTTCAGGCGCTCGGCAGTAACACCCATGGCCTCGGCTGCATCAGCCGCACGGTCGGCAGTCTTCCACAGGATCGAGGCGCAGCCTTCCGGCGAGATCACCGAGTAGGTGGAGTACTGCAGCATGTTCAGCTGGTCGCAGACACCGATGGCCAGTGCACCGCCGGAGCCACCTTCACCGATCACGGTGGCGATGATCGGGGTTTTCAGGCGCGCCATGACGCGCAGGTTCCAGGCGATCGCTTCGCTCTGGTTGCGTTCTTCGGCGTCGATGCCCGGGTAGGCGCCCGGGGTGTCGATGAAGGTCAGGATCGGCATCTTGAAGCGCTCGGCCATTTCCATCAGGCGGCAGGCCTTGCGGTAGCCTTCAGGGCGCGGCATGCCGAAGTTGCGGCGAACCTTTTCGCGCACTTCGCGGCCCTTCTGGTGGCCGATGACCATCACCGGTTTGCCATCCAGGCGCGCAGTACCGCCAACGATAGCGGCGTCGTCGGAGAAGTGGCGATCGCCGTGCAGCTCTTCGAACTCGGTGAAGATGTGATCCAGGTAGTCCAGGGTGTAGGGACGACGCGGATGGCGGGCCAGGCGCGCGATCTGCCAGCTGGTCAGGTTGCCGAAGATGCTTTCGGTCAGGGTGTTGCTCTTGTCTTGCAGACGGGCAATTTCATCGCTGATGTTCAGCGAGTTGTCGTTGCCTACCAGGCGCAGCCCTTCAATCTTGGCTTGCAGGTCGGCAATCGGCTGTTCGAAATCGAGAAAATTCGGGTTCATAGTCATCCGTCTTGGGTCTACGGCCAGGCGGCCGGCCGGTTGATCCGTTTGGCGCCTTACCTTAAGGGATCAGGCGCATTCAGGTCGAGATTAAATTTGGTCGGTTCAACGATATTGCAGGAAGACGTTCTCACGCCCGAACTGGTCACGCAGCGCCTGAATCAGGCCATCGGCCGGGTCGATCGACCATTGGTCGCCGAACTGCAGCATGGCCTTGGCGTCGCTGCCTGTGTATTCCAGCGTGATCGGGCATCCGCCGCGGTGACGGGTGATCAGCTCGCCCAGCCAGTTCAGGCGATCGCCCTTGAGGGCGTCATGGGCGACCTTCAGGCGCAGGCTCTCGGCCAGCTTGGTACGGGCATCCTCCATGGTCATCACCTGCTTCACGCGCAGGCGCAGGCCACCGGAGAAGTCGTCATTGCTGACCTCGCCCTCGACGACCACCATTGCATCGTTCTGCAACAGCGCCTGGGCGCCCATGAAGGCATCGGCGAACAGCGACGCTTCGATGCGTCCAGAGCGGTCGTCCAGGGTGACGAAGCCCATCTTGTCGCCCTTCTTGTTCTTCATCACACGCAGCGCAATGATCATCCCGGCGATGGTCTGCGTCTCGCGAGACGGCTTCAGGTCGATGATGCGCTGGCGTGCGAAGCGGCGGATCTCGCCCTCATATTCATCGATCGGATGGCCGGTGAGGTAGACGCCAAGGGTGTCCTTCTCCCCCTTCAGGCGCTCCTTCAGCGTAAGTTCGCGCACCTTGCGATGGTTGGCGTAGACGTCGGAGTCTTCCTCGACGAACAGCCCGCCGAACAGGTCGACGTGACCGCTGTCAGCGGTGCGCGCGGTCTGCTCGGCAGCCTTGATGGCTTCTTCCAGGGCCGACAGCAAAGTGGCGCGATTGACGTCGATACTGGCGTGGTAAGCCTTGATCTCATCATGGAAGTGCGGCCCGAGGCGGTCCAGCGCGCCACTGCGAATCAGTGCATCGAGGGTACGCTTGTTGACGCGCTTGAGGTCGACGCGCTCGCAGAAGTCGAACAGGTCCTTGAATGGCCCGCCCTGGGAGCGCGCTTCGACGATAGCCTCCACCGGGCCTTCACCGACACCCTTGATGGCGCCCAGGCCATAGATGATACGGCCGTCGTCGTTGACCGTGAACTTGAACTCGGAGGCATTCACGTCCGGCGCATCGAGGCGCAGCTTCATGCTGCGCACTTCCTCGATCAGCACCACCACCTTGTCGGTGTTGTGCATGTCCGCCGACAGTACCGCGGCCATGAACGGCGCCGGGTAGTGCGTCTTGAGCCAGGCGGTCTGGTAGGAGACCAGGCCATAAGCAGCCGAGTGGGATTTGTTGAAGCCGTAACCGGCGAACTTTTCCACCAGGTCGAAGATGTTACCGGCCAGGTCCGCTTCGATATTGTTGGCGACACAACCTTCGATGAAACCACCGCGCTGCTTGGCCATCTCCTCGGGCTTTTTCTTGCCCATGGCCCGGCGCAGCATGTCGGCGCCGCCAAGGGTATAGCCGGCCATGACCTGGGCAATCTGCATCACCTGTTCCTGATACAGGATGATGCCGTAGGTCGGAGCCAGCACAGGCTTGAGCCCTTCGTACTGGTAGTCGGAGTGCGGGTAGGCCAGCTCGGCGCGGCCGTGCTTACGGTTGATGAAGTCGTCCACCATGCCCGACTGCAGCGGACCGGGGCGGAACAATGCCACCAGAGCGATAAGGTCTTCCAGGCAGTCGGGCTTGAGCTTCTTGATCAGCTCTTTCATGCCGCGCGATTCGAGCTGGAACACCGCCGTGGTCTCGGCCTTTTGCAACAGCTCGTAGGTCTTGCGGTCATCCAGCGGAATGAAGTCGATGTTGAGGTCGGGCAGGTTGTTCTTGGCCTGCTCGCGGTTGATCGTCTCCATCGCCCACTTGATGATGGTCAGGGTACGCAGGCCGAGGAAGTCGAACTTCACCAGGCCCGCCGCCTCGACATCGTCCTTGTCGAACTGGGTCACCAGGCCGCCGCCCTCTTCATCACAGGCGATCGGCGAGAAGTCGGTGAGCTTGGTCGGGGCGATAACCACACCACCGGCGTGTTTGCCGGTACCCCGGGTGACGCCTTCGAGCTTGAGCGCCATGTCCCAGATTTCGCGGGCATCTTCGTCGCCCTTGAGGAAGTCGCGCAGGATCTCTTCCTGCTCATACGCCTTCTCCAGGGTCATGCCCACTTCGAACGGAATCATCTTCGACAGGCGGTCGGCCAGGCCGTAGGACTTGCCCTGCACCCGCGCCACGTCACGCACCACCGCCTTGGCAGCCATGGTGCCGAAGGTGATGATCTGGCTGACCGCGTTGCGGCCATAGGCTTCGGCCACGTAATCGATCACCCGGTCCCGGCCATCCATGCAGAAGTCGACGTCGAAGTCGGGCATGGATACACGTTCAGGGTTGAGGAATCGCTCGAACAGCAGGTCGTAGGCCAGCGGATCCAGGTCGGTGATCTTCAGCACGTAGGCCACCAGGGAACCCGCACCCGACCCCCGGCCAGGACCGACCGGCACGCCGTTGTTCTTGGCCCACTTGATGAAGTCCATAACGATCAGGAAGTAACCGGGGAAGCCCATCTGGATGATGATGTCCAGCTCGAACTTCAGGCGATCCAGGTAGACCTGTCGCTTCTCTTCGTAATTCGGCGTGGTTTCCTTGGGCCAGAGCACCGCCAGACGCTCTTCCAGGCCTTCGTGGGAAACGTGGCGCAGGTAATCGTCGATGCCCATGCCATTGGGCGTCGGGAAGTCAGGCAGGAAGTACTTGCCCAACTGCACCTGGATGTTGCAGCGCTTGGCGATCTCGACCGTGTTGGCGATGGCGTCGGGCAGGTCGCTGAACAGCTCGGCCATTTCCTCGGCCGATTTCAGGTACTGCTGGTCGCTGTAGCCACGCGGACGGCGCGGGTCGTCGAGGGTCCAGCCTTCGCCGATACAGACACGGGTTTCGTGGGCATCGAAGTCGGACTGCTTGATGAACCGCACGTCGTTGGTCGCCACCAGCGGCGCGCCGAGCTTGTCGGCCAGGGCCACTGCAGCGTGCACGTACTCTTCGTCACCGGCGCGGTTGGTGCGCTGGACTTCGACGTAGAAGCGCTCGGGGAACATGCGCATCCAGTCGCCCAGCAGCGCTTCGGCTTCGCCGTCTCTGCCGGCCATCAGGGCCATGCCGATATCGCCTTCCTTGCCCGCGGAAAGGGCAATCAGGCCCTCGCTGGCCGGGGCGATCCAGTCACGCTGGAGGATAACCAGGCCATTGCGCTGGCCATCGGTCCAGCCCCGCGAAATCAGCTCGGTGAGGTTGCGATAGCCCTTGGGGTTCATCGCCAGGAAGCAGATGCGCGAAAGCGGCGCCTCCGGATCGGCGCCGGCCAGCCACAGGTCGGCACCGGAGATCGGCTTGATACCGGCACCCATGGCAGTCTTGTAGAACTTTACCAGCGAGCACATGTTGCTCTGGTCGGTGATCGCCACCGCCGGCATGTTCATCCCCGCCAGCGCCTTGGCCAGCGGCTTGATCCGCACCAGGCCGTCAACCAGCGAGAATTCGGAGTGGACGCGCAGGTGAACGAAGGGAACCGACATGGATGATCCTGTAGCAGTGCTGAACGACAAGGGCGGGATTGTAGCGTAAATGCGAGGGGGTTTTTGGGCTGCTTTGCAGCCGATCGCCGGCAAGCCGGCTCCCACAATGTCCGCGTCACCGCCAATTCCTGTGGGAGCCGGCTTGCCGGCGATTGGGCCGCAAAGCGGCCCTGATCGACTAGATCAAAGAATCGGTAACGCCTTCACGGGCTTCCCAGGCAGCCCGCACCGGTGCAAAGGAGCGCCGATGAATGGGCGTAGGCCCCAGCCGCGCCAGGGCCTCAAGGTGCACCGGCGTCGGGTAGCCCTTGTGCCCACCGATCCCGTACCCCGGATAGATCAGCTCGAACGCGCTCATCTCCCGGTCACGGGTCACCTTGGCCAGAATCGACGCGGCAGCGATGGCCGGCACCTGGCTATCGCCCTTGATCACCGGCGCGGCCGGCACCGCCAGCTTGGGGCAGCGATTACCGTCGATCAGCGCGAGCTTGGGCGTGACGCTCAACCCTTCCACTGCACGCTGCATGGCCAGCATCGTGGCCTGCAGAATATTCAGCCGGTCGATCTCCTCCACCTCGGCGCGCGCAATGCAAAAGCTCAGGGCTTTTTCGCAAATCTCGTCGAACAGCGCTTCACGCTTGGCTTCGGTCAGCTTCTTCGAATCGTTCAGGCCAAGAATTGGCCGCGCAGGATCAAGAATCACCGCGGCGGTCACCACTGCGCCACACAGCGGGCCACGACCCACTTCATCGACACCGGCGACCAGGTCTTCGACCAGGTTGAAATCCAGTCCTATCTGCATATCAGCGAACCTTGAGCAAAGCCAGCACCGCATCCGCCGCCTGGTTGGAGGCGTCGCGGCGCAGGGTGCGGTGAATCTCGTCGAAGCGTTCGGTCTGTTGGCTGCCATCGACCACCAAGGGGGCCAGGGCCGTGGCCAGGGCTTCACTGGTGGCGGCATCCTGCAGCAGCTCGGGCACCAGTTCGCGCTGGGCGAGCAGGTTCGGCAACGACACGTAGGGGCTTTTTACCAGACGCTTGAGAATCCAGTAGGTCAGCGGGGCGAGGCGGTAGGCCACGACCATCGGCCGCTTGTACAGCAATGCCTCCAGGGTGGCAGTACCGGAAGCGATCAGCACCGCGTCACAGGCAGCCAGCGCCTGATGTGATTGGCCGTCCAGCAAGGTCAGTGGCAAGTCGCGACCTGCGAGCATCTGCTCGACCTGCTCGCGCCGCGCGGCATTGGCACAGGGGAGCACGAAACGCACACCCGGCACCTGCTCGCGCAGCCGCTGGGCCGCATCGAGGAACAACGCGCCCAGCCTGCCGACTTCGCCGCCGCGGCTACCGGGCATCAATGCCACCAGCGGCCCTTCGGCCAGGCCAAGCGCCTGGCGCGCCGCCAGACGGTCGGCATCCAGCGGAATCGTATCGGCCAGGGGGTGGCCGACGAAACGCACGGGCACGCCTTGCTCTTCATAGAAGCGCGCCTCGAAAGGCAGCAAGGTCAGCATCAGATCACAACCCTCACGGATCTTCAGCACGCGCTTCTGCCGCCAGGCCCAGACCGAGGGGCTGACGTAGTGCACGGTCTTGATCCCGACCTGGCGCAACTTCAATTCGATATTGAGGGTGAAATCGGGGGCATCGATACCGATGAACACGTCTGGCTTTTCGGCGATCAGCGTCTGGATCAGTGCTTTGCGCCGCTTGAGCAGCTCGCGCAGGCGCCCGAGCACTTCGACCAGGCCCATGACCGCGAGGCGCTCCATGGGGAAGTACGACTGCAGGCCTTCGGCTTCCATCAGCGGGCCGCCGACACCAATGAATCGCACATCGGGATGGCGCGCCTTGAGGGCGCGCATCAAACCGGAACCGAGAATATCGCCGCTGGCCTCACCCGCGACCAGGGCTACGCAAAGCTGCGCCATATCAGCGGGTGATGCCGCGAGCGGAATTCACGATCGACTGGCGGAACAGGTCGACCTGGGGGTGTTTGCCGGCGAGCTCGTCCAGCTCCTTGATCGCCTCTTCGACGGTCAGACCCTGGCGGTAGACGATCTTGTAAGAGCGGCGAAGCGCGTGGATCACCTCGTCGCTGAAACCGCGTCGACGCATGCCTTCGAAGTTCATGCTGCGCGCTTCTGCGGGGCTACCGAAGACCGTGACAAACGCTGGCACATCCTTGCCGATCGCCGTGCCCATGCCGGAAAACGCATGCGCACCGATGTGGCAGTACTGGTGCACCAGGGTGAAGCCGGACAGGATCGCCCAGTCACCGACATGCACGTGGCCGGCCAAAGCCGTGTTGTTGACCAGGATGCAATGGTTGCCGATCACGCTGTCATGGCCAATGTGGGCATAGGCCATGATCAGGTTGTGGTCACCCAGGGTGGTCTCGTAGCGGTCCTGGACCGTGCCACGGTGGATGGTCACGCCTTCGCGAATCACATTATGGTCGCCGATCACCAATCGCGTCGGTTCACCCTTGTACTTGAGGTCCGGAGTGTCTTCGCCGATCGAGGAAAACTGGTAGATGCGGTTGTGCTTGCCAATCCGCGTCGGCCCCTTGAGCACCACGTGCGGGCCGATAACAGTGCCCTCGCCGATTTCCACGTCGGGGCCGACAATCGACCACGGGCCAACCTCGACACCCGCGGCCAACTTGGCCGAGGGGTCGATGATCGCCCGCGGATCAATCGAACTCATAGGGAGCGTTCCGCGCAGGTGATTTGTGCCGAGCAGACCGGCTTGCCGTCGACCAGGGCGCGGCACTCGAACTTCCAGATCATGCTCTTGCGGCTGAGGAACTTGGCTTCCAGCACCAACTGGTCGCCCGGCAGCACCGGCTGGCGGAAGCGCAGCTTGTCGGAGCCGACGAAGTAGTACAGGGTGCCATCGGCTGGCTTGGCATCAAGCATCTTGAAACCAAGGATACCGGCCGCCTGGGCCATCGCTTCGATGATCAGAACACCCGGCATGATCGGATGCGCCGGGAAATGGCCATTGAAGAACGGCTCGTTGATGCTGACATTCTTGTAGGCACGAATGCTCTGGGCCTCGAAATCCAGATCCGTCACACGATCCACCAGCAGGAACGGGTAACGGTGAGGCAGGTATTCGCGAATCTCGTTGATGTCCATCATTTCGGGGGGAAGCCTGTAATAAGAATAGGGAGCGCAGGTGCTGACCACACGCTCCTTTTGCAAATCCAAAGAGGAGCCAGCTAGCGACTGATCACTCTTGCTCAGGAAATGGTATCAGCCTTCTGATGTCGGCTGGTCACCTGAGGTCACGGTATCGACGCGTTTTTCCAGCTGCTGGAGACGCTTGGCCATGTCGTCCAGTTGTCGGATACGCGCGGCGCTCTTGCGCCAGTCAGCCAGTGGCTGCATGGCAGTGCCGGAAGAATAGGCACCCGGTTCGGTGATCGAACGGGTCACCATGGTCATCCCGGAAACGAATACGTTGTCGCACACATCGATGTGGCCGACCATGCCAACGCCGCCGGCAATGGTGCAGTGCTTGCCGATGCGCGTGCTGCCGGAAATCCCGACGCAAGCGGCCATGGCAGTGTGCTCACCGATCTGTACGTTGTGGGCGATCTGGATCTGGTTGTCGAGCTTGACCCCGTCGGCGATCCGCGTGTCGGACAGCGCACCCCGGTCAACGGCGGTGTTGACGCCGATTTCCACGTCGTCACCGATAGTGACGCCGCCGATCTGGGCGATCTTGCGCCATACGCCTTTCTCGTTGGCGAAGCCGAAGCCCTCGCCGCCGATGACCGCGCCAGACTGAATGACCACACGCTTGCCGATGGTCACGTCGTGATACAACGTCACCCGCGGTGCCAGCCAGCCGCCTTCGCCGACCACGCACCGGGCACCGATCACGCAATGCGCGCCGATGCTCACATTGGCGCCGATGCGCGCACCGCTCTCGATGACCGCGAACGGCCCGATACTGGCACTGGCATCCACCTGGGCGTCCTCGGCGACCACGGCGCTGGGATGAATACCCGCCTCAGCCTTGGGTTTTGGATCGAACAGGTGAGAAATGCGTGCGTAAGCCAGGTACGGGTCGGGCACGATCAGGGCATTGCCGGCAAAGCCTTCAGCGTCCGCAGCCTTGAGCAACACTGCAGCTGCCTGGCTGTTGTCCAGGTATTTGCGGTATTGCGGGTTGGCAAGGAAGCTCAATTGACCGGGGCCAGCCTCTTGCAAGGTGGCCAGGCCGGTAATCTGCAGCGCCTCAGGGCCTTGGAGTGTGGCCCCGAGGGCCTCGGCCAGCTGGCCGAGCGTCATGGTCACGGTCATATCAACGGGCTTGGTTCATGCGCTCGATGACTTGGCGGGTGATGTCGTACTGAGGCTTGACATCGATGACCGCGCCACGCTCGAGAACCAGGTCGTAACCGCCCTTCTTGATCACTTCCTCGACGGCGCCATCGAGCTTGGGCTTCAGTTGCTTGAGCATGTCGCGGTCGGCAACGGCCTTGGCTTCGTTCAGCTCCTTGGACTGGAACTGGAAGTCACGGGCTTTCTGCTTGAACTCAAGCTCCAGACGCTCGCGCTCCGGCTGCGCCATCTTGTCGCCGCCTTTGATCAAACGGTCCTGGATGCCTTTGGCGCTGCTTTCCAGGCTCTTGAGCTTGGTCAGCTGCGGGCCGAACTTCTTCTCGGCATCAACCGCGTACTTCTTGGCGGCATCGGATTCGAGCAGGGCCATCTGATAGTTCAGGACGGCAACCTTCATTTCGGCGAAAGCCGGGGTGGCGACCAGCGCCGCGGCCAATACGGCCAGTTGAGTCAACTTACGCACGATGCACTCCTGGATAAACCGTTGTCGTTAAGCTAGGGCCGACCTTAGAAGGTCTGGCCCAGAGAGAATTGGAACACCTGGGTATCGGCATCGTCCGGCTTCTTCACCGGCATTGCCAGGCTGAAGCTCAACGGGCCCAGGGCCGTGATCCAGGTGACGCCCAGGCCGACCGAACTGGCCATGCCCGAGAAACCGACCTTTTCGCAATCCGGCTTGCTACCGCAATTGCTGTCGAACACGTTACCCACGTCCCAGAACACGGAAGTGCGCAGCGAACGCTGGTCCTTGACGAACGGCAGCGGGAACAGCAACTCGACACCACCTTGCACCAGCACGTTGCCACCGAACGGCAGCGGATCTTGATCCGGGTCGGCGATGGTGCCTGGGTTCTTGCCGGTACTTGGCGTACTGCGTGGGCCCAGGCTGCTGTCCTTGAAGCCACGGACAGAGTTGAAACCACCAGCATAGTAGTTCTCGTAGAACGGCAGGCCGGAAGTGCCACCGTAACCATCGCCATAACCGAGTTCGGTGTGCAGGCGCAGGGTGTAATTGTTGGTGATTGGCTTGAACAGCTGGCCGCGGTAGTCGAGCTTGTAGAACGACAGGTCGCTGCCAGGGATGGTCGATTCCAGGGTCAGGCTCTGGGAGTGACCACGGGTCGCCAGCACGCCCTTGTTCAGGGTCGATTCGGACCAGCCGATCGAGGCCTTGAAGTTGAGGAAGTTGTCACCCTCTTCCTCGAGGAAGTCGAAGATCTCGTCGACGGTGTATTGGCCGGTCTTGATCTTGTCCTGCTGCACGCTCAGGCCGTAGGTCAGGCGCGAGGTTTCGCTGATCGGGTAACCCAGGCTGATACCTGCGCCATAGCTGTCGACCGCGTAGCTGGCCACATCGACATCGAGGTCATCGTAGTCGGTGCTGCGGTAGAAGGCGTTGTAACCCAGGCTCACACCGTCGGCGGTGAAGTAGGGATCAACGAAGCCGAAGTTGTAGCGGGTCTGGTATTCGGAACGGGTCAGGCCGATGGAGACCTTGTTACCGGTACCCAGGAAGTTGGTCTGGCTGATCGAGCCACCGAGGATCAGGCCGGCGTCCTGGGCGAAGCCCACGCTGGCGGTGATCGAGCCGGAAGCCTGCTCTTCGACGCTGTAGTTGACGTCGACCTGGTCGTCGGTGCCTGGCACCGCCGGCGTTTCGACGTTGACTTCCTTGAAGAAGCCCAGGCGCTCGAGACGGGTCTTGGACTGGTCGATCAGGTAGGTCGAAGCCCAGCCGCCTTCCATCTGACGCATTTCACGGCGCAGGACTTCGTCTTCGGTCTTGGTGTTGCCGCGGTAGTTGATGCGGTTGACGTAGGCACGCTTGCCCGGGTCGACCACGAACATGATGTCGACAGTGTGGTCCTGGTCGTTCGGCTGTGGCACGCCGTTGACGTTGGCGAAGGTGTAGCCTTCGTTGCCCAGGCGGCGGGTAATCAGTTCGGAGGTGGTGGTCATCACCTTGCGCGAGAACACCTGGCCCGGTTGCACCAGCAGCAGCGACTTGACCTGATCTTCCGGCACCTTGAGGTCACCGGAAAGCTTCACGTCACGGACGGTGTACTTCTCGCCTTCGTTGACGTTGACGGTGATGTAGACGTGCTTCTTGTCCGGGGTGATCGACACCTGGGTGGAAGCGATGTCCATGTTGATATAGCCGCGGTCCAGGTAGTAGGAACGCAGGCGCTCCAGGTCACCGGAGAGCTTCTCGCGGGCATACTTGTCGTCGTTCTTGAAGAACGAAAGCCAGTTGGTGGTCTTCAGCTCGAACAGCTGCGACAGCTCCTCATCGTCGAACACGGTGTTGCCGACGATGTTGATGTGCTGGATAGCAGCGACCGTGCCTTCGTTGATCTTGATCTTCAGCGCCACCCGGTTGCGCGGCTGCGGCACGACTTCGGCGTCGACCTCGGCCGAGTAGCGGCCCTGAGCCACGTACTGGCGCTGCAGCTCGTTACGCACACCTTCGAGGGTGGCACGCTGGAAGATCTCGCCTTCAGCCAGGCCCGACTGCTTCAGGCCTTTCATCAGGTCTTCGGTGCTGATCGCCTTGTTGCCCTCGATCTCGATGCTCGAAACCGACGGGCGCTCGACCACGTTGATGATCAGGACATTGCCGTCGCGGTTCAGCTGGATGTCCTGGAAGAAGCCGGTCTTGAACAGCGAACGGGTGGATTCCACCAGGCGGCGGTCATCGGCCTGGTCGCCGACGTTGAGCGGCAAGGCACCGAAGACGCTGCCGGCGGATACCCGCTGCAGGCCATTGACACGAATATCGGAGATGGTGAAGGACTCGGCGTGAACTTCAGCGATCATCAGTGCGGAGAGGACCGCAGTTAGCAGCAGACGTTTCATGAAGTCCTTTTATTCCAACTGGCAATAAACAACCTGCCGCAAGTGGCGGCAGGTTCGCAATGCGAAGCTTTTATAGTCGACCCAGATCGTTGATCAGGGCGAGCAACATCACCCCTATGACCAAACTGATACCGATCTGGACCCCCCAACCTTGTACTCGATCCGACAGCGGACGACCGCGCGCCCACTCGACCAGGTAAAACAGCAAATGCCCCCCATCCAGCACAGGAATGGGCAGCAGGTTAAGAACCCCCAGGCTTATGCTCAGGTAGGCCAGGAAATTCAGGAAATCCCCCACGCCGGACTGGGCCGAAGCGCCCGCCACTTTAGCAATGGTTATCGGTCCGCTCAAGTTTTTTACCGAGAGCTCCCCGAACAGCATTTTCTTCAGCGATTCGAGGGTCAGCACGCTCATGTTCCAGGTGCGCGAGAGGCCCTCGCCCACGGCTTCCAAGGGGCCATAGCTGACTTCACGGAGCATGCTGGCGGGCCATTCGGCGCCCTTCACACCCGCTCCGAGGTAGCCACCGGAAGCTTTGCCCTCACCCTTGCGAGCCAGTGTTACCGGGACATCCAGAGCTGCACCGTCGCGCTCGACACGAACCACGACCTTGGCCTCTGGACGCGCACGAACGCTATCGACCACCTGCTGCCAGTCATTCAGGGTCACGCCATCGAGCGTCAGCAGCCTGTCGCCTGTTTTCAGGCCGGCAGCCGCGGCCGGGCCCTTGGGGTCGATCTCGGCCAGCACCGGCGCAATCGCCGGGCGC
This sequence comes from Pseudomonas sp. NPDC089396, assembly GCF_044749545.1. Lineage (NCBI taxonomy): Bacteria > Pseudomonadati > Pseudomonadota > Gammaproteobacteria > Pseudomonadales > Pseudomonadaceae > Pseudomonas > Pseudomonas sp. NPDC089396. The sequence goes on along the minus strand of NZ_JBIVIC010000002.1, from coordinate 507,824 downwards.
CAAGGGCGCAACCCCAGGGACTGGATCGGATCGGGCTCGTCTGCTCCCTTGAGCCAGCTGTCGAGCTTTATCTGCAACTGGCGCTCGGCGCTGGCGCCTTCGTCGCGCACACCAACCTGCAAGGTTCCGCTCTCACCCAGGCGGCGAACCAGCTGCAGGTTGACTGCCGACCAACCGCTGGTCGGCTTGCCATCCACAGATACAATTTCCTGGCCGGCCATCAGGCCAGCCGACGCCGCCAGGCTCCCCGACTCGACCGCACCGATCACGGGACGAATCTGCTGGGTACCCAGCATCGCCAGAAGCCAGAAGAACACGATGGCCAAAAGGAAGTTGGCAATCGGACCCGCGGCAACGATGGCAATCCGCTGGCGCACCGACTTGCGATTGAACGACTGGTCGATCAGCGCAGGCGGCACTTCGCCTTCGCGCTCATCGAGCATTTTCACGTAGCCGCCCAGCGGAATCGCCGCCACGACGAACTCCGTGCCGCGCTTGTCATGCCAGCGCAGCAACGGCGTGCCGAAGCCTACGGAAAAGCGCAGTACCTTCACGCCGCAGCGACGGGCCACCCAGAAGTGGCCGAATTCGTGGAAAGTGACCAGTACACCCAGGGCCACCAGGGTGCCGATAATCATGTAGAGCGCAGTCATGTCTATCTCCGAATGACGTTCAGCAAAACCCTGGGCCGAGCATCAGCGACCGTGACGCCGCAGCCACTCACGGGACAGCTCGCGGGCGCGCTGGTCGGCGGCGAACACTGCATCGAGCGATGACAGTGGCACCACAGTTTCCTGGTCGAGCACCTGTTCGATCATACCCGCGATCTCCGGGAAGCGGATACGCCCCTGGAGAAACGCCTCGACCGCGACCTCGTTGGCCGCATTGAGTACCGCCGGGGCACTGTTGCCCGCCTCGGCAGCCTGCCGCGCCAGGCGCAGGCAAGGGAAGCGTTGCTCGTCGGGTGCCTGGAAGTCCAAGCGTGCGATGGCGAACAAGTCCAGCGGTGCGACCCCGGAATCGATCCGCTCAGGCCAGGCCAGCGCGTTGGCGATGGGCGTGCGCATGTCCGGGTTACCCAGTTGGGCCAGCACCGAACCGTCGATGTAATCCACCAGAGAATGGATCACGCTCTGCGGGTGCACCACGACTTCGACCTTGGCCGGCGCCGCATCGAACAGCCAGCAGGCCTCGATCAGCTCCAACCCCTTGTTCATCATGCTCGCCGAGTCCACCGAAATCTTCCGACCCATGGACCAGTTCGGGTGTGCGCAGGCCTGCTCTGGCGTGACATCGGCCAGCGCAGCCTGCGGGGTTTCGCGGAACGGCCCGCCCGAGGCGGTCAACAGGATACGGCGCACGCCCACCTGGCTCAGGCCTCGACCGTAGTCGCCCGGCAGGCACTGGAAGATCGCATTGTGTTCGCTGTCGATCGGCAGCAGCACGGCCCCGCTCTGCCGCACGGCCTCCATGAACAGCGCGCCGGACATCACCAGCGCTTCCTTGTTGGCCAGCAGCACCTTCTTGCCTGCCTGTACAGCCGCCAAGGTCGGGCGCAAGCCAGCAGCGCCGACGATGGCCGCCATCACCGCATCCACCTCGGGTGCAGCGGCCACTTCGCAGAGCCCCGCTTCACCCTCAAGCACCTCGGTCGCGCAGCCTGCCGCAGCAAGACCTTCGCGCAGGCGCTGGGCCGCTTCGGCATTCGGCACCACGGCATGAACCGGGCGATGCCGCACACACAGGGCCAGCAGTTCGTCGATACGCGAGTAACCGCTCAACGCGAACACCTGGTAGCGCTCAGGGTGACGCGCGATCACATCCAGGGTACTCAGGCCGATCGACCCGGTCGCCCCCAGCACGGTAATGCGCTGCAGCGCACTCACATCACACCCCACTCGGCAGCCCACAACAACACCGCAAAGATCGGGATGGCCGCGGTCAGGCTGTCGATGCGATCAAGCACGCCACCATGACCCGGCAGCAGGTTGCTGCTGTCCTTGATCCCGGAACGGCGCTTGAACATGCTCTCGGTCAGGTCGCCGACCACCGAGACCATGACCACCAGTGCCGCGCCCAGCAACCCCAGCAGGATCTGGCCGATACCCCAGTCACGGCTGATGCCGACCACCAGGGCCACCACCAGACTGACCGCCAGGCCGCCATACACGCCTTCCCAGCTTTTGCCAGGACTGACCAGTGGTGCCAGCTTGCGCTTGCCGAAGGCCCGCCCCGAGAAATAGGCACCGATATCGGCAGCCCACACCAGCACCATGACCGACAGGATCAGCCAGTTACCCAGCTGCCAGTGCTTGAGCAGCACCAGCCCTTGCCAGGCCGGCAGCAGGATCAGCAGGCCGATCAGCAAGCGGCAGGCAGCGCTGGCCCAAAGCTCGCTGGTGCGCGGATAGGTCAGCACCAGCCAGGTGGCCAGCGCCCACCAGATCACGGCAGCGCCAAGCACCCAGGGCGCCAGGTCGGGCATCAGATAGAGCAGCATCAGCGCTCCAGCGACCACGGCCGCGTAGGCAATGCGCAGGGGCTGGGTCATCAGCCCGGCCAGGCGCGCCCACTCCCAGGCACCGAGGGTCACCACGAAGCCGATGAACAGGGCGAAATCCCCACCCTCGAGCAGGAAGAAACCACCCAGTGCGATCGGCAGCAGGATCAGCGCAGTAATGATGCGTTGTTTAAGCATTAAGCACGAGCTCCAGCTTCGACCTGCTCGCTGGTCTTACCAAAGCGGCGCTGGCGTGAAGCGAAATCGGCCAGCGCAGTGCGCATGGCCTCGTGTTTGAAGTCCGGCCAGTACAGGTCGGAGAAGTACAGTTCGGCGTAGGCCAGCTGCCACAGCAGGAAATTGCTGATGCGGTGCTCGCCACCGGTGCGGATGCACAGGTCGGGCAACGGCAGCTCGCCCGTGGCCAGGCAGGTCTGCAACAGGCCCGGGGTGATGTCGTCCGGGCGCAGGTGCCCGGCCTGAACTTCACGCGCCAAACGCTGGGCGGCCTGGGCAATATCCCACTGACCACCATAATTGGCGGCGATCTGCAGGATGAAGCGATTATTGCCCGCGGTCAGCGCTTCGGCCTCACGCATGGCGGCCTGCAGTTCAGGATGGAAACGCGAACGGTCGCCGATGATGCGCAGGCTGATGTTGTTCTCATTGAGGCGCTTGGCCTCACGGCGCAGCGCCGAGAAGAACAGCTCCATCAACGCCCCTACCTCATCGGCCGGGCGCTGCCAGTTCTCGCTGGAGAACGCGAACAGGGTCAGCACCTCGACGCCGGACTTGGCGCAGACTTCGATCACCGCACGCACGGCATCCACGCCAGCCTTGTGCCCGGCGACGCCGGGCAACAGGCGCTTCTTCGCCCAGCGATTGTTGCCATCCATGATGATCGCGACGTGACGCGGCACCGAAGACGGTGCCGCCAGCTTGGTCTTTTCCATTAAAAAACCTCGGCCTTAGACGGCCAACAGGTCCTTTTCCTTGGCTTTAAAAGCAGCGTCGATTTCGGCGACGAACTTGTCGGTCAGCTTCTGGATCTCGTCAGCGGCACGACGTTCTTCGTCTTCGCTGATTTCCTTGTCCTTGGTCAGCTTCTTCAGGTCGGCCAATGCATCGCGACGCACGTTGCGCACGGCAACCTTGGCATCTTCGGCAACGGCGCTGGCCTGCTTGGTGTAACCCTTGCGGGTTTCCTCGGTCAGGGCCGGCATCGGTACGCGGATGGTGGTACCGGCGCTGGAAGGGTTCAGACCCAGGTCGGAGGTCAGGATGGCCTTCTCGATGGCAGCGCTGAGGTTCTTGTCGTGAGCGACGATTTTCAGGGTGCGGGCGTCTTCGACGGAGACTGCAGCTACCTGGTTCAGCGGCATTTCGCTACCCCAGGCCGGGACTTTCACGCTGTCCAGGATACTCGGGTGGGCGCGACCGGTACGGATGGACGCCAGGTTGCGACCCAGCGCCTCGATGGACTTGCCCATGCGATCCTGAGCGTCTTTCTTGATGTCGTTGATCATTTTTGAACTTCCTCGATCAGAGTTCCTTCCGCGCCGCCATGCACGATGTTCAGCAGGGCGCCGGGTTTGTTCATGTTGAAGACGCGCAGCGGCATCTTGTGGTCGCGGCACAGACAGATTGCCGTCAGGTCCATCACGCCCAGCTTGCGATCCAGCACTTCATCGTAGGTCAGATGATCGAACTTCTCGGCATGCGGGTCCTTGAATGGATCTGCAGTGTATACACCATCGACCTTGGTTGCCTTCAATACCACGTCGGCATCGATTTCGATGGCGCGCAGGCAAGCGGCGGAATCGGTGGTGAAGAACGGGTTGCCGGTACCGGCAGCGAAGATTACGACTTCTTTGGCGTTCAGGTGGCGCATGGCTTTGCGGCGATCGTAGTGATCGGTCACGCCAACCATGGAAATGGCCGACATGACAATGGCGGTAATGTTCGCCCGCTCCAGCGCATCGCGCATGGCCAGGGCATTCATGACGGTCGCCAGCATGCCCATGTGGTCACCGGTGACGCGGTCCATGCCGGCTGCACTGAGCGCCGCGCCACGGAACAGGTTGCCACCACCGATCACCAAACCTACTTGAACACCGATGCCGACCAACTGGCCGACTTCCAGCGCCATGCGATCCAGGACCTTGGGGTCGATCCCGAACTCTTCCGAGCCCATCAGGGCCTCGCCGCTAAGTTTGAGTAGAATGCGTTTATAGCGAGCCTGATAACCACTGCCCTGCTGAGCCATTGCGAATCTCTCCTGCGGCGTTTGTAAAATTCTGGCGGGCTACTTTGAGCCTGCGTGTAACTCTAACGTGACGCAGTGACTGCGTCAGCGAGCAGCGGCCTTGAAAACCGCTCCCGCTTTGACAAAGAGGCTGCGCGCGTGAGCGGGCAGCCTCTTTGGGGCGACAGACGAGTCTGTCTTACTGCTTGGCAGCTGCTACCTGAGCGGCAACTTCAGCAGCGAAGTCGTCAACCGGCTTCTCGATGCCTTCGCCTACTTTGAAGTAGGTGAAGGAAACGATTTCAGCACCGGCTTTCTTGGCCAGTTCGCCGACCTTGACTTCCGGGTTCATGACGAAGGCTTGCTCTTTCAGCGAGGCTTCGGCTTTGAACTTGGTGATACGACCGTTGATCATGTTCTCAACGATGTTTTCCGGCTTGCCGGCGATCTTGTCAGCGTTCAGCTGCAGGAAGACGTTCTTCTCGCGCTCGATGGCCTCGGCGGAGATTTCCGACGCGTCCAGGAACTCTGGGTTCGACGCTGCAACGTGCATGGCGATGTTCTTGGCCAGCTCGACGTCGCCGCCTTTCAGGACAACGACAGCACCGATCTTGTTGCCGTGCAGGTAGGCGCCGACAACGTCACCTTCAACGCGCACCAGGCGACGGATGTTGACGTTTTCGCCGCACTTGGCAACCAGGGCTTCACGAGCTGCTTCACGCGAAGCGATCAGCGGAGCGGCGTCGGTCAGCTTCTGGGCGAAGGCTTCTTCGAGGCTTTCAGCGACGAAGTTCTTGAAGTCGTCTTGCAGGGCCAGGAAGTCGGTCTGCGAGTTCACTTCCAGCAGGACGGCGGATTTACCGTCGGTCTTGACGGCGATAGCGCCTTCAGCAGCGACGTTGCCAGCCTTTTTGGCGGCCTTGATGGCGCCCGAGGCACGCATGTCGTCAATGGCTTTCTCGATGTCGCCGCCGGCCTTTTCCAAGGCCTTTTTGCAATCCATCATGCCTTCGCCGGTACGCTCGCGCAGTTCTTTCACCAGCGCTGCAGTAATTGCTGCCATTTCAAAATCCTCTTGGAAAGTTTTTCAACCATTCCACCCGCTCGTCACGGGCGTTCAATTCTGCAAATCCGCTGTTTCTGATTCAGCCGGCCCATGATGCGGGACGCAAGCTGACAGCAGGATTTCAAGGTGGCAAAAAGGGGGCAAAGCCCCCTTTTCGCGTGCCAAGTAGACGCTAGCGCCTATTACTCAGCAGCTGGTGCAGCCGCTTCTTCAGCGTAGACTTCGGTGCCGCCAGCAACGTTGTTGCGGCCGCGGATGACGGCGTCAGCCATCGAAGTCATGTACAGCTCGATAGCGCGAATGGCGTCATCGTTACCTGGGATAACGAAGTCAACGCCTTCTGGGCTGCTGTTGGTATCGACAACGCCGATAACCGGGATGCCCAGCTTGTTGGCTTCGGTGATAGCAATGCGCTCGTGGTCAACGTCGATCACGAACAGGGCATCAGGCAGGCCGCCCATGTCCTTGATACCACCCAGGCTGCGATCCAGTTTTTCCAGATCGCGCGAACGCATCAGGGCTTCTTTCTTGGTCAGCTTGGCGAAGGTGCCATCGTCGGCCTGGGTTTCCAGGTCGCGCAGACGCTTGATCGAAGCACGAATGGTCTTGTAGTTGGTCAGCATGCCGCCCAACCAACGGTGATCAACGTATGGCGAACCGCAACGAGCTGCTTGCTCGGCGACGATCTTGCCGGCGGAACGCTTGGTGCCGACGAACATGATCTTGTTCTTGCCCTGAGCCAGACGCTCTACGAACGCCAGAGCGTCGTTGAACATTGGCAGGGTTTTTTCCAGGTTGATGATGTGGATCTTGTTACGCGCGCCGAAAATGTACTTGCCCATTTTCGGGTTCCAGTAACGGGTCTGGTGGCCGAAGTGCACACCGGCCTTCAGCATATCGCGCATGTTGACTTGGGACATGATAGTTCCTTGATAAGTCGGGTTGGGCCTCCACGTATCCCAATGACCAACCCACGGACTCGAAAATCCAGGGCACCCAGGCCATCGTGTCGACACGTGTGTGGGTTTAGGCTGACGGGGTCATCCCCGAAAGCGGCGCATTTTATACCACAGACCGCAAGCGAACGAAACCCGAATACAGGCGCGTCCGTCAGCGGTTTTTGCAGCACCCCGCCAAAGAGGCCAGAATGCCTTCTGTAGCTGGCAGTTTCCGGGCATTTGGGGTCGCTACGCGCCCCATCGCCGGCAAGCCGGCTCCCACAATGATACCGCGATCCTTGTGGGAGCCGGCTTGCCGGCGATGGGCTGCGTAGCAGCCCCAATTCTCTATCCGTATCCCGACCGATCGGCGCCCTGCTCTGCTAGAATCCGGCCTTTCCCGTTTGTTCGCGCCGTGCACGGCGCCGTAGAGAGCCTGTAATGACCGTCACCATCAAGACCGCAGAAGACATCGAGAAGATGCGCATCGCCGGCCGCCTGGCCGCCGAAGTGCTGGAAATGATCGAAGAGCACGTCAAGCCCGGTATCACCACCGAAGAGCTGGACCGCCTCTGCCACGACTACATCGTCAATGTCCAGCAGGCCATCCCGGCGCCGCTCAACTACAAGGGCTACCCCAAGTCGATCTGCACCTCGATCAACCATGTGGTCTGCCACGGCATCCCCAACGACAAGCCGCTCAAGGACGGTGACACGCTCAATATCGACGTCACCGTGATCAAGGACGGCTACCACGGCGACACCAGCCGCATGTTCCACGTCGGCACCGTGCCGGTATGGGCCGAGCGCCTGTCCAAGGTCACCCAGGAATGCATGTACAAGGCCATCGAGCTGGTCAAGCCGGGCTGCCGCCTGGGCGACATCGGCGAAGTGATCCAGAAGCATGCTGAAAAGAACGGTTTCTCGGTGGTGCGCGAGTTCTGCGGACACGGCATCGGCAAGGTATTCCACGAAGAGCCGCAGATCCTTCACTACGGCAAGGCCGGTACCGGCATGGAGCTCAAGGAAGGCATGACCTTCACCATCGAGCCGATGATCAACCAGGGCAAGGCCGACACCAAGGTGCTGGGCGACGGCTGGACCGCCATCACCAAGGACCGCAAGCTCTCCGCCCAGTGGGAACACACCCTGGTGGTGACCGCGACCGGCTACGAGATCTTCACCCTGCGCAAGGACGACACGATCGCGCGCACCTCGGCCTGAATTCGCCGCTGATTTCGCTGCTGATTCGCTCAAGGCAACCCTACGACAGGAACGCGACGCGATGCCCCAGGTGGATCCCGAGCTGTTCGACCGCGGCCAGTTCCAGGCGGAACTGGCCCTCAAGGCGAGCCCCATCGCCGCCTTCAAGAAAGCCATCCGCCAGGCCGGCGAGGTGCTCGACAAGCGTTTTCGCGAAGGCCGTGAAATCCGCCGCCTGATCGAGGACCGCGCCTGGCTCGTCGACAACATCCTGCAGCAGGCCTGGAAGCAGTTCGACTGGGGCGACCCTAGCGGGATCGCCCTGATCGCCGTCGGGGGCTACGGGCGCGGTGAACTGCACCCGCACTCGGACATCGACCTGCTGATCCTGCTGGATGCCGCCGAGCATGAGCAGTACCGCGATGCCATCGAACGTTTCCTCACCCTGCTCTGGGACATCGGCCTTGAAGTCGGCCAAAGCGTGCGCACCGTCGACGAATGCGCCGAACAGGCCCGTGCCGACCTGACCGTCATCACCAACATGATGGAAAGCCGCACCATCGCCGGCCCCGAAGCCTTGCGCCAGCGCATGCTGGAGGTCACCAGCACGGCGCACATGTGGCCGAGCAAGGACTTCTACCTGGCCAAGCGCGCCGAGCTCAAGGCCCGCCACCACAAGTACAACGACACCGAGTACAACCTCGAACCCAACGTCAAAGGCTCGCCAGGTGGCCTGCGCGATATCCAGACGGTGCTGTGGGTAGCCCGTCGCCAGTACGGCACGCTCAACCTGCACGCACTGGCCGGCGAAGGGTTCCTGCTGGAAAGCGAGAACGAGTTGCTGGCGTCTTCCCAGGACTTCCTGTGGAAGGTCCGCTACGCCCTGCACATGCTTGCCGGGCGCGCCGAAGACCGACTGCTGTTCGACCACCAGCGCAGCATCGCCGCCCTGCTCGGCTACAGCGACGAAAACCCCAAGCGCGCCATCGAACAGTTCATGCAGCAGTACTACCGGGTGGTGATGAGCATCAGCCAGCTGTGCGACCTGATCATCCAGCACTTCGAGGAGGTCATCCTCGCCGATGACGACAGCGGCACCACCCAACCGCTGAATGCCCGCTTCCGCCTGCACGACGGCTATATAGAAGCGGTCAAACCGAACGTGTTCAAGCGCACCCCGTTCGCCATGCTGGAGATCTTCGTGCTGATGGCCCAGCACCCGGAGATCAAGGGCGTGCGCGCCGACACCGTGCGCCTGCTGCGTGAGCATCGGCATTTGATCGATGACACTTTCCGCCACGATATTCGCAACACCAGCCTGTTCATCGAGCTGTTCAAGTGCGAGATCGGCATCCACCGCAACCTGCGGCGGATGAACCGCTACGGCATTCTCGGACGCTACCTGCCCGAATTCGGCCTGATCGTCGGGCAGATGCAGCACGACCTGTTTCACATCTATACGGTCGATGCGCACACCCTGAACCTCATCAAGCACCTGCGCAAACTGCAGTACACCCCGGTATCAGAGAAATTCCCGCTCGCCAGCAAGCTCATGGGCCGCCTGCCCAAGCCCGAGCTGATCTACCTGGCCGGCCTTTATCACGACATCGGCAAGGGTCGCCAAGGCGACCATTCGGAAATCGGCGCGGTGGACGCGCAGAAGTTCTGCGAAAGCCACCAACTGCCCGCCTGGGACAGCCGCCTGATCGTCTGGCTGGTGCTGAACCACCTGGTGATGTCCACCACCGCCCAACGCAAGGACCTTTCCGACCCGCAGGTCATCAACGACTTCGCCCTGCACGTAGGCGATGAAACGCGCCTGGACTACCTCTATGTACTGACCGTGGCCGACATCAATGCCACCAACCCCAGCCTGTGGAACTCCTGGCGTGCCAGCCTGTTGCGTCAGTTGTACACCGAGACCAAGCGCGCCCTGCGCCGCGGCCTGGAAAATCCGCTGGACCGCGAGGAGCAGATCCGCCAGACGCAGAGCGCCGCACTGGACATCCTGGTGCGCGAAGGCACTGACCCGGACGACGTGGAGCAGCTGTGGTCGCAACTGGGCGATGACTATTTCCTGCGCCACACCGCCGCCGACGTGGCCTGGCACAGTGACGCCATCCTCCAGCAGCCGGCCGACGGCGGGCCGCTGGTTTTGATCAAGGAAACCACCCAGCGCGAGTTCGAGGGCGGTACGCAGATTTTCATCTACGCCCCCGACCAGCACGATTTCTTCGCCGTGACCGTGGCGGCCATGTCGCAGCTGAACCTGAACATCCATGATGCACGGATCATCACCTCGAGCAGCCAGTTCACCCTCGACACCTATATCGTGCTGGACAACGATGGCGGCTCGATTGGCGACAACCCGCAACGGGTCAAGCAGATCCGCGACGGGCTGACCGAAGCGCTGCGCAACCCCGAGGACTATCCGACGATCATCCAGCGTCGGGTGCCGCGCCAGCTCAAGCACTTCAATTTCCCGCCGCAGGTGACCATCCTCAACGATGCCCAGCGACAGGTGACCATCCTCGAAATCACCGCGCCAGACCGCCCTGGGCTGCTGGCCCGGCTCGGGCGCATCTTCCTGGAATTCGACCTGTCGCTGCAGAACGCCAAGATCGCCACCCTCGGCGAACGCGTCGAAGACGTGTTCTTCATCACCGATGCCGACAACCAGCCGTTGTCCGACCCGCAGCTGTGCAGCCGCCTGCAGGAGGCCATCGTGCAGCAGCTGCAGGCCGGCCAGGCCAGCGAATCCAGCCCGACCCGCATGACCTTTTAACGATTAGACGATTGACGAGACCTTGCGCCGATGAACCACGCCTTGACCCAGCTTCAGCCCTACCCGTTCGAGAAACTCCGCGCCCTGCTGGGCAGCGTGAAACCTGCTGCGGACAAACGCGCCATCGCCCTGTCGATCGGTGAGCCGAAGCACGAATCGCCGGCCTTCGTCGCCAAGGCCATGGCCGACAACCTCGACAAGCTGGCGGTCTACCCCAGCACCCTGGGCCTGCCGGCCTTGCGCCAAGCCATCGGCCAGTGGTGCGAACGTCGTTTCGGCGTGCCGGCCGGCTGGCTGGATGCCGACCGCCACATCCTGCCGGTCAACGGCACCCGTGAGGCGCTCTTCGCCTTCACCCAGGCCGTGGTCAACCGGGCCGATGATGGCCTGGTGGTCAGCCCCAACCCGTTCTACCAGATCTATGAAGGCGCGGCCCTGCTCGCCGGCGCCACGCCGCATTACTTGCCATGCCTGGAAAGCAATGGCTTCAACCCCGACTTCGATGCCGTGCCGGCCGAGGTCTGGAAGCGTTGCCAGATCCTGTTCCTCTGCTCGCCGGGTAACCCCACCGGCGCGCTGGTGCCGATGGATACCCTGAAGAAGTTGATCGCCCTGGCCGACGAGCATGACTTCGTGATTGCCGCCGATGAGTGCTACAGCGAGCTGTATTTCGACGAAGATGCACCACCGCCAGGCCTGCTCAGCGCTTGTGCGGCGCTGGGCCGTAGCGACTTCAAGCGTTGCGTGGTGTTCCACAGCCTGTCCAAGCGCTCCAACCTGCCAGGCCTGCGTTCGGGCTTTGTCGCCGGTGACGCCGAGATCATCAAGCCGTTCCTGCTGTACCGCACCTACCACGGTTGCGCGATGCCGGTGCAAACCCAGCTGGCCAGCATCGCTGCCTGGCAGGACGAAACCCACGTGCGCGATAACCGCGACCAGTACCGCGCCAAGTACGACGCCGTGCTGGACATCCTGCAGCCGGTGCTGGACGTGCAGCGGCCGGATGGCAGCTTCTACCTGTGGGCCAAGGTGCCGGGCGATGATGCGGAGTTCACCCGTGACCTGTTCGAGGCGCAGCATGTGACCGTGGTGCCTGGGTCGTACCTGTCGCGTGAAGTCGATGGCGTGAACCCGGGGGCTGGACGGGTGCGCATGGCATTGGTTGCGCCGCTGGCCGAGTGCATCGAGGCCGCTGAGCGGATTCGGGCGTTCCTGCAGAATCGCTGATCGAGTGGGGCCGCTCTGCGGCCCAATCGCCGGCAAGCCGGCTGCCACAGGTACCCCACAGGACTTGAGAGCAGTGGTGTACCTGTGGGAGCCGGCTTGCCGGCGATTGCAGCACCGCCAATCTACTTGACCGCCCCTAGGTTCGCCTCACTCATATCCAACTCCCCCAACACCTGCCGCACCACCTCATCGCCCACCAGATGCTGGCGATGCAAGTTATACAACTCCAACCGCTGCGCCCGCAGCGCACGCAAGCGCAAACGCCGCTCCAGCAAGTCCATCTGATCGGCCAGGGCCCTTGCCTCGGCAGTGTCGTTGTAGCTGTTGAGCTCATCGCGATACTCCGCCATCAGCCGCGCCTTGAGCTCGGTGGCCATGGTTGCCTGCGCCGCATCCTGTGGTGCGCTGGCGTCAATCACCTCCTCCGCCTCCAGCGCATGAATCGCGGCCTCTACCGTGCGCCGCCAAGCTTCCAGCACCTCTTGGTGCAGCCGCTCATCGGGGCTTCTGGTCACCCCGCGCAGCAGGAATGGCAAAGCCATGCAGGCACTGATCAACGACAGCAGAATGACGCCGGCGGCAATGAAGATCAGCAAGTCACGCTCGGGGAATGCCTGGCCTGCGCCGATCAGCAACGGCACCGACATCACACCCGCGAGGGTCACCGCCCCCCGTACGCCACCCAAGGTCAGCAACCAGCAGGAACGGGCCGTGGGCATCAGCAACAGCGCCGGCTTGCCGCGCCAGCGCCGGACCACGCCGATCGCCCGCCAGATGCTCTGCACCCAGATAAAGCGCAACAGGATCAACGCCGCGAAGATCGCCAGCACATCCAGGCAACGGTAGGCCAAGGTCGGCCAGAGGGTGGCTTCATGGCTGACCACTGCCTTGATGATGTCCGGCAGCTGCAGCCCCAGCAGCAGGAAGATCAGGCCGTTGAAGGCGAACTCCAGCAGCGACCAGACGCTGCGGTTGAGCAGACGAGTACTGGTCTGGCGCGGCAGCAGGTCGAGCCAGCTTTGCATCATGCCGGCCGCTACCGCCGAGAGGATGCCGGAAACGCCCAGTCGCTCGGCCAGCACATAGGCGGCAAAGGGCAGCAGCAACATGAACACCACGTGGGTTGCCGGGTCATCCCAGCCGCGGGCGATCATCCAGGCCCGCAGGCGGCCGATCAACCAACTCAGGGCCACACCCACGGCCAGGCCACCCAAGGCGACCAGGACGAAACTGAAACTGGCGTCTGCCAGCGAGAATGCCCCGGTAATGGCTGCAGCCAGGGCGAACTTGAAGGTCACCAGGCCCGAGGCGTCGTTCATCAGCGCTTCGCCCTGCAGCATGTGCATCAACGGTGTAGGCAAACGGTCCTGGGTAATGGCTGAAACCGCCACGGCGTCGGTTGGCGAGAGCACCGCCGCCAGCGCGAAGGCCACCGGCAGCGGGATCGTCGGCAGCAGCCAATGAATGAAATAACCCGCCCCCACCACCGTGAACAGCACCAACCCCACGGCCAACGCCACCACGGGGCCGCGTATTCGCCACAGTTCGCGCTTGGGCATGCGCCAACCGTCGGCGAACAGCAGCGGCGGCAGAAACAGGAAGAGGAACAGCTCCGGGTCCAGGGCGACGTGCAAACCCAGGGTCGGCCACGCCAGCAAGGCGCCAGCGGCGATCTGTACCAGCGGCAGGGGCAGCGGAATGACCCGTCCGACCAGTTTTGACACGCTTACCAGCGTCAGCAGGATGAGGACGGTATAGGCGGACTGCATCCGTGAAGGCTTCCTTTGTGAACCAATAACTACAGCGGGGCGAAACATCGCCATTGAAACAATATGTTAGCGGTGTCCTGCGACAGGGGACCGCTGCACGATAGTCGCAGGTTGCGAATGAATATGTAACATGATGATACCCAGGTGTCGCGACCACCCCTGCGAACATTACGGGTCGCCTCACACCCTCTTGAAAGCTCCCGGTAATCACACGGAGTCACTGAGCGGGAACCGTGATCTGCACAGTATCCACACCAGAGCTTGATCCGAGCGTCAGGCTGTGAACGGGCCCCAGGCGCTTGGCAATATCGAAAACGAGCTTGCGGTTTTCGATGGTTTGCTTGACCGCTCGACGTGGAATTCTTCAGAAGAGCGCTAATGACTCATGACACATCCAGTAAAGCCCAGTCGCCGTGCACTTTGCCAGGGGGTGTGGTTGAAGTACGCCAAGTTTCAGATAGGTCGGCTGAACCGGCGACAGGCCCCTATCCCTGCCTTAGGGGCTAATACCGGCAAGCACACGCTGCGGAACGCAGCGCGCGATACACTGCAGGCACGCAGCCCCTCACTTCCAATTGGCCTCCCGTTACAGGTAAAATTGGGAAGGCGCGAGCCTAACTATCTGCAGAGTGAAAACCATTCAATTTCAGATCGACTGTCAATTTTCCGATCTCAACCTGGTAACACTTGCAACTTGCAATTTATATGCACACACGGAGTTTGTTGATGTCCACGGAAAAACTGTACGACGGTGTAGTTTTCACAACAGATGTTCTGAAAGTTGATGATCGGTCAGATAAAAAATATGAAAACCCCCAAGCCATTCACAGCGACTGGCTTTCTTCTTTGCTTGGTAATACGTTCTCTGAAATTCTGAATTGCAACATCTCGTCCCTGGTCGGCACAGAACCCAGCGATCCGCTAAATCGATTTAAATTCTATTCTGACTTCCAGCTTCCATTTGACAGCTCCGGCTGGGCATCGGTGTACCATTCAAATGAAGACGAAGCAGATTACATCGCAGAGACCTTGAAGTCTTATAAAAATCATCTCTTCGTAGGCTTTGAGCTTTCTCCGCTGCTGATAAATGCGCTCAACAAGGCTTCGATCCACTACATTGACCTGACACTCCACGCCATTCGCTTCCTGCCTGATTATGTGTTCGGCATGCGCACCAACGTTCCGGCATTCCAGGAGCGAATTGCGGCAATGACGATCCCTCACGAGGATATTGTATCGCATGCGCGCCTTTCCCTCGGGCGCAGCGCGCGTGTCTTCAGAAATATCACCGTCTCACCGGGTTCCGCAGTATTCCTGGGACAGATTGACATCGACTCCTCGCTGATTGACGGCAAGAAGATGATTACCCCGAAGGAAGTCATCGCCACACTGGTCGAGCTCAAGTCCTACTTCCCGAAAGTGTACTATAAGTTCCACCCACACTTTAAAAACAGACAACCCTTTGAAGCGGAGCTGAAGGCGCACAACATCAATATCCTGGATGTGAATATCTACGACCTGTTCGTCATCGATAAAAACCTCACTTTCTGCTCTATTTCTTCCGGTTCCCTGATCGAAGCAGAGCTCTTTGGGAAAACCACATTGCGCCTGAGCAAGACGCCTTCCCCACAGGGCGTCAAACCGTCCGACGTTGCACCAAATGACCGCAGCACAACCTACCTTCCTGTATCGGGAATCTCGCTCACTCCGGCATTTTGGCGCTACCTGCTCTCGGGCTCAGAGGAAACACTGAACCCACGGGTTCCGCTTCCTTCCGACGCAATGAAGTTCATGATCAACCAGAAGTGGGGACGGTAACCATGAAGCAATTGGTTGTCTACGACCTCACCCGGTTGATTGCACGCAGGAACGCAGAGACGCCAACAGGTATCGACCGCGTGGACCTGAGGTATGCGCTCGAACTTTATGACGCTGAGGATAAAGACGTGGCCTTTGTCAGGCAGGACGGTGTTCGCTTGGTGCTGCTGGACGATACATCGAGCAGAGCGTTCATAAAGACCATCGAGAACCGATGGAATTACGGAGAGAAAGAAACGCCTCCTTCAGTTCCAGTTGATGCCTTAGAATAAATAAGCGGCCAATCCAATGACAGAAATTGCATCCCCCGTATTGGTCGCTCAAAACGATCAAGTGGCAAGCGAGGTTATTATCGTCGCCTGCCCACCCGAAAAGCAGGCCTACATTTCAGCGCTACTGGCGTCCACCAAGATCACGTTCGCGCCCAGCAGTTGGCTGACCGAGCGCTCACATCTGCTCAAGCCTCAAAAGCGCGCATTGACACTGGTGTCCTCGCGGTTCCTTACTCAAGAAGCCAAAGACTGGTTTAAGGACTCCGGCATTTCCGCTGTCGGTTTCGAGCTTTTGACGCTTAACAATGAAAGCTACCTTCGACTAGCAGAACATGCGCTCTGCAATACTCAGTTCATATTGGGCGCTGATCACCTGTCGCAACTCCAGACTGAGCTGACTGACAAACACGCGCGGCACACCGGGGCTTCACTCCTCAAGCTCCCCCAAGTAAAGAAGTCTCTCTTCATACTGCAGGAAAAGCTTGCTGAGGTATCTAATCAGCTGAGCGAGTACCGCGATGTGAACCCAGACTCCACCACGGTGCTCATCAACAACTCACAAAGTAATGCTTCGGGCGCGGCATTCGACTACGCATTCACCACAAAGCCAGGCGCCATTGTCGTAGATCGCTGCACAAAAGTCTTTGCCGAGAAGATGGAAGATCTGTTCGCCAACCCCTTGAGCTTTGAAAAACTGTCCTTCATCGAGAAGGAGAGCCCCGACCAGCCGCTGAGTGAGTTACCAGAGCTATCCTACAACGATTTCATTGAGCTGATCACCAGTCGGTTGCTTCCACTCAGTTCCAAAAGCCTGGTTGAGTCGTACACAAACCTGCTTCCGATATGCAGAACCCAAACATCTGTACAGCTTAAAGACACCAACCTGTCGTCACCCAGCGATCGCCGCGAAATTGACGCGGAACTCTTGAAGTACTGCAGCAGGCCTTTGGCGCGACTGATCAACTCTTACCCGCGCGGAAACTCCGTGTATGTCAATACGTCTCACCACGGCATTTCCAACAAGGACGGCTTCTTCACCCTGAAAATGAAGCTCGGGGTGAAGTTCGCCTTTTATATTCACGACTTGATCCCGATTGACTTTCCCGAGTACGTGCGCGCAAGCGGCTACAGTGACCATATAAAGAGAATGGACACTGTCTCGTTCTGTGCAGACATGGTTATTGTCAACTCCGAAGCAACTAAAACGTCCTTCCTGTCGTGGTGTGAAAAACAAGCGCTCCGCCTGCCGGAATGCGAAGTTGCCTACATCGGGGTTGAAGAAAGCTTCTTTGAGAACCCGGCCGAAGAATTTTCACCTGCGCTGGAGACACTGGAGCAACAAAGCTACTTCACCTATATCGGCACTATCGAACCACGCAAAAATCATCTTTTCCTGCTACAAATATGGAGGGACTGGGTTTCGCGAGGTATTACACCTCCCAAACTCGTCATCGTTGGAAAACGCGGCTGGGAAAATCAGAATGTATTCAATTTCATTGACCAGTGCGAGGCCTTGAAACCGTATGTGGTTGAACTCAGCGATCTCAGTGACTCCGGATTGAAACGGGTCATTCGTGGAGCCAAGGCATTGCTTTTCCCATCCTTCAGCGAAGGCTGGGGCATGCCACTGATTGAAACCCAAGCGATGGGCACCCCTGTCATTTGCTCTGATATACCTGTTTTCCATGAAGCCAGTTCGGCATTAGCCACCTTCATCAACCCCCTCGACGCCATTACCTGGCAGAAAACAATCCTTGATTTCTGCGACCCGGATAAAGACGCTCACAACGACGCAGTGAAGGTGCTGAACAACTATACGCCGCCGCGCTGGGAGGATCACTTCATCATCGTCAACACACTGCTAGACAGCCTTAAATCACGAGCCAAGTAACAAGCAGGGAACCGGCAAACTTTCGCTTCTGAACGATTACACCAACTTTCGCGAATGTTTGCCGGCTCTGCCGTAGGAAAAATGCACGCCGAACCACCATTAATAATTATGACTCAACGATCTTTCCATCAACAAAAACAGCACGGCTCGGCTCAAGTCGCTTTAAACACCCTTCTTCGATAGCACGCTCTATTGCATCTAGTGACTTCGACACATTGGAATAATCAAGATCACCAAGAACTTGCTTACTCATCGAATATTTCCACCACTGCAGAGCCTGCAAGCGCTTGATAGTCGCCTCATCAAATCTTTTTCGGATCACCTTTGCGGGGGTTCCACCGACAACCGTGTAGGGCTCCACATCCTTTACGACTGTTGCATTGGCTGCGATTATCGCGCCATCGCCAACAACAACACCGCGCCGTATGAAGGCGCGATACCCAACCCAGACATCATTACCAATGATAGTTCTGGCATTATTCCCTGCAAAGCTATTGCCCGACACAATATCCTGGAACTCAGAAGCGTGACCCAAGGTCCCCTGATCGTTGAAAACAAAACAGTGAGACGATAACCAGTCAACAGGGTGCTCGGTGGGACCAGCCATGACTTCGTGCGCTATCGAGCAATAGCGACCTACATCTGCATCATATAGTACCGCGCCGACATTGCCGTAGCTGAACGCGCCAAACTTGTTCAGACGCCCGCGAAAGCTAATCTTGTCGACAACACAGGGAAGCTCTAGTTCAAGCCTTCCCCGCCCCATTCCAATTGGTTTCTCGCGCTGATGCAGATCTTCGCTCTTCATGTCCCGCCCTGATAACACCTCTACAGCTTATGATCATATCACGGCCTTGCCGCAACGCCGCGATAGGCTCCCACTGTGCCCTACCAAGCCCGTCGACTGAAAAAACCTGCTCGCGGGGATCCCATATCTCCACATGAGGGCCCTTTGTTGTATTTCAAATGCGCACTATGTCTGGAGTTACTCGTTTTGGCAGGCGATTACAGATATCCATATTTGCACCGATTAATGTGTTACAAAAGATTTCGCCTTTCATGCACACCCAACAACATCATGCATTTTGAAGATATAAAGATATCCAACTCGATCACTCGAACAGCTCAAGCGTCTCGTTCGTCAGCATGAATTTATTTCGCTTAGCCGCGGGCTTATGTTCCATTTCAGACAATTGCTCAAGCGCCTTTTCAGGGCAGGTAAAATCAATCTTCTTAAGCACCGAAAGATCAAAGGTCCACCAATTGCTTTTTAAAAGCGCCTCGATCAATTCAGGCTCGAAGCGATATTTTATAACTTTCGCGGGGACACCACCCACAATGGCATACGGAGGCACATCCTTGGTGACAATAGAGTTAGCCGCTACCACGGCCCCAACACCAATAGTAACGCCTCGCATGATTTTTACACCCGCCCCGATCCAGACATCGTGACGAATGACGGGAGGCTTCTTGCTGTCACTCCAAGGTTGTATTGGAAAATCCTTTGACTCTGCAAAAAAACCGTACTTATTTTGCTGATAAAAAAGCCCACTCGTTCCAAGCCAGGGCGTAGGATGATTCCCCTCCCCCATCATCACATCCGGCGCGATAGAACAATAATCGCCAATGATGGCAGAGATGCGCCCGCCTCGCACCACCGAAAACCTGCCAATACTTGAAGAGGTGAGCACTTTCGTATCCATCAAAGTGACGGGTAGTGCGCCTTGGAGCTTATGCCCTTTCCTTATAGAGGAGTTTACATACTGAATGCCTTTCCCTAGAAGAAAACCACTCCAATCCCGATCACTTCTTCCATCTCTCTCAAATATCATTACCCCTCCTCCAACCCCAACATATGGCACCACACAATTCCGGACTCCGAAAATTATACCTCAGCGACTAAAAACATGCAAAATCAATAACTTGACAACTAATGAGCCACTGCAATAGCCCCCGTCGCGCGGATCGTGGCCTGTCGATCCCTATCTCCCTACCAGCCAAGCTGTTCGATTCGCTTTTGAACCATACGCCTGACGACGTTATAGGCCGCAGTATTCATATGGCCGTTATCCTGTGACAGAGACGGTGGTTTTTGTCCATTACGCTGGCTTTCAAGATCCGCAGGCGTTGGGTTTATCCTGGAAAGCGCCCAAACATTATTCGAGACCAAAAGCGATTGCACATCGACGAACAAGTCTCCGTATTCCTGAGCAAGCAGCGCGTTCAATGCTGCAAGCTTTTTCTGCTTGACACCGTCTACCTCAGCATCCGAATCATTGAAATTACCTATAATCAGGCATTTTCCATCATGAGTGCGAAGCCAGTCACACGTTCTGCCAATTCTGGCAGCGATACCTGATACTTCATATCCAGATGTAATGTCATTCTTCCCCATCCATAGAAGGACGATGTCCGACCGATGCTTTGGTCCCTCAATGGGCACAACCTCTTGGGATCCAGACACCGCTACTTCCGCCCCAGGTAAATGCCGGGTAAATTTTATCCCGGCATGGGTCGCGGAAACCTCGCCACGAATGCCTGACATCGTAGCTTCATATTTTGCCCAGGAATCACTTGGCTTTACGTTTAACGCCAATAAACGCACGGAACCGGACGGAGGGATTCTTCCACTAACAACATTCACCCGCAGCGGCATCGACCCCAGTCTCGCGGCTGTTTGCGAAGATAATTCCCCCCCTTTCCCACCGTTGTAATATTTCGCGCGCGGATCAAGTTCTTTGATCATTTCTGAAAAATGCGAAGCGATGCGTTCGACACTTGAACTACCCCACCCCGAAAAATTTAAATTTCTTTTCCGTGAAGATGAGCCGGAATCATCGCTATGAATACCGAGTGGCAAACTTTCCAACCCAGAAATTCCATCCAGGCCAGATGCACTTGAAGGGCCAGCGAGGACGGAGAACGGTGCGAAAAATATGGAGAAACACCATGCCAGCAGACTTATTGTGAAAGATTTCTTACTGTACATAGCCCGACCAACCACGACTTAAATCGAACTCGAAGATATAGCCCTCACCGCCACATACCAACAAAATTTGCATCCACAGGCCTACTGTTGATTGCACAGCTCCTCCGACGGGGAGGTTGCACCAAGCCGGACCAAGTGAAGCATTCGCCCAGCTCCCGGCAATGTTCGCAATCACGGAATCTGACCAACCAGCGATCCCAGCCGTTCTTCCGACACGCAATCGAAGGCACCGAATGCGCGGGCCGTCTCCAAACCTCGAACAATCACCTCAAGGCGCGTACCCAGTACATCGACAGGGTTGCCGCCCCGCACAGCCGCGTTCTCCGCCATGCTCGGGCAAAAGCTGCCTAGGCATGCCCGGTCAAAGATGGCCCCGCATAAAGGCCGTGGCGCCCAGGAAACAGCTCGGTGCACGTTCGGTCATACGGACCGATGCGTACCGCGACAGGCGAGGCACTGAGTGGTTCGACGTGGCATAATGCGCTGCTGAGTTTCAAGGTGATATTGGGGAAGTTTTGGGGAAGAATTTATGCCCAATGAAATCAAGCAGTTACATCTTTACGGTATCAAAGCCTGCGACACCATGAAAAAGGCGCGCACCTGGCTCGAAGACCAGGCCATCGCCTACGAATTCCACGACTACAAGACTCAAGGCATCGACCGTGACAGCCTGAACCGCTGGTGCGACGAGCACGGCTGGGAAGTCATCCTCAACCGTGCCGGCACCACCTTCCGCAAGCTCGACGACGCCAGCAAGGCCGACCTTGACCAGGCCAAGGCCGTCGAACTGATGCTGGCCCAGCCGTCGATGATCAAGCGCCCGGTGCTCGACCTTGGCGCGCGTACCCTGGTCGGCTTCAAGCCCGACCTGTATGCCGCTGCCCTGGCCTGAGCCCCTACCCTATTTCGCACGAGGTAATCACATGTCCAATACCCTGTTCAGCCTGGCCTTCGGCGTCGGCTCCCAGAACCGCCAGGGCACCTGGCTGGAAGTCTTCTACGCACAGCCGCTGCTCAACCCGAGCGCCGAGCTGGTTGCCGCCGTAGCCCCGATCCTGGGTTACGAAGCTGGCAACCAGGCCATCACCTTCAGCAATGCCCAGGCCGCTCAACTGGCCGAAGCCGTCAAAGGAATCGATGCCGCCCAGGCAGCGCTGCTGACCCGACTGGCCGAGAGCCACAAGCCGCTGGTCGCCACCGTGCTGGCCGAAGACGCAGCCCTGACCTCCACCCCGGAGGCCTACCTCAAGCTGCACCTGCTGTCGCACCGCCTGGTCAAGCCACATGGCCTGAGCCTGGCAGGTATCTTCCCGCTGCTGCCGAACGTGGCCTGGACCAACCAGGGCGCCGTCGACCTGAGCGAACTGGCCGAGCTGCAACTGGAAGCACGCCTGAAAGGCGAGCTGCTGGAAGTGTTCTCGGTGGACAAGTTCCCGAAGATGACCGACTACGTGGTCCCGGCCGGCGTGCGTATCGCCGATACCGCCCGTGTGCGCCTGGGCGCCTACATCGGCGAAGGCACCACCATCATGCACGAAGGCTTCGTCAACTTTAACGCTGGCACCGAAGGCCCGGGCATGATCGAAGGCCGTGTCTCGGCTGGCGTGTTCGTGGGCAAAGGTTCTGACCTGGGCGGCGGTTGCTCGACCATGGGCACCCTGTCCGGTGGCGGCAACATCGTCATCAAGGTCGGTGAAGGCTGCCTGATCGGCGCCAACGCCGGTATCGGCATTCCGCTGGGCGATCGCAACACCGTCGAAGCCGGCCTGTACATCACCGCCGGTACCAAGGTGAACCTGCTGGACGAAAACAACGAGCTGGTCAAGGTGGTCAAGGCCCGTGACCTGGCTGGCCAGACCGACCTGCTGTTCCGCCGCAACTCGCTGAACGGTGCCGTCGAGTGCAAGACGCACAAGTCGGCCATCGAGCTGAACGAGGCGCTGCACGCCCACAACTGAGAACTCCCCGCGGGTTCGAAGTGTTAAGATCGGGTCTGGCGCACACACGCCAGACCCGATTTTCATTCCAGGCCCCGTGATCATGTTCCAGCCCTCCCCCTGGCGTGCCGACTTCCCCGCCATCGCCGCCCTGCAACGGCAGCACCAGACCTACCTGGACAGCGCCGCCACCACCCAGAAGCCCCAAGCCTTGCTCGATGCCTTGAGCCATTACTACGGCCATGGCGCGGCCAACGTGCACCGCGCCCAGCACCTGCCCGGTGCCTTGGCGACACAGGCGTTCGAGGGAAGCCGGGACAAGGTTGCCGCCTGGCTCAATGCAGCGCAATCGCGGCAGATCATCTTCACCCACGGCGCCACCTCGGCCCTGAATCTGCTGGCCTATGGCCTGGAGCACCGCTTCGAGGCAGGCGACGAGATCGCCATCAGCGCCCTGGAGCACCACGCCAACCTGCTGCCCTGGCAGCAACTGGCACGCCGGCGCAACCTGCGTTTGGTCGTGCTGCCGCTGGATGCCCATGGCCGTATCGACCTGGAGCAAGCGCTGCAGCTGATCGGCCCACGCACCCGGTTGCTTGCGCTCAGCCAGCTGTCCAACGTGCTCGGCACCTGGCAGCCGCTTCCCGCGTTGTTGGCCCATGCCCACGCCCAGGGCGCGCTGACCGTGGTCGATGGCGCCCAGGGCGTGGTCCATGGCCGCCATGACGTGCAACAACTGGGGTGTGATTTCTACGTGTTCTCCAGCCACAAGTTGTACGGGCCCGAAGGCGTAGGTGTGCTGTATGGGCGCAGCCAGGCGCTGGAATTGCTGCGCCATTGGCAGTTCGGCGGTGAAATGGTGCAGCTGGCCGACTACCAGGACGCCAGTTTCCGCCCCGCACCGCTGGGCTTCGAAGCAGGCACCCCGCCGATTGCCGGGGTGATCGGCCTGGGCGCGACCCTGGATTACCTGGCCAGCCTCGATGCCCATGCCGTCGAAGCCCATGAAGCGCATCTGCATCAGGCGCTGCTACGCGGGCTTGCCGACCGCGAGGGTGTGCGTGTGCTCGGCACACCGCAAACCGCCTTGGCCAGCTTCGTCATCGAAGGCGTGCACAACGCCGACATCGCGCACCTGTTGACCGAGCAAGGCGTTGCCGTGCGCGCCGGTCATCACTGTGCGATGCCGCTGCTCAAGGGCCTGGGGCTGGAAGGCGCGATTCGCGTGTCGCTGGCGATGTACAACGACAGCGATGACCTGCAGCGGTTCTTCGACGCGCTCGACCAGGGCCTGGAGCTGTTGCGATGAGTTTGCCGGTAGAAGCCCAGGAGGCATTGGCGCGTTTCGAGCAGGCCCGTGGCTGGGAGCAGCGTGCGCGGCTGCTGATGCAGATGGGCGACACCCTGGAACCGCTTGGCGATGCGGACAAGTCCGAAGACAACCGCGTGCATGGCTGTGAAAGCCTGGTGTGGTTGGTGGCTGAGCAGCACGATGGCCAATGGCGGTTCAAGGCCGGCAGTGATGCGCGATTGTTGCGTGGTTTGTTGGCGTTGCTGCTGGTGCGGGTGCAAGGCCTCGCCAGCGCAGAGCTGGCAGGTGTTGACCTCAATGCGTGGTTTGCCCAGCTAGGGCTGGAGCGGCAACTGTCGCCATCGCGCAGCAATGGGCTGCATGCGGTGTTGCAGCGCATGGCCGAATTGACCCGACATCAGCAGTGATGCACCCCACAGATTTCGAAAACTGCGGGGGTACCTGTGGGAGGGCACCCCACAGATTTCGATGACTGCGGGGTACCTGTGGGAGCCGGCTTGCCGGCGATAGGGCCTGAACAGGCTACCCACTTCTGTCTGCCCCGGCCCCATCGCCGGCAAGCCGGCTCCCACAGGGGATCGCGCAAGCTTTTCGAGGGGTGATACGGTTATTGAGCCCTTACCCGCTCCGACGGCCGCCTGGCACCGGCCACCAGCTTCTCCACCGCCTTGCTCGCGGCCACCATGCCAAAGGTCGCGGTCACCATCATCACCGCACCGAAGCCCCCCGCGCAGTCCAGGCGCACGCCCTCGCCAACGAAGCTCTTCTGCAGGCAAACACTGCCATCCCCCTTGGGATAACGCAGCTGCTCACTGGAAAATACACATGGCACACCGTAGTTGCGACTGACATTGCGCGAGAAGTTGTAGTCACGGCGCAAGGTCGAACGCACCCGTGAAGCCAGTGGGTCGTTGAAGGTCTTGTTGAGGTCGCCGATCTGGATCTGCGTCGGGTCGATCTGCCCCCCCGCCCCGCCGGTGGTCACGATGGCGATCTTGCGACGCCGGCACCAGGCGATCAGCGCCGCCTTGGCCATCACGCTGTCGATGCAATCGATGACGGCATCGAGGTTCTCGGTGATGTACTCGGCCATGGTGTCACGGGTGACGAAATCGGCCACTGCATGCACCGTGCACGCCGGGTTGATCGCCCGCAGACGCTCGGCCATCACCTCGACCTTGGGCCGCCCGACCTGGCCCTCCAGGGCATGGGCCTGGCGGTTGGTGTTGCTGACGCAGACATCGTCGAGGTCAAACAGGGTGATTTCGCCTACACCACTGCGTGCCAGGGCCTCGGCCGCCCACGAGCCGACCCCGCCGATACCGACGACCGCCACGTGGGCCTGGCTCAGGCGCTGCAGGCCTTCGTCGCCGTAAAGCCGGGCGACGCCGGCGAAGCGTGGATCTTCTGTGCTCATGTGACTATCCCGAAGCTCATACCGCAAAAAACGGCGCGCATTATAGGCCAGCGACCGCCACCAGCTCCATCGTTAGGAAACAGCCTACCAATACTGCTTTAATGTCCTACCACCTGGACAGAACTGGATCACAATGTCTTCACGCAAATTCGGCCTCAACCTGGTCGTGGTGCTGGCCATCGCCGCGTTGTTCACCGGGTTCTGGGCGCTGGTCAATCGCCCAGTGTCCGCACCTGACTGGCCAGAGCAGATCTCCGGCTTCTCATACTCGCCATTCCGCCTCGGGGAAAGCCCGCAAAAGGGCCAGTACCCCAGCGACGACGAGATGCGCCAGGACCTGGAGCAGATGAACAAGCTGACCGACAGCATCCGCATCTATACCGTCGAAGGCTCGCAGGCCGACATTCCGCGCCTGGCCGAGGAGTTCGGCTTGCGGGTGACCCTGGGCATCTGGATCAGCCCCGACCTGGAACGCAACGAGCGCGAGATCGCCACAGCCATCGAACTGGCCAATACCTCGCGCAGCGTGGTGCGCGTGGTAGTAGGCAACGAAGCCCTGTTCCGTGAAGAGATCACCCCCGAAGCCCTCATCCAGTACCTGGACCGAGTGCGTGCCGCGGTCAAGGTGCCGGTCACCACCAGCGAACAGTGGCATATCTGGAAAGAACACCCGGAGCTGGCCAAGCACGTCGACCTGATCGCCGCGCACATCCTGCCCTACTGGGAGTTCGTGCCGATGCAGGACTCGGTGGAGTTCGTCCTCGACCGCGCCCGCGAGCTCAAGCAGCAGTTCCCGCGCAAGCCCCTGCTGCTTTCGGAAGTCGGCTGGCCGAGCAATGGCCGCATGCGCGGCGGTGCCGACGCCACCCAGGCCGACCAGGCCATCTACCTGCGCACCTTGGTCAACACCCTCAACCGCCGTGGCTACAACTACTTCGTCATCGAAGCCTACGACCAGCCGTGGAAAGCCAGTGACGAAGGCTCGGTGGGGGCCTACTGGGGCGTGTTCAACGCCGAACGCCAGCAGAAATTCAACTTCGAAGGGCCCGTGGTGGCGATTCCGCAATGGCGTGCGCTGGCGGTCGCCTCGGTGGTGCTGGCGATGATCGCCCTGACCGTGCTGCTGATCGACGGCTCGGCCCTGCGCCAGCGCGGGCGAACCTTCCTCACCTTCATCACCTTCCTTTGTGGTTCGGTTCTGGTGTGGATCGGCTACGACTACAGCCAGCAGTACAGCACTTGGTTCAGCCTCACCGTCGGCGTGTTGCTGGCACTGGGCGCGCTGGGCGTGTTCATCGTGTTGATGACCGAGGCCCACGAACTGGCCGAGGCGGTGTGGATCCACAAACGCCGCCGAGAATTCCTGCCGGTGCAGGGCGACACCGCCTACCGGCCGAAAGTCTCGGTGCATGTGCCGTGCTACAACGAACCGCCGGAGATGGTCAAACAGACCCTGGACGCCCTGGCCGCGCTGGATTACCCGGACTACGAAGTACTGGTGATCGACAACAACACCAAGGACCCGGCCGTGTGGGAGCCCCTCAAGGCTCACTGCGAAAAGCTCGGCGAACGCTTCAAGTTCTTCCACGTAGCGCCGCTGGCCGGTTTCAAGGGCGGCGCGCTGAACTACCTGATCCCGCACACGGCCAAGGATGCCGAAGTGATCGCAGTGATCGACTCGGATTACTGCGTCGACCGCAACTGGCTCAAGCACATGGTGCCGCACTTCGCCGACCCGAAAATCGCCGTGGTGCAATCGCCGCAGGACTACCGCGACCAACACGAAAGCGCCTTCAAGAAACTGTGCTACAGCGAATACAAGGGTTTCTTCCACATCGGCATGGTCACCCGCAACGACCGTGACGCGATCATCCAGCACGGCACCATGACCATGACCCGGCGTAGCGTGCTGGTAGAACTGGGCTGGGCTGAATGGTGCATCTGCGAGGATGCCGAGCTGGGCCTGCGCGTGTTCGAGAAAGGCCTGTCGGCCGCCTACGCCCACAACAGCTATGGCAAGGGCCTGATGCCCGACACCTTCATCGACTTCAAGAAGCAGCGCTTTCGCTGGGCCTATGGCGCCATCCAGATCATCAAGCACCATGCCGCGGCCTTGCTGCGTGGCAAAGGCAGCGAGCTGACCCGCGGCCAGCGCTACCACTTCCTGGCCGGCTGGCTGCCGTGGATCGCCGACGGCATGAACATCTTCTTCACCGTCGGCGCCTTGTTGTGGTCGGCGGCGATGATCATCGTGCCCCATCGGGTCGACCCGCCGCTGATGATCTTTGCCATTCCGCCCTTGGCGCTGTTCTTCTTCAAGGTGGGCAAGATCATCTTCCTGTACCGCCGTGCGGTGGGGGTGAACCTGAAGGATGCCTTCGCGGCGGCGCTGGCCGGTCTGGCGCTGTCGCACACGATCGCCAAGGCGGTGCTGTACGGGTTCTTCACCAGCAGCATGCCGTTCTTCCGCACGCCGAAGAATGCCGACAGCCACGGGTTGCTGGTGGCGATTTCCGAAGCCAGGGAAGAGCTGTTCATCATGTTGTTGCTGTGGGGCGCGGCGGCTGGCATCTATCTGGTGCAAGGGCTGCCGAGCTCGGACATGCGCTTCTGGGTGGCGATGCTGCTGGTGCAATCGTTGCCGTACCTGGCGGCGCTGGTGATGGCGTTCTTGTCGTCGTTGCCAAAGCCTGCGGACAAGGTCGCAGAACCGCAGCAGGCTTGAGATTGCTGGGGCTGCTTTGCAGCCCAATCGCCGGCAAGCCAGCGCCCACAAGATTCTCGCCACCTTGAGAACTGCGCAGCACCTGTGGGAGCAGCCCAATCGCTGGCAAGCCAGCTCCCACAGGATTCTCGCTACCTTGAGAACTGCGCAGCACCTGTGGGAGCCGGCTTGCCGGCGATTGGGCCGCGCAGCGGCCCCATTGCCCCGTGCCGACGCCCCTAGTTTGATATAAGATAACGCCCCTCGTTTTCCCGCCTTGCCTTGCCCCGGAGTCCCCCATGACGGCCCCAGCCGAGCTCTCGCCCACCCTTCAACTGGCCTGCGACCTGATCCGTCGCCCCTCGGTCACCCCTGTCGACGCCGACTGCCAGGCACAGATGATGAATCGACTGGGCGCCGCGGGCTTCCAGCTCGAACCGATGCGCATCGAAGACGTCGACAACTTCTGGGCCAGCCACGGCAATCAGGACGGACCGGTGCTGTGCTTTGCCGGCCACACCGACGTGGTCCCCACCGGCCCGGTGCAGCAGTGGCAACACGAGCCGTTCGAGGCGCTGATCGATGCCGACGGCATGCTCTGCGGCCGTGGCGCCGCCGACATGAAAGGCAGCCTGGCGTCGATGGTGGTGGCCAGCGAGCGCTTCGTGCGCGACTACCCTGACCACCGCGGCAAGGTCACCTTCCTGATCACCAGCGATGAAGAAGGCCCGGCGCACCACGGCACCAAGGCCGTGGTCGAGCGCCTGAAGGCGCGCAACGAGCGCCTGGACTGGTGCATCGTCGGCGAGCCGTCGAGCACCACCCTGCTCGGTGATGTGGTCAAGAACGGCCGTCGGGGCTCGCTCGGCGCCAAGCTGACCGTGCGTGGCAAGCAGGGCCACGTGGCCTACCCGCACCTGGCGCGCAACCCGATCCACCTGGCCGCGCCGGCCCTGGCAGAACTGGCTGGCGAACACTGGGACGAAGGCAATGCGTTCTTCCCGCCGACCAGCTTCCAGATCTCCAACCTCAATTCCGGCACCGGCGCCACCAACGTGGTCCCGGGCGAGCTGACTGCGCTGTTCAACTTCCGCTTCTCTACCGAGTCGACCGTCGAAGGCCTGCAAGCACGGGTTTCGGCGATCCTCGACAAGCATGAGCTGGACTGGTCGATCGACTGGGCGCTGTCGGGCCTGCCCTTCCTCACCGAGCCGGGCGAACTGCTCGATGCGGTGGCAGCCAGCATCAAGGGCGTCACCGGCCGCGACACCCAGCCGTCCACCAGTGGCGGCACCTCCGATGGCCGCTTCATCGCCACCATGGGCACCCAGGTGGTCGAGCTGGGCCCGGTCAACGCCACCATCCACCAGGTCGACGAGCGCATCCTGGCCAGCGACCTCGACTTGCTGACCGAGATCTACTACCAGACCCTGGTCCGGTTGCTCGCCTGATGCTCGCCTGCCCTATCTGCCAGGCCGCCCTCACGCGCCTCGACAACGGCGTGGTGTGCCCCGCTGGCCACCGCTTCGACCGTGCTCGCCAGGGTTACCTGAACCTGCTGCCGGTGCAGCACAAGAACAGCCGTGACCCAGGCGACAACCAGGCCATGGTCGAAGCCCGCCGCGACTTCCTCGACGCAGGCCACTATGCCCCCGTGGCCCGCCGTCTGGCTGAGCTGGCCGCCGAGCGCAAGCCTGGCGCCTGGCTCGACATCGGCTGCGGCGAGGGCTACTACACCGCGCAACTGGCCCAGGCCCTGCCACAGGCCGACGGCTATGCCCTGGACATCTCCCGCGAAGCGGTCAAACGTGCCTGTCGCCGCGACCCTGACGTGACCTGGATGGTCGCCAGCATGGCCCGCGTGCCGCTGGCCGACGCCAGCTGCCAGTTCATCGCCAGTGTGTTCAGCCCGCTCGACTGGGCCGAAGCCAAGCGCCTGCTCAGCCCCGGTGGTGGCCTGATGCGGGTTGGCCCGACCAGCGGTCACCTGATGGAACTGCGCGAAGTGCTCTACGATGAAGTACGCCCCTACGCCGACGACAAGCACCTGGCCCTGGTGCCGGAGGGCATGGCCCACGCCCACGGCGAAATCCTCGAATTCCGCCTGAGCCTGGCCGAACCCAAGGCCCGCGCCGACCTGCTGGCAATGACCCCTCACGGCTGGCGAGCCAGTGCCGAGAAGCGCGCGCGGGTGATCGACCAGCCCGAGCCGTTCGAGGTCACGGTTTCCATGCGTTATGACTATTTCGTGCGCCAAGACTGAGCACACCCGGAGCCCTTATGCGCCAACCTGATATCGAGATCTACCTGAAGGACGCCGACGTCGACCACCAGCAACTTGCCAAGTGGCTGGCCGAGGCCATCGGCCCGTGCAGCGAATGGCAGCAGAAAGGTCAGACCTTCAAATGCCAAGCCGGTAACATTCCAGTCACTTGGTTACCGAAGGCTGTAGGGAAATGGAACAGCCTGTACCTGGAGAGCGACCAGACCCCCTGGGCCGATGACATCGCCTGCGCCCGCGCCGCGTTCGCCGCACTGGGCGTCGAAGTACGCTGTGCACCCGGTGGCTGGGTCGAGGAAGACGGGGAAGAAGATGCCGACCGCTGGGTCCGCATCAGTGCCGACGGTGAAGAGGAAATCACCTGGCGTACCTGAGCGCATAACGCTCTTTTGTGGGAGCCGGCTTGCCGGCGATGCAAGCACCGCGGTATCCGCCGCTGATCGCCGGCAAGCCAGCTCCTACAAGCTCAGAGGCCTACTACGTCCTCGGCTTGCAGGCCTTTCTGGCCCTGCACGCAGGCGTATTCCACCCGCTGCCCTTCGACCAGGGTACGATGCCCCTCACCGCGGATCGCCCGATAGTGGACGAATACATCCGCACCACCTTCGCGCTGAATGAAGCCATAGCCCTTGGCATCGTTGAACCACTTTACATTCCCAGTCTCACGAGACGACATCTGAACTACTCCGAATTTTTATTGTGAAGATCGCCTTGCAGGCACAAGGTCTTCACCCCGTGCCGACGCCGCTTGATGAAATATCCTGCAAGTGGCAGGCCGAGTATATGACACGGAACAAATAAATTTCATGACTGCGGCGCCGCTTGCAGGATTTTGCTGAACTTGCGCAGATACGGCAGACTAATTGACTGCACTCGCAAAAAATCACCACCTGTCATCACACCCAGGGCACACACCCCATGACCCGTTCCCCCCTGCGCCGCCTGATCTTCGGCGCCTTGCGTCGCCTGTTGTACCTGTGGGTGCGCTCCGAGACCATCAACCAATCGTCGATGAGCCTCAACCTCGACCGCAGCCGGCCGGTGTTCTATGCCCTGCCCTCGCCCTCGCT
Source organism: Pseudomonas sp. NPDC089396 (assembly GCF_044749545.1). Classification (NCBI taxonomy): domain Bacteria; kingdom Pseudomonadati; phylum Pseudomonadota; class Gammaproteobacteria; order Pseudomonadales; family Pseudomonadaceae; genus Pseudomonas; species Pseudomonas sp. NPDC089396. Next base: position 476,400 of record NZ_JBIVIC010000002.1, on the reverse strand, counting down.
CAGCGACCTGGCGGTACTTGATCATGAGTGCACCAAGGCCGGCCTGCCGCGCCCGGTACTGCCAGTGGCCGTGGGCCCGTTGCACGAACCCGCCGGGTTCTTCTACCTCACCCCCGACCCTGACTGGCTGGGCCGCCATGACAAACGCGGCGCCCCGCCGACCCTGGAGCGTCTGGTCGCCGCCGTGAGCCAGCACGCCGAAGAAGACGCGCAAATCATTCCGGTCAGCGTGTTCTGGGGGCAGACCCCGGCCAGCGAATCCAGCCCGTGGAAGCTGCTGTTCGCCGACAGCTGGGCGGTCACCGGGCGCCTGCGCCGGCTGCTGACCATCCTGATCCTGGGCCGCAAGACCCGCGTGCAGTTCTCCGCCCCCATCCACCTGCGCGAACTGGTGCAGCACAACAAGGGCCATGAACGCACCGTGCGCATGGCCCAGCGCCTGATGCGCGTGCATTTCCGCAACCTCAAGACCGCGGTGATCGGCCCGGACATCTCGCACCGGCGCAACCTGGTCAAGGGCCTGGTGCATGCCCCGCTGGTCCGTCAGGCCATCGCCGAAGAGGCGCAACGCGAGAACATTCCCCAGGCCAAGGCCGAAGCCCAGGCGCTGCGCTATGGCAATGAGATCGCCTCGGACTACACCTACACCGCGATCCGCTTCCTCGAAGTGGTCCTGAGCTGGTTCTGGAACAAGATCTACGACGGTATCAAGGTCAACCATATCGAGCAGGTGCAAGGAATCGCCCCGGGCCACGAAGTGATCTACGTGCCGTGCCACCGCAGCCACATCGACTACCTGCTACTGTCCTACCTGCTGTTCCGCAACGGCCTGACGCCGCCACACGTCGCCGCCGGCATCAACCTCAACATGCCCGGTATCGGCAGCCTGCTACGCCGTGGCGGCGCCTTCTTCATGCGCCGCACCTTCAAGGGCAACCCGCTGTATACCTCGGTGTTCAACGAATACCTGCACACCCTGTTCAGCAAAGGCTTCCCGGTGGAGTACTTCGTCGAAGGCGGGCGCTCGCGCACCGGGCGCATGCTGCAACCCCGCACCGGGATGCTGGCCATCACCCTGCGCAGCTTCCTGCGCTCGTCACGCATGCCAATCGTCTTCGTCCCCGTATACATCGGCTACGAGCGTGTGCTCGAAGGCCGCACCTACCTGGGTGAACTGCGGGGCGCGAGCAAGAAGAAGGAGTCGATCTTCGACATCTTCAAGGTGATCGGTGCACTGAAACAGCGCTTCGGCCAGGTCTACGTCAACTTCGGCGAGCCGATCCGCCTGGCCGGCTTCCTCGACCAGCAGCAACCCGGCTGGCGCGAGCAGGATCATGGCCCGCAGTGCCGCCCCGCCTGGCTCAATGAGACCACCACCCGCCTGGGCGAAACCGTGGCCCGGCGCCTGAACGAGGCGGCGGCGATCAACCCGGTCAACCTGGTGGCGCTGGCACTGCTGTCCACCAGCCGCCTGGCCCTGGACGAACAGGCCCTGAAGCGGGTGCTCGACCTGTACCTGGCGCTGTTGCGCAAGGTGCCGTACTCCGAGCACACCACCTTGCCTGAAGGTAACGGCCAGGCGCTGATCGAACACGTCAGGCGCATGGACCTGCTGGCCGAGCAGAAAGACGCCCTGGGCCGCATCCTGTACCTGGATGAAGCCAACGCGGTACTGATGACCTATTACCGCAACAACGTCCTGCACATCTTTGCCCTGCCGGCATTGCTGGCGAGCTTCTTCCACAGCAGCTCGCGAATGAGCCGCGACCTGCTTGGCCAGTACGTGCACGCGCTGTACCCGTACCTGCAGGCCGAACTGTTCCTGCGCTGGGAGGTTGCGCAACTGGACGAAGTGATCGACCAGTGGCTGGCCGCGCTGGTCGAACAGGGCCTGCTGCGCCAGGAGGGCGAGATGTACATCCGCCCCGTCCCGAGCTCGCGCCAGTACGTCCTGCTGACCCTGCTCGCCCGCACCATCACCCAGACCTTGCAGCGCTTCTACATGGCGACTTCGCTGCTGCTCAACAGCGGCCAGAACACCCTGAGCGCCGAAGAACTGGAAGACCTCTGCGTGATGATGGCCCAGCGCCTGTCGATCCTGCATGGCCTTAACGCCCCGGAGTTCTTCGACAAGACCCTGTTCCGGCATTTCATCCAGACCTTGATCGAGCAAGGCGTGCTGCACCCAGGCAGTGACGGCAAGCTCGGCCACCATGAAAAACTCGGCGAACTCGCCGAGGGTGTGGCCAAGCGTGTGCTGTCGGCCGAGCTGCGCTTGTCGATTCGCCAGGTTGCGCTGCACCGCGATGAGGCAGCGGAGGCTGTCACAGGGTAAGGCTTGTTGCTGCCGCGAGGTGCGCCGAGTGGATGAGGATGGGTTCGCTGAACCCTTCCAAACCCATTAGGAGTACAGACATGAGCGACGTTTCCATCCGATCACTGGATATCGAAATCGTGGCCTCGACCGACGGCACCTTGCCGCCTTCCGGGCTCGTGCAAGTGAGCCTGGACGATGTGTCACTGGCCGATGCACCGGCCATCTGCCATGCCCAGCTGCGCCTGCGCTGCGCCGGTACGATGCCGATCAACCTGCGCCTGAACTATGACAGCCAGCAGATCGACCCTCGCCACACCTACGCGCTGTCGGTGCGCATCGAACAGGATGGCCAGCTGCTGTACATCAACACCGACCCCCATGAAGTCGCACTCGACAAGGTCAAGGGCAGGCTCCAGGTAACCGTCGACAAGATCGACTCGATGACCGACGAAGTTCACGGCGGCAGCTGGGGTATCCCACTGACGGTACGCTGAACACGTCCATTGATCCCTGCTCAAGGAGTTCACTCATGACCTCAAGAAAAACGACTGTCACTGATGGCATCCACGGCGGCAACCTGCCACTGCCGGGCACAGACGGCATTCATGGCGGCAACCTGCCTCTGCCGGGTACGGACGGCATTCATGGCGGCAACCTGCCGCTGCCGGGTACGGACGGCATTCATGGCGGCAACCTGCCCCAGGAAAGCGTCGAGGGTATTCAGGGAGGTAAGCACAAGGGTTGACCACCCCACCGGCAAAATCCGCTAAAGTCCTCGGGGTTGGCCAAAAGCCAGCCCCAAGGACACCGGAGATTCCATGAAAAAACTCTTTATGCTGTGTTGCGCATCTCTGCTCGCAGCCTGTTCCAGCCAAACACCCTCGAACCAGGCCAGCCTGGACGGTGAAGTCTTCTACCTGCAGCGCATCGCCCTGCCACCTGCCGCTACCTTGAATGTGAGCCTGCAGGACGTTTCGCTGATGGACGCCCCCGCCGTGACCCTGGCCAGCCAGGCCGGGCCGGTCAAGGGCAACGTGCCATTGCCCTTCCACCTCAGCTATGACCCGGCCCAGATCAAGCCCGGCCACCGCTATGCGGTCAGCGCCCGAATCGAACTGGACGGCAAGTTGCTGTTCATCAATACCGAACACCACGGCGTCAAGCTCGACGGCAGCGACCCACAGCCCGTGCGGATCAAGGTCGATCCGGTGCGCTGACGCGCTTTTGTTTTCGTTCAGAAGGAACGCCTCATGATTCGCTCTTCCCTGCGCTTCACCACGCTGTGCGCCGGCCTGCTGTTGTCGGCCAGCGCCCTTGCCCTGTCGCTCGGCGACCTGAGCCAGAAAGACGCCACCGGCGGCCTGAAGGACGCCCTGACCCAGGGCGCCCAGTTGGCCGTCAAGCAACTGAGCACCCCGGGTGGTTTCAGCAACGACCCGGACGTGCGCATCGAACTGCCGGGCAACCTCGGCAAGGCCGCCAAGGCCATGAAGATGTTCGGCAAAGGTGACCAGGTCGAAGCCCTGGAAGCCAGCATGAACAAGGCCGCCGAAGCTGCAGTGCCGCAAGCTCAGGCGATCCTGGTCGATGCGGTGAAGAACATGAGCGTCACCGACGCCAAGGGTATTCTCAGTGGCGGCGACGATTCGGCTACCCAGTACCTGAACAAGAGCAGCCGCGAGCAGATCCGCGCCAAGTTCCTGCCCATCGTCAAGCAAGCCACCGACAAGGTCGGCCTGGCCCAGCAGTACAACAGCTTCGCAGGCCAGGCCAAGGGCCTGGGGCTGATCAAGACTGATGCCAATATCGAAAACTACGTGACCGAAAAAGCCCTGGACGGGTTGTTCGAGATGATTGGCAAACAGGAACAGAACATTCGCCAGAACCCGGCGCAGGCGGCTACCAGCCTGGCCAAGAAGGTGTTCGGCGCGCTTTGATTGCCAAGGGGCTGCTTTGCAGCCCATCGCCGGCAAGCCGGCTCCCACAGGTACAGCACAGTTTTCAACAGCTATGTTTAACCTGTGGGAGCCGGCTTGCCGGCGATTGGAGGGCAAAGCCCTCCCCCGCGATCGTCAGCCTTTCTTGACCCTGAACCACGCCGCATACAACGCCGGCAGGAACAACAGCGTCAGCACGGTAGCAACAATCAACCCCCCCATGATCGCCACCGCCATCGGCCCGTAGAACACGCTTCTGGACAACGGAATCATCGCCAGCACCGCCGCCAGCGCGGTCAGCACGATCGGCCGGAAGCGCCGCACCGTGGCCTCGATGATCGCCTGCCAGCGGTCCAGCCCGGAGGCGATATCCTGTTCGATCTGGTCCACCAGGATCACTGAGTTGCGCATGATCATCCCCGCCAGGGCGATGGTGCCGAGCATGGCGACGAAGCCGAACGGCTGGCGGAACACCAGCAGGAACAGGGTCACGCCAATCAAGCCTAAGGGCGCGGTGAGGAACACCATCACCGTGCGCGAGAAGCTGCGCAGCTGAATCATCAGCAGGCTGAGCACCACCACGATGAACAACGGCATCCCGGCGTTCACCGAACGCTGCCCGCGCTCGGAGTCCTCGATCGTACCGCCGACCTCCAGCAGGTAACCGTCGGGCAGCTTGTCCTTGATCGCCTGCAAGGTCGGCGCAATCTGCCTGACCAGGGTCGCCGGCTGTTCCTTGTCGTAGATGTCGGCACGCACGGTCACCGTCGGCAGGCGGTTGCGGTGCCAGATGATGCCTTCCTCGAAGCCGTACTCCAACGTTGCCACCTGCGACAGCGCCACGCTCTGGCCATTGTCGGTAGGCAGCGCCAGGCTGCCCAGGTTGCCGAGTTCGCTGCGCTCTTGCTGGGTGCCGCGCAGGAGGATCTCGATCAGCTCGTTGTCCTCGCGGTAGTGGCTGACCGTGGTGCCGGTCAGCGAGCTCTGCAGGAACGTGGACAGCTGCGCGGTGCTGACGCCAAGGGCGCGCGCGCGGTCCTGGTCGATCTCCAGGAACACCGCCTTGCTCGGCTCTTCCCAGTCCAGGTGAACGTTGACCACATGCGGGTTCTCGCGCACCTTGTCCGCCACTTCGCGGGCCAGTGCACGGGCCTTCTCGATGTGTTCGCCGGTGACCCGGAACTGTACCGGATACCCCACGGGCGGGCCGTTTTCCAACCGAGTGACCCGGGCGCGCAGGTCAGGGAACTGCTGGTCCATCGTGGCGATCAGCCAGCTGCGCAGGCGTTCACGGTCTTCCATCGACTTGGCCAGCACCACGAACTGAGCAAAGCTGGCGGCCGGCAATTGCTGGTCCAGCGGCAGGTAGAAGCGCGGCGAACCGGTGCCGACATAGGCCACGTAGTTGTCGATGCCGTCCTGCTGCTTGAGCAGCGCTTCCAGCTGCTTGACCCGCTCGCCGGTATTGGCCAGCGACGCGCCTTCGGCCAGCTTCAGGTCGACCATCAGCTCCGGGCGTCCGGAGGCCGGGAAGAATTGCTGGGGCACGAAACGGAACAGCAGAATGCTGCCGATAAAGGCTGCGATGGTCAGCAGGATCACCGTCTTGCGCCGCCGCACGCACCACTCCACCACGCGCCGCACGCGCTGATAGAACGGCGTGCCATAGGGGTCTGGCGCTTGCCCATCCTTGCCATGGCGGGCCGCATGCAGCTTCGCCAGGTCCGGTAGCAGGCGCTCCCCCAGGTAGGGCACGAAGACCACGGCCGCCACCCATGAGGTCAGCAGCGCGATGGTCACCACCTGGAAGATCGAACGGGTGTATTCACCGGTGCTCGATGCAGCGGTGGCGATCGGCAGGAAGCCGGCAGCGGTGATCAGGGTACCGGTGAGCATCGGGAAGGCCGTGCTGGTCCAGGCGTAACTGGCCGCCTTGAGCCGATCGAAGCCCTGCTCCATCTTGATCGCCATCATTTCCACGGCAATGATCGCGTCGTCCACCAGCAAGCCCAGGGCCAGCACCAGCGCCCCAAGCGAAATTTTGTGCAGGCCGATGCCGAAGTAGTACATGGCGGCAAAGGTCATGGCCAGCACCAGGGGAATCGCCAATGCCACCACCAGCCCAGTGCGCAGCCCGAGCGAGAAGAAGCTCACCAGCAGCACGATGATCAGCGCTTCGGCCAGCACCTGGACGAACTCGCCGACACTGGCCTTGACCGCGGCTGGCTGGTCCGAGACCTTGCGCAGTTCCATGCCGGCCGGCAGGTTGCGCGCCAGGCGCTCGAACTCGCCTTCCAGGGCCTTGCCGAGTACCAGGATGTCGCCGCCGTCCTTCATCGACACGGCCAGACCAATGGCGTCTTCGCCCATGAAGCGCATGCGCGGCGCGGGCGGGTCGTTGAAACCGCGGTGCACCTCGGCGACATCACCGATGCGGAAGGTGCGGTCACCTACGCGAATGGGGAACTGGCGAATCTGCTCGACACTGTCGAAACGCCCGCTGACCCGTAAATGCAGGCGTTCGCTGGGCGTCTCGAAAAAGCTGGCGGCGCTCACGGCATTCTGGTCACTCAGTGCCCGCTGCACAGACTCCAGCGGCACGCCGAGCGTGGCCAGCTTGAGGTTGGACAGCTCGATCCAGATCTTCTCGTCCTGCAAGCCCACCAGCTCGACCTTGCCCACGTCCTTGACCCGTTGCAGCTGGATCTGGATGCGGTCGGCGTAATCCTTGAGCACCGCATAGTCGAAGCTGGTGCCGGTCAGTGCATAGATATTGCCGAAGGTGGTGCCGAACTCGTCGTTGAAGAACGGCCCCTGGATTTCCGGCGGCAAGGTGTGGCGGATATCCGCGACCTTCTTGCGGATCTGGTACCACAGCTCGGGAATGTCCTTGGAATGCATCGAGTCACGGGCCATGAAGGTGACCTGCGATTCACCAGGGCGGGAGAACGAGACGATCTTTTCGTACTCGCCGGTCTCCATCAGCTTTTTCTCGATGCGCTCGGTGACCTGGCGCGACACTTCCTCGGCCGTGGCCCCCGGCCACAGGGTGCGGATGACCATGGCCTTGAAAGTGAACGGAGGGTCTTCGCTCTGACCCAGCTTGGTGTAGGACATGGCGCCAATGGCTGCCAGCAGGATCATCAGGAACAGTACGATCTGGCGATTGCGCAGCGCCCAGGCGGAAAGGTTGAAACCCATCGGGACTTACTCCTTGGCCGTCAGGTTCACTACACGGTTGGTGCGATCCACGGGGCGCACCTGTTGCCCCTCTCGCAGCACATGGCCACCTGCAGCGACTACCCAGTCGCCAGGCTTGAGGCCGTCGAGCACCGGCACGCTCTCTGCGCCATAGGCGCCGAGGCGCACCGCGGCACGCTCCAGACGGCTGTCCTGATTGACCCGCCAGACATAGGCCTGGCCGTTCTCGGCCGTCACCGCCGACAACGGCACCGCCAACGGGATCACCCCGTCATGGGCGATGAACACCCGGGCACTCTGGCCGAGCTCGGCTGGCGTCTTGGTCGACGTGAAGGCAATGCGCGCGGCGAAGGTACGCGAACGCGGGTCGGCAGCAGGCGACAACTCACGGATACGCCCCTCGAACCGCTGGTTGGGGTGCGACCACAGTTCGACACTCACCTGCTGGCCCACGGCGAAGCGGGCGAACTGCTGCTCCGGCAAGCCAATGGCAACCTCGCGCTCGCCATCGGCGGCCAGGGTGAACACCGTTTGCCCGGCAGCGACCACCTGGCCGACCTCGACCTGACGCTTGGCGATGACCCCGGCCTGCGGCGCGCGCAACACGGCGTATTCAGCCTGGTTGCCGGCCACGTCGAACTCCGCCTTGGCCTGCTTCAGGCGAGCCAGGCCAGCGCGATAGAGGTTTTCGGCATTGTCGTATTGCGAGTGGCTGACCATCTGCCGCGCCAGCAGTTTCTGGTAGCGGTCACGCTCGGCGCGCACCAGCGACAGGTTGGCTTCGGCGGCAGCCAGTTGGGCGCGGTTGGCTTCCAGTTGCAGGCGCACGTCCTGAGGGTCGAGCTCGGCCAGCGGCTGCTCGGCCTTGACCCGTTGCCCTTCCTCGACCAGCCGTTTGTTCACCTTGCCGCCGATGCGGAAGGCCAGCTCCGGCTCGAAGCGCGCGCGCACTTCACCGGGGTAACTGTCGGCAGCCGCTTCGGCCGGCTGCGGCTGGACCACCAGGGCTGGGCGCGGCGCGGTGGGCGCAGCGGCTTCCTGCCCGCAGGCCGCAAGGAGCAGCAGCGCGGCAGCGGGCAAAGCAAGGGACAAGGCATGACGCAACATGATGAATCCTTTCGCGACGGGCGCATTGAATATTTATACTGACGAGTATATTAAATCAGGGAACCGAGGCCGGGAAGCCAGCGTCGGAAAGAAAAACAACATCAACGATTGGTCGCGCCCCTACAGCCGGAAGCCGTCTGAGCCGGTAAGATGTGCGCCCCTTCCACCAGACGCGGACTCCAATGCTCAACGACGCACCCATCGGCCCTGGCCGGCCCAAGGACCTGGCCAAGCGCGAGGCAATCCTCGAGGCCGCCAAGACACTGTTCCTCAGCCTTGGCTATGCCAACACCAGCATGGATGCGGTCGCTGCGGCGGCAGGTGTTTCGAAGCTCACCGTCTACAGCCACTTCAACGACAAGCAGACCCTGTTCGGCTCGGCGGTCATGGCGACCTGCCAGAACCAGCTGCCTGACCTGATCTTCGAGTACCCCGAAGGCGCGGCGGTGGAGGATGTGCTACTGACTATCGCCCGGGGCTTCCAGGCACTGATCAGCAGTGACGAGGCGGTCAAGCTGAGCCGCTTGATCATGGCCCAGGGCAGTCAGGACCCGAGCTTTGGCGAATTCTTCTACGAGGCCGGGCCCAAGCGCGTGCTGACGGGGATGGAGGCGCTGTTGCGCGGGGTCGACGAACGCGGCTTGTTGCGTATCGACAACCCATTGCGGGCGGCCGAGCACTTCTTCTGCCTGGTCAAAGGGGCGCCGGATTACCGGTTGTTGCTGGGGTGTGCGGGGCCGCTTCAGGGGGAAGAGGCCGAGGCGCATGTGCGCGAGGTGGTTGGAGTGTTCATTCGGGCATTCCAACCTTGATTCCTGGCTGGTAGTACTGGCCTCATCGCCGGCAAGCCGGCTCCCACAGATGCCCCGCAGAGCCCGAGAGCAGCGGGGTCGCTGTGGGAGCCGGCTTGCCGGCGATAGGGCCAGTCGACTCAGCACCGCATCCGGATCAAGCCTTCAACGCCTTCTTCGGATAAATGTCATACCGGCTCGACTTGCCCTCAAGGCTATGGCTCGGCTTCGGCCCGTCGATGATCGGCGCCTTGCGCGGCCGCTTCACCACCACCCGGTGGCTGGCCAGCGCAAGGGCTGCTTCGAGCAACGCGGGCGCATCCAGGTCATCACCGACCAGCGGCCGGAACACGCGCATTTCCTTCTTCACCAACGCACTCTTGTCGCGGTGCGGGAACATCGGGTCGAGGTAGATCACCTGCGGCGCCTCCCCTTCCCAGGCGCGCATGCGCTCGATGGCGTTGCCGGTCAGCAGGCGCATGCGTGCGACGATAGGGCCCACCTCTGCATCCGACCGGGCTCGCGCCAGACCGTCCTCCAGCAATGCGGCGATCAGCGGCTGGCGTTCGATCAGGGTCATCTGGCAACCCAGGCTGGCCAGCACGAACGCATCCTTGCCCAATCCCGCCGTGGCATCGAGCACCTGCGGCCGGACGCCTTGGGAGATGCCCACGGCCTTGGCGATCATCTGCCCGTTTCCACCGCCAAACTGGCGCCGGTGCGCGGCCTGGCCTTCAACGAAGTCCACACGCACCGGCCCGGGCGCCTGCGGGCCCAGCTGCTGGATCTGCAAGCCTTCAGCGCCCACCTGCACGGCGAAGCCGGCGGCATCGTCCTGCAGCGGCAGCCCCAGGCGCTCGGCCCATACCGTGGCCTGTTGCGCATACTCAGCCGACATCGCTTCGACCCTGATACCCGTGCCTTGCTCTTCCATCGTCCACACCTAAAAAATCAAACCAAGCCCTTAATGAATCGGCGCGTCGGCCGATACAGGCAATATCCCGCTATTCTGCCAGAGCACAACGCGCGCGACTGCCATGACAGATACTCTTCCCATCGGCTTGACCTACCTGTCGCCCGTCGGCAACTACGGTCGGCAGAATACCCAGGCACTCGGGGGCGTCAGCCACCTGTGGCAGGATTTCTTCGCCCGCGCCATGGCCGAGCAGCAAGCGCAAGAGCGCGATAGCGTCAGCCAGGCGCTGGTGCAGTACGACAAGGACAGCGGAGAGCCGATCGGCGGGGCCAAGGCCCTGGCCCTGATCGACGCCCAGCGCGCCTGCCCCGTGCACGACACCGTCGTCGCACCGCCCGAACCGCTGTTCCTGCCCAAGGCGGAGCTTGAGGCCAACTTGCTGGAGCCGGCACCCGAGCCGTTCAGCACCGCCGAGATGATCCAGCAGCAGCGACAGCTCGACATCAGCAACACCTGGCTGCGCCCGGTGGTCATGAGCCAAGGCCACCCTCTTGCGCAGCCTGGCCCCGCACCCTCGCCGCGCCCACTGCACCTGCCGATTGCCGAATTCGAGATGGACCTGCTCGACCCGGCGCCGGAACCCTACGCCGAAGCGGCCCTGGCCCGGCAGCAGAACGACCTGGAATTCGACATCCATTGGGCGCGCCCGGTGGTGCTGAACAACGTTCGCGTCCACGCCTGAGATCAGCGGCAGACCTGCCAGAGTCCCATATCCAAGTGAAAGTGATTGTGGTGGGCGGCATTGTAGTCCGGGCCCAGCACCGTACTGAAGCTTTCGCATGCGGCCTGCTGAACCTGGCGCAGGAACTGCGCCTTCTGCCCGCCCGCCTGCCAATCCCGCGCCAGCACGATGCGCTGGCCGTCCTGCAGGCGAAAGCCGCTGATATCCAGGGCATTGGCGGTGGCGTGCTGGCTCAGCCGGCCCTGCTTGCGGTGATAGACATTGCGGCAAGCAAAGCTACCCAGATGATCGACCTGCGTCACGGCCTGGCCAAAGACCTGTTGCGCTACAGGTTGCAGGCCGTGCGCTTCGAACAACGCATAAGCCACCGCCAACGGGCAGCTGGCGAGAAAACTGCTGCTCAGTCGCGCCTGTCCTTGTTCGATACGCCATACATTCTGCAGCGGGCAGTTGGCCGCTACAGGGCTGTCGGCCTGCGCCCTGTAGCGCAGGCGAGTGGTCTCAAGCGCCTGTCGGCACAAGCCTGGGTCCTTGCGCAAACGGGCCAGCTTGTAGGGGGTCAACAGGTTGGGCGGTTGGCGGACGTCCAGCGCCGCCCAGGGGTTCCAGGCGTCCGGCAGGCGCCAGCCGTATAGCCAGGCCAGGCCCGCCGCGAGCAGCAGGCCGCACAGCCAGGCCAGCGCGCGCACGCCCCCTCAGCGACGGAACAGATCGTTGAGCTGGGCGAAGGGCAATGCCTGCTCCCCGTAACTGAACGTACCCTGGTCACGGATCTCCAGCGCCGCACGCTGGAACGCCCCGAGCGCCGCACGGGCCAACGACGAACCCACGCTGATACGGCGCACACCCAGGTCCTGCAGCTGGTTGACGCTCAGTGGCACACCCGCCAGCCCCATCAGCACGTTCACCGGCTTCGGCGCCACCGCCTGCACCACCGCGCGAATCTCATCGACGCTGCGCAGCCCCGGCGCATACAGCACATCGGCGCCCGCCTCGGCATAGGCCTGCAGGCGCAAAATGGTGTCGTCCAGGTCCATGCGCCCGTGCAGCAGGTTTTCCGCACGGGCGCAGAGGGTGAACGGGAATGGCAGGCTGCGCGCGGCCTGCACGGCGGCGCGCACACGCTCTACGGCCAGGCCGAAGTCATAGATCGGCGCTTCGCTGCGACCGCTGGCATCTTCGATCGAGCCGCCCACCAGGCCCGTTTCGGCGGCCCGCAGAATGGTCTGGGCACAATCTTCGGGCAGGTCGCCGAAGCCATTTTCCAGGTCGGCGGCGACCGGCAAGGCGGTGGCGTCGACGATGAGCCCGGCGTTGTCGAGCGTCTCGTCCAGGCTCAAGGCGCCCTCGGCATCCGGCCGCCCGAGGCTGAAGGCAAGCCCGGCACTGGTCGTGGCCAGCGCCTCGAAGCCCAGGCTGGCCAGGAGCTTGGCAGAGCCGGCGTCCCAAGGGTTGGGGATGACGAAGGCGCCATCACGCTCGTGCAGGGCCTTGAAGGCTTCGGCACGCAGTGTTTGTACATCCATGGTCACAACCTCCGGCTGGTCGGGGAATGGTCAGAGTAGTCCCAGTTGTTCGACCTCGGGGGCGCGCGGCAATTCCGGCAAAGCGGCAAGGCCCGGCAGGCGTGCCATCAGCCGCTGGTGGAAACGCTGGGCCAGTGCGGCGGCCAGGCGGTTGTCGGAGGTGTGCAGGAACACATAAGGGCTGCGCCCTTCCTCGATCCAGGCAGCGACCTTGTCCACCCAGGGTGTGAGAAAGGTTTCGTTGGCCTCAAGCTCGGGATGGCCGATGAAACGCACCTGCGGGTGCTGACTGAAGGCGGCGGGCCGTGGCGGAACCTTGGGTTTCTTCGACTGCGCGTGAAGCACGGCGGGATCGCGCGAGGTACAACTGAACAGCGCGCGTGGGTCAAGGCAGATGCGCTCGACGCCACGCTCATGTAGCAGCCGGTTGAGCAAGCGCTCCTCCTCACCCTTGGCGAAGAAGGCCTGATTGCGCACCTCCACGGCCACCGGCACGCCGATCTCGTCGAGAAAGTAGCTGAGCTCGCCCAACCGCGCCGGCCCGAACTGGGCCGACAGCTGCAGCCAGTACGGCGATACTCGCTGGCCCAACGGGGCCATCAGGCGGGTGAATTCGAAAGCAGGCTCGAGTTGATCACGCAGGTCTCCCTCATGGCTGATATCCCTGGGAAACTTGGCAGTGAAGCGAAAGTGCGCGGGCATGACCTGCGCCCAGCGCGCAAGGGTGCCGGGGGCGGGACGGGCGTAGAAGGTGGTGTTGCCCTCGACGGCGTTGAACACCTGGCTGTAGAAGCCAAGCATTTCACCGCTGCTGGCATCGACGGGATACAGGTAGTCGCGCCAGGCGTTTTCGCTCCACGACGGACAACCCAGAAAATAAGGCAGGGGGGATGGACTCATCCCTCAAATGTACAGGTCGAGCCCCAGTACTTCCATGTCCCAATCGGTAAAACCGGCGGTGCTGAGGTAGCTGGCCAGCGCCGTAGCAGTGCGGCGGTCGCGGGCGCGGGGGAAAACCATGTCCTGCTGGCGGGCCGGCAGGCCAGCACCGCGCAGGCGCGGCGCGGATTCATGAGCGACTTCGCTCTCTTCGATCAGTTCGGCATCTTCGATGGCTTGATCGCGCACCCCTGCTTTGCGCGGTGCGCGCTTGACCGGGTAGGACTGCGATGAGAAACCGTCGATACGCATGGCGTGAGCACTCAGAACCGATGATGGCAATTTAGCAGCATCAGAGTTCCATCGCTAATGCTCGAGTGATAACTGGACCACAGTTCACGCCAAAGGTTTATCGACAACCGCGATAACCGACGAACAGCACTCAACGTGCCTTGGGCGTGGCTACATTATCGCGCAGGTAAACCGGTTGCGCCTGTTCGGCAGCGATGGCCTCGCCGCGTGCCCAGGCGAAGCGGGCCAGGCTCAGGATGTCCAAGGCATTGGGCAGCGCTGCCGGGTTGCTGGCACTGACCTGCACGCCCAGGCGCTCGGCGTAGCCCCAACCGGTGCCCGCGCCGTACCAGTCGCCGCTGCTGCCTTCCGGCAAAGCCACACGCTCCGGCGGCAGCACCGCCTCCAGGCCTTGCAGGCGCATTTCGCCGGCCTCTGCCTTGTAGCAACCCCAGTACACCTCGTCCATGCGCGCATCGATGGCCGCTGCCACCTGCTGCACGCCATGCTCGCGCAGCGCACCCTGGGCCAGCGCGGCCAGGTTGGACACCGGCAGCACCGGGCGCTCCAGGGCGAAGGCCAGGCCCTGCACCACACCGATGGCAATGCGCACGCCGGTGAAGGCGCCCGGGCCACGGCCGAACGCGATGGCGTCGAGGGCGTTCAGTGCCACACCGGAATCGCCCAGCAGCTGCTTGATCATCGGCAGCAGCTTCTGCGCGTGCATGCGCGGGATCACCTCGTAGTGGCTGGTTACCTTGCCATCATGCAGCAGCGCGACGGAACAGGCTTCGGTGGCGGTATCCAGGGCCAGCAGGGTGGTCATCGAACAGGTATCCAGGTGCAGAGGGAAAAGAGCGGCAGTATAGAGGAGGCGCGGCGTTGTGTCGTCAAGGGGCCGCTGTGCGGCCCCAAAACGACAACGGCCCGCAAGCGGGCCGTTGTCAAGCACGGTGCTGGATCAGCTCAGGGCTGCCAGGACCTTGCCGGTGATCGATTCGACCGAACCGACGCCTTCGATGTGGCTGTACTTCGGCTTGCCAGCGTTGGCGGCCGAGAGCTTCTGGTAGAAGTCCACCAGCGGCTTGGTCTGGCTGTGGTAGACCGACAGGCGATGACGCACGGTTTCTTCCTTGTCGTCGTCGCGCTGGATCAGTTCTTCGCCAGTGACGTCGTCCTTGCCTTCCACTTTCGGCGGGTTGTACTGAATGTGGTAGGTGCGGCCCGAGGCCAGGTGCACGCGACGGCCAGCCATGCGGCCGACGATTTCTTCGTCGTCGACGGCGATTTCGACCACGGCGTCGATATCGACACCGGCCGCGACCATGGCTTCGGCTTGCGGGATGGTCCGCGGGAAGCCGTCGAACAGGCAGCCATTGGCGCAATCAGGCTGGGCAATGCGCTCCTTGACCAGGCTGATGATCAGCTCGTCGGAGACCAGCTGGCCAGCATCCATGACTTTCTTCAGTTCCAGGCCCAGCGGGGTGCCAGCCTTGACGGCGGCACGCAACATGTCACCGGTGGAGATCTGTGGAATACCGAACTTCTCGGTGATGAACTTTGCCTGAGTACCTTTACCGGCCCCGGGAGCTCCCAGCAGAATTACGCGCATCTCGTGCTCCTCAAATTTTTGTATGAAATTCAATGGATTCGGCAATCAGGGCCAAGTCCGGAAAATCGGGTATGACCATAAATCGGTCAGAAGGCTGCTCAAGATACACAGCGCTCGGCAGCCAGACAAGCGCCACAAAGTTGCAGGAATGTGCCATCGGCAACCTCGGTTGCGGGTGGTTGCGCCCGTCGCAACCACCCTCTTCACCCTGCCCTGGCCCAGGCTATGCATCAGGACCGAGGCACGCCTGCATGCCCTTAGCCGGTGTTGCGCAGACCCGCCGCAATGCCCGCAACGGTCACCAGCAAGGCCTGCTCCAGCGGGCTGTCCAGAGCGGCTTCACGGCTGCGCGAACGCGCCAGCAACTCGGCCTGCAAGCGGTGCAGCGGGTCCAGGTAGGTGTTGCGCAGGCTGATGAATTCCAGGGTCTCGGGGCTGTGCGCCAGTAGCACCGGCTGCCCGGTCAGGCCCAGCACCACCTGGCAGGACTGCGACAATAGGTCGCGCAGGTGCACACCTAAAGGAAGCAAGTCCGGTTGCACTAGACGTTGGTCGTAGGCCTCGGCGATCTGGGCATCGGCTTTGGCCAGGACCATCTCCAGCATGTCGATGCGGGTGCGGAAGAACGGCCATTGTTCGCGCATCTGGGCCAGCAGCTCGCCCTGCCCGCGTGCCAGGGCATTGCTCAGTGCCGTCTCCCAGCCCAGCCAGGCGGGCAGCATCAGGCGGGTCTGGGTCCAGCCGAAGATCCACGGAATCGCCCGCAGACTTTCGATCCCCCCGGCGCGCCGCTTGGCCGGGCGGCTCCCCAGGGGCAGGCGTCCGAGTTCCTGCTCGGGTGTGGACTGGCGGAAGTACTCGACGAAGTCCGGGTTGTCCCTGACCACGCCACGGTAGGCCTTGAGGCCATCGGCCGCCAGTTGGTCCATCAGCTCGCGCCAGGCCGGCTGCGGCGGAGGCGGTGGCAGCAGGGTGGCTTCGAGCACGGCCGCCAAATACAGGTTGAGGTTCTGCTCGGCGATGCCCGGCAAGCCGAACTTGAAGCGGATCATCTCGCCCTGCTCGGTGGTGCGGAAACGCCCGGCCACCGAGCCCGGTGGCTGCGACAGGATCGCCGCGTGGGCCGGGCCGCCGCCACGGCCCACGGTGCCGCCGCGGCCATGGAACAGCAGCAGCTCGACCTGATGCTCCCGGCAGATACGCACCAGGCTTTCCTGGGCGCGGTACTGGGCCCAGGCGGCAGCGGTAGTGCCGGCGTCCTTGGCCGAGTCGGAGTAACCGATCATCACTTCCTGCGGCCCGCGCAAGCCAGCGCGGTAGCCCTGCAGGCCCAGCAAGCGCTGCATGACCGGCCCGGCGTTGTCCAGGTCGGCCAAGGTCTCGAACAGGGGCACCACGCGCATGGGCCGGGTCAGCCCTACTTCCTTGAGCAGCAGTTGCACCGCCAGTACATCGGAGGCGGCGCCTGCCATGGAGATGACGTAGGAACCCAGCGAGGCACCCGGCGCGGCAGCGATTTCACGGCAGGTGTCAAGCACTTCGGCGGTGTCCGCCTGGGGCTGGAAATGCGCAGGAAGCAATGGCCGGCGGTTCTTAAGCTCCGTCTGCAGGAATGCAATCCGCTGCTCTTCATCCCAGTCGCCATAACTGCCCAGCCCCAGGTAATCGGTGATCTCCGACAGCGCATCACGGTGCCGGGCGGCATCCTGGCGCACGTCCAGGCGGCCGAGGAACAGGCCGAACGTCACCGCACGGCGCAAGCTGTCGAGCAGCGGGCCATCGGCGATGACGCCCATGCCGCATTCATGCAACGACTGGTAGCACAGCTGCAGCGGGGCGATCAGGTCGCGGTTGTCCACCAGCACGTCGGCTCCAGCCGGCTGGTTGCTGGTCAAGGCGCTGTGCGCCCAGGCGCGGGTGGCGCGCAAGCGGTCGCGCAATTGCTTGAGCACGGCCCGGTAGGGTTCGGCGCTGTCACCTACCTGTTCACGCAGCGCGCTGCTGGCCTGCTGCATGGACAGCTCGGCGGCCAGTGCATCGATATCACGCAAGAACAGGTCGGCCGCCATCCAGCGTGCCAGCAGCAGCACTTCACGGGTCACGGCAGCCGTGACGTTAGGGTTGCCGTCGCGGTCGCCGCCCATCCAAGAGGCGAAGCGGATCGGCGCAGCTTCCAGCGGCAGGCGCAGGCCAGTGGCTTCGAACAGCGCCTTGTCGACCTTGCGCAGGTGGCTGGGGATGGCCTGCCACAGGGAATGCTCGATGACCGCGAAGCCCCATTTGGCTTCATCCACCGGCGTGGGCCGGGTGCGGCGGATTTCTTCGGTGTGCCAGGCCTCGGCGATCAGCCGGCGCAAGCGCTCGCGTACCTGTTGGCGCTCGGCGGGCGTCAGGTCGCGATGGTCCTGCACCGCCAACTGGCCGGCAATGGCGTCGTACTTCTGGATCAGCGTGCGGCGAGCAACCTCGGTGGGGTGCGCGGTCAGCACCAACTGGATATCGAGCTTGGCCAGCTGCCGGGCCAAGGCATCGTCCTTGTGCCCCGCCCGCTTGAGGCGCGCCAGCAGCTCGGGCAACACCCGTGCCTCGAAGGGCTCCCCCTGCTCGGCATCGCGCCTGCGAATCAGCTGGTACTGCTCGGCCATGTTCGCCAGGTTGAGGAACTGGTTGAAGGCCCGCGCCACCGGCAGCAAGTCTTCCTCGGCAAGGTCGGCCAGCGTCGAGCTCAATTGCTCGCCGGCACCGCGCCGGTCGGCCTTGGCACTGTGGCGTATGTCCTCGATCTTCTGCAGGAAGGCCTCACCGTGCTGCTGGCGAATGGTTTCGCCGAGCAACTCTCCCAACACATGGACATCTTCACGCAAGCGCACATCGATATCGGTCATTGGCCCTCTCTTTGGCGCGGCTCGCCCGCGCATCGCCCAGGTAACAGCATGCCCCAAGAGTGCCCACAGCCAGGGCGCCATGGCAAGCCGCGATCGGGCAAAGCAAACTAAAGTAAGAGCAGAGCAGTCCGATGAATGCAGCCTTTCCAGGCGTCGACAGAGGTCACCATGAAAATCCGCGAACTCGCCCAGCACTGGGAGCAGAATGCCGCTGGCACCCTGAGCCCCACCGGCCACACCTTGCACCTGGACCTGGAGTCCGAGGCCCGCCTGGCCGCGCTCATCGACATGTACCCCAAACGTACCGCCGAGGAACTGCTTGGCGAACTGGTGGCCGCCGCGCTGGAGGAACTGGAAGCCAGCTTCCCCTACGTGCAAGGCCAGAAAGTCATTTCGACTGACGAACAAGGCGACCCGCTGTACGAAGACATCGGCTCTACCCCGCGTTTCCTGGCCCTCTCGCGGCGCCACTTGCATGGCCTCAGCACCCCAGGCGATGACACCGGCAATTGATAGCGCTCTCCACTGTTCCGGGCTCCCCCATGGCCCGGAATACCACGTGTCGCCCTTGAAAGTTCCCCGTCACGACCACTGACCATGAAGTCAGAAATAGTCGCCCAGCCTTGGCAATTTTTCTGAACCATTCAAAAAAGCCCTCAGTCAGAGCCAATAGCCATCACGCTAAAACCCTGCACAACTGCCGTCGTGCATCGTTCAGCGCTAGTGCGGACAGGGGCCAGGGATTGAGCGATGGACTGCTACGGATATCGTCGTTTTCAGGAGTGATCCAATGGAGCTGACCATCATGAAAACCCGCACCGCGAAAATTTCATCCCCCCACGTGCACGGACTCAAGCTGGCCGCGCTGGCGCTGGGCAGTAGCCTGGTCCTGGCCGGCTGTGCCGGCAATCCGCCCAGCGAGCAGTACGCCGTGACCCAATCGGCCGTGAATTCCGCCGTCAGTGCAGGCGGTACCGAGTTCGCCGCCGTGGAAATGAAAGCGGCTCAGGACAAGTTCAAGCAGGCCGAAATCGCCATGCACGACAAGCAGTACGACGAAGCCAAGCGCCTGGCCGAACAGGCCGAGTGGGATGCCCGCCTCGCCGAACGCAAGGCACAGGCGGCCAAGGCCGAGAAGGCCGTACAGGAAGCCCGTCAGGGCGCCCAGGACGTGCGTCAGGAAGGCCTGCGCAGCGCTCAGTGAGCGCGCCACGTCTACCTGAGCCTTCGCAACCGATCAAAGGATGAACACCATGCGCAATCACATCATGATTCCCGCCCTGCTGGCCCTGAGTGTCAGCCTCGCTGCCTGCTCGCACGACCCGAATCCGAACCTGGAGTCGGCCCGCACCAACTTCTCGGCGCTGCAGAGCGACCCGCAGTCGAGCAAGGTCGCGGCGCTTGAAACCAAGGATGCCCAGGATTCGCTGAACAAGGCCGACAAAGCCTTCATGGAGCGCGAGAACACCCAGCAGGTCGACCAATTGGCCTACCTGACCAACCAGCGCATCGAAGTGGCCAAGCAGACCATCGCACTGCGCACTGCCGAGAACGAGCTGAAGAACGCCTCGTCCGAGCGCGCCAAGGCCAAGCTCGATGCCCGCGATGCGCAGATCGCCAAGCTGCAGGACAGCCTCAACGCCAAGCAGACCGACCGCGGCACCCTGGTCACCTTCGGCGATGTGCTGTTCGACTTCAACAAGGCCGAGCTCAAGAGCAGCGCCTTGCCCAACGTCACCAAGCTGGCCCAGTTCCTCCAGGAGAACGCTGAGCGCAAGGTGATCGTCGAGGGTTACACCGACAGTGTAGGTTCGGCCAACTACAACCAGACCCTCTCGGAACGCCGCGCTGCTGCCGTGCGCATGGCGCTGGTACGGGCTGGCGTGGACCCTGCGCGGATCGTCGCCCAGGGTTATGGCAAGGAGTACCCGGTGGCGGACAACTCGAGCAACTCGGGGCGCGCGCAGAACCGTCGGGTGGAAGTGACCATCTCCAACGACAACCAGCCGGTGGCACCGCGTTCGGTGAGCCAGAGGTAGCAGTAAGGTTGGTTAGCTGAAATGAAAAGCCCCGCGATCGATGCGGGGCTTTTCATTGGCTGTACCGGCCCTATCGCCGGCAAGCCGGCTCCCACAGGGAGGGGCAGCGCTGTACCTGTGGGAGCCGGCTTGCCGGCGATAGGGCCGGTCGGATCACTGCACCTGCTGCGGCGTGTCCTCACCCATGCAGCGCACCGCGCGCTTGCGGTTGTCCACCAGCACCCCGGTCAGGCCCTTCTGCTGGGTATCGAACAGCACCAGCACGCCATCCATACACTGCGCCACCTGCGGGGCCGGCTCGAGGGAGACCTTGTAGTCCTCGCCGGGAATGGTCTTGAGCATGGTGAAATCCTGCAGCAGCAGGGCGTCCTCGGGTTTGGCGAAATGCAGGTAACCGTAGTACCAGAGGGCCCCCACCGTCACGATGATGCTGCCGACACCGGTCAGGATCAGCGGGATGGCGTTGCGTTCTTCACTCATTGCTTGCTCTTCTCGTCAGGGTAGTTGGGCACTTCGGCAAGCCGCCGCAGGCCGTTGAAATGGCTGGGGTCATCCAGGAAACGCAGCATCACCTGGCGCCAGACCGGGTCGGCAAAGGTCTGCACGTGGCCTCCGCGGGTCAGTTGCAGCACGCGCGGCGGCGGCGCGTGCTGATATAGACGAATGCCGCTGTCCATCGGCACCAGGTTGTCGTCGATGCTGTGGAAAAACAGCTTGGGTGGGGTGCTCAGGCGCTCGACCGAGCGAATCGCGCTATCGCCGTCCGGCACCAGCCAGGACAGCGGCACCTGCAACGGCCAGGTCATCCACGATGTACTCAAGGCGTAACGGCCGACATCGCGATAACTGGCCGGCACCCCATCGAACACCAGGGCACTGAAGCGCTGTTGCTGCTCAGGATGGGCGGCCAGGTAATGAATGGCCATCGCGCCACCGAGGCTCTGGCCCAACAAAACCAGGGGTTTGCCCTTTACCTCGGGGGCTTTGTCGAGCCAGGCCATGGCTACAGCGATGTCTTCATAGACCTCCGGCAAACCGGGTTCGCCCTGGGACAGGCCATAGCCGCGGTAATCGATCATCAGCACCTGATAACCCTGCTCCGGCAACCAGTAGCTGCCGCCCAGGTGCCCGGCCAGGTTGCCGCCGTTGCCATGCAGGTGCAGCACCGTCCCCTTGACCGCGACGCCCGCCTTGGCCGGCAGCCACCAACCGTGCAGGCGCACGCCATCGGCGGTGGTGAGGGTGATATCGCGGTATTCGAGCTTGGCCCGCTCGGGGGTGAACGGCTGGCCTGGTTCGGGGTAGAACAGCAAGCTGCTGCAACCCCCGAGCCCCAGCAGGAGCAAGCCCAGGGCCAGCAGGCGGCAGCGCTCAGAGAATGTTCGCGTAGTCGGCTTCAATGCGATCCAGGCTCAGGTGGTTGAGGAAGTTGGAGAAGCACATCCATGCCGACAGGGCGTTGAGGTCGCGGAACTGTTCAGGCAAGTACTTGGGCGGTTCGACCAGGCCCTCTTCGACCAGTTGGCGCAAGGTGCGCATGTCTTCCAGGGTGGTCTTGCCGCAGAACAGCAACGGAATCTGTTCGAGCTTGCCCTTCTTCACGGCCAACTGAATGTAGTTGTAAACCATGATGAAGCCCTTGAGGTAGGACAAGTCCTTGGTGAACGGCAGACCATTGGGCACCGAGCCGCGGAACACCCGGCTGGCATTGCTGTAGCTCTGCGCCATTTCGAAGCCCTGGTCGCGGAAGAATCCATACACCTGCAGGAAATCGGCCCCCTCCTCGACCATGTGGATGGCGCGCGTTCGGTTGGTGAGCTTGCGCAGGCGGCTGGGGTAGGAGGCGAAGGCTATCACCTCCATAAGGATCGCCAGGCCTTCCTGGGTCACCGTCGACGAGGGCGGGCCCTTGGCCAGGAAGGTGCAGATCGGCTGGTTGAGGCCATTGAGCGTGGTGCCCACGTGCACCAGCCCTTCATGCACCTCCAGCGCGCGCACATCGCGGGTGTTGAACATGGCGTCGGCGCGAATCTTGATGTAGTCGGCCCCCGCCGCCGCGTCGGCGACGATACCGTCGGACTCGAACACGCGGATGGTTTCTTCCGCCTCGCCGAACACTTTGTTCAGGCGGTGCTGGAGGATATTGACGGCTTCCTTGGCGGTGAGGTTCTTCGGCTCGTCCTTGAGGTCGCCGCGGCCATCGATGTTGTTCAGGTAGTCCGAAAACATCAGCCCCAGGTCGGCCAGGGTCGGGTCACCGGCGTGGAAGGCATCGGAGGCGGCGCCATACAGTTCCTGGGAAATCAGGCCGAAGTCCTCGGTGCCACGCGCTTCGAGCATGCGCACCACCATCCGGTACTCCTTGCACATGCGCCGCATGATCTGCCCGACCGGGTTGAACTGGCCCAACTGGCGGGTGATGTCGCGCTCGATGCTCTGGAATTCGGCCTTGACCGCGCTGGAATCGAACGACAGCGGGCGCGACTGGTAATAGGCACGGTCCACCGCGGGCGGCTCCGTGCCCTTGGCCTTGAGGAAGCCCTGGCGGATGCTGTCGTCCCACTTCACCGCGTCGAGCACGCGGATTGGGGTCTGCGCCGCGACGATGCGGTCGGACAAGGTGCGGATGGTTAGCTGGTACTCGTCCACCGGGGACTCCTTTCTAGAACTGGGCGCCTGTACCGGCCCTATCGCCGGCAAGCCGGCGATGAGGCCCGCACGGTCATTTGCCGGAGCGCTGGAAGCGCGCCACCTCGACGAACAGGTCGGAGTTGGCCGGGTCATCCAGATAAGCCAGCACCCGCGCCGCCGGGCTGTCGATCAGTACGCCGTCGCCGTTGTCCTCCGGCACCACGGTGCTGCGCCCGGTCAGCTCTTTCTTCTCGACCGCCTGCTGCACCTGCTCGACATCGAGGTTGTAGACCACCAGCTCCTTGCCATCGACGATGTCGAAACCGCCAATCAGGAAGTTGCCGCCCAGGCGCTTGGGCACCCCGGCCGACAGGTACCAGCGGTTGCCATGGCGCGAGACGGTGAACACATACTCTTCGGGCTTCTTGCCCTTGGCCGTGGCCACGGCCTTGTAGGCATCGGCGCCACTGCGGCTGATCGTCAGTTGCAGCGGCTCGCCCCAGGCATCCTTGCTGCGCCATTTGCCAAGCAGGGCCTTGGGCGCCGCCTGGTTGCTCGGCAAAGGCTCGTGGAAGGTCACCAGACAACCGCCCAGCAGCAGGAATGACAACGTCAACAACACCACACGCCAGGCTTTCATCAGGTTCTCCTTGAAGGGTCGATCTCGTCTCAGGCCGATGCCAACACCAGGTGCAGGTAACGGGTAAGCATAGCGAGCATCTGCCCATCGGCCTGTGCATCGGCATCCTTGAGCAGGCCCTGATATTCCATCTGCTCGATTATCGCCGTCAACATCTGAGCGTCCTGTTCGGGCTGCCGCGAGCCTACGACCTGCAGCAGTTGCCGCGTGCCATGCAGCAGGATCTGCTCATGGGCACACACCAGCTCCGCCAGGCGCGGGCACAACAGCGCTTCCTGGCGGAAGGCCTGCTCGGCCATGAGGAAGTCGCGGCGGGTGAGCAGTTGACGCGAAACATAGTCGGCGGTCATGCGCGCCACTTCGTCGGCCAGCCGCGCCCGCGATTGCGCACTGCCGTCGCCCTGGGCGAGCAACTGGCGCAGCACCACCTCGGTGTTGGCCCAGAGCTTGGCCATGTAGGCAGCGCTGCGCTCGACGTACTGGGCGAAGGTATCGGTGAGCAGGTCCTCGATATCCTTGAAGTAATAGGTGGTGGCGGACAGCGGCACGCCGGCCTCGGCCGCTACCGCGCGGTGACGCACGCCGCGCACGCCATCACGCACGACGATGCGCATGGCGGCGTCCAGAATCAGCTGGCGACGCTGCTCGCTGCCCTGGCGGGCAGTCTTGCGACCTTGGTATTGCACGCTTTCGGCGACGGCGCTGGCGATGCCGGCGGCGCCTTGCTGGGGCATTGCGGGTGTCACGCTGGATACCTCATTGTTCTAGTCATCGGCTGTCCCTATCGCCGGCAAGCCGGCTCCCACAGGGCCCCCACAATACTCAAGCGTTGTGGGGTCCCTGTGGGAGCCGGCTTGCCGGCGATAAGGCCGGTACAGACAACATAAGCCTTCAGGCAATAAAAAGCCGCCTCGAAAGGCGGCTTGTTCAATTCACTCAGGCCTGTGGGCGCATGTGCGGGAACAGGATCACATCGCGAATCGACGGCGAGTTGGTCAGCAGCATCACCAGGCGGTCGATACCGATGCCCTCACCTGCGGTCGGCGGCATGCCGTACTCCAGCGCGCGAACGAAGTCGGCGTCGTAGTGCATGGCTTCGTCGTCACCCGCGTCCTTCTCGGCCACCTGGGCCAGGAAGCGTTCGGCCTGGTCTTCGGCATCGTTGAGCTCGGAGTAGGCGTTGGCGATCTCGCGGCCACCGATGAACAGCTCGAAACGGTCGGTCACGGCCGGGTTGTCGTCGTTGCGACGGGCCAGCGGCGAGACTTCGAACGGGTACTCGGTGATGAAGTGCGGCTGCTCCAGCTTGTGCTCGACCAGCTCTTCGAAAATCATCACCTGCAGCTTGCCCAGGCCTTCGTGGCCGAGCACCTTGGCACCGGCCTTCTTGGCAATCTCGCGGGCGCGGTCGACGTCCTGCAGGTCGGCAGCGGTGAGCTCCGGGTTGTACTTGAGGATCGAGTCGAACACCGACAGGCGCACGAACGGCTCGCCGAAGTGGAACACCTTGTCGCCATACGGCACGTCGGTGCTGCCCAGCACCAGCTGCGCCAGCTCGCGGAACAGTTCCTCGGTGAGGTCCATGTTGTCGCGGTAGTCGGCGTAGGCCTGGTAGAACTCCAGCATGGTGAACTCGGGGTTGTGCCGGGTCGAAACGCCTTCGTTACGGAAGTTGCGGTTGATCTCGAAGACTTTCTCGAAGCCACCGACAACCAGGCGCTTGAGGTACAGCTCAGGCGCGATGCGCAGGAACATGGCCATGTCCAGGGCATTGTGGTGGGTTTCGAACGGCTTGGCCGCGGCGCCGCCCGGAATGGTCTGCAGCATCGGCGTCTCGACTTCGAGGAAGTCGCGCTCGATGAGGAACTTGCGGATGTGCGAGATCACCTGCGAGCGAACGCGGAAGGTGTTGCGGGTTTCTTCGTTGACCATCAGGTCGACGTAGCGCTGGCGGTAGCGCTGCTCGGTGTCGGTCAGGCCGTGGTGCTTGTCGGGCAGCGGGCGCAGCGACTTGGTCAGCAGGCGCACGTTGGTCATCTCGACGTACAGGTCGCCCTTGCCGGAACGGGCCAGGGTGCCTTCGGCGCTGATGATGTCGCCCAGGTCCCAGGTCTTGACCGCAGCCAGGGTTTCTTCCGGCAGGGTCTTGCGGTTGACGTAGACCTGAATACGGCCAGTCATGTCCTGGATAACCATGAACGAGCCACGGTTGAGCATGATGCGGCCGGCGACCTTGACCGGAATCGCGGCTGCTTCCAGCTCTTCCTTGGTCTTGTCCGCGTATTGCTTCTGCAGGTCGTTGCAGTAGCTGTCGCGACGGAAGTCGTTGGGGAAGGCATTGCCCTTGGCGCGCTCGGCGGCAAGTTTTTCCTTGCGCAGGGCGATCAGGGCGTTTTCTTCCTGTTGCAGGTCTTGCGCTTCGGTCTTGAGGTCGCTCATGTCGTCATTCTTTCCATCAGGTGTTCGTTGCCCTTTTCGGGCAGGGCACGCGATACCGGCGGGCGGCCAGGTATCGCGGCGGTGGTGTGCGGCTTACAGCCCCTGCTTGAGGCTCGCTTCCAGGTACTGGTCGAGGTCGCCGTCCAGAACCTTCTGGCAGTCGCTGCGCTCGACGCCGGTACGCAAGTCCTTGATGCGCGAGTCATCCAGTACATAGGAGCGGATCTGGTGACCCCAGCCGATGTCCGACTTGCTGTCTTCCAGCGCCTGGGAAGCGGCGTTGCGTTTCTGCATTTCCAGCTCGTACAACTTGGCCCGCAGCATTTTCATGGCGGTGTCCTTGTTGGCGTGCTGGGAACGTTCGTTCTGGCAGGCCACCACGGTGTTGGTCGGCACGTGGGTGATACGGACCGCCGAGTCGGTGGTGTTCACGTGCTGACCACCGGCACCGGAGGAGCGGTAGGTGTCGACGCGCAGGTCAGACGGGTTGATCTCGATCTCGACCTTGTCGTCGATCTCGGGCGACACGAACACCGCCGAGAACGAGGTGTGGCGACGGGCACCGGAGTCGAACGGGCTCTTGCGCACCAGGCGGTGTACGCCGATCTCGGTGCGCAGCCAGCCAAAGGCGTACTCGCCCTTGATGTGCACGGTGGCGCCCTTGATGCCAGCGACTTCACCTTCGGAAAGCTCGATGATGGTGGCGTCGAAGCCGCGCTTGTCGGCCCAGCGCAGGTACATGCGCAGCAGGATGTTGGCCCAGTCCTGTGCCTCGGTACCGCCAGAGCCTGCCTGGATGTCCAGGTAGGCGTTGTTCATGTCCATCTCGCCGCTGAACATGCGACGGAACTCGAGCTGGGCCAGGGATTCTTCCAGGCTCTGCAACTCGGTCACGACATCGCTCACGGCGCCTTCGTCATTTTCCTCGACGGCCATGTCGAGCAGGTCCTGGCAGTCGGCCAGGCCGTTGGACATCTTGTCCAGGGTCTCGACGACCTGCACCAGCATGGCGCGCTCGCGGCCCAGGGCCTGGGCGTACTCGGGCTTGTTCCAGACGGCCGGGTCTTCCAGCTCGCGGTTGACTTCGATCAGGCGGTCATGCTTGTGATCGTAGTCAAAGATACCCCCGAATGGACTGGGAACGCTCGGTGAGGTCCTTGATGGTGTTCAGGATCGGTTGGATTTCCATGGGCTGGCTACTCGCGCGAATTCGGTGAAAAGTCGGGGAGTATAACCGAGTCTGGAGCATGGCGGCAGACCCGCCGGGCGGTAGAAATCCTGTGGGCCTATCGCCGGCAAGCCGGCTCCCACAGGTTGGGCGTCAATCTCAGGCACACGCTGTACCTGTGGGAGCCGGCTTGCCGGCGATGAGGCCCGTTCAGGCGATCCCGACCTGGTTGCGCCCGCTGTGCTTGGCCAGGTACAAGCCCTTGTCCGCCGCCAGAATCAATTGCCGGCAATGGCTGCCAACCGGCGGCGTATGGGTCGCCAGGCCAATGCTGACGGTCAGGCGCGAATCGGCCTGCGGTGCACTGTGCGGGATATTGAGGCCGAGCACGGTCTGGCGCAGCTTCTCGGCCACCAGCCGCGCACCGCCTGGGGAGGTGTTGGGCAGCACCAGGGCGAACTCTTCGCCGCCATAACGCGCCGGCAGGTCGGTGGGCCGCGAGCACGAGCCACGAATGGCCTCGGCCACCTGGCGCAGCGCTTCGTCACCGGCCAGGTGGCCGAAGCTGTCGTTGTAGACCTTGAAGTAGTCGACATCGATCATCAGCAACGACAATTGCTGCTGCTCACGCATGGCCCGGCGCCATTCCAGCTCCAGGTATTCGTCGAAATGGCGGCGGTTGGACAGCCCGGTGAGGCCGTCGGAGTTCATCAGCCGCTGCAGCATCAGGTTGGTGTCGAGCAACTGTTGCTGACTGACGCGCAAGGCACGGTAAGCCTCGTCGCGTTGCAACAGGGTCAGGTACGAGCGCGAGTGGTAGCGGATACGTGCCACCAACTCGATGGTGTCGGGCAGCTTGACCAGGTAGTCGTTGGCCCCGGCGGCAAATGCCGCGCTTTTGACCAGCGGGTCTTCCTTGGTCGACAGGACGATGATCGGAATGTCCTGGGTGGCCGGGTTGTTGCGGTATTCGCGCACCAGGGTAAGGCCATCCAGGCCAGGCATGATCAGGTCCTGGAGGATCACCGTTGGCTTGATGCGCATGGCCTGGGCCACCGCCTGGTGCGGGTCGGCGCAGAAGTGGAAGTCGATGTTCTCTTCGTGGGCCAGGCCACGGCGCACGGCTTCGCCGATCATCGCCTGATCGTCGACCAGCAGGACCATCGCCGAGTTTTCGTTGGCGGTCGCGAAACCTTCGATCGGTAAATCAGTCATCCGTTTTCACCTGATCACTGCAGCCTGGGCCGCGTGATTCAATACATGTCGTCATTTTGCAAAGATTTCCATCAAGCGCCCGGCGATTCGCTCCAGCGGACGGATTTCCACCGCCGCGTCGATTGCCGCAGCGGCCTTGGGCATACCGTAGACGGCGCTGCTGGACTGGTCCTGGGCAATGGTCAGGAAGCCCTGCTGGCGCATCAGTTTGAGGCCCTGGGCGCCATCGCGGCCCATGCCGGTGAGCAGCACGCCCACCGCATCGCCGCGCCAGTAGCGCGCCACGCTCTCGAAGAACACATCGATCGAGGGCCGGTAGATTTCGTTGACAGGTTCAGCAGTGTAGGCCAACTGGCCACCCTGTAGCAGGCGGATATGGTGATTGGTGCCCGCCAACAGCACTTGCCCCGGCTGCGGAGGCTCGCCCTCACAGGCCAGGCGCACCGGCAGCCCGCAAGCGCTGCTGAGCCATTCGGCCATGCCAGCGGCGAACACCTGATCCACATGCTGAACCAGCACGATGGACGCCGGAAACGCCCTGGGCAAACCCTTGAGCAGCACCTCCAGGGCGGCAGGCCCACCCGCCGAAGAACCGATCGCCACCAGGCCCCGGCTCTGGACGGCATCGCGCAAGGGCGCGGCCACAGGTTTGGTCGCACTGGGCCGTTGCTGGCCTATCAGCCAGCTGATGTTGAGAATCTTGCGCAGCAGCGGCGCCGCTGCCTCGCGCGCATCGCCCGCGCCGAGGGCGGGGGTATCGACCACATCCAGGGCGCCATGGCCCATGGCCTCGAACACCCGGTGCACGTTCTGCTTGCGATCGACGGTCACGATGAGGATGGCGCAGGGCGTCTCGGCCATGATCCGCCGGGTCGCTTCGACGCCGTCCATCACTGGCATGATGAGATCCATGAGGATCAGGTCGGGGGTGACCTCGGCACACTTGCGCAGCGCCTCGGCGCCATTGCCGGCCACCCAGATCACCTCGTGCGCGGGCTCGAAGGCCAGCGCACGGCGCAATGCCTCCACGGCCATGGGCATGTCGTTGACGATGGCGATCTTCATCCTTGAGCACCTCCGATCAATTCAACCACAGCATCCAGCAACGCGTCGTCGTGGAAACTGGCCTTAGCCAAATAGTAGTCGGCTCCGGCATCCAGGCCACGGCGTCGATCTTCTTCGCGGTCCTTGTACGACACCACCATCACCGGCAGTGACTGCAGCCGCTGGTCGCGGCGCACCAGCGTGACCAGCTCGATACCGTCCATGCGCGGCATGTCGATATCGGTGATCAGCAGGTCGAAGTCCTCGCCGCGCAGGGCGTTCCAGCCGTCCATGCCATCGACGGCGACGGCCACTTCGTAGCCGCGGTTGCTCAGCAGCTTGCGTTGCAGTTCGCGCACGGTCAGGGAGTCGTCGACCACCAGGACGCGTTTGCGGGTCACGCCCCGGCCCATCTGGGCGCCGCGTTCGATACGTTCGAGGCGACCGGTGCTGAGCAGCTTCTCGACCGAGCGCAGCAGGTCTTCGACGTCGACGATCAACACCACCGAACCATCGTCCAGCAAGGCCCCGGCGGAGATGTCCTGGACCTTGCCCAGGCGCGGGTCCAACGGCATCACCACCAGCACGCGCTCGCCGATCAGGCGCTCCACGGCCACCCCGTAAAGCTGTTCGCGCTCGCGGATCACCACCACCCGCAAGCTACCGCCCTCACCGTGCTCCGCCGGCCGGTTGAGCAGCTGGCTGGCGGCCACCAGGCCGATATGCCGGCCCTCGTGCCAGAAATGCTGGCGCCCTTCGATCTGCACGATCTGCTCGGCGGCGACCTCCAGGGTGCGTTCGATATGCGCCAGCGGGAACGCGTAAGCCTCGCCGCCGACCTCCACCACCAGGCTGCGTACCACCGACAGGGTCAGCGGTACTTCCAGGTGGAAGCGGCACCCTTGACCGGCCACGTGGGTCAGCTCGATCGAACCGCGCAGCTCGCGGACCATGTGCTGCACTGCATCCAGGCCGACGCCACGGCCAGACACCTCGGTGACCTTGTCGCGCATGCTGAAGCCCGGCAGGAACAAGAAGGTGAGCAGCTCTGCCTCGCTCATCTGCTCCACCGTGTCGGCTGGCGACAAGCCCCGCTCGACAATGCTGCGGCGCAACCGCGCAATATCGATACCGGCACCGTCGTCGCTCAGCTCGAGGATCAGCAGGCCCGCCTGGTGAGACGCACGCAGGCGTATTGCGCCCTCCTCAGGCTTGCCGGCCAACAGGCGCTGTTCGGGCCGCTCGATGCCATGGTCGACGGCATTGCGCAGCAAATGGGTCAGGGGCGCATCGAGCTTTTCCAGCACATCGCGGTCGACCTGGGTCTTCTCGCCGTCGATCTGCAGGCGCACCTGTTTCCCCAGCGAGCGCCCCAGATCGCGGACCATGCGGCTCTGGCCGGTGAGCACGTCGGCAAACGGGCGCATCCGGCAGGCCAGGGCGGTGTCGTAGAGCAACTGTGCGCGCTGGCTGGCCTGCCAGCCGAATTCGTCGAGGTCGGCCGCCTGCTGTTGCAGGATCTGCTGGGTCTCCAGCAGCAGCCGCTGGGTCTGGGCCAGGGCTTCGAGCACTTCCGGGCTCTGGCCGCGGTCCTCCAGTTCGGTCTTGAGGCCATCGAGGGCGCGCATGCCTTGGCCGTGCATGCGCTTGAGGCGCTGCAAGGTGGCCAGGTAGGGCTTCAGGCGCTGGGTCTCGACCAGCGACTTGCTGGACAGATCGAGCAGGCTGTTGAGGCGGTCGGCGGTCACCCGCAGAACCCGCTCGCCCCCTTCCCCACCGCGTTTGCCGGTCTTGCGCAGCGCCGGCAGTTCGTTCTCGGGCTCAGCGTCGAGCAGTGCCGGCTCGGCTGGCGCTGGCTTAGACACGGCTGGTTCGGCCACGGGCGTCGGCGTCGGCGTCGGCGTCGACACCACGGGAGCAGCCCCCGGATCGATCAAGCCGGCCATCTGCACGAGGAATGCCGGCACGCCAGCCTCGCCCTGCGGATCACCGGGCATGGCGATATGCAGCAACAGGTCGGTACCGCGCAGCAGTGCATCGATATGCTCGGCACGCAGCAGCAGCCGGCCTTCCTGGGCCGCCACCAGGCAATCTTCCATCACATGGGCAACACTGACCCCGGCATCGAGACCGACGATCCGCGCCGCGCCCTTGAGGGAGTGAGCGGCGCGCATGCAGGCTTCCAGTTGATCGGCCTGGGTCGGATTGCGCTCCAGCGCCATCAGCCCGGTGCTGAGCACCTGTGTCTGGGCTTCGGCCTCCAGGCTGAACAGTTCGAGCAACGATGCGTCGCGCATTTGCTCTGGGGTCATGACAGGCTCCGCTGCACGGCAGACAGTAGTTGTTGGTCGTCCAGCACGCGCACACTGCGCCCGCGCCACTGCATCACAGCAGCCGTGAAGGGGGCCGTTTCCTCGCTGGCACCTGCCAGCGCGAGGTCCAGACGGTGGATGCCATCGATCTCGTCCACGGCCATCACCACCGGTCCACCCGTCGCTGCCAGGATCAACAGGCGCGGCATCGCCCGGCCACTGCGCGGCTGATCAGGCACATGCTCGGCCCCCAGCAGGTCGCTCAGGGACAGGCACGGGACCAGGGCGCCACGTACGTTGGCCACACCCTGCAGAACGCGCGAGCGCTGATGGGGCAGTGAATGCACCGGCTGAACAGGGGCGATTTCGGCCAGGCAGGCGGTGGCCAGGGCCAGCCATTCCTCGCCCAGGCGGAACAGCAGCAGCGAGCGCCCAGCAACGGCCTCGCTCTCCTGAGCTTCGTGCACCTGGTCGTCCTGAACCAGCGCATAACGGTCCAGCAGGCGCGTGGCGGCAGCGGCGTAGACTTCACAATTGCGACAGTGGATGTGCCGCTCCAGCAGCGGGCACTGCTTGTCGCCATGCACGCCGATACGGTTCCAGCAATCGTCGATGGCCTGATCGTCCTTGGCGAGCAGCCCAAGCGCGTGTTCGACGCTCATCGTTCAGACTCCCTTCCGACGCGCGCCGCACGTTCCTGCAGGCGGCGGGCGCCCGCGCTATCACCTTGGGCGGCCAGCAACGTGGCCAGGTGCAGCAGCGCTTCAGGGTGCTGCGGCTCCAGGTACAAGGCCTTGCGGTAATGGCTCAGCGCTTGCGCGGCGTCGCCTTCGGTATCACTGAGCAGACCCAGCCAGTAGTACACCTGAGCTTTCGGCGCGAACTCGCGCAGGTAGCGCTGGCAGCTGGCGCGCGCTTGCACACTGTCACCGGCATTGGCTTGTCGCGCGATGCTGGCCAGCAACTCGCTTTCGCGCTCGCGTGGCGCGACCACGGGGGCAGCGAGTGGTGTCGCCGGTCGCGGTCGCGGCGCAGGTGCAGGCCGGCTCGGCGCGATCGGGGCCGCCGTCGGGGGCGGGGAAGCACTGCGCAGGGGCTGAGGTGCGGCAGTGGGAGCATCCGCAGGCTGACGCACATAGGCAAATGACTGGGCAAGCCCCAGCGGACGCATGCCCAGGCGCGCCAGCAGGCTACCTTCGGCAGGCCCGATGAACAGCACACCCTTGTCATGCACCAGGCGCTTGAGCACCTCGAAGACCCGCTGCTGGGTCGGCACATCGAAGTAGATCAGCAGGTTGCGGCAGAACACGAAATCGTACTGGCCATTGCGGCTGGCCAATATCGGATCGAGCACGTTGCCCACCTCAAACCGCACCTGTTGACGTACCCGTTCATCCAGCTGATGGCTGTCGCCAGCATCAACGAAGTGTCGCTCGCGAAACGCCAGGTCGCTGCCACGGAACGAGTTGCGCCCATACACGGCCTGCACGGCCCTGGCCACCGAATTGGCGCTGATATCCATGGCGTCGATCTGGAAGGTGGCGGGGCTCAGCCCCGCATCCAGCAGCGCCATGGCCAGCGAATAAGGCTCTTCACCGGTGGAACACGGCAGGCTGAGCAAGCGCAACGGCCGCTCGCCGGCCAGTTCGGCCAGGCGCTTGTGGGCCAGGCCGGCCAGCGCGGTGAACGACTCGGGATAGCGGAAAAACCAGGTCTCCGGAACGATCACCGCTTCGATCAAGGCCTGCTGCTCGTCTGCCGATTGCTGCAGGCGCAGCCAGTAATCGTCGAGGTCGGCGGCATTGAGCGCGACGCAGCGCTGGCGCAGGGCACGCTCGACCATCGGTACGCCCACCGACTCGACGTCCAGGCCAATGCGCTCCTGCAGAAAACGGAAAAAGCGTTGCTGGCTCATGACCACACCTGCTGCTGGCCTGACGGGTTCGGGAACAACAGCTGACGCACGGCATCACTGAGCAGGTCATCCACCTCGATGCGCTGCAGCAGCCCCTGTGCATCCTGGCGCACCGGGCCCAGGTAAGGCGCTTCGCCGTTATCCAGGCCATAGGGCTGGAACTCCTCCGGGTGGCAGCGCAGGGTCTCGGTGGCCTGCTCCAGGATCAGCCCAAGTTGATGTTCCTTGCGGTAATGCACCAGCACCAGGCGCGTGCTGGTGCGCTCGGCGGCGGGCTCGGCAAAACTCAAGGCACACAGGTCGATCACCGGCACCAGCACACCCCGGTGGGCGAGGATACCGGCGACCCAGGCCGGTGCCTGGGCAATCGGCTTGAGTGGCCGGCGTGGCAGCACCTCGATCACCTCGTGCACATTCAGGGCGAAGCGCTGCTGGCCGAGTCGAAACTGCAGGTACAGCGTGCCCTTGGCGCGGGCCGCCGCTGCCGTATGCGGATGCAGGTCGGTCATGACGATCAGACTTTGAAGCGCGATACGCCGCCGCGCAGGCCTGCGGCTACCTGGCTCAGCTCATCGATGGCAAAGCTGGCCTGGCGCAGCGACTCCACGGTCTGGGTGCTGGCATCGCTGAGCTGGGCCAGGGCCTGGTTGATCTGCTCGGCACCGGTGGCCTGGGCCTGCATGCCTTCGTTGACCATCAGCACCCGTGGCGCCAGGGCCTGGACCTGATGGATGATCTGGCTCAGTTGCTCGCCGACCTGCTGCACCTCGAACATGCCGCGGCGCACTTCCTCGGAGAACTTGTCCATGCCCATGACCCCGGCCGACACCGCCGACTGGATCTCCCGCACCATCTGTTCGATGTCGTAGGTAGCCACGGCCGTCTGGTCGGCCAGGCGACGCACCTCGGTGGCGACCACCGCGAAGCCACGGCCGTACTCGCCGGCTTTTTCGGCTTCGATGGCGGCGTTGAGCGACAGCAGGTTGGTCTGGTCGGCGACCTTGACGATGGTCACCACCATCTGGGTGATGTTGCTGGCCTTTTCATTGAGGATCGCAAGCTTGGCGTTGACCAGGTCGGCGGCGCCCATGACCTGGTGCATGGTTTCTTCCATGCGCGCCAGGCCTTGCTGGCCAGAGCCGGCCAGGCTCGATGCCTGGTCGGCGGCGCTGGTGACTTCGGTCATGGTGCGCACCAGGTCGCGCGAGGTGGCGGCGATTTCACGCGAGGTGGCGCCGATTTCCGTGGTGGTGGCCGCCGTTTCGGTGGCCGTGGCCTGCTGCTGCTTGGAGGTGGCGGCAATTTCGGTCACCGACGTGGTCACCTGGACCGACGAGCGCTGGGCCTGGGACACCAGGTTGGCCAATGCTTCGGCCATTTCGTTGAAACCACTTTCGATGGCGCCGAACTCATCCTTGCGGTCCAGGCTCAGGCGCATGCTCAGGTCGCCCGAGCGCAGCTTGTCGAGGGCATGCACCACACGCTGCACGGGTGCGGTGATGGCCCGCATCAGCAGCAGCCCGCAGATACAGGCAGCAATGATCGCCAGCAACAGCGAGATCATCATGCTGCCTTTGGCCGTGCTCACGGCGCTGCCGATTTCGTGGGTGGCGGCGTCGGCCGACTCGCGGTTGTGCTCGATCACCGCGTTCAGATGCTGGCGCCCGTCGACCCAGGCCGGGGTTAGAACATCGCTGATCAGCCGCTCGGCTTCGCTGTAGTTGTGCTGGCGATAGGCGTCCAGCACCTCGCCGATAAGCTTGATGTAGGTTTCTTCCATCTGCACGAAGTCATCGAACCTGGCCTGGTCGTCACTCGCCTGGATGGTGGCCTGGTAACTGGCCATGTGTTGCTTGAGGCGCGCCTCGAAACTCTTGAACTGCTCCATGTCTGCCGGGGTCACTTCACGGCGGTTGGACAGCCCCACCAGCTGCTGGCTGGTGATATAGCTGTCGACCCAGGCACTGCGGATCATCGAGCTGTAGTAGACCCCTGGAATGCTGTCGGTCCCCACTGCCTCTTCGGCCTTTTCGATCGCCATCAGCCGCGAGTAGGCGGCGACGATCATCAGCAACATGATGGCGATGATCACGGCGAAACTTGCCAGGATCCGTTGGCGCAAGGTCCAGTTCTTCACATTCAGCCCTCAGGAATTCACAACGAGCGGGAAAAATCGTCGAAGTATAGCGTAGGCGCCCTACGCTTTTGCGGCTGAAATGCGCGGAAAATGTGGTCTTTACCGATATACAAACCATCGCCGACTCAGCTCGGCCCTTGTGGGAGCCGGCTTGCCGGCGATGGCCTGCAAAGCAGGCCCTTGTCACTGCCCAGCAGCAAGCCTCACCTGGTTCTCCAGCTCCTGGCGCAACGCCGGTTCCAGGCGCAGTTGGCGGGCCAGTTCATCCAGGTAGGCGCGCTCCATGAAGTTTTCCTGATCGACCATCATCACGCTGGCCAGGTACATCTCGGCCGCCATCTCCGGTGTTTGCGCCGCGCGGGCGACTTCGGCCGGGTCCAAGGGTTTGTTGAGCTCCGTGTGCAGCCACTGCTGCAGCTCACCGTCGCTGTCCAGTCGCGTGAATTCGCCTTCGATCAGTTGGCGTTCGCGCTCATCGATATGGCCATCGGACTTGGCCGCCGCCACCAGCGCACGCAGTACCGCCTGGCTATGCACCTCGGCCTGGGCCGGGGGCAGCCGGTCGAGTGTCTGCGGCGCGGTGCCCTGCCCTGCGCCCTGGCTCGCCTGCCAGTTGCCGTAGGCCTTGTAGGCGAGCACGCCCAAGGCGGCCAGCCCCCCGTAGGTCAGCACCTTGCCGCCCACATTGCGCGTTTTCTTGTTGCCCAGCAGCATGCCCATGACCCCGGCGGCCAACGCCCCGCCGCCAGCCCCGGACAACAAGCCGCCGAGCCCATTTGCGCCCGCCGAGGGTTTGCCGGCGCCTGACTGTTTGTTCAGCAGATCCTGACCGGATTTGAGCAATTGATCGAGCAAGCCACGGGTGTTCATGAGCATGTCTCCACGTTGCGAAATGTAACGGCCAGAGTAAGGCCTGCCGTGTGCCGGGCCACCCCTGGATTTGCTTCCAGATGTTGCTTTAGCGGGCAAAAAGCCAACTAGACTCGATATCGCCAACATCCTGCGCAAGCACACTACGCTTATAACAATCGCATCACTGCTTTCTTGATGACTGCCCCTACCAAGATCTCCAAGAAGAAGAGGGAACACCATGTCAGTGCACAAGACCGCATTGCTCGGCGCCGTGACCGGCGCGCTGCTGGCCAGCGCCGGCTTGCAGGCCGCCGAGCTGCCCAAGGCCCTGGGCGCCACTGAAGGCCGGCTGGATATCGTCGCCTGGCCCGGCTACATCGAGCGCGGCGAGAGCGACAAGGCCTATGACTGGGTCAGCGGCTTCGAGAAGGAAACCGGCTGCAAGGTCAGCGTCAAGACCGCCGCCACCTCCGATGAAATGGTCAGCCTGATGAACAAGGGCGGGTACGACCTGGTCACCGCTTCCGGCGATGCCTCGCTGCGCCTGATCGTCGGCAAGAAGGTGCAGCCGATCAACACCGCGCTGGTCCCCAACTGGAAGAACATCGACCCGCGCCTGCAGAACGGCGGCTGGTACGTGGTCGACAAGCAGGTCTATGGCACCCCGTACCAGTGGGGCCCGAACGTGCTGCTGTACAACACCAATACCTTCAAAGAGGCGCCGACTACCTGGGGGGTAGTGTTCGAGCCGCAGGACCTGCCCGATGGCAAGCCGAACAAGGGCCGTGTGCAGGCCTATGACGGTCCGATCTACCTCGCCGACGCGGCGCTGTACCTGAAATCGGCCAAACCGGAACTGGGCATCCAGGACCCTTACGAGCTGAACGAAGCCCAGTACAAGGCGGTGCTCGACCTGCTGCGCCAGCAGCAACCGCTGATTCACCGCTACTGGCATGACGCCACGGTGCAGATGAGCGACGTGAAGAACGAAGGGGTGGTCGCCTCCAGCTCCTGGGGATACATGGTCAATGGCCTGAAGGCCGAGAACCAGCCGGTGGCCTCGACCATTCCGAAGGAAGGCGCCACTGGCTGGGCCGACACCACCATGCTGCACGCCGAGGCCAAGCACCCCAATTGCGCCTACAAGTGGATGGACTGGTCGCTGCAGCCAAAGGTGCAGGGCGATGTGGCGGCCTGGTTCGGGTCGTTGCCAGCGGTGCCGGCGGCGTGCACCAGCAGCGAGTTGCTGGGGGCTGAGGGATGCAAGACCAACGGCTTCGACAACTTCGACAAGATCGCTTTCTGGAAAACCCCGCAGGCCCAGGGGGGCAAGTTCGTGCCGTATAGCCGATGGACCCAGGACTACATTGCGATCATGGGAGGGCGCTAGTGTAGGCCTACAAGGGTTTTTTTTGCTGACGAAACTGGGGCTGCTGCGCAGCCCTTTCGCGACACAAGGCCGCTCCTACAGGGGCCTGCGCGGTTTCTGTAGGAGCGGCCTTGCGTCGCGAAAGGGGCGCACAGCGCCCCCCGATTCACCGTGGAGTCGCCCATGCCCCTAGCAGTCCAGTTCACCCAGGTCTCGCGCACCTTCGCCGAGGTCAAGGCCGTCGACCAGGTCAGCATCGACATCGAGGACGGCGAGTTCTTCTCCATGCTCGGCCCCTCGGGCTCGGGCAAGACCACCTGCCTGCGCCTGATCGCCGGCTTCGAGCAACCCGACAGCGGCTCGATTCGCATCCATGGCAGCGAAGCCGCCGGCGTGCCGCCCTACCAGCGCGACGTCAATACGGTGTTCCAGGACTACGCCCTGTTCCCCCACATGAACGTGCGCGACAACATTGCCTATGGCCTCAAGGTCAAGGGCGTGGCCAAGGCCGAACGCCACGCGCGGGCCGAAGAGGCGCTGGCCATGGTCGCCCTGGCCGGCTACGGCGAGCGCAAGCCGGCGCAGCTTTCCGGCGGTCAGCGCCAGCGCGTCGCCCTGGCCCGCGCCCTGGTCAACCGGCCACGAGTACTGTTGCTCGACGAGCCGCTGGGCGCGCTCGACCTGAAACTGCGCGAACAGATGCAAGGCGAGTTGAAGAAGCTGCAGCGCCAGCTGGGCATCACCTTCATTTTCGTCACCCACGACCAGACCGAAGCCCTGTCGATGTCCGACCGCGTGGCAGTGTTCAACCGCGGCCGCATCGAACAGGTCGACACCCCGCGCCAGCTCTACATGAAGCCCGCCACCACCTTCGTCGCCGAGTTCGTCGGCACCTCCAACGTGGTGCGTGGCGACCTGGCCGAGCAACTCAGCGGTGGCCGCTCGCCCTTCTCCATCCGCCCCGAACACATCCGCCTGGGGGACACGCCCAGCAGCGGCCAGGACGTTCAGCTCAGTGGCCTGCTGCGCGACATCCAGTACCAGGGCAGCGCCACGCGCTACGAGGTGCAACTGGACAACGGCCAGCTGCTGGCGGTAAGCCAGGCCAACGACCGCTGGCAGGAGCAGCCACAACCCTGGCAGGCCGGCCAGCGGGTGCAGGTGCGCTGGCCACGTGAAGCGATGACGGCGCTGCAGGAAACCGTGCTGGTCGAGGGCCGCTGAAATGAGCCTGGCCCAGCCACCTTCAAGCCCGTTGCGCCGGCTGTCCAACTTGCTCTATCGGCGCCCCAACCTGTACCTGTTACTGCTGCTGATCCCGCCGCTGACCTGGTTCGGCGCCATTTACCTGGGCTCGTTGCTCAACTTGCTGTGGCAAGGTTTCTACACCTTCGACGACTTCACCATGGCGGTGACGCCGGCGTTGACCCTGGGCAACTTCGCCGCGCTGTTCAACCCGGCGAACTTCGACATCATCCTGCGTACCCTGGTCATGGCCGTGGCGGTGTCGCTGGCCAGCGCGGTGCTTGCCTTCCCTATCGCCTACTACATGGCGCGCTACACCACCGGCAAGACCAAGGCCTTTTTCTATATCGCGGTGATGATGCCGATGTGGGCCAGCTACATCGTCAAGACCTACGCCTGGACCCTGCTACTGGCCAAGGGCGGCGTGGCCCAGTGGTTCGTCCAGCAACTGCACCTGGATGGGTTGCTGCAAACCGTGCTGGCCATACCCGGGGTGGGCGGCAGCACGCTGTCGACCTCGCACCTGGGGCGCTTCATGGTGTTCGTGTACATCTGGCTGCCGTTCATGATCCTGCCGATCCAGGCCTCGCTGGAGCGCCTGCCGCCATCATTGCTGCAGGCCTCGGCGGACCTCGGCGCGAGGCCAGGGCAGACCTTCTGGCAAGTGATCCTGCCCCTGTCGATCCCCGGTATTGCCGCGGGCTCGATCTTCACCTTCTCGCTGACCCTGGGCGACTTCATCGTGCCGCAACTGATCGGCCCGCCCGGCTACTTCATCGGCAGCATGGTCTACGCCCAGCAAGGGGCGATCGGCAACATGCCGATGGCCGCGGCGTTCACCCTGGTGCCGATCGTGCTGATCGCGGTCTACCTGTCCATCGTCAAGCGCCTGGGAGCCTTCGATGCACTCTGAAAAAGCCTCGACCGGCCTGCGCCTGGCGGCGTGGGGTGGTTTGCTGTTCCTGCACTTTCCGATCCTGATCATCGTGTTGTACGCCTTCAACACCGAAGACGCGGCGTTCAGCTTCCCGCCCCAGGGCTTCACCCTCAAATGGTTCGCTGTGGCCTTCGCCCGCCCCGACGTGCTCGAGTCCATCAAGCTGTCGATCCAGGTAGCCTGCCTCGCCACGCTGATCGCCCTGGTGCTCGGCACCCTGGCTTCGGCGGCGCTGTACCGGCGCAACTTCTTCGGCAAGGAGGGGATTTCGCTGATGCTGATCCTGCCGATCGCCCTGCCGGGGATCATCACCGGCATCGCCCTGCTGTCGGCGTTCAAGAGCCTTGGGATCGAGCCCGGAATATTCACCATCGTGGTCGGTCACGCCACCTTCTGCGTGGTGATCGTCTACAACAACGTGATCGCGCGACTGCGCCGCACCTCGCAGAGCCTGATCGAAGCCTCGATGGACCTGGGCGCCGATGGCTGGCAGACGTTCCGCTACATCATCCTGCCCAACCTCGGTTCGGCACTGCTGGCCGGCGGCATGCTGGCCTTTGCCCTGTCGTTCGACGAGATCATCGTCACCACCTTCACCGCCGGGCACGAGCGCACGCTGCCGATCTGGCTGCTCAACCAGCTGAGCCGCCCGCGCGACGTGCCGGTGACCAACGTGGTCGCCATGCTGGTGATGCTGGTGACCATGCTGCCGATCCTCGGCGCCTATTACCTGACCCGCGGCGGTGAAAGCGTCGCGGGCAGCGGCAAATGACCTACAAGGAGCCCCCATGCAAATCAACATGCTGATCAACGGTCGCCTGGTCGCGGGCGAAGGCCCGGCCTGGACCGTCCTCAACCCGGCCGAGGGCAACGCCCTGGTACAGATCAACGAAGCCAGCGAGGCCCAGGTCGATGCCGCCGTGCGCGCCGCCGACCTGGCCTTCGACAGCTGGTCGCAGACCAGCCCCAAGGAACGTTCGCTGGCCCTGCTGGCGCTGGCCGACGCCATCGAAGCGCACGGCGATGAACTGGCCAGGCTGGAATCGCAAAACTGCGGCAAGCCGTTCGCCGCCGCCCTCAACGACGAAATACCGGCCATCGTCGACGTGTTCCGCTACTTTGCCGGCGCCGCCCGCTGCCTGGGGGGCTCGGCGGCAGGCGAATACCTGCCGGGCCATACCTCGATGATCCGCCGCGACCCGCTGGGCGTGGTCGCCTCGATCGCCCCCTGGAACTACCCGCTGATGATGCTGGCCTGGAAAGTCGCCCCGGCCCTGGCTGCCGGCAATACCGTGGTCATCAAGCCGTCCGAGCTGACACCGCTGACCGCCCTGCGCTTTGGCGAGCTGGCCAAGGGCCTGCTGCCTGCCGGCGTGCTCAACATCCTCTTTGGCCGTGGGCAAACGGTCGGCAACCCGCTGGTCACCCACCCCAAGGTGCGGATGGTGTCGCTGACCGGCTCGATCCCTACCGGCGCGCACATCATCGGGTCGACCGCCGACAGCGTGAAGCGCATGCACATGGAGCTGGGCGGCAAGGCCCCGGTACTGGTGTTCGACGACGCCGACATCGATGCCGCCATCGACGGCATCCGCACCTTCGGCTTCTACAACGCCGGCCAGGACTGCACGGCGGCCTGCCGCCTGTACGTGCAGGAGGGCATTTACCATCGCTTCGTCGAGCGCCTGGGCAAGGCCGTGGCGAGCCTCAAGCCCGGCGTGCAGGACGCCGAGGACACCGAGCTGGGCCCACTGATCAGCGCCCAGCACCGTGACAAGGTGGCGGGCCTGGTGAACCGCGCCATTGCCCAGCCGCACATCCGCCTGATCACCGGCGGCAAGGCACTGCCGGGAGAGGGGTTCTTCTTCGAGCCAACGGTGCTGGCAGACGCCTTGCAGGACGATGAGATCGTGCGCAATGAGGTCTTCGGCCCCGTGGTATCGGTGACGCGCTTCACCGACGAAGCCCAGGCACTGGAGTGGGCCAACGATTCGGAATACGGCCTGGCCTCATCGGTGTGGACCCGCGACACCGGCCGCGCCCACCGCCTGGCGGCGCGGTTGCAGTATGGCTGCACCTGGGTCAACACCCACTTCATGCTGGTCAGCGAAATGCCCCATGGCGGGCAGAAGCATTCGGGGTACGGCAAGGACC
Source organism: Pseudomonas sp. NPDC089396 (assembly GCF_044749545.1). Taxonomy (NCBI): domain Bacteria; kingdom Pseudomonadati; phylum Pseudomonadota; class Gammaproteobacteria; order Pseudomonadales; family Pseudomonadaceae; genus Pseudomonas; species Pseudomonas sp. NPDC089396. The sequence continues at coordinate 434,099 of NZ_JBIVIC010000002.1, read as the reverse complement.
TGTCGATGTATGGGCTGGAGGATTACACCTGTGTGCGGCATGTGATGATCAAGCATTGAATCTGGGGTGATGCTCCCGGCCCTATCGCCGGCAAGCCAGCTCCCACAGGTACAGCGCAAGCCATAAGAGCAGCGCTGTACTTGTGGGAGCCGGCTTGCCGGCGATGAGGCCAGAACAAGCTAAAGCTAATCCCGCAAATCGGACTCATGAATCGGATTCGCCCGACTGGTCGCGCGTTGGTACTGCGCCGGCCAGGTCGCCTTGTTGCCGCCCAGGTCGTCATCGGCATGCAGCGGCCAGTACGGGTCGCGCAGCAGTTCACGGGCCAGGAAGATGACATCGGCCTGCCCGGTACGCAGGATGTGTTCGGCCTGGGCCGGTTCGGTGATCATGCCCACTGTGCCGGTGGCAATTTCCGATTCCTTGCGCACGCGCTCGGCGAAGCGGGTCTGGTAGCCGGGGCCGGTGGGGATCTCGGCATTGACCGAGGTACCGCCCGAGGACACATCGATCAGGTCGACCCCGAGCGCGCGAAGGCGGCGGGCCAGTTCGACGGTTTCATCCGGGTTCCAGCCATCTTCCACCCAATCGGTCGCCGAAACCCGAACGAACAGCGGCAACTCCTGGGGCCAGATCTTGCGCACCGCCTCGGTGACTTGCAGGGTCAGGCGGATACGGTTTTCGAAGCAGCTGCCATATTCGTCCCGGCGCTGGTTGCTCAACGGCGACAGGAACTGGTGCAGCAGGTAGCCATGGGCGGCGTGGATCTCGACCACCTTGAACCCCGCCTTCAGTGCCCGTTCGGTGGCTGCAACGAACGCGTCGACCACATCCTTTATTTCACCCAGGGTCAATTCATGCGGGACGGTGTGCTGTGGGTCGAAGGCAATCCTCGAAGGCCCCACCGGCTGCCAGCCCCCTTCTTCGGGCTTGACGCTGCCCTGTTTGCCCAGCCACGGGCGATGGGTACTGGCCTTGCGCCCTGCGTGAGCCAGCTGGATGCCCGGTACGGCGCCCTGGGCGGTGATGAAGCGAGTGATGCGCTGCAGCGGCGGGATTTGCGCGTCGTCCCACAGGCCCAGGTCTTCGGCGGTGATACGGCCATCGGCGGTGACCGCCACCGCTTCAGTGATGACCAGTCCGGCGCCACCCACGGCGCGGCTGCCCAGGTGGACGAGGTGCCAGTCGTTGGCCAGGCCATCGACGGCGGAATACTGGCACATTGGCGAAACCGCGATGCGGTTGGGCAGGGTTAGCTGACGCAGGGTGTAAGGCTCGAGCAGCAGGCTCATGAGGGCACCTCCCAAGGACTCCAATGGTGATCCGGCCCGGACACTCATGCACGACGCTGGTCCGGTATCGGTCATTAATCAGACTAGACCAGATTGGTAGGGGGGAAGGTTCCTCGGGAATTGGGGGTGCCTTTAGGGCCCTATCGCCGGCAAGCCGGCTCCCACAGGAACCCCACCGCGTTCAAGGCTTGTGGTGAACCTGTGGGAGCCGGCTTGCCGGCGATGAGGCCCTGGGGGTCAGCGCGGCTCCATGTGGGCAATCATCAGCTGCACGCTTTCGTTACCCCGGAACTCGTTCACATCCAGCTTGTACGCCAACTCCACCCAACGCACGGTCGGGTTCGGCCATACCTCGCGGTCGATGCCAAAGGCGATGCCATCCAGGCGCACCGACCCGCATTCGCTCTTGAGCACCACCTTCAGGTGGCGCTCGCCGACCACGCGCTGCTCCACCAGCTGGAACACGCCATGGAACAACGGCTCGGGGAAGTGCTGGCCCCAGGGCCCTGCGTGGCGCAGGGCTTTGGCCAGGTCGAGGTGGAACTCTTCCACGGCCAGGCTGCCGTCCGACAGCAGCCGCCCGGTCAGGTCTTCTTCGCGCAACTGGCGCCGCACTTCTTCGTCGAACGCCTCGGCAAACGCCGGGAAGTTGCCTTCGGGCAAGGACAACCCCGCCGCCATGGCATGCCCGCCGAACTTGCTGATCAGCTGCGGGTGGCGCGCCGCCACCGCATCCAGCGCATCGCGGATATGAAAGCCCGGCACCGAACGCGCCGACCCCTTGAGCATGCCGTCACCGGCATCGGCAAAGGCGATGGTCGGCCGGTGGTATCGCTCCTTCAGGCGCGAGGCGAGAATGCCGATCACACCCTGGTGCCAGTCGGCATCGAACAGGCACAGACCATACGGCATGGATTCGACCGGCAAATCCTTGAGCTGGGCCAGGGCCTCGCGCTGCATGCCTTGCTCGATCGACTTGCGGTCCTGGTTCAGGTCATCCAGCTGCTGGGCCATGTCCTGGGCCAGCGCCTCGTCCTCGCACAGCAGGCATTCAATACCCAGGCTCATGTCATCCAGGCGCCCGGCAGCGTTCAACCGTGGGCCGAGGATGAAACCGAGGTCGGTGGAGGTAATGCGCCGATGATCGCGACGCGCGACTTCCAGAATGGCTTTCAGGCCAGGCCGTGCGCGGCCCGCGCGGATGCGCTCCAGGCCTTGGTGCACCAGGATGCGGTTGTTGGCGTCCAGCGGCACCACGTCGGCGACACTGCCCAGGGCAACCAGGTCGAGCAGCTCGCCGATGTTCGGCTGTGGCTGCGTCTCGTAGCGCCCCAGGCTGCGCAAGCGCGCCCGCAAGGCCATGAGCACATAGAAGATCACCCCGACGCCCGCCAGCGACTTGCTGGGGAACGCGCAGCCCGGCTGGTTCGGGTTGACGATGGCGTCGGCCTGCGGCAGTTGCGCGCCCGGCAGGTGGTGGTCGGTGACCAGTACCTTGAGCCCGGCCGCCTTGGCCGCGTCCACGCCTTCGACACTGGAGATGCCGTTGTCGACGGTGATCAGCAATTGTGGCTGGCGCTGCAGGGCTACCTGAACGATTTCCGGGGTCAGGCCGTAGCCGTACTCAAAGCGGTTGGGCACCAGGTAGTCGACGTGGGCCGCGCCCAGCAGGCGCAGGCCCAGCACGCCAACGGTACTGGCCGTGGCGCCATCGGCATCGAAATCGCCGACGATCAGGATGCGCTGGCGCTGGTCGATAGCCTCGACCAGCAGGTCCACGCCGGCCTCGATACCCTTGAGCTGCTGATACGGCAACAGCCGCGCCAGGCTCTTGTCCAGTTCGGCTTCGCTCTGCACGCCGCGGGCGGCGTACAGGCGGGTCAGCAAAGGTGGCAGGTTCCCCAGAAATGGCAGGGTCGATGGCAGCGGGCGAGGTTCGATACGCATGGGGGTTTGGGCTCAGCCACGCTCGCCGAGCAGCCACTCGAGCTGCACTTCATGCTGACCACGGTCGTCGGTGACGAATACCGTGCCTTCGCTGATCATCACGTCCCACTTGATGGTGCGGGGCATGTCGGTGGCCAGGACTTCCAGGACCTCCTGCGGTACGGCGGCGATATTCAGGTTCTTCAGCCCTTTGACCGCGTCCACGACCTTGTTCTGCCACACCCGCAGGCTGCCGTAGGCCAGCAGGCTGGTGCGCTCGGTACGGCGCGAGCACCAGGTCAGGCGCTCGGCGTCGGGCTGGCCGACTTCGATCCAGTGCAGGATGCGGTCGTCCAGGCTCTTTTCCCACAGCGCCGCTTCATCTACGTCGGACAAACCACGGCCGAACGACAGGTTCTCGTTGTACCACAGCGCGTAGGCCAGCAGGCGCACGGCCATGCGCTCTTCGGTTTCCGAAGGGTGGCGGGCAATGGTCTGGCGGACGTTCTCGTACACGCCACGATCGAGATCGGTGAGGTTCAGTTCGAATTTGTAGGTGGTGGACGGCTGGGCCATGGTCGAATGGGCTTCGTGCAAAGAGAAAAGTTGCCTAGTCTAACTGATCCTGCCCAGGCTTGCGCCGCAGCAGTATCTGCCGCTGAAGACCTATGATAAAACCACCGCTCTGCCTTGTTGCCACGGATGCCACATGCCTACGCCCAGCAAACCCCTCGCCGGACTCAAAGTCATCGAACTCGGCACCCTGATCGCCGGCCCGTTTGCCTCACGCATCTGCGCCGAGTTCGGTGCCGAGGTGATCAAGGTCGAGTCCCCCGACGGGGGTGACCCGCTGCGCAAATGGCGCAAGCTGTACGAGGGCACTTCGCTGTGGTGGTTCGTTCAGGCGCGCAACAAACAGTCTCTGACGCTTAACCTCAAGCACCCTGAGGGCCGCGAAATCCTCAAGCGCTTGCTGGCCGAGGCCGACATCCTGATCGAGAACTTCCGCCCTGGCGTGCTGGAAAAACTCGGCCTGGGCTGGGATGTACTGCATGCGCTCAACCCGCGCCTGGTCATGGTCCGCCTGTCGGGTTTCGGCCAGACCGGGCCGATGAAGGACCAGCCGGGCTTTGGTGCAGTGGGCGAATCCATGGGTGGCCTGCGCTACATCACAGGCTTCGACGACCGTCCGCCGGTGCGCACCGGGATCTCCATCGGCGATTCGATTGCCGCCTTGTGGGGTGTGATCGGCGCGCTGATGGCGCTGCGTCACCGCGAAGTCAACGGCGGTGAGGGCCAGGTGGTAGACGTGGCCCTGTACGAAGCGATCTTCGCCATGATGGAAAGCATGGTCCCGGAATTCGACGTGTTCGGGTTCATTCGCGAGCGTACCGGCAACATCATGCCGGGCATCACCCCCTCCTCCATCCACACCACTGCCGATGGCAAGCATGTGCAGATCGGCGCCAACGGCGATGCGATCTTCAAGCGCTTCATGCAGGCCATCGGCCGCACTGACCTTGCCGAAGACCCGTCGCTGGCCAGCAATGATGGCCGCGACGCGCGCCGTGACGAGCTGTATGGCGTGATCGACCGCTGGGCCAACGGCCTGCCGCTGGAACAGGTCATGCGCACACTCAACGACGCAGAAGTGCCCGCCAGCCGTATCTTTTCGGCCGAGGACATGTTCAACGATCCGCAGTACCTGGCGCGGGAAATGTTCCTGCAGGCTCGCCTGCCGGACGGCAAGCCGTTCAAGATGCCCGGCATCGTGCCGAAGCTTTCCGAAACGCCAGGTTCCACCGAGTGGGTCGGCCCGGCCCTGGGCGAACACACCGACACGTTGCTGACCAGGCTGGGTTACGACACGGCCGCTATCGCCAGCCTGCGCACCGCGGGCACGGTCTGAGATCGCCCTTGCCCATGCGCGCCCGGTCCTTGCTCTGCGGTCTGTTGCTTTCCATGGCCCTGGCGCCGGTGCAGGCCAGGGAACGCTTGCTGTGGCTGGTCCGCGACCTGCCGCCGTTCACCATTTTCGAAGGTGCGGAAAAAGGCCAGGGCGTGGTCGACCAGATGCTGCCGCTGCTGATCGAACAGATGCCCGAGTACGACCACGCCATCGTGCGGGTCAACCGTGCCCGCGGCATCCAGATGCTGCAGGACCGAAGCAGTTTCACCTGCGACCCGACCCTGCTGTGGACGGCAGAGCGCGCCAAGTTCGTGCACTTCTCGGTGCCGACCTTGGGCGTGATGAGCGGCGGGCTGGTGGTTCGCAAGCAGGGCGAAGCACTGCTGGCACCTTTTCTAGAGGGCCAGCAGGTCGATTTGAAAGGTTTGCTCGACAGCACGCAACTGAAGTTGGGCATCGTCGCCGGCCGCAGCTACAGCACGCAGATCGATGAGATTCTGCGCCAGTTACCCGACGACGTGTTCAGCCGGCATTACGGTAACGATGCCACCGCCAGCCTGCTGCAAATGCAGCAACTCGGTCGCCTGCAACTGGTACTCGGCTATTGGCCAGAAGTGCGTTACCTGATTCAGCAACAGGGGGGCTCGCTGGACGAATACCGCTTCCACCCGATTCTGGGCGTGAACCGCTATCAGTTCCTGCATGTGGGCTGCTCGGACTCGCCACTGGGGCGCGAGGCCATTGCCCATATCGACCAGCTCTTGCCGGCGTTACGTCGCGATACGCTGCCAGCACTGTATGCCCGCTGGCTGGACCCGGAGTTGCGCGGAGACTACCTGCAACAGAGCAAGCAGTTTTTCGAAAAGCGCTAGAAAAAAGAAACCCCGGAACGCTGGGGAAGACGTCCGGGGTCAAGCGAAAGTCCTTACGGGCTTTCCGTGACAACCTGCCTGCACCGGAGCTTTGCGCAAGTGGGTTGCCCTACTGCGTCTGATAAGCCAATCAGGCAAAGGTTCCCTGCGGTGGCATACGCTGTTGCAACGCCGCGATCACACAGGGCTGCAAACGCCCCTCGACAATCTGCAAGTCACGATGCAAACCGTCTACCAAGTCGATCAGCAGCCTTTGCTCCTGCAATTGGCGCAGGCTGACAGTGCGGCGCAACGCCGTGCCACCGAGGCTGTCGTAAACGATCAATTGGCGGTTGCCGCTGGCATCGGCGGCGTCAAGGTGGGTTCGATAAGGCGACAGGGCGTCGTTGAGCAGTCTGCAGATTCTTTCCATCCGGATCACTCGCGCAGGTAGTGGGACATACAGGAACTGACCAACAAGCGCAGCGGAAAGTTCGCCCGGCTGCGGCTGGTTCATTGAGCATGCTTGGGCGATGTGACGGTTTGAATACACCGTATGGCCTGTTGCCAGCGCGGCATTGGCAATGGCCAGGGCAGCTCGGCGAGCACCCACAGGCCGCGCTTGCGAGCCTCTTCAGCAAGGTCCGGCCCCTGGGCACTGGGACAGCCGGTGAACAACACGGCGCGCAATGAGCGGTCCTGCTCGATGCGCTTGAGTAACTTCAGGCCATCGCTCATTGAATGATCAAGGATCAGCAAGTCGGCTTTGCGCGGGCGCGCAAGGCAAGCGCCGAGGTCGGCAAGATCGGCGGTGACACGCACGTCGAAAATGCCCTGGGCATTGCACGCCTGGTGCAGGAGGATCTGGTGGGAAGGCCGAGACTGGTGAATCAACACGTAGGGCTGACGCATGAGCCGCTCCTTTGGAAAAGGGCGGCAACTTTATGCAAGTTTCAGCATGATTTATGTAGGACGATTCCGAACAAGACCGAAGAAAGCGCTACAAAAAAAGGGCCGCTGCGCGCCCCAATCGCCGGCAAGCCGGCTCCCACAGATACACCACAGGCTATGACGCAGTGGTTTCCCAGTGGGAGCCGGCTTGCCGGCGATTGGGCCGCACAGCGGCCCCTTCGACTTGCGCTTAAAGCGGCTTGCCGCGATTACCGTGCTGGCTGACGAAGGCCTGCACTGCCTTCAGGTCGTTGGCCAGTACCGTGCAGCGCTCTTCGCGGCTGAACAGGTCGCTCAAGTGTTCTGGCAGCTCCAGCGCTTTGCCGACGCCGGCCTTCTCCACCGCTTCCGGGAACTTGACCGGGTGCGCAGTACCCAGCACCACCATCGGCGTATCAAGGCTGCGGCGGCACTCGCGGGCGGCCTTGACGCCGATCGCGGTGTGCGGGTCGAGCACTTCACCGGTGCTGGCAAAGACTTCAGCGATGGTCTCGCAGGTTTGCTCATCGCTCACGGCCAGCGAATCGAACAGCTTGCGGGCTTCGGTCCAGCGGTCTTGCTCGACGCTGAAGCCGCCACCCTGCTTGAAGTTGGCCATCAGTTCGCCGATGGCGGCGCCGTTGCGGCCATGCAGGTCGAACAGCAGGCGCTCGAAGTTGGACGAGACCATGATGTCCATCGACGGCGACAGGGTCGCGTGCAGGGTTTCCTTGACGTACTGGTTGCCGCTCATGAAGCGGTGCAGGATGTCGTTGCGGTTGGTTGCCACCACCAGCTGGCTGATCGGCAGACCCATGTTGCGCGCCAGGTAACCGGCGAAGATGTCGCCGAAGTTGCCGGTCGGCACCGAGAACGCCACCGAACGGGCCGGGCCGCCCAGCTGCAGGGCAGCATGGAAGTAGTAGACGATCTGGGCCATGATCCGCGCCCAGTTGATCGAGTTGACCGCCACCAGGCGAGTGCCCTTGAGGAAGGACTGGTCGGCGAAGCTGGCCTTGACCATTTCCTGGCAGTCGTCGAAGTTGCCTTCGATGGCGATGTTGTGGATGTTCTCACCGAAGATGGTGGTCATCTGACGGCGCTGCACTTCCGACACACGCTGGTGTGGGTGCAGGATGAAGATGTCGACGTTGTCGCAACGGCGGCAGCCTTCGATGGCGGCGGAACCGGTGTCACCACTGGTGGCACCGATGATCACCACGCGCTCGCCACGCTTGGCCAGCACGTGGTCGAGCAGGCGGCCGAGCAGTTGCAGGGCGAAGTCCTTGAAGGCCAGGGTCGGGCCGTGGAACAGCTCCATGACCCACTCGTTGCTGTTCAGCTGACGCAGCGGTGCGACCGCGGCGTGGGCGAACTCACCGTAGGTTTCTTCGAGGATCTTCTTGAAGTCGGCGTCGGCGATGCTGCCGGTGACGAACGGGCGCATTACCCGGAAGGCCAGCTCGTGGTACGGCAGGCCGGCCCAGGAGGCGATCTCTTCCTGGGTGAAGCGTGGCAGGTTCTCGGGTACGTACAGGCCGCCGTCACTGGCAAGGCCCGCCAGCAGGACATCTTCGAAATTCAGGGCCGGTGCCTGGCCGCGGGTGCTGATATAACGCATGGCTACAAACCTTCGATGCTGGGCCCGGGCCGCCGTCGCGGCCCGTGGGGGAAATTAGTTGAGCTGTTCGACGCGGATGCGCACGACCTTGCCGACCACGTCCTGCAGGGCTTCCAGGGCGACGATGGCGTCATTGATGCGCTGCTCGACCACACCGTGGGTCAGCAGGATCATCGGCACCAGGCCATCCTGTTCCTCGGCTTCCTTCTGCATGATCGACTCGATGTTGATGCCGCGCTCCGACAGGATGCTCGCGACCTGGGCCAGTACGCCCGGGTGGTCCTTGGCCTGGATGCGCAGGTAGTAGGCGCTTTCGCAGGCTTCGATCGGCAGGATCGGGTGGGCCGACAGCGAGTCCGGCTGGAAGGCCAGGTGTGGCACACGGTTTTCCGGGTCGGACGTCATGGCGCGGACCACATCGACCAGGTCGGCGACCACCGAGGAAGCCGTCGGCTCCATGCCGGCACCGGCGCCGTAGTACAAGGTGGAACCGGCAGCGTCGCCATTGACCATCACCGCGTTCATCACGCCATTGACGTTGGCGATCAGGCGGTCGGCCGGAATCAGCGTCGGGTGCACGCGCAGCTCGATGCCCGCGTCGGTGCTGCGGGCCACGCCCAGGTGCTTGATGCGGTAGCCCAGGGCTTCGGCGTAGTTCACGTCAGCAGTGGTCAGCTGAGTGATGCCTTCGGTGTAGGCCTTTTCGAACTGCAGCGGGATGCCGAAGGCGATGGAAGCCAGGATGGTCAGCTTGTGCGCCGCATCGATGCCTTCGACGTCGAAGGTCGGGTCGGCTTCGGCATAACCCAGCGCCTGGGCTTCGGCCAGCACGTCGGGGAAGGCACGGCCTTTCTCGCGCATTTCGGTGAGGATGAAGTTGCCGGTGCCGTTGATGATGCCGGCCAGCCAGTTGATGCGGTTGGCCGACAGGCCTTCGCGGATCGCCTTGATCACCGGGATGCCGCCAGCCACAGCGGCTTCGAAGGCGACGATGACGCCCTTCTCGCGGGCCTTGGCGAAGATTTCGTTGCCGTGCACGGCGATCAGCGCCTTGTTGGCGGTGACCACGTGCTTGCCGTTTTCGATGGCCTTGAGCACCAGGTCACGGGCCACGGTGTAGCCACCGATCAGCTCGATGACAATGTCGATCTCCGGGTTGTTCGCAACGTCGAACACATCAGCGGTAATGGGGGTACCGGTAATCTGGCAGTTCGGGTTCTGCGAGCGCATGGCGATCTGTGCCACTTCAATACCGCGCCCGGCACGGCGGGCAATCTCCTCGGCGTTGCGCTGAAGTACATTGAAGGTACCGCCACCGACGGTCCCCAACCCACAGATGCCTACTTTGACCGGTTTCACTGTGAACTCCCCATTGAACGGCCGGCACCTGCGCCGACCGTGAAACATGCCGTCACCCCATGACGACGGCGTACTGAATGAATTACTTGGCGGCCTGCTGCTGGCCGGCCAGGGCCAGCTTGGCCACTTGTGGCGCAGGCTGGTAGCCAGGGATCACCTGGCCGTTCTCGAGCACGATCGCCGGGGTGCCATTGACCCCGATCGACTGGCCCAGCTGGAACTGCTTGCTGACCGGGTTGGCGCACTTGGCGGCCTTGATTTCCTTGCCTTCGACCATCTTGTCCAGCGCCGCGCGGCGGTCGCTGGAGCACCACACGGCCTGCAACTGCTCATCACCCGACGAACCGAGGCCCTGGCGCGGGAAGGCGACATAACGCACTTCGATACCGCGACGGTTGAGCTCCGGGACTTCGGCGTGCAGCTTGTGGCAGTACGGGCAGGTCGTGTCGGTGAATACGGTGATGTGCGACTTGGTTTCGCCCTTGGCAGGATAAACCACCATCTCGGCGGCTGGAATGCCGTTGATGAGCTTGGCGATGCCCAGGCGTTCAGTCTTTTCAGTCAGGTTGACCGGCTTGCCGTCCTGGATCTGGAACAGATAGCCCTGCATGACGAACTGGCCGTCGCCGCTGGCGTACAGCACGCGGCCGCCCTGCAGCTTCACTTCATAGAGGCCGCTGACCGGGCTGCTGGCCACGCTTTCAACGGGCACTTCCAGTTCGAGGTTCTGCAACGATTTGCGGATGGCCTGCTCGGCAACGGCATTGCTATCGGTCGCCGCGGCAACGGCGAAGGTACTGGCCAGCGCCAACGCGGCGGCGGCGATCATCTGGGTCAAACGCATGGGAACTCCTGAAGGCGGACAGGGGCCGGAGGGCGTCACCTGCGGAAAAACCGCGGCGACCGTGCGGCCCTTGGTGCAAACCGCTCAAGCCTACCACATCACACCACCAATGAAGGGGTCTGCAGGTACCGGCCGGCGGAACATGAAAATCATTCATCCACGCGGGTGGTGCTGGGCATGCAGCTGCTGCAAACGGGCCTTGGCCACATGGGTGTAGATCTGCGTGGTCGACAGGTCGCTGTGGCCCAGCAGCATCTGCACCACGCGCAGGTCGGCGCCGTGGTTGAGCAAGTGGGTTGCGAAGGCGTGGCGCAGGGTGTGCGGCGACAAGGACTTGTCGATGCCCGCTACCCGTGCATGGTGCTTGATCCGGTGCCAGAAGGTCTGGCGGGTCATCTGCTCGCCGCGCTGACTGGGGAACAGCACGTCGCTCGGCCGGCCGTTGAGCAGCTCAGCGCGGCCGTCCCGCACATAGCGCTCCAGCCACAGCACCGCCTCCTCGCCCATCGGCACCAGGCGCTCCTTGCTGCCTTTGCCCATCACCCGCAGCACGCCCTGGCGCAGGTTGACCTGGTCGAGGGTCAGGCTCACCAGCTCGGTCACCCGCAAGCCGCAAGCGTAGAGCACTTCGAGCATGGCGCGGTCGCGCTGGCCGATGGCTTCGCCAAGGTCCGGGGCTTGCAACAGCGCCTCGACATCGGCTTCCGACAGCGATTTGGGCAGTGGCTTGCCCAATTGCGGCATCTCGACCTGCAAGGTGGGGTCGACGGCTACCCGTTTTTCCCGCAGCAGGTAACGAAAGAAGCCGCGCAGGCCCGAGAGAAAGCGCGCCGTGGAACGCGGCTTGTAGCCCTGGTCGAGGCGCCAGGCCAAGTGGTCGAGGATCAACTCGCGGCCGGCGTCGGGCAGGGTAACCGAATGCTCCTGCAGCCAGCCATTGAACAGTGCCAGGTCGCTGCGATAGGAAACGCGGGTGTTGTCGGACAGGCCTTTTTCCAGCCACAGGGCGTCGAGGAACTGGTCGATCAGAGGGTGGTCGAGGGCAGGCATGAAAACTCGGTGGAAAACGACGAAATGGCGCTTAGTCTTTCATAACCACGCCGGCATAGGGAGCCCGCATGAACGAACAGCAGATCCTTCTCAGCGTCGGCGGTATCGGCGCTGCCGCCTTGGCCTGCCAGTGGCTGGCCTGGCGCCTGAAATTACCCGCCATCCTGTTTCTGCTGCTGGCCGGCATCCTCGCCGGGCCGATCCTTGGCTGGCTCGACCCGCAAGCACTGTTCGGCCCATTGCTGATGCCACTGGTGTCGCTGGCGGTGGCGCTGATCCTGTTCGAGGGCAGCCTGACCCTGCACCTGTCGCAGTGGCGCGACATCGGCAACGTGGTGCACCGGCTGGTGACCGTGGGGGCGCTGTCGACCTGGCTGGTGATCGCGCTGGCCACCCACTGGCTGCTGGGATTCGACTGGCCCTTGGCGATCCTGTTCGGCACCCTGACCCTGGTCACTGGCCCCACCGTGATCGTGCCAATGCTGCGGGTGGTGCGGCCCAAGGCGGCCATCGCCAACATCCTGCGCTGGGAAGGCATCATGATCGACCCGATCGGTGCCCTGCTGGCCGTGGTGGTGTACAGCTTCATCATCGCCAGTGGCGCTGGCGATGGCCTGACCCAGAGCCTGGTGACCTTCGCCGGAGTGATCTTCTGCGGCAGTGCCCTGGGGGCGGCAGGCGGCTGGCTGCTCGGGCAGATCATGCGGGAACAGTGGCTGCCGGAATACCTGCACAACCTGGCCTCGCTGGCCGCGGTGCTGGGCATTTTCATCGCCGCCAACCAGATCGTCCACGAATCCGGGTTGCTGGCCGTCACGGTGATGGGCATGTGGCTGGCCAACATGCGCGGGGTCGATGTGCGGCAGATCCTGCACTTCAAGGAAAACCTCAGCGTATTGCTGATCTCCGGCCTGTTCATCCTGCTCGCCGCGCGCCTCGACCTGCACGCCATGATCGGCCTGGGGCCCGCTGTGCTGGCGCTGCTGTTGGTAATCCAGTTGCTGGCGCGACCGCTCAATGTGGCGCTGTCGACCCTGGGCTCATCGCTGAACTGGCGCGAACGCGCCCTGCTCGCCTGGGTCGCGCCACGCGGCATCGTCGCCGCGGCGGTGTCGGCGATATTCGCCATCCGCCTGCATGAGGCCGGCCACCAGGGCGCCCTGCTGCTGGTGCCGCTGACCTTCGCCGTGATCATCGGCACCGTGGTCATACAGAGCGCCACGGCACGCCCCCTGGCACGCCTGCTCAAGGTCGCAGAGCCGGCGCCCAGCGGCTTTCTCATCGTCGGCGCCAACGAGCCGGCCCGGGCCATCGCCAAGGCGTTGCAGCAACTGGGCTGTCGCGTGCTGCTGACCGATTCGAGCTGGGAAAACATTCGTGCAGCGCGCATGGATGGGCTGCCCACCTATTTTGGCAACCCGGCCTCGCAGCATGCTGATGCGCACCTTGACCTGGTCGGCCTGGGCCATCTGCTGGGGTTGTCGCCCGCGGGCGAGATCAATGCCCTGGCCTGCGCCCGCTTTCGCCATGACTTTGGCCACGGCCGCCTGTTCGTGCTGGCCAGCGGCCTGGAGAAGCAGCGCAGCGACAAGCACCGGGCCGCCGAAGAGCACCGCGGGCATCTGCTCGGCGCAAGCCCGATGACCTATCTGCAACTGGCCAACCGCCTGCATGAAGGCGCGCAGTTCTACAGCACCACGCTCACCGAAGGCTTCGACTGGGAGGACTACCGGGCCCTGCATGGTGAACGGGCACACCTGCTGTTCGCACGTGACGAACACGGTTGGGTGCATGTCGCCAGCGCTGACGAACCACTGCAACCCCAAGCAGGCTGGACATTGGTGGCGCTGGTGGAACCCGCAGTCGCGGAGTTGAATCAGGCCTGAGGCAGCACGGGCACCGGGCGCTTGTCCTCGTCGATGGCAACGAAGCTGAACACGCCATGAATCGCACGCTCGCGGCCATCGAGGTACATGTTTTCGACGAACACGTCGACCTGCACTTGCAGGCTGGTATTGCCGACCTTGATCACCGTGCCGACCAGCTCGACGATCGAGCCCGCCGGGATCGGGTGCTTGAAGTCGATGCGGTCGGTGGACACGGTCACCAACGGCAGGCGGCAGAAGCGCGTGGCGGCGATGAACGACACTTCGTCCATCCAGGCCAGCGCAGTGCCGCCGAAGAGGGTGTTGTGGTGGTTGGTGGTGTTGGGGAATACGGCTTTGGTCACGCGGGTCACCGAAAGCTCGGTGCGGCGCTGGATTTCCTGATCTCGGGCAGTCATGTCTGTCACATTGCTGAATTTCAAAAAGCAAAAAAGCAGCCCGAAGGCTGCTTTTTTCTCGCTAGGCGGCCTGGGCCACCGGGCAAACTGTACTCAGGACAGTTTTTCCTTGATGCGAGCGGCTTTGCCGGACAGGTCGCGCAGGTAGTACAGCTTGGCTTTACGCACGTCACCACGACGTTTCACGGCCAGGCTGTCGATCTGCGGGCTGTAGGTCTGGAAGGTACGCTCTACGCCAACGCCGCTGGAGATCTTGCGCACGGTGAAGGCGCTGTTCAGACCGCGGTTACGCTTGGCGATAACGACGCCTTCGAACGCCTGCAGACGGGAACGCTCACCTTCCTTCACTTTAACCTGAACGACAATGGTGTCGCCTGGTGCGAAGGTTGGGATTTCCTTGCTCATCTGCTCGGCTTCGAGCTGCTGGATGATCTTGTTGGTCATGCTGTGCTCCTAAGATGGATACTTGATCCACCATCGATACGTTTAACTATCGTCCCGCTCGCGGAGATATTCCTCGAGCAGCTTCTTCTCTTCTCCAGAAAGCGAGCGACTTTCCAGAAGATCGGCGCGTCGTTCGAAGGTCCTACCAAGGGACTGCTTCATCCTCCAACGCCGGATATGTGCATGGTTGCCACTTAGCAACACGTCGGGAACACGCTGATCCGCATACACCTCGGGTCGGGTGTAATGCGGGCAATCGAGCAGACCGTCGGTGAAGGAATCTTCTTCCGCCGAGTCCACATGCCCTAAAGCTCCGGGCAGCAGCCGCGTAACCGCATCGATCAGTACCATGGCCGGCAGCTCGCCACCGGAAAGCACATAGTCGCCAATCGACCACTCCTCATCGACATGAGCCTCGATAAAGCGCTCGTCGATGCCTTCATAACGACCGGCGATCAGGATCAACGATTCCTGCTCTGCCAGGCCTTTGACCGCCTGCTGGGTAAGCTTGCGGCCTTGCGGCGAAAGGTAGATCACCTTTGCCGATGCTCCGGTCGCTTGCCTGGCGCTAACCAGGGCGTCTTCCAGAGGCTTGATTTTCATCACCATGCCCGGACCACCGCCAAACGGCCGATCATCCACCGTGTGGTGACGATCTGTGGTGTAGTCCCGCGGGTTCCAGCAAGTCACCTGAAGCAACCCCTGTTTCACCGCGCGGCTGGTAATGCCGTACTCCGTGATGGCCGAGAACATCTCGGGGAACAACGTGATGACGTCTACGCGAAGGTTACCCATCGTCTAGAAGTCCGCGTCCCATTCAACCCGCATCACGCCTGCTTCCAGGTCGACGTTGAGCACGCATTGCGCCGTATAGGGCAACAGACGCTCGCGATCATCCAGGCTGCCTGCGCAGGGTTTGACCACCATTACATCGTTCGCACCGGTCTCCAACAGGTGATCGACCTTGCCGAACAGGTGTTCGTCCTGGTTGATGACCTTCAGGCCCTGCAGCTGGTACCAGTAGTACTCGTCTGCGGCCAGGTTGGGCAAAAGGCTCCGCGCAATGCAGATTTCGTAACCACTCAGAAGACGGGCTTCATCGCGATCATCGAGGCCTTTCAGTTTCACGACCAGGCCCTTTTGGGAGCCACGACCGCTGACCAGCTCGACCTGCTTTACCGTGCCTTCGTGCCGAAGCATCCAGCGCGGATAATCCAACAGGTTTTCAATCGGATCGGTAAAGGAATACACCTTCACCTCGCCGCGAACGCCGTGAACCGAAAAAATCTTGCCAACGACGATGAGGTCGTCAGCCTTTTCTGGCGTCGCGTTCATACTGTTCAGGCAGCGGCCTTGGCAGCGTCCTTCAGCAGCTGAGCAACGCGCTCAGACGGCTGTGCGCCCTGGCTCAGCCAGTAGGTGACGCGCTCTTGGTTGACCGACAGCTTGACTTCGGCGCCCGATGCGATCGGGTTGAAGAAGCCAACGCGCTCAACGAAACGGCCGTCACGGGCGTTACGCGAGTTGGTCACGGTCAGGTGGTAGAATGGGCGCTTTTTCGAGCCGCCACGGGCCAGACGAATGGTTACCATGTGAACATCGTTCCTATAGTCGGTGTTGCAGTTTGTACTGCAAATCTGAATGCCAAATAGGCACACGGGTGCCCAAAAGGCCGCATATTCTCGGGGAATACACGGACATTTGCAAATGACTTTTTCGGCAAGGCATTGCCCCACCGTCCAGATTTGCCGGTTTAGCCGTGAAATCCACGGCAGTTGCCCCGCCACGGCGGGGGTTCTGGAAGCCTGCCCAGCGAAAGGCCGGCTCCCGGAATAGGGGTTACAGCTTCGGCATGCCGCCGCCTGGCAGCATTCCGCCCAGGCCACGCATCATCTTGGCCATGCCGCCCTTGGCGGAGAATTTCTTCATCATCTTCTGCATTTGCTTGTGCTGCTTGATCAAGCGGCCGATGTCCTGCACCTGGGTACCGGAACCGAGGGCGATACGGCGCTTGCGCGAACCACTGATCAGGTCAGGGTCGCGACGCTCGGCCGGCGTCATGGAGTTGATGATCGCTTCCATCTGCTTGAACTGCTTCTCGGCCGCGCCCTGGGCGTTGCCCATCTGCGACAGATTGACCCCGCCGATGCTCGGCAGCTTGTCCATCAGGCCGCCCAGGCCGCCCATGTTCTTCATCTGCTGCAGCTGGTCGCGGAAGTCTTCGAGGTCGAAGCCCTTGCCCTTCTTCAGCTTCTTGGCCAGCTTGTCGGCCTTGGCCTTGTCGATGGTCTGCTCGGCCTGCTCGATCAGGCTGAGCACGTCGCCCATGCCGAGGATGCGCGAGGCGACACGGTCCGGGTGGAAGGGCTCGAGGGCCTCGGTCTTCTCGCCCATACCGATGAACTTGATCGGCTTGCCGGTGATGGCACGTACCGACAGCGCGGCACCGCCACGGGCGTCACCGTCGACCTTGGTCAGCACCACGCCGGTCAGCGGCAGGGCTTCGCCAAAGGCCTTGGCGGTGTTGGCGGCGTCCTGGCCGGTCATGGCGTCGACCACGAACAGGGTCTCGATCGGCTTGACCGCAGCATGCAGCGCCTTGATCTCGGCCATCATGTCGGCGTCGATGTGCAGACGACCGGCGGTGTCGACGATGACCACGTCGATGAACTTGAGCTTGGCCTCGCGGATGGCGGCCTCGGCAATGGCCACCGGCTTCTGGCTGATGTCGGACGGGAAGAAGGTCACGCCGATGTCGTTGGCCAGGGTTTCCAGCTGCTTGATCGCCGCCGGGCGATAGACGTCGGCCGACACCACCATCACGCTCTTTTTCTTGCGCTCCTTGAGGAAGCGCGCGAGCTTGCCGGCGGTGGTGGTCTTACCAGCGCCCTGCAGGCCCGCCATCAGCACCACGGCGGGTGGCGCGGCATTCAGCGCGAGGTCTTCGTTGGCCGCGCCCATCAGGCTTTCCAGCTCGGCCTGGACGATCTTCACGAAGGCCTGGCCTGGGGTCAGGCTGCGCGACACTTCGGTGCCGACCGCACGTTCCTTGACGCTGTTGACGAAATCCTTGACCACCGGCAGGGCAACGTCGGCCTCGAGCAGGGCCATGCGCACTTCGCGCAACGTATCCTTGATATTGTCTTCAGTCAGCTTGGCCTTGCCGGTGACATGGCGCAGCGTCTGTGACAGGCGGTCGGTCAGGTTTTCGAACATGGTGATCCTTTCAGGCCCAGTAAAAGCCGAGGTTTGTCAGGCGCCCAGGTAAAAATGTAAACGCGCTGGGCACAGCAAGGCGGCGATTATAGCGAAGAGCGGCGGCGGCGCACACCTTGGTGGCGGCCTGGGGGATATTCGGTGCCTCCATCGCCGGCAAGCCGGCTTCCACAAGGACCTTACCGCCTTCCATGTGGGAGCCGGCTTGCCGGCGATAGGGCCCTGCCAGACTTCCTTGACAGTGACGATCTATGCCAAACTCCGTCTCTTTAAGGCTCGCCAACCAGGACTTATGTTCTCCTCACCCAGCCTCATCCCTACCCTGATCGCCGCCGGCCTCTATATAGCTGCGACCGTGTATCAAGGTTTGCACCTGGCCCAGTCGGACAAAGCCGACAAGCGGCTGCTCGGCCTGCTCGGTGCCATCGCCGTGCTCGCCCAGGCCGGTGCGCTGTTCTTCCAGCTGATCACCCCGCTGGGCCTGAGCCTCGATTTCTTCAGTGCCGCCAGCCTGATCGCCGTGGCGGTCATCGCCCTGACCCTGCTGGCCTGCCTGCGCATCCCAGTGGAGAACCTGCTGGCGCTGCTGTTCCCGCTCGGTGCCATCACCGCGCTGCTGGCCCAGTTCGCCACGCCCGGCACCGTGCCGCTGATCAACGAAGAGCCAGGCATCCTCGCGCATATCCTGCTGTCGATCCTGGCCTACGGGCTGTTCACCATTGCCGTGTTCCAGTCGCTGCTGCTGCTGTTGCAGGATCACCAGCTCAAGAACAAGCACCCGTCCGGTCTGATCCGCAACTTCCCGCCCCTGCAGACCATGGAAAGCCTGCTGTTCGGCTTCCTCTGGGCGGGTTGGTGCCTGCTGTCGCTGTCGCTGATTTCCGGCTGGTTGTTCCTCGACAACCTGTTCGCCCAGCACCTGGTGCACAAGACCTTGCTGGCCTGTGTCGCCTGGATAGTGTTCAGCGTGCTGCTGTGGGGCCGCACGCGCCTGGGCTGGCGAGGCCACAAGGCCATCCGCTGGACCCTGGCCGGTTTCTGCCTGCTGATGCTGGCCTATTTCGGCAGCAAGCTGGTTCGCGAATTCATCCTGCATATCTGACGGTCGCCCATGGACACCCTGCCGTACGCTCCGCTATTCGGCACTCTGGCACTGGCGCTGCTGTGGTCGGCGCTGTTCACCGCGGTGGATGCCGCCCGCCTGCAACTCAACGGCTCGCTGCGCAACGGTGACGATGGGCTGCCGCCACTGCCGGCCCAGGCCCTGGTGCTCTGCGCCAGCCTGGGCAAGCTGCTGGTGCTGGGCCTGGCGTGCCTGATCGGCCAGCGCTACAGCGGCGAGCATGGCTTCTGGCTGGCTGGCCTGGGGGCGACCCTGACCCTGCTGATCCTTGCCGAATACCTGCCTCGACGCCTGGCACGGCGCAACCCGCAGGCGTTCGTCAGCCTCGGTGTCAGCCTGCTCAAACCACCGCTCACCCTGCTGCAGCCCCTGGCCTGCCTGCTCGATGGTTGCGCCAAACTGCTGCTGCGCCCGTTCCGCGTGCAACCCACGGCGGTCGCCCTGCACCCGCAGGAAGCTGACGACTTCGACGAGGACGACGCGCTCGACTCGCCTCGCCACGGCTTGCAGGACGGCCTGCAGGCACTGGACAAGATCACCGTCAACGACATCCTGGTACCGCGCAACGAGGTCGACGGCATCAACCTGGACGACTCGATCGAACGCATCATCGAGCAGTTGATCGTCAGCCGCCACACTCGCCTGCCGGTCTACCACAACGACATCAACCAGGTCGAAGCGATCCTCAACACCAAGCTCATCAGCCACTTGCTGCCCAAGGCCGAGCTGACCCTGGAGGCACTGCACAGCGCCTGCTACGAACCCTACTTCGTTCCCGAAAGCACGCCCCTGCAACTGCAACTGCTGAACTTCCACAAGCAGCAACGGCGCCTGGGCGTCGTGGTGGACGAGTACGGCGAAGTACAAGGCATCGTCACCCTGGAGGACATCCTCGAGGAGATCGTCGGCGAGTTCGAGGACGAGCAAAGCCTCGACAACCCACACGTCCACCCCCAACCCGACGGCACCTTCGTCATCGAAGGCACCGCCTCGCTGCGCGAAATCAACCGCACCCTTGGCTGGCACCTGCCCTGCGACGGCGGCCCGAAGACCCTCAACGGGCTGGTCACCGAAGCACTGGAAAGCATCCCGGAAAGCGCCGTTTGCCTGAAGATCGGCCGCTATCGCCTGGAAATCCTCGAAACAGAGGACAATTGCGCCAGCAAGGTACTGGTGTGGACCGTGACCCGCTAGCTATACTCGGGTCACGCTTACCCAGCCCCGCCGTCCCGCCTGCTACCCGCACCCGGCGCCACACGGCCAGTCCGCTCCACTGACACGCCCCGTGGTCCTGCTTCAACACCCCGAACAGTGCCCGCTCCCGCCCCTACCCCCCTTGGGCTATCGTCAGTCGGGCGAACACAAGAACAATACGCTCCGGCGTCCGCAAAGCCGTGCCTGCCAGGCCGCTGCGGGCAAAGCCCATGGAGCGGAATCAGACTGTTAGGGACCTACTTAATGACAACCAGCAGCACCTACGCCGAAGCGCCTGCCGCGCCGGTCAACTCGCCTGCGCGGGTGGCCACCGCCAGCTTCATCGGCACTGCCATCGAGTTTTACGACTTCTACGTTTACGCCACCGCCGCCGCGCTGGTGATCGGCCCGGTATTCTTCCCGTCCGGGTCGGGCACTGCGCAGATGCTCGCGGCCTTCCTCACCTTCGGCATCGCCTTCCTCGCCCGTCCGCTGGGCTCGGCGCTGTTCGGCCACTTCGGCGACCGTATCGGGCGCAAGTCGACGCTGGTCGCCTCGTTGCTGCTGATGGGGGTATCAACCACCCTGATCGGCGTGCTGCCGGGCTATGACAGCATCGGCGTCTGGGCACCGATTCTGCTCTGTGTGCTGCGCTTTGGCCAAGGCTTGGGCCTGGGTGGGGAATGGGGTGGCGCGGCGTTGCTGGCCACCGAGAACGCGCCGGAAGGCAAGCGCGCCTGGTTCGGCATGTTCCCGCAGCTTGGCCCGTCGATCGGGTTCCTGGCGGCCAATGGCTTGTTCCTGACCTTGGCGCTGGTGCTCAGCGATGAACAGTTCCGTGACTGGGGCTGGCGCATTCCGTTCCTGCTCAGCGCCGCGCTGGTACTGGTGGGCCTGTACGTGCGCCTGAAGCTTGAAGAAAGCCCGGTGTTCGCCAAGGCGGTAGCCCGTCATGAGCGCGTGAAGATGCCGGTGGTCGACCTGTTCGCCAAGTACTGGCTGCCGACCTTGCTGGGCGCGGCGGCAATGGTGGTGTGCTACGCGCTGTTCTACATCTCGACGGTGTTTTCGCTGAGCTACGGGGTGACCACCCTGGGCTACAGCCGCGAAACCTTCCTCGGCCTGCTGTGCTTCGCCGTGGTCTTCATGGCCCTGGCCACGCCGTTGTCGGCCTGGCTCAGCGACCGTTACGGGCGCAAACCGGTGCTGATCGTCGGTGGCCTGCTGGCGGTAGCTTCGGGCTTCACCATGGAGCCGTTGCTGACCTCGGGCTCGACCACGGGCGTGGCGCTGTTCCTGGCCATCGAACTGTTCCTGATGGGGGTGACCTTTGCTCCGATGGGCGCATTGTTGCCGGAGCTGTTCCCCACGCACGTGCGTTATACCGGTGCTTCGGCGGCCTATAACCTGGGCGGGATCGTCGGGGCTTCGGCGGCGCCGTTTTTTGCTCAGAAATTGGTGAGCATGGGCGGGCTTAGCTGGGTGGGGGGTTATGTGTCGGTGGCGGCGGTGATCAGCTTGATCGCTGTCCTGTGCCTGAAAGAGACCCGCGACAGCAAACTTTGAGTGGGCTGGGGCTGCTTTGCAGCCCTTTCGCGACACAAGGCCGCTCCTACAGGGGAACGCGTAATCCCTGTAGGAGCGGCCTTGTGTCGTGAAAGGGCCGCGAAGCGGCCCCCCCAATTTCAATTCAGAACTCGACCTTGACCGCCTGCGAAGCACGGGTCGCCTTGGCCCGCGCCGCTTCCACCGACTCATCACGCGCCAGGCACACACCCATGCGGCGCTGGCCATTGATTTCCGGCTTGCCGAACAAGCGGATCGCAGTATCCGGCTCACTCAGCGCCGCGCCCAGGTTGGCAAAGCTGGTCTGCTGCGACTGCCCCTCAGGCAAGATCACCGCCGAAGCCGAAGGCCCGAACTGGCGCACCACCGGTATCGGCAGGCCGAGGATGGCGCGGGCATGCAGGGCGAACTGCGACAGGTCCTGGGAGATCAGGGTGACCAGGCCGGTGTCATGCGGGCGTGGCGAGACTTCGCTGAACCACACCTGGTCGCCCTTGACGAACAATTCCACACCGAACAGGCCGCGCCCACCCAGTGCATCGGTGACGGCCTTGGCCACGCGTTGCGATTCGGCCAAGGCCTTCGCGCTCATGGCCTGGGGCTGCCAGGATTCCTGGTAGTCGCCTTTCTCCTGACGGTGGCCGACCGGTTCCAGGTACGTGGTGCCGCCCACGTGGCGCACGGTCAGCAGGGTGATTTCGTAGTCGAAATCGATGAAGCCCTCGATGATCACTCGGCCCTTGCCGGCACGGCCGCCTTCCTGGGCGTAGTCCCACGACTTCTGCAAGTCGGCATCGCTGCGCAGCAGGCTCTGGCCCTTGCCCGACGAACTCATCACCGGCTTGACCACGCAGGGGTAGCCGACGTCGGCCACGGCCTTGGCGTAGTCTTCGAAGGTGTCGGCAAAGTGGTAGGGTGAGGTTGGCAGGTCCAGCTCTTCGGCAGCCAGGCGGCGAATGCCTTCGCGGTTCATGGTCAGCTGGGTGGCGCGGGCGGTCGGCACCACGTTGAAGCCTTCGTTCTCAAGCTCCACCAGGGTGGCGGTGGCGATGGCTTCGATTTCAGGGACGATGTAATGCGGTTTTTCAGCTTCGATTACCGCACGCAGGGCCACGCCATCGAGCATGTTGACCACGTGGCTGCGGTGCGCGACCTGCATCGCCGGGGCATTGGCGTAGCGGTCCACGGCGATCACTTCGACGCCCAGGCGCTGCAGCTCGATCACCACTTCCTTGCCCAGCTCGCCACAGCCGCAGAGCAGTACTCGGGTCGCGGTGGGCGACAATGGGGTTCCGATACGGGTCATTTCAGGTCCTCGAAGGCGTCCGGGGTCGCACCAGGCTTGGCGCAGCCCGCTGAAAAAGGACCGGTATTCTACACCATCAGCCCGTGACGGCGGCCCGCCGCGCACGAAATGCCATGGCCAGCCACACCGCGGTCACGCCGGCGAATTTCGAGGCCATGGCGGTGCCGATGACGGCGGGCGTCAGGGCGCCGATCATGCCGAAGAAGATGAACGTGTCGACCGGAATGCTCAGCGCCGAGCTCAGCCACAAACGGTCGCGCAAAGGCCGGCGGGTGATGCTGAACACCAGCCAGTCGATCAGTTCGGAGACGAAGAATGCCGTGGCGCTGGCCAGGGCGATGGCCGGCTCGGAGGTGACATACGACAGCACCAGGGCCAGCAGCATGGCGATCAGCGCGCCATGGCCGAAGCGGGTCTGCACCATGTCGCGCAGGATGAACACCAGCCCGCCCCAGGCGGACCAGATCACGTCCAGGTGCGGGGCGCTGGAGAAGGCATAGTTGATCAGCACTACGCTGGCGATGTAGGCGATGAGAAAGAACATGGGCAGAGACCGTCGGGCAAGCGGTACAGATTACTTGATTTTCGAGTCAGCCGCAGCGCCTATCCTGTAGGAGCGGCCTTGTGTCGCGAAAGGGCCGCAAGGCGGCCCCAGTTTTTTTTCCGCGGTGCTTCGAGAATTGCTGGGGCTGCTTCGCAACCCTTTCGCGACACAAGGCCGCTCCTACAAGATCAACCCTGCAGCCACCGCTCGCTCATGACACAACTTCAGCACCGCCCGGCGCTCGCTGTTGTCCATCCGGCCCCACCGGCCAATCTCGGCCACGGTGCGCTGGCACCCGGTACAGATATCCTGCTCATCCAGCGCACAGATGCTCACGCAAGGCGAAGCGACCGGCCGCTCAACGGCAACCGCCTCACTCATCGTCGACCACCAGCTCTCGCGCATAGCGCTCGGCATTGTGCACATAGTGGGCGGCGCTGGCCTCGAGCATGCGTTTCTGCTGCTCGCTCAGTTCGCGCACCACCTTGCCCGGCGACCCCATCACCAGCGAGCCATCGGGAATTTCCTTGCCTTCGGGGATCAGCGCATTGGCGCCGATGATGCAGTGCTTGCCGATGCGCGCACCATTGAGGATCACCGCATTGATGCCGATCAGGCTGTAGTCGCCAATGCTGCAGCCATGCAGCATGGCGTTGTGGCCAATGGTCACGCCTTTGCCGAGGGTCAGCGGCGAACCCATGTCGGTGTGCATCACCGTACCGTCCTGGACATTGCTGTCCTCGCCGATGTCGATCAGCTCGTTGTCGCCCCGCAGTACCGCGCCAAACCACACGCTGGCGCGGGCCTGCAGGCGCACGCGGCCGATCAGCGTGGCATTCGGTGCGGCCCAGCTGGTGGGATGGCTTTCGACCCGCAGGTCGCCCAGGCGGTATTTCATGTTCGCTCCTCAGGATGGCAACGGCGGCGGGGTGTGCCCCGCTCAGATCTCTATATAGCGCTCGGGGGGCTGGTGCAGACTGATACCGGCGTCGTACAGCAGGTTGACCAGTTCGACGATCATGATCGCCGATAGCCCCCAGATCTTGTATTCGCCATAACGATAGCTGGGCACATACCAACTGCGGCCCTGGTAATCGATACGGTGGGTGTGGTCACGCGGGTCCTGACGGAAAAATTCCAGCGGCACGCTGAATACTGCCGCGATCTCCGCATCATTGGCGTGATATTCGACGAAATCGGGGATCAGCCCGACGAATGGCGTCACCTTGAGGCCATGCAGGGAAATCAACGGGCTCAGGGGGCCGATCACCTCTACCAGGCCAGGCGGCAGGCCGATTTCTTCTTCGGCTTCGCGCAAGGCGGTGAACACTAGGTCCGGGTCTTCCGGGTCGCGGCGACCGCCCGGAAAGGCGACTTCACCGCCGTGGGTCGAGAGGCCCTTGGCACGCAAGGTCAAGACAAGTTCAGGCGCTTCGCTGCGGGTAATGGGCAAAAGGACCGCCGCTTCGGGGAACCGTCGGTCGGTTTCCAGCGAAGCCGGTTGGTGGTTGCTCATTCGGCGAAGTAGCTCGTCCAGCATTGCGCACTCTCGTTTCCAAGGCCTGCCGTGCATGATGCACCAAAAGCCACGCAGCACCCAACCCCCGCACGCTTGCGGCAGCACTGCCTGGCGCGCCAAGATAACCGCAACAAAAGGGAGACAGCATGAAATTCTGCAACGCGTGCGGCCAGCCAGTCATACAGCGGATCCCGGAAGGCGACAGCCGCCTGCGCTACGTCTGCGACCATTGCCAGACCATCCACTACCAGAACCCCAATATCGTCGCCGGGGTGCTGCCGACCTGGGGCAGCCAGGTGCTGCTGTGCCGCCGCGCGATAGAGCCTCGTCGCGGCTTCTGGACCCTGCCCGGCGGTTTCATGGAAAACGGCGAAACCCTGGACCAGGCCGCCCGTCGCGAAACCGTCGAGGAAGCCTGCGCTCGGGTAGGCGCGATGGCCCTCTACCAGCTGTTCGACCTGCCGCACATCAACCAGGTGCACGTGTTCTTCCGTGCCGAACTGGTGGACCTTGACTTCGCGGTTGGTGTCGAAAGCCTGGAGGTGCGGTTGTTCGAGGAGCACGAGATCCCGTGGGACCGCCTGGCTTTCCGGACCGTCACACGCACACTAGAATGCTATTATCGCGACCGCATCGGGCAGCACTACCCCGTAGGCCATGAGTACCTGCCACCGATGACCGTCTCGCCCATTACTTAAAGCCTTCAGGGATACCGTTACATGCGCTGGTTGCTTGCCCTTTTCTGCCTTTGCGTTACCTCGGTGTCCCAGGCGGCCTTCACCGAGACCATCATTCGCAAGCCGTTGCCACCGGTACCGCAGCAATCGCAATCGCAAGCTGCCATGCAGCCGCTGATCGACAAAGTGCTGGTGATCAAGTCCGAGCGCCGCCTGCAATTGATCAGCCGAGGCGAACCGCTCAAGACCTACCGCATTTCCCTGGGCAAGCAACCCAAGGGCGCCAAGGAGCGCGAGGGCGACAAGAAGACCCCGGAAGGCCTGTACTGGCTTGACTGGCGCAAGGAAAGCGACCGCTTCAACCTGGCCATGCACATCACCTACCCGAACATCACCGACGCCGCCCGCGCCACCCGCGAAGGCGTGAGCGCCGGCAGCATGATCATGATTCACGGCACGCCGGTGAACGACGATTACCCCGAGTGGTACTTCCACACCCTCGACTGGACCGATGGCTGCATCGCCATGCGCAACCGCGACATGCAGGAAGTGTGGGAGCTGGTGCGAGATGGAACGTTGATCGAGATTCGGCCCTGACAATCCGCCGTTGCAATTAAAGCTGTAGGAGCTTTCGCACCTCAGTTCCACTCGCGTCCTACGCCAGCGTAGGCAGGGGACGGCATCCAACTGGATGAGCAAATTCTTAGCATCCACGCAAACAAGTACGTAAGCCGTACAGCCTTTGCGGGGTGCTTCCATGCCGTTCCTCTTGCGCCACATTGCCGCCTTCTGCATCGCCGGTCGCCTGACCGCATCAACGGCGTTGGCCGACGACCCTGCCAGCCAGCAACTGCGCGACCGGCGGCAGACCCTGCGGCACCTAGCCCCACGTTGGCACCTCGACAGCCCCGTCGACAACCGCGACCGCGAGCTGACCGGACGTCACCGCATGAGCCTCGGACTCGGTGCAGTCACGCTGGCGCGTGAAAGTCCCATTCATATCTTTGTAAAGAAATCATCATACTTGCGCTCTAAAGTCGCGGTTTCTTCTAACTCAGCCAACATAAGGACGCCTTGATGAGTCGAGAAACCGGCGACAACCGGGACCGCAACCACAGCGGCAACCCGCCGATGGCCAGCATCATGGACGTTTACCTGAGCCGGCGCAGTGTGATGCGTGGCAGCCTCGGTGCTGCCGTCGCCATGATTGTCGGTACGGGCCTGACGGGCTGCTTCGACAGCGCGGGTGGCGCCGACAGCGACACTGCGGTCGCCAAGTCACTTGTGACAGGCCCTGGGTCGAAACTGGCGCTGGGCTTCCAGTCCATCCCTGGCTCGCGCACCGACGGCTGCGTGGTCGCCGCGGGCTACAGCGCCTATGTGCTGGCGCCGTGGGGCACGCCGCTCAACAGCCAAGGCAACCCCTGGAAAGCGGACGGTAGCAACACCTCCAGCGACCAGGCCAATGCCATGGGCATGCACCATGACGGCATGCATTTCTTCCCGATCGATGGCAGCGCCGAGGACGGGCTGCTGGCGATCAATTTCGAATACATCGATACCGCCGCCCTGCACCCCAACGGCCCGACCACCGACGTCGATGGCAAGCGCCCGGCCGAGGAAGTACGCAAGGAAATCAACGCCCACGGTGCCGGCGTGGTACGCCTGCAGAAGCGCGGCGGTCGCTGGCAGGTGGTCGACAACGACCCGCTCAACCGCCGCTTCACCACCGCCTCGCGCATGCAGATCAGCGGCCCGCTGCGTGGCAGCGAGCACGTCAAGACGAAGTACTCGACCGCCGGCACCCATTGCCGCGGCACCAACAACAACTGCGGCAACGGCTACACCCCATGGGGTACCTACCTGACTTGCGAAGAGAACTGGCCGGGCATCTTCGTCAACAAGGGCACTCTCTCGGCAGACCAGCGCCGTATCGGTGTCGGCACCTCCAGCGGCCTGTACAAGTGGGAGAGCGCTGCCGGCGACAGCACCGAGGTGGACGACGAATTCGCCCGCTTCGACGTGACCCTCAAGGGCGCCAGCGCCACGGACGATTACCGCAACGAAGCCAGCACCTTTGGCTACATCGTCGAAATCGACCCGTACAACAGCAATACCCTGGCCACCAAGCGCACCGCCCTCGGCCGCTTCCGTCACGAAGGCTGCTGCCCGGGCCTGGCGGTGGCGGGCAAGCCCCTGGTCTGGTACATGGGCGACGATTCCAACAACGAATACCTGTACAAGTTCGTCTCCACCGCCCTGTGGGATGCCGCCGACGCCAAACCCGCCGATCGCCTGGCTACCGGTGCCAAGTACATGGACCAGGGCAAGCTCTACGTGGCCCGCTTCAATGCCGATGGCACCGGCGTCTGGTTGTTGCTGGACGTTGCCACGGCGACCCAGGATGGCAGCACCCTGGGGGCACTGTATGGCGACCTGCCGGGCATCATCCTCAACACGCGCGGTGCGGGCGATGCCGTAGGCGCGACGCCGATGGACCGCCCCGAGTGGACGGCGGTCAACCCGCTCAACGGCGATGTCTACCTGACCCTGACCAACAACAGCGTGCGGTCACCGGAACAGGTCGACGCGGCCAATCCGCGGGGCCCCAACCGCCACGGCCACATCATCCGCTGGCACGACAGCGACGACCATTCGAGCTTCACCTGGGACATCTTCGTGTTCGGCGCCAATGCTGCCGGCAGCGCCGATATCAACCGCTCGGGCCTGACCGAGCTCAACCAGTTCGCCAGTCCCGACGGCATGCGTTTCGATAGCCGAGGCGTGCTGTGGTTCGAGACCGACAATAGCGAAACCACGCTGACCGACTACACCAACGACCAGCTGCTGGCGGTGATCCCCACCGACCTGGTGGATGCCACGGGCAAGCAGGTGCCGGTCAATGCCAGGAACCAGGTAGATTTGCGGCGTTTCTTCGTCGGGCCGAACGGCTGCGAGGTGACGGGGATTGCCTTCACGCCGGATAACAAGACCCTGTTCGTCAACATCCAGCATCCGGACAACTGGCCGTCTACCGGCAAGGCAACCGACGTCACCCCGGCGGGGACCAAGGTGCGGCCACGGGCTTCGACGGTGGTGATCCAGCGTGACGATGGGGGGGAGATCGGTACCGCCTGATCGGCTACCCCGTGCTGGCGCAGCGTTGCAAGCTGTGCAAGCGCGGGGTACGTGTTCCGGCTGATTGAGTCTGCACACTCGCTTCACCATTGTGCCCCCTTCAGTGAGGACACAATGATGACCTATGACGACAGCGATGAAAGTCCAGTAACTGACGACCCTTCCCTGCCGACCCTGCACAGCCGCTTCGCCCTGGAACTCCTTTCGGAGATCGCCGGCCGGCTGGAACCACAGTTGTTCACTTATCTGCTCAGGCCGGTGTTCGGTGTCGGCATACCCGTTGCCAACCTGGCCAGGCTCAAGGATGCTTTGGCCACCCAGCAGGTTCCCAACCCGGTACATCGGGTCAAGGACATGAGTCCGTTGGCGACTTACGACAGCGAGGCTCGCGCCATCGACGTCAGCCGGGCAGCCATCGAACAGGCGCTACAGCAACCGGCAACAAGCGCGGCGCTGCTGATGGCCTTGATCGAAGCCCTGGGCCTGCACATCGATACCGTGCTGCGCAGCGACTTCAACGATGCCTCGCCGGACGACGCCCCCTCAGACGCCCCGCCGCCCCCGGCCAACCTGGCAGCGCATTTCGCAGCGACCCTGTTGTTCTACGACAGCCCCGTCAGCGCCGACTGCACTTTCGCCACTTATGGCACCTCTGCCAATCGCCAGCCGCTCAAGCTCGAGCAGGTCACCATGGAGCCCGTCAGCGACCCCGAAATCGCCAATGAGGATCAGGATAAAAGCCGCGACAAGCGCTTTATTGCCGGCCCCGGGCACGGCAAAGGACATGCATCCTTTGGTCATGAATCGATCGAGGCGGTCCTCAAGGACATTGGCTTCAGTGACGAGCAATGCAAGGCCATCTATTTTGGCAACTGGTTGCGCGACTACTCGCAACTGATCGATCCCAAGATCGTGCTGCCCACCGGCGAAGGTACGAACGCACAGAGCGACCTGATCGCCAGCCTGATACAGGGCAAAACACCGCGCATTGCGCGCAGCAAGCTGACCGCACTTGTCGACTTGCTCGCACTCAAGGAATTCAAAGACTTGCAGAAAACACCGCAAGGCCGCGAGGACTACCGGGTGACACCGCAGATCCTCGGTGTCTACCGGCCCTACGAGCACATCGACAACCCCACCGTACTTGACCCCAATGCCATGGACCCATGCTCCATCGACCGGGATTTCCCTCCCCTGGTACTGCCCGGCGACAAACGCAATTCACTGATGCCCAAGCGTTCGATGAAGCGTTACATCCGCAGGCCCATCGCCTACATGCACATGAAGCTCAGTCAGGCGCAGAAGGAGGGTATGAGCGCCAAGGGCTTGCGTTATTTTGGCGAGGCCCTGCATGTGCTGGAGGACTATTTCGCCCACTCCAACTTTGTCGAGCTCAGCCTGAGGCAACTGGGGCACGAAGTATTGACCTGGACTACCTGGGTCGAAAGCAAAGAAGCCTCCAGGCATGAATGGCCAGTAGTCACCGGTCTGTTCGGTTCACTCGATATCATCGCCAGCGTGATCGATCCTATCGCCGAAAAACTCTACCCCGACGACATATTGAAAAATGATCAGCTCAAGCCAGGCGAGCGCAGCGACTTCGACGAGGTCATGCTGATCCTGCTGGATGACGGCGGACAGACCGTGTATCGAGAAGCCTATCTGCTGTACTTGAAGGCTCGCGATCAGGTCCGCGACAACTGGCTATACAAACTGGTCAACCAGGTCCAACAGGTTGTCGAGCTTCCGCGCAATACCGTCGAACACGCGCTGGCCTTGCTCAAGAAGCCTCTGTTGAAATGGGCCGGTGACGAGGTCGCGACCCTGCAGGTTCACCTCGACGGCAACCCCAACGTCGACCCCAATGTCATGCCCAGCCACTCACAACTGGCCAAGGACCATGACACACATCCTTTTCATACCTTGGCCGTGGCGCTGGCCAGTGCGGCGGTGGAAGCCGTGGGCCGGGCCATGTTCGAATGCTGGAAAGGCAATGGCGCAACCGCGCGCACGCCGGCGGATATTGCCGAAAGCTTCATGGTCCACCCCAACGATACCGAGTGGCACGAGGCGATCGTCAGGAAATGGGCCCAGGCGAATCCGGCCAGCGTCGAACAGGGGAAATCCTATGAAAGCCTCAGGACGCTGCACATGTCGGATCTGGCGGGGGCCCTGCAGGACATCGAACGCGCCTGGCAGGAGGCCGAACAGTTCATCAAGGAAGCAGAAGAGCTTACAGGCGTCAGTTACTGGACCGTGGCGAACATGAGCGACGTAGGGCCGGGGTACCACATGTAAGGACCACTGGGGCCGCCAAGCGGCCCCAGCTTTGCTGCGCTGATGGAGGCCTCGGGACATCAGCAGCCAAGACGTTGTTTCGCCAGATCTCCCTTGGCAGCTTTCAAGGGAACCGCCTGATCTGCCGGCAGGTCGCTCCAGAGCTTCAGACCGGCGCGTTTTTCGATTTCCTCGACCGTAACCTGGTAGTCGCAGAAGCCTGCATTGAACGGTGTCGCCTGGCTCATGACGAACGCGGCGTGGGAGGCCTGCTGCGGTGTATCGCCGATGAACAGCACTTTCCAGTAGCCGCTCGGTACTCGGTGTGGCTCATCCGCCTCTGGCAGTGGGTCCATGTCTGCCTCGTACAAGGGGCCCGTCAGCACGTAGACCGCGTCGACACCCTCGTCTCGCGCCAGATTGCGCTCCCGGCTTTCCAGTTTTTCCCAGGCCCCCTTGTTGAGATTGCCCATTTGGGGCGTGATGTTCGACAGGTAATTCAGCTCATAGGCATTCGGCACGCCCGCCATGGACGCCAGGTTGGCCTGGTGACCGCGATCGACGCCCAGCGTACCGTTGGCATGCTTGTAGTCAGCCAGCTCAAGTGTGTTCGCTTCGTCGATGTCCGGGTCGGCTTTCCACTCTCGCTTGGCGCCATGCGCCTGGGTTTGCGCGGTGATGCGATAGGCAACCCAGTTGGCGAACTTGGTCTGTGGGTTGTTGTTCAGGGCATAGCCATGTCGATACAGGGTCTGCTCGCCCCCTCCAACGGGGCAACCGACCTGACAATGGTCGGGCAGCTCAGGGCTGGGCTCGGCATGCAAGCCCGCCGATTGGACGGCCAGCGTCAGTGGCAGACAGGCGAACAGGCAGCGCTTGGGCCAGGATGGATGTCGCATGGGCATTACCTCGGTTGGTGGCGTTCGAAATGAACGCCACCGACGCTAAGGTTTTGCCCCCAGCTTCAAGCAGCAGGAACTACCGACCGCAGGTGCAGGCTTGTCACCGGGGCTGAGCGAGGTCCCGCCGGAAGCCGTGCTGCGGGATAAGTTGCCCGCTCCCCCGAGAACGGTCGCGCTCACATGCTGGGTGCTCCATCTCTTGCTGAGTCCCCGCCATGCCTCCTCTTCCTGCGACCCTGGCTACCACCTTTGCACTGGATCGACTGACTGAACTTGCCACACCGCTTTCGCCGAAAGCCCTCCGCGCGATGCTGGTCCCCGTGTTCGGAGACGACCTGCCAGCTACCTGCTACCAACAACTGCACAACGCAATGCGCGACGGCACGCTGGTCAATCCTGTCCACCAGATCGGTACACAAGCAGTAGGCAAAGCCAGCTACGACAACGCCACCCGCATCATCCACCTGCACCCCGAGGTGATCGAGACCGCGCTGCAACAGCCGGAGGCCGCCTGCGAGCTGGCGACCATCCTGCTGCATGAGTTCGGTCACCACCTGGACAACGTCCTGCGCCAGGATTACGCGCCCCGCCTGGCCAACGGCCGTGCCAGCGTCGCCGAGGATGCCACGTTCGAAGAGGGGGCCCGTTTTGCCAACTTGTTCTCGAACATTGAGCCCATCAACCCTGGCAAGCTGACGGTCGCCCGCCTCTGCACGCGCGATCGAGACACCCACTTGCAGGTGGGCCACCCAGCGCTGCAACGCTTCATCCGCCTGAGCCAGGATGAGCATGCGCAGCACGCCGATACCCAGGACGGAAGCCATGAGGGTTTTTCTGCAGGGGGCGGCAACAAAGATCGTCCGGATGAGTCCTGGGGGCACGGGTCGATCGAGGAGGATCTCAAATACGCAGGCTTCAACGAGAAGCAACGCCGGGCGATCTATTTCGGCAACTGGTTGCGCGACTTTTCACAGCTGCTCGACCCCAAACTGGTCCGCGCCACAGATGCGCCGAAAGACTTCCCCGCCAAGCTTTCCAGAGAGGTGCTGACACAGCTCGTCGACCTGCTGGCGCTGAGATCTTTCCCCAGCCTGCAAAGCACCCCGGAAGAACGCAGTCACTATGTGGTCACGCCGCAGATGCTTGGGGTCTATCGACCGAGCGAACATATCGACAACCCCTACAACCCCACCCCATCGAACTTCGACCCACGCACCATCGACGAGGATTTCGAGGCGCCCATCGCCCAAGATGATCCCCTGCTGCAGGTGGACCCGAAGAAATCCATGAAGCGCCACATCTTCACCTCAGTCGACTACATGTGCGAGCGCCTGCGTGTTGCCATGTCATCGGGTCCGACTCCCCAAGGGCTGCGTGAGTTCGGTGCGGCCCTGCACGTGCTGGAGGATTACTTTGCCCACTCCAACTACGCCGAACTGAGCCTGCGCAAAATGGGGCACGACCACGTGTTGCCATGGACAGGGAAAACCGACTGCACGCACGGTTGGCCAGTCGTCACCGGCATGTTCTCCGGCACCGATGTGATCGCCAGCTTGGCCGAACCGATGGCGCGGGTGCTGTTCAAGACGTCCGGCAACTTCGAGAACATCACACCTGGCCAGCGTGCTGATTCGGAGCTCGCCCTGCTGATCCTGCTGCGTGACCACCCCGACCCGAAATGGCAGGCGTATCTGCAGACCTCTCTCGAAGTGCGCGACATCCTGGCGGACATACCCGGATTCAATGGGCTGAGGCTGGCCTCCTGGATCATCGACTCCCCCATTCGCAATACGCAGGACCTGATAAAGATGGGTTACCAGGCCCTGCTCAACCTGATCGGCAATACCGTCGATGACATACAGACCCTCCGTAAGGACAACCCCAATACATCCGGTTCCACCAACCCGACCCACTCCCAGCTGGCCAAGGACCATGACGTCCATCCCTTGCATACTCTGGCCGTGCTGATGGCACGCGTTGCGGTACGCAACGTCGGCCTTGCCATGTACAAGCACTGGCAGGGCGGGCGGCTCCTCGATCCGCTGGTGGTCGCGCGCAGCTACTTCACCCACCCCAACGACAGCGACTGGCAGGACGAGCTGGTCAGTGTATGGGCAAGCGAGCACAGCGAAGCCATTGAACAGGCCGGCAAGGCCTCCATCTTCGACAAGTCGCCCGGGCATGAGCGCGCGCACGTCGACACAAGCGTCTGGGACCGCTTGCGTGGGCTGTTCATCTAAGCCCCTGTAAAAACGCCAAGCCCCGGTAGGAGAATACCGGGGCTTGGCGTTTTGTAACCGCGAGGCTTCAAGGCGCTCAGAAGTCAGCCAACGGCCAGACCTCATACGCCGGGGTCTCATAGGGGTGACTCTGCTTCAACGCAGTGACGACCTGACGAATCAGCTCATCGGCCACCACCAGCTCCACCTTCCACTCCTCGACCACCTCGACCTGGCCAGCTTGCCCGAGGTACGGCTGGCTGCCGTCCAACGGGCGGAACTGGCCCTGGCCCAAGGTCTGCCAGGCGCAGTGGTCGTAGTCGCCGATACGCCCGCCACCGGCGGCGAACACGGCGGCCTTGACCACGTCGACATGGCTGGCCGGGACGAAGAAGGCGAGCTTGTACACCCTTAGTTCACCCACACCCGCGCATTGCGGAACATGCGCATCAGCGCGGCATCTTCCTGCCACTCATCCGGGCGCCAGGAGTTCTGCACGGCGCGGAACACACGCTCCGGGTGCGGCATCATGATGGTCACGCGGCCGTCGCGGCTGGTCAGGCCGGTGATGCCACGCGGCGAGCCGTTCGGGTTGGCCGGGTAGGCTTCGGTAACCTTGCCGTGGTTGTCGACGTAGCGCAGGGCCACGCAACCGGACAGGTCGGCTGCCAGCAGTGCCTCTTCGCTGGCGAACTCGGCATGGCCTTCACCGTGGGCGATGGCGATCGGCATGCGCGAACCGGCCATGCCCTGCAGGAAGATCGAGTTGGACTTCTGCACCTCGACCATGGCCACGCGCGCTTCGAACTGCTCCGAGCGGTTGCGCACGAAGTGCGGCCAGTGCTCGGTGCCCGGAATCAGCTCGTGCAGGTTGGACATCATCTGGCAACCGTTGCACACGCCCAGGGCGAAGCTGTCGTTACGCTCGAAGAAGGCCTGGAAGGCATCACGGGCACGGGCGTTGAACAGCGCCGACTTGGCCCAGCCTTCACCGGCGCCGAGGACGTCACCGTAGGAGAAACCACCGCAGGCGACCAGGCCCTTGAAGGCCTCGAAGTCGACGCGGCCGGCGAGGATGTCGCTCATGTGCACGTCGATGGCAGCGAAGCCGGCGCGGTCGAAGGCAGCAGCCATCTCGACCTGGCCGTTGACGCCCTGCTCGCGCAGGATCGCCACTTGCGGACGCACGCCTTTCTTGATGTACGGCGCGGCGATGTCGTCATTGACGTCGAAGCCAAGCTTGGCGCTCAAGCCTGGGTTGTCTTCTTCGAGCAGCAGGTCGAATTCCTGATCGGCGCAGTCGGCGTTGTCACGCAGGCGCTGGATCTGGTAGCTGGTTTCGGCCCACTGGCGCTGCAGCATGCGGCGATCGTCGTCGAACAGCACTTCGCCGTTGAGGCTGATGGACACTTCAGCGTTGTTGACCGGCTTGCCGATCACCGACACGCAACCTTCGCCCAGCCCGGCGGCGCTGAACTGCGCCAGCACGTCCGGGGTGGCATCCTGGCGAACCTGGATGACCGCGCCCAGCTCTTCGTTGAAGAGGATCGCCGGCACGTCCTTGCGGATGTCGGTCAGCGGGTCGAGGTGCAGATCGAGGCCGCAGTGGCCGGCGAAGGCCATTTCCAGCACGGTGGTCAGCAGACCGCCGTCGGAACGGTCATGGTAGGCCAGCAGGTGGCCGTCGGCGTTCAGGCCCTGGATCACGGCGAAGAACGCCTTGAGGTCTTCGGCGTCGTCGACGTCTGGTGCAAGGGCCGCGATCTTGCCGTAGGTCTGGGCCAGGATCGAAGCGCCCATGCGGTTCTTGCCGCGGCCCAGGTCGATCAGGATCAGGTCGGTCTCGCCCTTGTCCATGCGCAGTTCGGGGGTCAGGGTCTTGCGGATGTCGGTGACCGGGGCGAAGCCGGTAATGATCAGCGACATCGGCGAGGTGACGCTCTTGTCGACGCCCTCTTCGCTCCACTTGGTCTTCATCGACATCGAGTCTTTGCCGACCGGAATGGTAATACCCAGCTCCGGGCACAGCTCCATGCCGACAGCCTTGACGGTGTCGTACAGGCGAGCGTCTTCGCCAGGGTGGCCGGCGGCGGACATCCAGTTGGCCGACAGCTTGATGTCGGACAGCTTCTCGATGCGCGAAGCCGCCAGGTTGGTCAGGGTCTCGCCGATTGCCATGCGCCCGGACGCCGGGGCATCCAGCAGCGCCAGCGGGGTACGCTCGCCCATGGCCATGGCTTCACCGGTGTAGACGTCGAAGCTGGTGGCGGTGACGGCGCAGTCGGCCACCGGTACCTGCCACGGGCCGACCATCTGGTCGCGGGCAACCAGGCCGGTGATGGTGCGGTCGCCGATGGTGATCAGGAAGCTCTTGCTGGCCACGGCCGGGTGGTTCAGCACGCGCTGCACGGCGGCGTCCAGGTCCAGCTCGCTCGGGTCGAAATCATCGCCCAGCTCGGCTTCGCGGGTGACCGAACGGTGCATGCGTGGCGGCTTGCCCAGCAGCACGTCGAGCGGCATGTCCACCGGCGTGTTGCCGAAGTGGCTGTCGCTTACGGTCAGGTGCGGCTCTTCAGTGGCTTCACCGACCACCGCAAACGGGCAGCGCTCACGCTCACAGATGGCCTGGAAGCGCTCGAAGTCGACAGCGCTGACAGCCAGCACGTAGCGCTCTTGCGACTCGTTGCTCCAGATTTCGTGCGGGGCCATGCCCGGCTCGTCGTTGGGCACGTTGCGCAGTTCGAAGCGGCCACCACGGCCACCGTCGTTGACCAGTTCAGGGAAGGCGTTGGAGATACCGCCGGCGCCAACGTCATGGATGAAGGCGATCGGGTTGTTGTCGCCCAACTGCCAGCAGCGGTCGATGACCTCCTGGCAACGGCGCTCCATTTCCGGGTTTTCGCGCTGCACCGAGGCAAAATCCAGGTCTGCCGAGCTGGCACCGGTGGCAACCGACGAAGCGGCGCCGCCGCCCAGGCCGATCAGCATGGCCGGGCCGCCGAGCACGATCAGCTTGGCGCCGACGGTGATCTCGCCCTTCTGCACGTGATCTTCACGGATGTTGCCCATACCGCCAGCGAGCATGATCGGCTTGTGATAGCCGCGCACTTCTTCACCGTGCGGGGTGTTGATGGACTGCTCGAAGGTACGGAAATAGCCGGTCAGGGCCGGACGACCGAATTCGTTGTTGAACGCGGCGCCGCCCAGGGGGCCTTCGATCATGATGTCGAGGGCGTCGACGATGCGCTCCGGCTTGCCATAAGCCTGCTCCCACGGCTGTTCGAAGCCCGGGATACGCAGGTTGGACACGGTGAAGCCGGTCAGGCCAGCCTTGGGCTTGGCGCCACGGCCAGTCGCGCCTTCGTCGCGGATTTCGCCGCCGGAGCCGGTGGAGGCGCCGGAGAACGGGGCGATGGCGGTCGGGTGGTTGTGCGTTTCGACCTTCATCAGGATATGCACCGGCTCCTGCACCGCGCCGTACTGGCGGGTTTCAGGGTTCGGGAAGAAACGGCCGGCAACGTTGCCGACAATCACCGAGGCGTTGTCCTTGTACGCAGACAGCACACCTTCGTTGTGCATCTGGTAGGTGTTCTTGATCATGCCGAACAGGCTCTTTTCCTGAGCCTGGCCATCGATGTCCCAACTGGCGTTGAAGATCTTGTGACGGCAGTGCTCGGAGTTGGCCTGGGCGAACATCATCAGTTCGATGTCGTTCGGGTTGCGCTTGAGACCCTGGAAGGCATTGACCAGGTAGTCGATCTCGTCTTCGGCCAGGGCCAGGCCCAGGTCGATGTTGGCCTGGGCCAGGGCGTCGCGGCCACCGGCCAGGATGTCGACCGAGGTCATCGGCTTGGGCTGGGCATGGCTGAACAGGTCGGCGGCTTGCTCGAGCTGGCCCAGTACGCGCTGGGTCATGCGGTCGTGCAGCTCGGCGGCGATCAATGCGGCGTCAGCGTCGCTCAGGTTGCCGGCAACGTAGTAGGCGATGCCGCGCTCCAGGCGCTGGATCGACTGCAGGCCGCAGTTGTGGGCGATGTCGCTGGCCTTGCTGGCCCATGGCGAGATGGTGCCCAGGCGCGGTACGACCAGGAACAGGCGGCCGGTCGGCTCCTGTACCGGCACGCTCGGGCCGTATTTGAGCAGACGGCCCAGCACCTGCTGCTGGTCGGCGGTCAGCTCGCCGGCAACATCGGCGAAGTGGGCAAATTCGGCATACAAACCAGTAACAGCGGGGACTTTCTGGCTCAGTTGCTCGAGTAATTTACCGTGGCGAAAGGCAGAAAGGGCAGGAGCGCCGCGCAGGATCAACATCGTCGGGACAGCCTCAGGAAGGGGTGTGCTTAGAGGCCGTGCATTCTAGCCTAATTCCGCGGTTTTCGGCACCCGCTCTAAGCCATGACTGCCGGGCGGTGGAACCGGACTTTCGGGTCAAAAAAATTACCTTGTTTTGCCCGCCCTGGCCCCATCGCCGGCAAGCCGGCTCCCACAAGGACCTGTGGGAGCCGGCTTGCCGGCGATGGGGCCAGGGCTGCACATAACGCGCTAGCAGACAAGCTATCTGTTGTCGAGATATGGCTGTGCCAGTCCTTTGCGTATACTGCAACCTATGTTCGCCCACACTGCTTTGCGCCAGCGTTGCGCCAAATGGCTCTTCGCAACCGGACTCTTTCTAATGCTCGGTGCCTGCGTTGAAAAACCCAGCACCCTCGAGCGCGTGAAGGAGGATGGCGTGCTGCGCGTCATTACCCGCAACAGCCCGGCCACCTACTTCCAGGATCGCAACGGCGAAACCGGTTTCGAGTATGAACTGGTCAAGCATTTCGCCGACGATCTCGGCGTCAAGCTGCAGATCGAGACTGCCGACAACCTCGACGAGTTGTTCGATGCCCTCGGCAAGCCGTCCGGCCCGGTGCTGGC
This sequence comes from Pseudomonas sp. NPDC089396, assembly GCF_044749545.1. NCBI lineage: Bacteria > Pseudomonadati > Pseudomonadota > Gammaproteobacteria > Pseudomonadales > Pseudomonadaceae > Pseudomonas > Pseudomonas sp. NPDC089396. The sequence goes on along the minus strand of NZ_JBIVIC010000002.1, from coordinate 394,991 downwards.
TGCGGCTGGTCTGGTCAGCAGCGAGCGGCGCAATGCCCAGGCCAAGTTCTCCCACCCCTACCTCGAAGTGACCCCGCAGGTCATCTACCGCAATGGCCGCCCTCGCCCCACCGAGGCCAAAGGCCTGGTGGGCAAGAAGATCATGGTGCTCAAGGGCAGCAGCCATGCCGACCAGCTGGCCGAGCTGAAAAAGCGCTATCCGGGCCTGCAATATGAAGAGTCCGACGCGGTAGAAGTAGTCGACTTGCTGCGCATGGTCGATGAAGGCCAGATCGACCTGACCCTGGTCGACTCCAACGAACTGGCGATGAACCAGGTGTATTTCCCCAACGTGCGGGTTGCCTTCGACCTGGGCGACGCGCGCGACCAGCGTTGGGCGGTGGCGGCCGGCGACGACAACAGCCTGCTCAACGAGGTCAACGAGTACCTCGACAAGGCGCAGAAGAACGGCACCCTGCAACGCCTGAAAGACCGCTACTACGGCCATGTCGATGTCCTGGGCTATGTCGGTGCCTATACGTTCGCCCAGCACTTGCAGCAGCGCCTGCCCAAGTACGAAAAGCACTTCAAGAGCTACGCCAAGGTCGAGCAGGTCGACTGGCGCCTGCTGGCGGCAATCGGCTACCAGGAGTCGATGTGGCAGCCTGAAGTCACCTCCAAGACCGGCGTGCGCGGCCTGATGATGCTGACCCAGCGCACCGCCCAGGCCATGGGCGTGTCCAACCGACTGGACCCCAAGCAAAGCATCCAGGGCGGCGCCAAGTACTTCATGAAGATCAAGGCTGAGCTCGCCGACAGCATCCAGGAGCCGGACCGTACCTGGTTCGCCCTGGCCGCCTACAACGTCGGCAGCGGCCACCTGGAAGACGCCCGCACGTTGGCCAAGCGCGAAAAGCTCAACCCGAACAAGTGGCTGGACGTGAAGAAGATGCTGCCGCGCCTGTCGCAGAAGCAGTGGTACCGGCAGACTAAGTATGGCTATGCCCGCGGCGGGGAGCCGGTGCACTTCGTGGCCAACATCCGTCGCTACTACGACATCCTCACCTGGGTGACCCAGCCGCAGCTCGAAGGCCAGGTGGCCGAGGGCAACCTGCATGTGCCAGGGGTGAACAAGGACAAGCCGGCGGAGCAGTCGCCGCCGATGTGAACCTCCTGGGCCCTATCGCCGGCAAGCCGGCTCCCACAGTGGGACTAGGTGATCCTTGTGGGAGCCGGCTTGCCGGCGATGAGGCCTGTGCAGGCTACCCCTTTGCCCGGCGGGCCTTGAAGAACTCACTCAAGATCTGCCCGCACGCTTCGGCCAGCACCCCACCCTCGAACATCACCCGATGATTCAGGAACCCCTGACTGAAGAACTGCCCCTGGCTCTGCACGATCCCGGCCTTGGGCTCCAGCGCCCCATACACCACCCGCGCCACCCGCGAATGTACGATCAACCCCGCGCACATGCTGCAAGGCTCCAGCGTCACATACAGGGTGCTGCCCGGCAGGCGGTAATTGCTGGCGGATTTCGCCGCCGCGCGGATCGCCACCATCTCGGCATGGGCGCTGGGATCGCTGTCGATGATCGGCCGGTTGAAGCCCTGCCCGATCACCTGGCCATGCTGCACCAGCACTGCGCCCACCGGCACCTCGCCCAGTGCGGCACCTTCTGCCGCCAGGCTCAGGGCCAGACGCATGAATTCCTGATCGAGGCTGCGATCGATGATTTGTGGCCGCATCACACCACCGTGATCGCGGCCATCAGACCGGTTTCCATGTGGTCAATGACATGGCAGTGGAACATCCAGGTGCCCGGGTTATCCGCCACCAAGGCCACCTGCGCGCGCTCGTTCTTGCCCAGCAGGTAGGTATCGGTGAACCACGGCTCGACGATCTTGTGCCGATTGGAGGCAATCACCTTGAAACTCATGCCATGCAGATGGATCGGGTGCTGGTACTGGGTCATGTTCTTCAGCTCGAAGATGTAGCTCTTGCCCTTCTGCAGCGTTGCGATCGGGCGATCGGCGCAGGTCTTGTCGGTGATGTCCCAGGCCTGCCCGTTGATCTGCCACAAGCTCGGTGGTCTGCCATTCTCGGTATTCACCGACACCTTGCCGACCCATTCGAAATTGAAGTTCAGCTTTTCGGCATTCTCCAGGTCCGGCTCGGCCACAGGGTTCGGTGGCAGCGCCGGCGGCCAATCGCCCGGCGCATCGTTGCTGGGCACCGAACGCAAGGTGCCCAGGCGCACGAAACCGTCACGCAAGGAGATTTCCTCACCCGCCTCGGGGATGCGCACTGCCAGGCAAATGCGCATGCCGGGCCCCAGCCAATAGTCGTCGTCCAACGGGCGCGGGGTGACCGGGTTGCCGTCGAGGGCATAGATCATCGCCTCGCAGTTGCCCTTGAGGTTCAGACGGTAGGTCCAGGTATTGTCCAGGTTCAACAGTCGCAGACGCACCACCTGGCCGGCCGGCAGCTCGGTTACCGAATCGGCCTGGCCGTTGATGGTGATCAAGCGCCCGGCGGTGCCATTGCGCGCCGCCTCACGGGGAATGCTGAACGGCAGCCAGGCGCCCTGCTCGTCGACATGCCAGTTTTTCAGGCTCAGGGTGCGCTCGTGGAGGAAGCCGGTGGGCTCGCGTTCCTCGACGATCAACGGCCCGACCAGACCACGGCCGAGCTCCTCGGAGCTGGCGACATGGGGGTGGTACCAGAAGCTGCCGGCATCCGGCACGCGAAACTTGTAGTCGAAGTACTCGCCGGGCTTGACCGGTAACTGCGACACATAGGGTACGCCGTCCATTTCCAGCGGCAGGCGGATGCCGTGCCAGTGAATGGTGGTTTCCACCGGCAGGTGGTTGATGAAGCGCACGCGCAGCCAGGTGCCCTGGCGAACCCGCAGCTCGGTGCCCGGCGCCGAAGGACCGAAAGCCCAGGCCTCGGTCTTGAAGCCGGGCACCAGCTCAACGTCCAGCGGTGCGGCGATCAGCTCGTAGTCGTGCCCGGCATTCTCGTCCTCTACCTTGCCCAGCCAGTAGCGCGCGGCGCCTCCGGCGCCCAGGCCTACCACAGCAAGGCCGGTCAGGCCCTTGAGCATTTGTCGACGGGTAAAGGACATCGGTGCGGGTACCTCGTGTTCTGCGCAATCAGTCTGCCAGCAGTGGCTGGCGATGAAGGGCGAATACGATACACCTGCAAATGGGAAAGATTAAGTGAAGTCTTGTCGCACCTTCGGTAAGCGGCCGTGAGCGCCCGCTCGTCCTGCCCTATTTCTTGGGCAAGCGCTTGATGCGCCTGGGGTGACTTGCTCAAACAAGGGCAGGCTGCTTAAGTTCAAGCAGATGGGCTCTGGCTGCTGGCGTTCTGCCCACCCATCACAACAAGAAGCCTGCTTCCTAAATGCGAGGGCTCGACAACATGTGGAAACGGAATTTTTCATTACACATTTCTCTGCTGCTCGCTGTTGCCCTGCTGCTCGTGCCGAAGATCATCCTGATCGAGTTCTTCTCCTATCGATGGGTGGACACCGGCGTTCTCGATATTGCCCTGTACCTCTTACAAGATGTAATGCTTGCGACTGCCGTCTATGTGATTGGCGTCTACACCCTTACCCGGCATAAATTCAACTTCTACCTGTTGAGCATCGTCTCAGGTGCCTTGTTGCTGTTCTTGCTGATGGATATGCGTGTCCGGGAGCTGTGGCTGAAGCCTCTGAATTGGCAACTGATCAGCTACAGCCTGCAAAACGCAAGCAACCTGACCTCCGGGGCCGAAGCGTTCTTCAAGCAATCTGCCGGTTTTGGGCTCACCTTCAGGTTCATTGTCTTCGTACTCTTTCTTGCTTACCTGGCGGCGTGGTCGTTCGTTGGGGTGGCAACCTACATCGCCTATAAAGCACAACGCACAGACGTCACCAGGAAGAAGAGATACTACTGGGCTCCCCTGCTAGTGATAGCTGCCCTGCTCATCGGCACCCTCTCCGCCAAAGACGCGCGCTACGATTTGAACAAAAATATCGTAGTCAGTCCGCTGGTCACCGCGCTCAGAAGCAGCACGTTCCTGAACGCTGCTCCGCACAAACCAACGTTGCCGTTCGAGCAACCCGCCTACCCGCTCTCCAGCGTAAACAACATCGAAAAACTACAGTCGCACGCCAGGCCAGACTTCAAGAACCTGGTTTTCATCGTCCTGGAATCGGTTCGCTGGAACAGCATTTTCGCTGCGGACATCAATACCGCTGAAAAGTACCCCACATTCGAAAAGCTCTCCCGGGAGGGCATGCTGTTCAAATCGTACGTATCAGTGCCTCACTCGTCCAAAGGCTATCACGCGATCCTGACCGGGCAGCACGCCTACCCCGACGTCGAGATCAAAGAGGCCATGTCTCTGAATCAACCTAGCCTCATCCATGAACTGAAAAACCAGAAAAACATGGAAGCCGTCGCCTTCAGCTCATTGTTTCTAGAGTTCGAAAATATGCGGGGTTTCTTGAAATCCATCGGCGTATCGAATGCCTATGAGCTCTCGGACATCATCGCCAGCGAGAACCGCCCAGCGAATGCCAATAGTTTCGGGGAGAGTGACGAGCAGCTGTTTTTGTCCAGCATCCCTTACCTGGAGAACATCAAGAAGAACGGCAAAGGTTTCGTTGCATTGTACTTCCCAAGCGCGGCGCACTACCCCTATGAATGCGGCCACGACTCCGCCTTGAAGAGCGAGTTGGAAAAATACGAAAACTGCATAGCAAAAAGCGACAGCGTGCTGGCTGAAATGCTGGAGTCGTTTGACAAGTCCGGCCTTCTGGACTCGACGTTATTTGTACTTGTGGGTGACCATGGCGAGTCGTTCGGTGAGCACGGTTTGTTCATTCACAACGCTTCCATGCATGAGGAAGAAGTTGCCGTACCCCTGATATTCTGGGCGCATGGCAAAGCGCTGGCCAAACACGACTCAACGACAAGTCACCAGACCGATATTGTCCCTACGGTTGCCGATTTCTTTGGCGTTACCGAGTCGCCCCTCGCTGTACAAGGCGTTAGTTTGTTGAGAGCGCAGGGTAAGCGGGCGTACTTCATGTCCACATTCTTCGACCATTTGGCGTCAGCCTTGGTGGAGTATCCCTACAAATACATTTACGAATTCAGCTCGGACACCCTGACGAAATACAATATCGAAAACGACCCCCAGGAAAAGAACCCGCAACCCGTGCAGGGGGATGAGTTCACCGCAGTCAAGAACAGGCTGCTTGCCTTCAATTTTTACCAGAAAGCGCTATTCGCCCAGAAGCTTGAGCAACCTGAATGAGCAAAAACCAAAAAGCCCGCAATTGTGCGGGCTTTTTGGTGTATCCATGCCTGTCGGTGCCAGCCTAGGCCGGCTGCCCGATCATTCCCACTCGATGGTGGCCGGCGGCTTGCTCGACACGTCGTAGGTGACGCGCGAGATACCGTCGATTTCGTTGATGATACGGCCGCTGACGGTTTCCAGCAGCTCGTACGGCAGGTGAGCCCAACGCGCGGTCATGAAGTCCACGGTCTCGACAGCACGCAGCGCGACGACCCAGGCGTAGCGGCGGCCATCGCCAACCACACCGACCGACTTGACCGGCTGGAACACCACGAACGCCTGGCTGGTCTTGTGGTACCAGTCGGCTTTACGCAGCTCTTCGATGAAGATGTGGTCGGCGCGACGCAGGATGTCGGCGTATTCCTTCTTCACTTCACCCAGGATACGTACACCCAGGCCCGGGCCCGGGAACGGGTGGCGGTAGACCATGTCGTACGGCAGGCCCAGCTCCAGGCCGATCTTGCGCACTTCATCCTTGAACAGCTCACGCAGTGGCTCGACCAGCTTGAGGTTCATTTCCTCTGGCAGGCCGCCGACGTTGTGGTGGGACTTGATCACGTGGGCCTTGCCGCTCTTGGCGCCAGCCGACTCGATCACGTCCGGGTAGATGGTGCCCTGGGCGAGGAACTGGATGTTGTCCAGCTTGCTGGCTTCGGCATCGAAAATGTCGATGAAGGTGCGGCCGATGATCTTGCGCTTCTTCTCCGGGTCGGCTTCGCCTTCCAGGTTGTCGAGGAATTGCTTCTCGGCATCGGCGCGGATCACCTTGACGCCCATGTTCTCTTTGAACATGGCCATCACCTGGTCGCCTTCGTGCAGGCGCAGCAGGCCGTTGTCGACGAATACGCAGGTCAGCTGGTCGCCGATGGCGCGGTGCAGCAGCGCAGCGACCACGGACGAGTCGACACCGCCGGACAGGCCGAGCAGGACGTTGGCCGAACCTACTTGCTCACGTACCTGGGCAATGGCGTCTTCGACGATGTTGGACGGGGTCCACAGGGCTTCGCAGCCGCAGATGTCCTGCACGAAGCGGGACAGGATGCGACCGCCCTGCTTGGTGTGGGTCACTTCCGGGTGGAACTGCACGCCGTAGTAGCCGCGGGCATCGTCGAACATGCCGGCGATCGGGCAGCTCGGGGTGCTGGCCAGCACGTGGAAGTCGCCCGGCATCTGGGTGACCTTGTCGCCGTGGCTCATCCACACGTCCAGGCCCAGTACGCCGTCATCGTCGACGTGGTCTTCGATGCCGTCGAGCAGGCGGCTCTTGCCGACCACGTCGACGCGGGCATAACCGAACTCACGCAGGTCGGAACCTTCGACCTTGCCGCCCAACTGCTCGGCCATGGTCTGCATGCCGTAGCAGATGCCCAGCAGCGGTACGTTCAGGTCAAACACGGCCTGCGGGGCACGCGGGCTGTTGGCTTCGTGGACCGACTCGGGGCCGCCAGCGAGGATGATGCCGCGCGGGTTGAATTCGCGGATCGCTTCATCGTCCATGTCGAACGGATGCAGTTCGCAGTAGACACCGATCTCGCGCACGCGGCGGGCGATCAGTTGGGTGTACTGGGAACCGAAATCGAGGATCAGGATGCGGTGAGCGTGAATGTCGAGGGCCATGACTCAATCTCGTCAGTGGAAATCGGAAACGACGCGGGGCTGTCGTGACAGCCCCGCATGCAAATGTTGCTGGAAGCCTCAGCCTACGCGGTAGTTAGGGGCTTCTTTGGTGATCTGCACGTCATGCACGTGGGACTCGGCCATGCCGGCACCGGTGATGCGTACGAATTCCGGCTTGGTACGCATCTCTTCGATGGTCGCGCTGCCGGTGTAGCCCATGGACGAACGCAGGCCGCCCATCAGCTGGTGGATGATCGCGGCCAGGGCGCCCTTGTACGGCACGCGGCCTTCGATGCCTTCCGGTACCAGTTTCTCGGCGCCGGCCGAGGAGTCCTGGAAGTAACGGTCGGACGAGCCTTGCGCCTGTGCCATGGCACCCAGCGAGCCCATGCCGCGATAAGCCTTGTAGGAACGGCCCTGGAACAGCTCGACTTCGCCCGGCGCTTCTTCGGTACCGGCGAACATCGAACCCATCATCACGCAGGAAGCACCGGCGACGATGGCCTTGGACAGGTCACCCGAGAAGCGGATGCCGCCGTCGGCGATCAGCGGCACACCGGTGCCTTCCAGAGCGGCGGCGACGTTGGCGATGGCGCTGATCTGCGGCACGCCGACACCGGCGACGATGCGGGTGGTGCAGATCGAGCCTGGGCCGATACCGACCTTGACGGCATCGGCGCCGGCTTCGGCCAGGGCCTTGGCCGCAGCGCCGGTGGCGATGTTGCCGCCGATCACCTGCACTTGCGGGTAGGTTTCCTTGACCCAGCGAACGCGGTCGATCACACCTTTGGAGTGGCCGTGGGCGGTGTCGACGACAACCACGTCAACGCCAGCGGCAACCAGGGCAGCAACGCGCTCGCCGGTGTCCTTGCCGGTGCCGACCGCAGCGCCGACGCGCAGGCGACCCTGGTCGTCCTTGCTGGCCAACGGGTAGGCCTTGGCCTTTTCGATGTCCTTGACGGTCATCATGCCCTTGAGGCTGAACTTGTCGTCGACGATCAGGACTTTTTCCAGGCGGTGCTTGTGCAGCAGCTCGCGGACTTCGTTCTTGTCGGCGCCTTCGCGGACGGTGACCAGACGCTCTTTGGGCGTCATCACGTCGCGTACCTTGGCATCCAGGCGGGTTTCGAAGCGCACGTCACGGGAAGTGACGATGCCGACCAGGTCGCCGTTCTCCAGCACCGGAACACCGGAGATGTTGTTCAGGCGGGTCAGGTCGAACAGGTCACGCACGGTGGCGTCGGCCTCGATGGTGATCGGGTCCTTGACCACGCCAGCCTCGAACTTCTTGACCTTGCGTACTTCGCCGGCCTGCTGTTCGATGGTCATGTTCTTGTGGATGATGCCGATACCGCCTTCCTGGGCCATGGCGATGGCCAGGCGCGCTTCGGTCACGGTATCCATGGCGGCGGAGACCAGCGGAATGTTCAGCTCAATGCCACGGGTCAAACGGGTCTTGAGACTGACTTCATTAGGCAGTACCTCGGAATAGCCAGGTACAAGGAGAATATCGTCGAAAGTCAGGGCTTCTTGGCTGATACGCAACATCGCGGGGGCTCCCGGGCGGGAAAAATGGAAGCGCGCCATTATACTCATCCACGGCGCGCCGCTCAATGCAAAATAAGGGCCTTCGGTCAGCGTTCTGGCAGTTTTACCTTCACCACCGCCACCGGCTGGTCGAGCCAATCGGCGAAGCTGTCGAGAAAGGCCTGGGTAAACCCGGCCTCGCCCCAGTTGTTGAAGATGAACCCCAAGTTGGAAAAGGCACATGGCTGCAGGTAAATGAAGCCATTGATGTCGTCCTCGAAACCGCACAGCGGACAGGTGAAGTTGTCACTTACACCGGGCATCCACTCTTCCAGGCTTTCGAACAACGGCTCGCCCACCTCGCGTCGGCACTCCGGGCAGCCGGCCTCTTCGAGAAACCCCTCGGTGGGGGTATAGATGCAACGCTTGAGCATCACTTCCAGGCCATTGACCTGCTCGCCGAACGGCAGCTTCTGCGGATGCAGGGCGACCTTGCGCGCGCCTGCGGCCAGGGCATGGCCCATGCGGTTGCCGGTGCGCCCGCAGGTGGTCATTTGCTCCTCGACGATTTTCTCGCGCACCAGCCAGCGCAGGATTGCCCGGGCGCGGGCTTCGTGCACCGGCACGGTGGAGAGTTTGGGGACGATGATGCTCTGGGTGGTCATTGACGAAACGGGCCTGGGGATTGCGGTAATGCTGCAATTCTACCCCGGTAGTTCCTCGCTGTAATGCAGGGCTGTAGGCCCCATCGCCGGCAAGCCGGCTCCCACAGGTACCCCACTGAACCTGAGAACAGTGGAGTACCTGTGGGAGCCGGCTTGCCGGCGATGGGGCCGGGACAGACAAGCAGCCCTTATGTCCTTTATGATGCCCACCATGATCAAAGACCCCTTCGAACGACTCGGCCTGGACCGCGAGGTCCTCACCGTCAGCCAACTCAACGGTCGCGCCCGCGTGCTGCTGGAAGACGTGTTCCGCAGCGTCTGGGTGGAAGGCGAGATTTCCAACCTCGCCCGCCCAGCCTCCGGCCACATGTATTTCACCCTCAAGGACAGCGGCGCCCAGGTGCGTTGTGCACTGTTCCGGCAGAACGCCAGCCGTGTGCGCCAGGCCCTGCGCGACGGCCTGGCGGTGCGGGTGCGCGGGAAGGTTTCGCTGTTCGAAGGGCGTGGCGACTACCAGCTGATTCTCGACACGGTCGAGCCGGCCGGCGACGGCGCCCTGCGCCTGGCCTTCGAAGCACTGAAGGAAAAGCTCGGTGCCGAGGGCCTGTTCAGCGCCGAACGCAAGAAGCCGCTGCCGGCCCACCCGCAGCGCATCGGCATCATCACCTCGCCCACCGGCGCGGTGATCCGCGACATCATCAGCGTATTCGGCCGCCGCGCGCCGCAGGTCGAGCTGAACCTGATTCCCACCGCCGTACAAGGCCGCGAGGCGATCAACCAGATCGTGCGCGCCTTGCAGCAGGCCGACCGGCTTGGCTTCGATGCCCTGATCCTGGCCCGTGGCGGCGGCTCGCTGGAAGACCTCTGGTGCTTCAACGAGGAAGCCGTGGCGCGCGCCGTGGCGGCCTGCGTGACGCCGATCGTCAGTGCCGTAGGGCATGAAACCGACGTATCGATCAGCGACTTCGTCGCCGACGTGCGCGCCCCCACGCCGTCGGCCGCCGCCGAACTGCTGGCCCCTGACAACAGCGGCCTGCAGCAGCGCCTGGACGGCCTGCAACGGCGCCTGCTGCTGCGCATGCAATACCGCCTGACCCACGACCGCCTGCGCCTCGATTCGCTGACCCGGCGCCTGCGCCACCCCGGCGAGCGCCTGCGTCAGCAGGCCCAGCGCCTGGACGACCTGGACATGCGCCTGCGCCGCGCCTTCACGCTCAACCTCAACCAGCGCCGCGAGCGCCTGGCCCGCCTCGACACGCGCCTGGCCGCGCAGCATCCCGGGCGCACCCTGAAACTGCTGGGCCAGCGCCTGGACAGCCTCGCCGAACGCCTGCCACGGGCCATGCGCGAAGTGCTCAAGGACCGTCGCCAGCGCTTCCAGGGCCAGCTGCAGACGTTGCAGGTGGTCAGCCCGCTGGCCACCCTGGCGCGTGGCTACAGCATCCTCCTCGACGAACGTGGCCACGCCATCCGCAGCGCCGAGCAGACCCACAACGGCCAGCGCCTGACTGCCCGCCTGAACGAAGGCGAGCTGCGGGTGCGGGTCGAGGACAACCACCTGACCCCGGTCACCCTTTCCCTACTGGACTGACACATGCCCCGCCTGTTCGCGCCCCTGCTTGCCCTTTCCCTGTTCTTGCTGGCGGGCGGCGCCCAGGCCAGTTACATCACCCGCACCTTGAACAAGCCGGTACCCGGTGGCGTCGCCGTGGTCGACCTCGGGCCTGCGGCCACTGCACCGAATGCACGCTTCGACGGCAAGCCGGTGCTGGTGGTCAAGGAGCAGGACAACTGGCTGGCCATCGTCGGTATCCCGCTGACGCAAAAGCCCGGCACGGCCGTGCTGAGCCAGGATGGTCGCAACCTGACGTTCAGTGTGGGGAGCAAGAAATACCCGGAGCAGCACATCATCTTGAAGAACAAGCGCCAGGTCAACCCCGACCCGGCCGACCTCAAGCGCATCGACCGTGAACTGGCCGAACAGATCAAGGCCTACCGCAGTTTCAGCCCCAACCTGCCGAGCAACCTGGTGCTCGACAAGCCCGTCAGCGGGCCGCTGTCGAGCAAGTTCGGCGTGCGCCGCTTCTTCAACGGCGAAGAACGCAACCCCCATGCGGGGCTGGATTTTGCGGTGCCGGCGGGTACGCCGATCAAGACACCTGCCAATGGCAAGGTGATTCTGGTGGGTGACTACTTCTTCAACGGGCGCACGGTGTTCGTCGACCATGGGCAGGGCTTTATCAGCATGTTCTGCCATATGTCGAAGATCGATGTGGCGGTCGGGCAGCCGTTGCGCCGGGGCGAGGTGGTCGGCCGGGTCGGCTCGACCGGGCGGGCTACCGGGCCACATATGCACTGGAATGTCAGCCTGAACGATGCGCGGGTGGATCCGGCGATCTTCATTGGCGCGTTCCAGCCCTGAGACCGCAGCGCCTGTATCGCCGGCAAGCCGGCTCCCACAAGGGTCACCCCTGACCCTGTGGGAGCCGGCTTGCCGGCGATGAGGCCAGCCCCTCGACATCACTTCCCCTGTCTTGCGCGATCAAAAAATACAGCGCAACACACTAAAAGCTTGAAAAGAATCCGAGCTATAAAATCTCGCCATTAAGCTTTTTTTAAGCATTCCTCTCAATTTTCCGCGAACACTTGCCATCCCCCACCCCACTGGTTAGGGTTGAAGGCATGAAAACCCACAGCACCCTCATCCTGCTCCGACAACATCGCAGCCTCTGCCTGGTCAGCGCCCGACTACCAGGCTGAATCGCGTCGCCTCGCCTTTTCATCTCGTTATTGCTCGGCAGGCCCGATCTCGGCCGCACACAAAAGGATTGCTTCCATGACCATGCTCAAAGACCCCTCGAAGAAGTACCGCGCTTTCCCGACCATCGACCTGCCTGACCGTACCTGGCCGTCGAAGACCATCACCCAGGCGCCAATCTGGTGCAGCTCCGACCTGCGTGATGGCAACCAGTCGCTGATCGAGCCGATGGACTCCGAGAAGAAGCTGCGTTTCTGGAAGACCTTGGTGCAGGTTGGTGTGAAGGAAATCGAAGCCTCGTTCCCGTCGGCTTCGCAGACCGACTTCGACTTCGTGCGCTCCCTGATCGAAGACGGCCACATCCCGGACGACACCACCATCCAGGTGCTCACCCAGGCCCGTGAAGACCTGATCGCGCGTACGTTCGAGTCGCTGCGCGGTGCCAAGAAGGCCATCGTCCACCTGTACAACGCCACCAGCCCGTCGTTCCGCCGCATCGTCTTCAACCAGGACAAGCAAGGCGTGAAGGACATCGCAGTGAACGCGGCCAAGCTGTTCGTCAAATACGCCGCCCAGCAGCCGGAAACCCACTGGACCTTCCAGTACTCGCCCGAGACCTTCAGCGCCACCGAGCTTGAGTTCGCCAAGGAAGTCTGCGACGCGGTCATCGAGGTTTGGAACCCGACGCCTGAGCACAAGGTCATCCTCAACCTGCCGGCCACCGTGGAAGTCGCCACGCCGAACATCTACGCCGACCAGATCGAGTGGTTCTGCCGCAACGTCAACCGCCGTGACAGCGTGATCATCAGCCTGCACTGCCACAACGACCGTGGCACCGGCATCGCTGCCACCGAACTGGGCCTGATGGCCGGTGCCGACCGCGCCGAAGGTTGCCTGTTCGGCAACGGCGAGCGTACCGGCAACGTCGACCTGGTGACCCTGGCACTGAACCTCTATACCCAGGGCATCGACCCTGAGCTGGACTTCTCCGACATCGACGGCGTGCGCAAGGTGGTCGAAGAGTGCAACCAACTGCCGGTGCACCCGCGTCACCCGTATGTCGGCGACCTGGTCCACACCGCGTTCTCCGGCTCGCACCAGGACGCCATCCGCAAGGGCTTCGCCAAGCAGCAGGACAGCGAACTGTGGGAAGTACCATACCTGCCGATCGACCCGGCCGACATCGGCCGCAGCTACGAGGCGGTGATCCGCGTCAACAGCCAGTCCGGCAAGGGCGGTATCACCTACCTGCTCGAGCAGGAATACGGCATCAGCCTGCCACGCCGCATGCAGATCGAGTTCAGCCAGGTGGTGCAGGGTGAAACCGACCGCCTGGGCCTGGAAATGACTGCCCAGCAGATCTACAGCCTGCTGCACAAGGAATACCTCCAGGCCAACGCCCCGTATGCGCTGGTCAGCCACCGCCTGCAGGAAGAGAACGGCCACAGCGCCGTGGAAGTGGAAGTCGCCGGTGAAGGCGAAACCACCCTGCACTGGCGCGGCAAGGGCAATGGCGCCCTGGAAGCCCTGGTGGCCGGCCTGCCGATCGCCGTGGAGATCATGGACTACAACGAGCACGCTATTGGTGCCGGTACCAATGCCAAGGCAGCGGCCTATATTGAGCTGCGTGTGGCCGGGGGTCGTCCGGTGCATGGTGTGGGTATCGATGAGAACATCACCACTGCGAGCTTCAAGGCGCTGTTCAGTGCGCTGAACCGGTCGCTGAGCCAGGAAGAGGCTAAAGCGGCGTAAGCAGCTTCGCAAAGAACAAGGCCTGCATCCTGGATGCGGGCCTTTTTTTTGCCTGTACTGGCCCTATCGCCGGCAAGCCGGCTCCCACAGGATCACCACAGATCTCAAGAACTGTGGAGATCCCACACAATCACCACAGATCTCAAGAACTGTGGAGACCCCACACAATCACCACAGATCTCAAGAACTGTGGAGTACCTGTGGGAGCCGGCTTGCCGGCGATAGGGCCAGTACAAGCAGCACAAAACCTGCAGACAAAAAAAGGGGCGCCGACCAAGCGCCCCATAAGCCGTAAAGCACACAACAAATTCAGTTTCAGTCCAGCAAGGCCATCGCCTCGGCGCTGCACGCCTCGATCCGCGCCCACTCACCATTCTTGATCCAGCTACTGTCGAGCATCCAGGTACCCCCCACGCACATCACATTGGGCAGCGCCATGTAATTGCGCACATTGGCAGGGTTAACCCCCCCAGTCGGGCAGAAGCGAATATCACCAAACGGCCCGGCAAAGGCCTTGATCGCCGCCACGCCACCGCTGATTTCCGCCGGAAACAGCTTGAAGCGGCGGTAGCCCAGCGCATAACCCATCATGATTTCCGACGGTGTGCTGATGCCTGGCAACAGCGGGATCTCGCTGTCCACGCCCGCTTCGAGAATGTCCTGGGTAATGCCCGGGGTAACGACAAACTGCGCACCGGCCGCTTCAACGGCAGCGAACATGTCGCGGTCAAGCACGGTGCCGGCGCCCACGCACAGTTCCGGGCGCTGCTCGCGCAACACCTGGATGGCCTTCAGGCCATGCTGCGAACGCAGGGTCACTTCCAGCGTACGGATGCCGCCAGCAGCCAGGGCATCGGCCAGGGGCAGGATGTCTTGCTCACGGGCGATGGTGATTACCGGCAGGATGCGCGCCGCGCCACAGATCGCGTCGATCCGGGTCGCTTTCTCGGCCATCGAGAGCTTGGGCTGTGGGCGTTCGAGGGTGGTCATGACAGTGGATCCTTTGCTCATGGGCACCAGTAGATGTCCAGGGGGTCGTGAAGAAAGGCGCGAATCGGCATTTCGGAAAGATCAGTGCCCGCCAGCGCGGCGCGCAGGGTAGCGAGTTTGCCCGGGCCTTGCACGGACAGCGCGATGAAAGCGGCGCTGGCCAACAGCGAGCGTGTCATCGACAGGCGCTGGTGCGGCACGCTCGGCGCCAGCATCGGCAGGCAGCGGCGCGGGCTGTTGCGGTCGAGCCCGGCGGCCAGGTTGGGGCTGCCGGGGAACAGCGACGCGGTATGGCCATCGTCGCCCATGCCCAGCACCAGCACATCGATAGCCGGCAACGCGGCCAGGGCCTGGTCGGCGCTGTCCGCTGCCGCGTCGAGCTGCTCGGCTTGTCGATAGAGGCCAACGAAACGGGCCTTGGCCGCCGCACCCTGGAACAGGTGGCGGGCCAACAGGCCAGCGTTGCTGTCGGCATGCTCCACCGGCACCCAGCGCTCGTCAGCCAGGCTGACGGTGACCTTCGACCAGTCCAGCGTTTCGCTTGCCAGCTGCTCGAGGAACGGCACCGGGCTGCGTCCACCCGACAGCACCAGGCAAGCCTGGCCCTTGGTAGCGATCGCGGCGCGCAGGCGCTTGGCCACGTCCGCCGCCAGGGTCGTCGAGAGCGCCTTGGCATCAATCAACTGATGCGCCTTCACGTTCGCCGGCAATTGCAGGTCAGATATCGCCATACCACGCCCTCCCATCGCGTGTGATCAGTGCGATCGAACTCATGGGCCCCCACGATCCCGCCGCGTACGGCTTGGGGGCATCGCCCGCGTTGCGCCAGCCAGCGATCAGCTGGTCGCACCACTGCCAGGCATGTTCGATCTCGTCCTTGCGCACGAACAGGTTCTGGTTGCCGCGCATCACCTCAAGCAAAAGGCGTTCGTAGGCATCCGGAATCCGCGCGGTGCGCCAGGTGTCGGAAAAATTCAGTTGCAGCGGACCGCTGCGCAGCTGCATGCCCTTGTCCAGGCCTTGCTCCTTGGTCATCACCCGCAAGGAAATACCTTCGTCCGGTTGCAGGCGGATGATCAGCTTGTTACCGATCTGCAAACGTTGTTCCGGGGCGAAGATGTAGTGCGGCGTTTCCTTGAAATGAATGACGATCTGCGAAAGCTTCTGCGGCATGCGCTTGCCGGTACGCAAATAGAACGGCACGCCGGACCAGCGCCAGTTGCGGATGTCGGCGCGCAGGGCGACAAAGGTTTCGGTGTCGCTCTGGGCGTTGGCGTTGTCTTCTTCCAGGTAGCCAGGCACCGCCTTGCCGTCGCTGTAACCGGCAATGTACTGGCCACGCACCACACGGGTGCTCAGCCCATCGCCAGTGATCGGTGCCAGGGCCTTGAGCACCTTGACCTTCTCGTCGCGGATGCTGTCGGCCGACAGATCGCTGGGCGGGTCCATGGCGATCAGGCACAACAGCTGCAGCAGGTGATTCTGGATCATGTCGCGCAGTTGGCCGGCCTTGTCGAAATAGCCCCAGCGGCCTTCGATACCGACCTTTTCGGCCACGGTGATCTCCACGTGGGAAATCGAGTTCTGGTTCCACTGGGTTTCGAACAGGCTGTTGGCAAAGCGCAGGGCAATCAGGTTCTGTACCGTCTCTTTGCCCAGGTAATGGTCGATGCGATACACCCGGCTTTCCGGGAAAAAGCGCGCCACGGCATCATTGACCCGGCGTGACGACTCCAGGTCGTGACCAATGGGCTTTTCCAGCACGACCCGGGTGCGCGCGGCCAGGCCGGCCTTGTCCAGGTTTTCGCAGATCGCGCCATACACGGCGGCAGCCGTGGCAAAGTAGGCGATCAGCGGCAAATCGCCGGCCACCTGTTCAGCCAGGGCCTGGTAGCCCTCGGGCTGCAGGAAGTCCAGGTGCTGGTAGCTCAGGCGGCCGAGAAAACGCCCCAGTGCCGCAGGCTCCAGGTCTGCTGGGGCAACGTGCCGGCGCAGGTGGGCTTCGATGGCGCTCAGGTGCTCCTGGGCGCTGCCAGGCTCACGGGCCAACGCCAGCAAGCGCGTATCGGCGTGCAGCAGGTTGGCGCGGTCGAGCTGGTAGAGCGCAGGAAACAGCTTGCGCAGTGCCAGGTCGCCCAGGGCGCCAAACAGGGCAAAGGTGCAAGGTTCGACACTGATCGCAGCCATGATGTTGGTTCTTTCCTAAAGTTGATCTAGAAATACCGCTTTCACATAGGGTTTTCAAGAAATAATGTAGTAAAAACCATAACATTACACACAAAGATTACAGACAAGTGGTGCACCACCCGCACCGCCAGTACGATAGACGACCCTGCAAGAGGCCTGCTGCTCCGTCAGCTGGCTGTCTTCCCGACCCAAGGACAACCCCCATGGACCGCGTGCGAAACCTCCTGGAGCAGATCCAGGGACGCCTCGACGAGCTGAACAAGGCCGAACGCAAAGTCGCCGAAGTCATCCTGCTCAACCCGCAACAAGCGACCCGCTTCAGCATTGCCGCGCTGGCCCAGGCGGCCAAGGTCAGCGAGCCGACCGTGAACCGCTTCTGCCGCTCGTTCGGCGTCAGCGGCTACCCTGAGCTGAAACTGCAACTGGCGCAGAGCCTGGCCAGCGGCGCGGCCTATGTCAGCCGCGCGGTGGAGGCCGACGACGACCCGGCGGCCTATACCCAGAAAATCTTCGGCAGCGCCATCGCCTCGCTCGACGCTGCCTGCCAGCAGCTCGACCCGCAACAGGTCAGCCGCGCCGTGGACATGATGATCCAGGCCCGGCAGATCCATTTCTTCGGCCTGGGCGCCTCGGCCCCGGTGGCCCTGGACGCCCAGCACAAGTTCTTCCGCTTCAACCTGGCGGTGTCGGCCCATGCCGACGTGCTGATGCAGCGCATGCTGGCCTCGGTGGCCCACACCGGCGACCTGTTCGTGATCATCTCCTACACCGGCCGTACCCGCGAGCTGGTCGAGGTGGCGCGCCTGGCCCGCGAAAACGGCGCCTCGGTACTCGGCCTGACCGCCGCCGGCTCGCCGCTGGCCCAGGCCTGCAGCCTGAGCCTGCATATCCCGCTGCCGGAAGACACCGACATCTATATGCCGATGACCTCGCGGATCATCCAGCTGACCGTGCTCGACGTGCTGGCCACCGGCATGACCCTGCGCCGCGGCGTGGACTTCCAGCCGCACCTGCGCAAGATCAAGGAAAGCCTCAACGCCAGCCGCTACCCGATCGAGGACGACGACCTCAACTGAGCCGGTGGGCCTGCAGCCGCAAGTGGGCGCGCTGCCCTGGCGCCAGGCTCAGGCCTTCGCCGCTGCCGCTGGCCGCCTCGACACAGACGAAGCCCTGGCACTCGCGCCCGGTCACGCCCATCAAGGGGCGGTTGCCGGGGTGCCAGACCACGGTGTCATCGCTGTCGCCGGTATCGATGCACAGCTCACGCTGCCAGGCCGGGTCCTGCAACTGCACCCGCGGCGTACCCGGGTAAACCTTCTGGCAACCGCCCTTGAGCTTCAAGGCGCCGTCCTCACGACAGGCCTGACGATTCAAGCGGTCGTAGCCCTGGATATCCTCTAGCCCAGACAGCGCTATCTCGGAAACGTCACTGATACGCCAGTAGGCCAGCAGCGCATGGCTCAGCTGGCAAGGCTCGCTGTCCTGGTGTTCGGTGCTCAGGCTCAGTTCCATGCGGCTGCCCAGCCGTGCGTGCAAGTCCACCTGCCAGTCGCACAGGTCCAGACGCCACTTCAGGGTCACCCCCTCCTCGTCCTCGCGGCTGTCCAGCAGCTTCCAGTCCAGCAACCGTGCCCAGCCATGGGCAGGCCACAGGTCCTCGCTGGGATGGCGGCCATACCAGGGCCAGCACACCGGCACACCACCGCGAATCGCCCCGACCTGCGGCCATTGCTCGGCGCACCACAGCCACGGCCGTTCGCCGGCGGGTTGAAAGTGCAGCAACTGAGCGCCCTGACGGCTGAAGACTGCCTGGCAACGGGGGTGATCGATGATCAGCACATCGCGCTGCTGGTAACGCTCCCACTCGAATGTCGGCCGGGGCCGTTGCGAGGAAAAGAAGCGATGTAGCGGATGTTCGGGCATGGTTCCAAGCTCTTGTTGTTTGAGATAGCGCTGTCTCGGCCTACCCCCGACAACCACTGCAAACCAGTGGATGCCGGAAGCCGAAATTGGATTGGCGTAAATTTACAACAAATGGGCTCAGAATGACGACTGAATCTTCAGGCCGGCGACCAGCGCGTTATCCACCTCGTCCACCCCGCCCGGGCTCTTGATGTACTGCAGGTTGGGCCGCACGGTCAGCCAGTTGGTGACGTGGAAGCCATAGTAGAGCTCGGCGTTGTACTCGGTACGTTGCAGCGGCACGAAGCCTGGGTTGTCGTAGTCGTCGATGCCGCTCTGGGCATTGAGCAGTTCGGCGCGTTTCTTGACGTCGTCATTCACATGGATGCGGGCCACGCCGAAGCCGATATCGTCCTTGGGCCGGGCATCGAAAGCGCCCTTGTAGACCAGGCCGACCTGCTGGTAGTTGTCGACCACGTTGGTAGCCTGGTCATGCACGGTGAAGTTGGCGAACAGGCTCAGGCCGCGGTTGACGTCGCCGCCATGGGCAGTGACCTGCTGCTGGGCCACCACCCACCAGCCGTGCTTGCTCGAATGCGATTTGAAGTCCCCGCCGGTGAGCGCCTGCGGGTTGCCATTGACGTCGTCGAACACGTCGTCGGCCTTGGCCGTGCTGTAGTAGTAGCCCAGGCGGTATTCGCCGGGCAGATCATTGACCTTCGGCGACCAGACCATCTCCACCGGCAGGATCGCACCCTCGGTGCCGCTGCCGCTGAGCTTGAAGCCGTTGCCCGTCTCAAGGTTCGAGGGGTTCTGCTCGAAGGCGCCGACCTGGACGAAGAATTCCGGGGTGATGTTGTACTTGACCCGCAGCGCCCACTGACTGACCGGCCAGTTGTACCAGATGCCGCCGACCCAGTTGCCCACCTGCGAGCCACAAAAGGCCAGGTTCTGGAAGTCGCAGGGGAAGCTGTTGAAGTCCTCCCCTTCGCCGAAGCGGCCGAATTTCACGTCCAGGGCACCGTCGAAGTACTTCTGCTTGATCCACATCTGGGTCAGGCGCCAGGTCTGGCCACGGCCCCACACCTCCTGCACCGAGCTGAACTGCCCGGCACGCGGGTCGCTGATGCGGTCGTTGGACAGGTTGCGCCCGCTTCGCTCGGTGATCGCCAGCTTGAACTCAGCATCGTGCCAGCCAAGGATCTTCTGCAGGTCAAGGTGCGCGCCAAGGGCGAACTGGTCGCTGTAACGGGCGGTCTTGTCGTCGTTGTAACCGCCATCGAGGTTACCGGCCACCTCACCGACGTAGTCGAGGGTGAAGTCGTAGCCTTTTTCCAGCAGCTCGGTGCGGGTGCCACCCCAGTCGCCGGACATCCATTTCGATTCGCTGGAGAAGGCCTCGGCGGCCTGCAGGCCACTGCTACCGACCATGGCAAGCAAGGCCAGCGAGCCCAAGGTCCAGGTGCGATTGCGCTGTTCCATCCCTTTGCGTCCTCTTTTTTCTTATTGATGGTGTAGACGATGTCAACGGCTCTTGAAGTGAGCCACGTTGTCCTTCACTGATGCGTTGCCCGCGCCCAGGCCCAGGCGTTCACCGCTGGCGGCATCGAACAGCAGCACCCGCGCAGGATCGAACTGCAAGTTCAGGCTGTCCCCGACCCGGCACGTGATGTCCGGAGCCAGACGGCAACAGACCTTGGTCTGGTTGAGGGTGACGAACACCAGCAAGTCCGGCCCGGTAGGCTCTGTGACTTGCACTTCGGCGCGAATACCCGGCAGGCCATTGCCCTCCCCCGTGCCCTGGGTGATCTGCTCCGGGCGAATGCCAAGGATGATTTCACGGCCCTCCAACCCGTCTGCGGCCACACCCAACGGCAACTCGCAACGCGCCTGACCACTGTCGAGCAGGGCCAGCAGACGCCCGTCCTGCCTTGTCAGGCGTACGGGAATGAAGTTCATCGGCGGCGAGCCGATGAAGCTGGCGACGAACTGGTTGGCCGGGTCGTTGTAGATCTGCTGCGGGGTGCCGAACTGCTGGATGATGCCGTCCTTCATGACCGCCACCTTGTCACCCAGGGTCATGGCCTCGATCTGGTCGTGGGTGACGTACACCGTGGTGGTCTTCAGGCGCTGGTGCATCAGCTTCATTTCGGTACGCATCTCGACCCGTAGCTTGGCGTCGAGGTTCGACAGCGGTTCGTCGAACAGGTAGAGCTTCGGCCGGCGCGCCAGCGCCCGGCCCATGGCCACCCGCTGCTGCTGGCCCCCGGACAGCTGCGCCGGCTTGCGCGCCAGTAGGTGCTCGATCTGCAGCAGCTTGGCCACCCGCGCCACTTCCTCGTCGATGGCTGCCTGGGGCATCTTGCGGATCTTCAGGCCGAACTCGATGTTTTCGCGCACGCTCATGGTCGGGTACAGCGCGTAGGACTGGAACACCATGGCGATGTCGCGATCCTTGGGGCTCATGCCGCTGACGTCCTGGTCGTCGATGAGGATCGCACCGCCAGTGATGCTCTCCAGGCCGGCGATGCAGTTCATCAGGGTCGATTTACCACAGCCCGAAGGGCCGACCAGGATCAGGAACTCGCCGTCCCTGATCGACAACTGGATGTCCTTGAGGGTGTCCGGCAGGCCACTGCCGTAGGTCTTGTTCACATTACGAAGTTCAAGCGTTGCCATGACTTACCCCTTGACGGCGCCGGCTGTGAGCCCGCGGACGAAATACTTGCCTGCCACCACGTAGACCAGCAGGGTTGGCAGGCCGGCGATCATCGCCGCCGCCATGTCGACGTTGTATTCCTTGGCCCCGGTGCTGGTGTTGACCAGGTTGTTCAGGGCCACGGTGATCGGTTGCGAGTCGCCGCTGGAAAACACCACACCGAACAGGAAATCGTTCCAGATCTGGGTGAACTGCCAGATCAGGCAGACCATGATGATCGGCGTCGACATCGGCAGGATGATGCGGCGAAAGATGGTGAAGAAGCCGGCGCCGTCCAGGCGCGCCGCCTTGACCAGCGCATCGGGCACACTGACGTAGAAGTTGCGAAAGAACAGTGTGGTGAACGCCAGGCCGTAGACCACATGCACCAGCACCAGGCCGCCAGTGGTACTGGCCAGGCCCAGCTTGCCGAGGGTGAACGAAGCCGGCAGCAGCACGGTCTGGAACGGCAGGAAGCAGCCGAACAGCAGCAGGCCGAAGAACAGCTGCGAACCGCGGAAGCGCCACATCGACAGCACATAGCCATTGAGCGCACCGATGGCGGTGGAAATCAGCACCGCTGGCACGGTGATCATGATCGAGTTCCAGAAGTACCCGCTCACCGTCTCCCAGGCCTTGACCCAGCCGATGCCGGTGACCACCACCGGCCAGCTCAGCAGGTTGCCGCTGCCGATGTCTTCCGGGGTCTTGAAGCTGGTCAGCAGCATCACCACCAGCGGCACCAGGTACAGCAGCACGGCGCCCAACAACACGGCGTGGATGGCGAGTCGGCTCAGGCTCATTTTCGCGGCAGGGCTATGCATGGCGTTTGCTCCGCAACTCCGAGTACAGGTAAGGCACGAGGATCGCCAGAATCGCCCCGAGCATGAGGATGGCGCTGGCCGAGCCCATGCCCATCTGGCCGCGGCTGAAGGTGAACGAGTACATGAACATCGCCGGCAGGTCGGACGAATACCCCGGCCCGCCGGCGGTCATCGCCGCCACCAGGTCGAAGCTCTTGATGGCGATGTGCGAGAGGATCATCAGTGCGCTGAAGAACACCGGGCGCAGGCTTGGCAGCACCACGGTCCAGTAGATGCGCGGCAGGCTCGCACCGTCGATCTGCGCGGCGCGGATGATCGACGGGTCAACGCCGCGCAGGCCGGCGAGGAACATCGCCATGATGAAGCCCGAGGCCTGCCACACCGCAGCGATCACCAGGCAGTACACCACCCGGTCGGGGTCGATCAGCCAGTCCAGGCGAAAGCCCTCCCAGCCCCAGTCGCGCAACAGCTTGTCCAGGCCCATGCCGGGGTTGAGCAGCCACTTCCAGGCGGTGCCGGTGACGATCATCGACAGTGCCATGGGGTAGAGGTAAATGGTGCGGATGAAGCCTTCGCGGCGGATGCGCTGATCGAGCAGCACCGCCAGCAGAACGCCGATGGCCAGGCTGATGGCGATGAACAGGCCGCCGAACACCAGCAGGTTCTTGCTCGCCACCCACCAGCGGTCGTTGTCGAACAGCCGGGCGTATTGCGCAAGCCCCGCCCACTTGTAGGTCGGCAGGAAGGTCGAGGTGGTGAAGGACAGGACGAAGGTCCACAGGATGTAGCCGTAGAACCCCACCAGGACGATGAACATGCTCGGCGCCAGCACCAGTTTCGGTAGCCAGCGCTGAAGCGCGTCCAGGGGTGAGGCCCGCAGTTGGGCGGTTGCTGTAGTCATGGTGTGAGTACCCGGAGCCTGGGCGGCCCCTTTGTGTTGTCGGTACTGGCCTCATCGCCGGCAAGCCGGCTCCCACAGGTACAGCAGCGCCGCGGACAATGTGGGAGCCGGCTTGCCGGCGATGAGGCCGTCAGGTCTTCACTTGGCCGCCTTGACCGCCGCCGCCAGTTTCTTCGCCGCATCGGCCGGGTCGGCCTTGGGGTCGTTGATGTAGTTGGTCACCACATCGAAGAACGCGCCCTGCACGGCCAGCGTGGTGGCCATGTTGTGCGCCATGCTCGGCTGCAGGCCGCCGGTCTTGGCGTCGGCCAGGAAGTCTTTTGCCGAAGTCTGGGCGCAGGCATCGAAGCCGTACTTGCCCATGTCGGCGAGCATGTCGTTACGCACCGGGATCGACCCCTTGTTGGTGCTGAAGACTTTCTGGAAGTCCTGGCCGAGGACCTTGCGCGCGATGTCCTGCTGGCCGGCGGCCGTGCCCGGGTCCTTCTGCTTGAACACCACCAGCGAGTCGATGTTGTAGAGGAAGGCCTGGTCGGTACCGGGGAACGCCACGCACTGGTAGTCCTTGCCGGCAACCTTCTTGGCCAGGGTCCACTCGCTCTTGGCCCAGTCGCCCATGATCTGCATGCCGGCCTTGCCGTTGATGACCTTGGCCGCTTCGAGGTTCCAGTCCTGGCCCTTGCCGTCCGCGTCCATGTAAGTGGCGACCTTCTTCAGCTCGGTCAACGACTTGACCATTTCCGGCCCCTTGAGCGTCGCGTCATCGAGCTCGACCAGGGCTTTCTTGTAGCCGTCCACACCCATCACCGAGAGCACAACGCTTTCGAACACGGTGCTGTCCTGCCAAGGTTGGCCACCATGGGCCAGAGGGATGAAACCTGCGGCCTTGAGCTTGTCGGCGGCAGCGTAGAACTCGTCGAGGGTGGTCGGCGCCTTGTCGATGCCGGCCTTCTTGAACACTTCGGGGTTGATCCACAGCCAGTTGATGCGGTGGATGTTCACTGGCACGGCGACGTAGTCTCCGTCGTACTTCACGGTGTCGGCGACTTTCTTGTCGAGCAGCGTGTCCCACTGCTCAGACTTGGCCACCTCCTTGAGCACGTCGGCATCGAGCAGGCCGGTGGCTGCCCAGTCCTGGATATCCGGGCCCTTGATCTGGGCCACGCCAGGTGGGTTGCCGGCCACGGCGCGGCTCTTGAGCACGGTCATCGCCGTGGCGCCGCCACCACCGGCGACCGCGCCGTCTTTCCAGGTGAAGCCATCTTGCTCGACCTGGGCCTTGAGCACATCGACTGCGGCTTTTTCACCGCCTGAGGTCCACCAGTGCACCACCTCGACGCTGCCTTTCGAATCGGCGGCCAGGGCACTGAGCGGGAAGGCAGAGGCAAGGGAGATCGCGGCAGCGAGACGCAGCGTGGAATTCATTGGAGTACCTTTCTTGTTGTTATGCGGGCAAGTCGGTCGCTTGCATTGCATGGAGTCTAAACAGAGTGCCGGCTGCGCCAGGTAACGAAGCGATGCGTGAATGTCATCGTTTGGTGACATTGCACGCCAAGCCCGTCGCCAGGCTGGGCGCCAGCGCCAGCCCTGGCAGCAGCACGGCTTGATAGGCATGGTAGAGATCCGGCTTGCCGGCCCAGAGGGTCGCGGCAGGCCGATTCGCCGGGTCCAGCTGGTGATGCCAACTGCCGGCACTGCGGTCGATGAAATGACGGTCGATGAACTGCCAGAAGCACTGGTACCACACCGCATACGCTGGCTCGCCGGTACGCTGCAGCAGGGCCGCGGCACTGGCGCAGGCTTCGGCATGCACCCAGTGCAGGCGCTCGCGCACCAGCGGCCGATCATCCCAACCGAGGGTGTAGACCAGGCCTGCTTTACCGTCGACGTTCCACGCCAGCCGGCAGGCGCTGTCGAACAGGCCGCGGGCACACTCCAGCAGCCATTCGGGCGTCGACAGCCCGGCCAAGCGCCGCGCCGCCTCCAGATGCAGAAGCAGGCGCGACCATTCGAACCCGTGGCCGGGTGTGACGCCATAGGGGCGA
This sequence comes from Pseudomonas sp. NPDC089396, assembly GCF_044749545.1. Lineage (NCBI taxonomy): Bacteria > Pseudomonadati > Pseudomonadota > Gammaproteobacteria > Pseudomonadales > Pseudomonadaceae > Pseudomonas > Pseudomonas sp. NPDC089396. The sequence continues at coordinate 369,794 of NZ_JBIVIC010000002.1, read as the reverse complement.
AACGGGTCGGCAGGGTTATCGCGGTTGTAGTCGACCAAGGGTCGCCAGTGCGTATCGAAATGCTCATTGACGCGAAAGCCGTTGACAGCGGCATGGCGGTAGATGATGCGCTCGGCGATGAGCAGGGCGCGCTCCAGCCAGAGGGTATCGCCGGTGACATCGGCCAGGGCGAGGAACGCTTCGGTGGCGTGCATGTTGCTGTTGGCGCCGCGGTAGGCTTCGGGCCGTTGCCAGTCACTGGCATAGGATTCACACAATGCCCCCTCCTCTTCGTCCCAGAAGTGCGCTTCGATGACCCGGATGGCGTCCACCAGCAAACCTTGCGCGCCATTGGCGCCCGCTACCACGGCGGAGCTGGCGGCCAGGGCGACGAAGGCATGCAGGTAGGCCGCCTTGCCGTTGTCGCCCTGGCCGAAGGGGACGGCGAACCAGCCACCGTTCCGGGCGTCGTGCAAAGGCCCGCGCAGGGCCCTGACGCCATGTTCTACCAAGGCCAGGCAACCGGGCTCAGCCTGCAGGTGGGCCAGGGCGAAGCTGTGGGTCATGCGGGCGGTGATGAGGGTTTCGGCGGTGGCCGTGGGCGGCTGTTGGCCGAGCGCGTCGAGGCTGGCGAAGCCATGGGGCACACGCGAGGCCTTGGCGAAAGACAGCAGGCGCTGGCCTTCGGCCTTGAGCCAGGGCTCGGAGGGGAAATCCAGGAGGTTCATGTACGGCTTCATCCATGCCTGAGGATTGCAGAGTCTAGCCAGCCGTTCTGGCTGGAATGTCACGAAGTCGGGTGGGTAGGTCACCTGGCAGTGACATTTGTGTTGCCTGCGCTGGCCCTATCGCCGGCAAGCCGGCTCCCACAAGGACCCCACTGTTTTCGAGAGCTGTGGTGTACCTGTGGGAGCCCCACAAGGACCCCACTGTTCTCGAGAGCTGTGGTGTACCTGTGGGAGCCCCACAAGGACCCCACTGTTCTCGAGAGCTGTGGTGTACCTGTGGGAGCCGGCTTGCCGGCGATAGGGCCAGTGGCTTCAATCTACCCCGCGCGGCAGGTACAACGTCACCCGCAACCCACCCTCGCGCAAGTTCAGCAAACTCACTTCGCCACCATGGCTGTGGGCAATGTTGCGCGCGATCCCCAAGCCCAGCCCGTACCCCTGCTGTTGCCCGGCCAACCGAAAGTGCGGCTCGAAAACCTGCTCTAGACGCTGCTGCGGAACACCCGGCCCCTGATCATCCACCTGCAGCACGAAGGCATCGGCGCTGTCGATGATGCGCAGGCGCGCCCGCTCGCCATACTTGATGGCATTGTCGATCAGGTTGCCAATGCAGCGCCGCACCGCCAGTGGCTTACCCGGGTACGGCGCCACGGCCCGGCCCTCGACCGTGATTCGGCCATCGCCCAGGTAAGGCTCGGCGAGGATTTCCAGCACCTGGTTGAGGTCGATCGGCTCGATGTTCTCGTGGATGTCGGTGTCCTTCACGCATTGCAGTGCGCCTTTGACCAGCAGCTCCAGTTCGTCCAGGTCCTGGCTGAACTTGGCCTGCAGCCGCTCGTCCTCCAACAGTTCCACCCGCAGCCGCAACCGCGTGATCGGCGTGCGCAGGTCATGGGAAATCGCGCTGAACAATTGCGAACGCTCGGTCAGGTAACGGCTGATGCGCTCGCGCATGCTGTTGAAGGCCCGCCCCACCTCGACCACCTCGCTGCCGCCCCCTTCGGCCACCGGTGCCACATCGGCGCCCAGCGACAGCTCCCGCGCAGCGCGGGCCAGGCGCTTGAGCGGCCAGCTCTGCCAGTGCACCAGCAGGCCGATGAACAGCAACAGCAAGGCGGTGGTGAGCACGATGAAACCGATCTGCTGGCGCGGCAGGCGCTCGGCCTCGAGGCTGGTGTAGGGCTCGGGCAACAACGAGGCGATGTACAGCCACTCGCCTTCATCCAGGCGAATCTGGGTGACCAGTACCGGCGGGTTGAGCGGCTCCAGGGTCAGCGAATAGTGCGCCCAGGACCGGGGCAGCTCATCGAGCTTCAGGCCACTGTTGAAGATGCGCAGGTCATCGGGGCCGACGAACTCCACGGAGATGTCCATCTGCGCGCCCAGGCGCTCGTGCAACACGTGCTGGAACACGTCGATGACCGCCTGCTTGCGTGGCGTGACGGGCAATACCGGCATGTCCAGCGGCTTGTCGTTGAGCGAGACGAAAAAGCGCGTGCCGCCCATGCTGCGCAGTTGGTCGAGCACCATGGGCCGATAGGCCACGGGCAAGGAGCGGAAGTAGCTGACACTGGCGCTCATGGAGTGGGCCAGGCTGCTGGCGCTGGCGCGCAAACCCTGCATTTGGCTGGCGCGCAGCTGGGCGACCCAGATCACGCTGGACAGGCCTTGGGCCAGCAGCACCACCAGCAGGGTCAGCAGCAGCATGCGCCCCAGCAGCGAGCGTGGCAGCAGGCGCCAGCGCCGCTCAGCAGGTGCCGACATGAGCCGCCAACAGGTAGCCACTGCCGCGCACGGTGCGGATCAGCCGCGGTGGTTTTTCGGTGTCGCGCAGGCGCTGGCGCAAACGGCTGACCGCCATGTCGACGATGCGATCCAGCGGCATCGGCTCGCGGCCGCGGGTGGCATTGCCGATGGTGTCGCGGTCGAGGATCTGCTGCGGGTGATCGAGGAACAGCTTGAGCAAGGCGAAGTCGGCGCCCGAGAGGATGACCTCTTCACCATCGCGGTGAAACAGGCGGTGGCTGACCGTGTCCAGGCGCCAGTCGTCGAAGGCCAGCACGGCGCTCGCCGGCGCCGCCTGGCCGAACTCTGCGCGGCGCAGCAGGGCCTTGATCCGTGCCTGCAGCTCGCGCGGGCTGAACGGTTTGCCCAGGTAGTCGTCGGCGCCCAGCTCCAGGCCGATGACGCGATCGGCTTCGTCGGAACTGGCCGTGAGCATGATGATCGGCACCCGCGACTGGCGGGGGTGCTGGCGCACCCAGCGGCACAGGCTGAAGCCGTCTTCGTCGGGTAGCATCACATCGAGGATGACCAGGTCGCAGGGGGTGCTTTCCAGCGCCTGGCGAAAGCCCTGGCCGTCGGCTTCGGCGTGCACCTGCAGGCCCGCGCGGCTCAGGTAGGTTTGCAGAAGCTCACGGATTTCCTGGTCGTCGTCGACCATCAGGATCGTTTTTCCGGCAGTGCTCAAGGTGTCCCGCCCCTATTGTTGTCGCAGGTCTTTTGCCTGCTGCTGCCATTTGGGGCTGCTTTGCAGCCCTTTCGCGACACAAGGCCGCTCCTACAGGCGACCGCGATCCCTTGTAGGAGCGGCCTTGTGTCGCGAAAGGGCCGCAAAGCGGCCCCATTCTCAAATCAATGATCCAGCGCCTGCTGCAACGCCACGCCAGCGCCCAGCAAACCGGAAAACTCCGCCGTCACCAGCCACACCGGCACCCCGTCGAAGTACCCACTCATGCACCCCTTGTCGGCAAAACTCGCCGCAAAGCCACTGCGCAGGAACAGCTCGGCAAAGCGCGGAATCACCCCGCCGACAATATAGACCCCGCCCCGCGCGCCCAGGGTCAGCACATTGTTCCCGGCCACCCGGCCAAGGAACCGGCAGAACTGCTCGACCACCGCCAACGCCCGAGGCTCGCCACCCAAGGCAGCGTCGGTTATCTGCGCCGGAGTCTTGTGCCGGGGCGTGTCACCGTCCAGCACACAAATGGCCTGGTACAAACGCACCAGCCCCCCACCACTGAGCACCGTTTCGGCACTGACGTGGCCGATCTGCTGGTGAATTTGCTGATGGATCGCCACCTCGCGGGCATTGCCCACGGGCAGGTCGACATGCCCCCCCTCGCCCGGCAACGCTTGCCAGTGCCGCTCGCCGAGGCGCAGCAGGCTGCCAACGCCCAGGCCTGTACCCGGGCCAATCACCAGCGCGGGCCGTGACGGATCGGCCTGGCCGGGGCACACTTCGCGAAATTCTCCGTGCTGCAGGCGGGTCATGCCCAAGGCCATGGCCGAGAAATCGTTGATCAGCAGCAGCCGCTCGACCTGCAAGGTCTTGCAGAAGGCGCTGCGGCTCAACCGCCAATGGTTGTTGGTGAAGCGAAACTCATCGCCATCGACCGGCCCGGCCACCGCCAGGCAGACCGCCGACAAGCCACCACGAGCGATGCCCTGGTCGTCCAGGTAAGCCTCGATGGCCTGCTCAGGGCTGGTGTAGTCCGCCGTGGCGAAGACCTTCACCTCATGCAGCTGGTTGTCACGCCACAACGCAAAACGGGCATTGGTGCCGCCGATGTCGCCAACCAGCAAGTCCTTCATTTGAGGTTCTCCAGGCCCGAGGTGAAGGCGCTCGCACCCTGCTCTGCCGGGCTGAACGCCATGCGCATGAAACCGAACAGCTCGCGGCCGCAACCCAGGTCGTTGCCCTGGGGCGGCGCCGGCAGGTCGCGGCTGGCCAGTTCCTCGGCCGACACCAGCACCTGCAACGTGCCTTCGACACCATCGACCCGCACCCTATCACCATCGCGCACCCGTGCAAGCGGGCCGCCGTCGAACGCTTCCGGGCAAACGTGGATGGCCGCCGGGATCTTCCCCGACGCGCCGGACATGCGCCCGTCGGTCACCAACGCCACCTTGTAGCCGCGGTCCTGCAGCACACCCAGGAACGGCGTCAGTTTGTGCAGCTCGGGCATGCCGTTGCAGCGCGGCCCCTGGAAACGCACCACGGCGACGAAGTCGCGCTCCAGCTCGCCGGCCTTGAACGCATCGGCCAGCGACTGCTGGTCGTGGAAGACCCGTGCCGGGGCCTCCACCACCTGGTGCTCGGGGGCCACGGCAGAGACTTTCATCACCCCACGGCCAAGGTTGCCTTCCATCACCCGCAGGCCGCCTTCGGCCGAGAACGGCCGCGCCACCGGGCGCAGGATGCTTTCGTCCAGGCTCTGGTGTGGCCCTTCGCGCCAGACCAGCTTGCCGTTGTCGAGGAACGGCTCCTGGGTGTAGCGGCGCAAGCCGTGGCCGGCCACGGTATTGACGTCCTCGTGCAGCAGGCCGGCATCGAGCAGCTCACGGATCAGGAAGGCCATGCCGCCGGCGGCCTGGAAGTGGTTGATGTCGGCTTTGCCGTTGGGATAAACGTGGGACAGGGTCGGCACCACCTCGGACAGGTCGGCCATGTCCTGCCAGGTCAGCTGGATGCCGGCGGCCTGGGCAATCGCCGGGATGTGCAGGGTATGGTTGGTCGAGCCACCGGTGGCATGCAAGGCGACGATCGAGTTGACCAGCGCCTTCTCGTCGACGATCTCGCCCAGCGGCATGAAGTTGCCACTGGCCTTGGTCAGGCGCGTGACCTGCTGGGCGGCCTCGGCGGTCAGGGCGTCGCGCAGCGGGGTGTAGGGGTTGACGAACGAAGCGCCTGGCAGGTGCAGGCCCATGACTTCCATCACCAGCTGGTTGGTGTTGGCGGTGCCGTAGAAGGTGCAGGTGCCGGGGCTGTGGTATGAGTTCATCTCCGACTCCAGCAGCTCCTCGCGGCTGGCCTTGCCCTCGGCATAGCGCTGGCGTACATCGGCCTTCTGCTTGTTGGAAATCCCCGACACCATCGGCCCGCCGGGCACGAAGAGGGTCGGCAGATGGCCAAAACGCAGCGCGCCCATCATCAGCCCGGGGACGATCTTGTCGCAGATGCCGAGCATCAGCGCGGCGTCGAACATGTTGTGCGACAGCGCCACCGCCGTGGACATGGCGATCACTTCGCGACTGGCGATGGCCAGCTCCATGCCGGGCTCGCCCTGGGTCACGCCATCGCACATGGCCGGCACGCCGCCGGCGAACTGGCCGACCGAGCCAACTTCGCGCAGGGCTTGCTTGATCTGTTCGGGGAAGTGCAGGTACGGCTGGTGAGCGGACAGCATGTCGTTGTAGGCCGAGACGATGGCCACGTTGGCCGCGTTCATCAGCCGCAGGCTCTGCTTGTCTTCGGCGCCGCACCCGGCCACGCCGTGGGCGAAGTTGGCGCATTGCAGGCTGGCCCGCATGGGTCCGTCACTGGCCGCGCCGCGAATCAGCTGCAGGTAGCGTTCACGGGTGGCACGGCTGCGTTCGGTCAGCCGTTGGGTGACCTCAAGGATGCGCGGGTGCATGTACTGGACTCCAGGCTAACGATTAGGGCGGTTTACCGGACATTTCCCCTCCAAACGATTGCGACCTAGGCTCTAGGTAAAGGGCCCGGTGCAACGGCGCAGAGGGATCGCCCGACCACTCGTTGTATGTTTAAACAAAATACTGCCAGCAAAAACGCTTTTTTTCTATCGCTCAGTGAATAATCTTGTAATTCCAACAACAAAACCGTTTCAGTGAAGCTACTTTGTGCCACAGGTTTCACTCGGACCGCCAGAGGTACTGCCATGACCCTACGCATCGCCATCAACGGATTCGGCCGCATCGGGCGCAACATCCTGCGCGCACTGTATACCCAAGGCTACCGCCAGGACCTGCAGGTCGTCGCCATCAACGACCTGGGCGATAGCGCGATGAACGCCCACCTGCTCAAGTTCGACAGCGTGCACGGCACATTCGCTGCATCCGTCGAGTCCGATCACGAGAGCCTGACGGTGAACGGCGACCGCATCGCCGTGAGCGCCATTCGCAACCCGGCCGAACTGCCCTGGAAGGCCGAGGCGATCGACGTGGTGTTCGAATGCACCGGGCTGTTCACCGACCGCGCCAAGGCGGCCGCGCACCTGGCGGCGGGGGCTGGCAAGGTGATTGTCTCGGCGCCGGCCAAGGGTGCCGACGCCACGGTGGTGTACGGGGTCAACCATGACATCCTGCGTGCTTCGCACCAGGTCATTTCCAGCGCCTCGTGCACCACCAACTGCCTGGCCCCGATCGCCCAGGTGCTGCACCGCGAGTTCGGCATCGAGCAAGGCTTGATGACCACCATCCACGCCTATACCAATGACCAGGTGCTGACCGACGTCTACCACGGCGACCCGTACCGTGCCCGCTCGGCCACCCAGTCGATTATCCCCAGCAAGACCGGCGCCGCCGAGGCCGTGGGCCTGGTGCTGCCTGAGCTGGCCGGCAAACTGACCGGCATGGCGGTGCGGGTGCCGGTGATCAACGTGTCGCTGGTCGACCTCACCGTCAACCTCAAGCGCGAGGCCACCGCCGAGCAGGTCAACCAGTTGTTCCTGGAGGCCAGCCTGCACTCCAAGGTACTCGGTTACAACGCCTTGCCGCTGGTGTCGTGCGACTTCAACCACAACCCGCTGTCGTCGATCTTCGATGCCAACCACACCCGCGCCAACGGGCGGATGCTCAAGGTGCTGGCCTGGTACGACAACGAGTGGGGCTTCTCCAACCGGATGCTGGATAACTGCCTGGCGTTGTGTAGCGCTCGCTGATACCGCGTACCTGTTGTTGTAGGAGCGGCCTTGCGTCGCGAAAGGGCTGCGGAGCAGCCCCAGGATTTTTGCAGCGCTGCTGATATCTTGCGGCCGCTCTGCGGCCCTTTCGCGACGCAAGGCCGCTCCTACAGACAATCTTTACCTTTCCCTAACACTTTCAGACTTGACCTACACGCAAGATGATAAGCATTATCATTCACCTTTCGTCGGCCAGGTCCCCTTGTGAGTCAGTCCCGGTTCAATTCCGTCTTCCTCGTCCAGCGCCTTTCCCTGCTGCGTACCCTGCAGCGCATGGTAGGCAACCCCAGCACTGCCGAGGACCTGCTGCAGGAAACCTACCTGCGGGTTTCCCGCGCCCTCGGCGAACGGCCCATCGAGCACCTCGAACCCTTCGTGTTCCAGACTGCCCGCAACCTGGCCCTGGACCATTTGCGCACGCGCCGGGTGCAATCGCGCATGCTGGTCGACGATGTGCCCGACGAGGTCCTGCACAATGTCGCGGCACCGCTTGGCAGTAGCGAAGACGCCGCGCATGCCGAACAGCTGCTCAAGCACCTGAGCGTCAGCCTCAACCAGCTGACCGAGCGCCAGCAGCGGATTTTCATCCTCAGCCGCCTGCACGGCGCCAGCTACCTGGAAATTGCCGAACAATTGAAGGTTTCGGCCAGCACGGTTCAGAAGGAACTGAAACTGATCATGGCCATTTGCATGGGCGTGGCCGACCGCCTCAAATGAGCCGACCGTTGGCCGCCTGAGTGAGCCGAAGCCCTTGCCACACTGCGCCTTAGCCTTGATCATTCGAAAAAATCAATTCAAGGACTCCCCGTGACCGACAGCCCCGTCACTCGCCCGTCTGCCGCCGGGCCCGACGCCCGCGCCCGTGCGATGGATGAGGCACTGGACTGGCTGATTCGCCTGCAATGCGCCACCGACGCCGATACCCTGGCCTTCGAACAGTGGCTCAGCGCGGCGCCGGAAAACGCCGAGGCCTACGTCGAGGCCGAGGCCTTGTGGAACGGCACGCCCCTGCGCCAGGCCGCCACCCAGATGCACCACGGCCGGCGCAAGTCCCTGCGCGGGCGGCTGCGCAGCCATTGGAAACCGCTGGCCACCGCCGCCGTGCTGCTGGTCGGGCTGTTCACCTTCGGCAACCTGCCGGTGCGCCTCCAGGCCGACCACCTCACCGTGGTCGGCGAGCGCCAGCGCCTGGAGCTCGATGACGGTGCCAAGGTGCTGCTCAACACCAACTCGGCATTCGCCAGCGACCTGCGTGAAGGCCGCCAGGTGGCGCGCCTGCTGCAAGGCGAGGCGTATTTCCAGATCGCCGCCGGCGGGCAATTGCCACTGGAAGTGCAGGCCGGCCCCCTGCGCGCCCAGGTACGCGACACCGATTTCGCCGTGCGCTACCTCGATGGCGAGGCGCAGGTTCGCGTGCAACGCGGTGACGTCGACCTGCAAGCGGACAGCGACCAGCGCATCCGCCTCAGCGCCGGCGACAGCATCAGCGTCGGCCCCCAAGGCTTCGGCCAGCGCCAGCGCGCGGACATGCACAAGGACCTCGCCTGGGTCGATGGCCGCCTGGTCTTCGAAAACTGCCCGTTGAGCCAGGTACTGGCCGAAGTGCGCCGCTACTACCCCGGTTGGATCATCAACCGCAACAGCCACCTCGACGACATGGCCGTGACCGGCAACTACCGCCTCGACCAGCCGCTGGAGACCCTGCGCGCCCTGGCTCACATCACCTCGGCGCAGCTGCACGAATACCCTGCCGTGGTCATCCTCAACTGACCTGAGAATTATTTTTACGCGATCGCGCTACTCCGCCCGTCTCGTTATAGCCAATGCAACTGATTCTTGTTTCAAAACAGGAACGGTCATCACCTATAACAGTTCGCGCGTCAGGGAGCGCTTTCGATGTCCACAGGTCCAACTCGCCCGTCCCCCCGTCCCCGCCGTACAGGGCAACTGTCTCTGCTGACACTGGCCCTGCTCGCCAGTGGTGCCTGCAGCCTGCCGGCGCTGGCCGCCGAGCCAGCCCAAGCCAGCAGCCCGCGCATGGGCGACTACCGCTTCAGCATCGCCCAACAGCCCTTGGTCGAGGCGATCAATGTCTTTAGCCAGGTCACCGGCTGGCAGGTTGGCTTCAGCGCCGAACTGGCCGACGGCGTGGCGTCGCCCGGCGTGCAAGGTTCCCTGTCGCCGGAGGCCGCACTCAAGCGCCTGCTGCAAGGCACGGGCCTGGGCTATCGCAAGATCGGCAACGGCAATGTGGTGCTCGAGCGCCAGTCGGCGGGCAGCGCCATCGCGCTGCAGCAGATGACCGTCAGCGCCACCCGTAGCGCCCAGGACGTAAGCCAGGTGCCCAGCACCGTCAGCGTGCAGACCCGCGAGCAACTGGACCGGCAGAACGTCAACGACATCAAGGATCTGGTGCGTTACGAGCCCGGTGTGTCGGTGGGTGGCGTGGGCCAACGCAGCGGCCTGAACGGCTACAACATCCGCGGCATCGACGGCGAACGGATCCTCACCCAGGTCGATGGCGTGTCGATCCCGGACAGCTTCTTCTACGGCCCCTACGCCCAGACCCAGCGCAACTACGTCGACCCGGAAATCGTCAAGCGCGTGGAAATCCTCCGTGGCCCGGCCTCGGTGCTGTACGGCAGCAACGCCATTGGCGGCGCGGTGAGCTACTTCACCCTCGACCCGGACGACATCATCAAGCCCGGCAAGGATGTGGGTGCGCGCCTCAAGACCGGCTACAGCTCGGCCGACGAAAGCTGGCTGACCTCGGCCAGCGTGGCCGGCCGCCAGGGCGACTTCGACGGCCTGTTGCACCTGAGCCAGCGCAACGGCCACGAAACCGAATCCTATGGCGAGCACGGTGGCACTGGCCTGTCCCGCACCGAAGCCAACCCGGAAGATGTGCGCACCACCAACGTGCTGGCCAAGCTGGGTTGGAACTACGCCGACGACGCGCGCCTGGGGTTCACCTACGAGCGCTACAAGGATGACCGCGACCAGAACATCCTCAGCGCCGTGGGCGGTCCGTTCATTCCCGGGTTTGGCGCCATGAACTCCTACCGCATGCGCCAAGGCAACGACACCGTCACCCGCGAGCGCTTTGGCATCAACCACGAGTTCGGCCTCGACAGCCTGGTCGCCGACCACGTCAAGTGGAGCCTCAACTACCAGATTGCCAAGACCGACCAACGAACCGATGAGCTGTATGTCGCCTCGGGACGGCAAGTGTTGCGCGATCGCCAGACCACCTACAAGGACCGCCAGTGGGTGTTCGACGCCCAGCTGGACAAAGCCTTCAACATTGGCCAGACCGATCACCTGCTGACCTACGGCACAACCCTCAAGCATGAAGAGGTGACCGGTTCACGCAGCGGCTCCGGCACCTGCGTGGCCATTGGCGGTGGCTGCACCGCCATCGGGCAGGACAGCCCGCGCGACGGCCAGGCGCTGGTCAGCGACTTCCCGGATCCGACGGTCAACACCTACAGCCTGTTCGTGCAGGATGAAATCCGCTGGAACAACTGGACCTTCCTGCCAGGTGCCCGCTACGACTACACGCGCATGGAGCCGGAGTTCACCGACGAATTCCTGCGCGGTATCCAAGGCTCGGGCACAGCGCCCAGCAACCTCGACGAATCGGACAAGAAATGGCACCGCGTGTCGCCGAAGTTCGGCCTGACCTACGCCTTCAACGACAACTACACCTGGTACGGCCAGTACGCCGAAGGCTTCCGCACACCGACCGCCAAGTCGATGTACGGCCGCTTCGAAAACCCGGGCCTGGGCTACAGCGTGCGCGGCAACCCGGACCTGGAGCCAGAGAAGAGCAAGAGCTACGAAACCGGCCTGCGCGGCAACTTCGATGCCGGTAACTTCAGCGCCGCCGTGTTCTACAACAAGTATCGCGACTTCATCGACGAAGACGCCGTGCAGTCGGCCAACCTGGGCACCACCTTCCAGGCCAACAACATCAAGCACGCCACCATCAAGGGCGCCGAGGTCAAAGGCCGCCTCAACCTCGACCACTTCGGTGCACCGCAGGGCCTGTATACCCAAGGCTCGATTGCTTACGCCAACGGCCGCAACGACGACAACGGCCAGCCGCTGAACAGCGTCAACCCGCTGACCGGCGTATTCGGCCTGGGCTATGAGCAGCCGAACTACGGCGGCCTGCTCAGCTGGACCCTGGTCAAGCGCAAGACCCGCGTCGACGACACCACCTTCTTCGCCCCCGATGGCGCCAGCTCGCAGTTCCGCACGCCCGGTTACGGCGTGCTGGACCTGAGCGGCTTCTACAAGGTGACCGACGACGTCACGGTCAATGCCGGGCTCTACAACCTGACCGACAAGAAGTACTGGCAGTGGGATGACGTGCGCGGCTACGACGGCCAGGGCGAGGCCGCCGTGACCCAGCCGGCCAACCTCGACCGCCTGACCATGCCGGGGCGCAACTTTGCCATCAATGTGGTGTGGGATATCTGACCTGAGCTGATCCGTTCTGGCCTCATCGCCGGCAAGCCGGCTCCCACAGGTGCAGCACAGATTTCGAATCCTGTGACATACCTGTGGGAGCCGGCTTGCCGGCGATGAGGCCAGCACAAACACCACAAGACAGTTTTTTTACTGTCCCAACCCCGCTGTTTCGTCTTGTCACTAGACGCCCTCATTTCCCAAGGACACCCCCATGACCGACCGCCCTGCCCTGCGCTCGCAACGCCTCAACCAGGTCACCCACGCCCCGCACACCGAGCTCGACGCCCTGGTCAAGTCGCACAAGCCGTTCGACAGCCGCGAAAGCTTCGCCCGTTTCGTCGTCGCCCAGTACCTGTTCCAGTCTGAGCTCCAAGCCCTGTACACCGACCCGCAGCTGATCGCCATCGTCCCCGACCTGGCCGAGCGCTGCCGCGCCGAGCAGGCCCGCCTGGACCTCGCCGACCTCGACACCGAAGTCCCGGCAGCGGTCCCCGGCGCCCTGCAGAAACCGAGCCTGGGTGAGGCATTGGGCTGGATCTTCGTCTCCGAAGGCTCCAAACTGGGCGCTGCGTTTCTGATCAAGCGTGCCGTGGCGCTGGAATTGTCGGACAGTTTCGGTGCCCGTCACCTCGGCGAACCGGCCGGTGGTCGCGCCGAAGGCTGGAAGCAGTTCACCCGTATCCTCGATGGCCTGGCGCTGTCGGCCGAAGAAGACGCTGCTGCCGAACGCGGTGCAGTCGCTGCCTTCGAGCGCTTCACCGAACTGCTCAAGCATGCCTACGCCGCAGACGCCGCGCTGGCCTGACACGCACCACCCGGCCGCCCCTCCGGTGGCCGGACCGTTCTACGCAGTGAGACCATGACCCGACCTGCCCGCTCGAAACTGTCGCGCCTGCTGTACGGCATCCTGGCCTACGTGAGCCTGGGCATCGGCCTGGTGGCGATTGTCATCCCCGGCCTGCCGACCACCGAATTCATCCTGCTCGCCGCCTGGGCCGCGACCCGCAGCTCGCCGCAGCTGTCGGCCTGGCTGGAGAATCACCGGCTGTTCGGGCCGATCCTCCATAACTGGCGCAATGGCAAGGTGATCCAGCGCCGGGCCAAGGTCAGCGCGACCGTCAGCATGCTGCTCTGCGCAGGCTTGATGCTGACGTTCCTCGAACATCACTGGCCGGTGTTCCTGGCCATCGCCGGCATGACCCTGGGCAACCTGTGGATCTGGTCGCGTCCGGAACGGCCATGCCCTGCCGTGTCACAAGCTCAACAACCCTGAATACAGCAAGTAGGCCGCCAGCAGCGCACCGGCCAGTACCGCCGCGAAAATCACCTTTTCCCAGGTGGTGAACAGGGGCTGCCCCTGCTCGCGCTTGGCCCGGGCGAACAGGATCACCCCCGGCGCGTAAAGCAACGCTGACAACAGCAGGTACTTCAGGCCGCCGGCGTACAACAGCCAGATGGCGTAGATCAATGCGATGGCGCCGATGAGCAGGTCCTTGCGCCGCAGCGCCGGCTGCTCGGCGTAGCTCTCACCGCGCACGGCCAGCAGCACCGCATAGGCCGCCGACCACAGATAAGGCACCAGGATCATCGACGACGCCAGGTAGATCAGGCTGGTGTAGGTGCCCGCCGACACCAGGGTGATCAGCAGGAAGCCCTGGATCATGCAGTTGGTCAGCCACAGGGCGTTGGCCGGCACATGGTTGGCGTTTTCCTTGGCCAGGAAGCGCGGCATGGTCTTGTCCCGCGCCGTGGCGAACAAGATCTCGGCGCACAGCAGCGCCCACGACAGCAGCGCGCCCAACAGCGAAATGGCCAGGCCGATACTGATCAGCAAGGCGCCCCAGGGGCCGACGATGTGCTCGAGCACCGTGGCCAGCGACGGGTTCTGCAGCCCGGCCAGCTCCGGCTGGGTCATCACCCCCAGCGACAGCACGTTGACCAGTACCAGCAGCGCCAGCACGCCAACAAAGCCGATCACCGTGGCCTTGCCCACGTCCGAGCGGCGCTGCGCCCGCCCGGAATAGACACTGGCGCCTTCGATACCGATGAACACGAACACCGTCACCAGCATCATATTGCGCACCTGATCCAGCACATTGCCGAACTGCGGGTTGTTCAGGCCCCAGATATCGCGGGTGAAGATGTCGGCACGGAAGGCGAACGCTGCGATGACGATGAAGATCAGCAGCGGCACCACCTTGGCCACGGTGGTGACCTGGTTGATGAACGCGGCTTCCTTGATGCCCCTGAGCACCAGGAAATGCACTGCCCAGAGCAACAGCGAGGCGCAGCCGATGGCGACCGGTGTGTTGCCCTCACCGAAAATCGGAAAGTAAAAGCCCAAGGTGCTGAACAGCAGCACGAAGTAGCCGACGTTGCCCAGCCAGGCGCTGATCCAGTAGCCCCAGGCCGAGGAAAAGCCCATGTAGTCACCGAAACCGGCCTTGGCATAGGCATACACCCCCGAGTCCAGCTCAGGTTTGCGGTTGGCCAGGGTCTGGAAGACGAAGGCCAGCGCCAGCATGCCGACCGCGGTGATACCCCAACCTATCAACACGGCACCGGCATCGGCGCGTGCTGCCATGTTCTGCGGCAGCGAGAAGATCCCGCCACCGATCATCGAACCGACCACCAGCGCGATCAATGCACCAAGGCGCAGCTTTTGTCCTGGTTCGCTCATGGCGCTCCTTTTTTCCTGTGTTGTCATACGTTTGAAACAGCCTCGGGGGCCATATGATTAAGCTTGCTTATATAAAAGCTGATTATGAAGGCAAAGCGCTCATAACTGCTTTATCTATCGACCCTACCTGTGAAAATTAGCAGCTATGCAGCATCTAGAAAAGAAACTGATAAAACTCAATATTCTTGTCAAAAATTTGCGAAAGCCCCAAAAAAGGCTAGCTTCAGACATCGCAGGTGCAACAGAGCGTTTGCTCTAGAAGGACATGGAGGTGCCGGTGCATAAGGCCTGCAGCAGAGCTGTCGGCACTCTCCAGGAGTTGCGTGAAGGAAATTTCCTACATCACGCGACCATGAACTGATCTAGGTCATGTCATGGCCTCGGCGTCGGAACTAATCTGTCGTCAACTTTCTCCTGGCAGGAGTTGTTAAATGTCTGATTCGTCCGGAAAACTAAAACTCGGCGCTCTAGTTGCACTTGTCGTCGGTTCAATGATTGGTGGCGGGATCTTCTCGCTACCGCAAAACATGGCAGCAAGCGCCGGTGTCGGCGCGGTATTGATAGGTTGGGGTATTACGGCAGTCGGCATGCTGATGCTGGCCTTCGTGTTCCAGACTCTGGCCAACCGAAAGCCTGACTTGGACGGCGGGGTGTATGCCTACGCCAAGGCCGGCTTCGGTGACTACATGGGCTTCTCTTCGGCCTGGGGCTACTGGATCAGTGCCTGGCTGGGCAACGTCGGCTACTTCGTGTTGCTGTTCAGTACCCTCGGCTACTTCTTCCCGATCTTCGGCGAAGGCAATACCCCGGCGGCCATCATCGGCGCCTCGGTCCTGCTCTGGGCAGTGCACTTCCTGGTGCTGCGCGGTATCAAGGAAGCAGCGTTCATCAACCTGGTCACCACGGTAGCCAAGATCGTACCGCTGGTGCTGTTCGCGTTGATCTGCCTGTTCGCCTTCAGGCTCGACATCTTCACTGCTGACATCTGGGCCACCGGTACACCGGAGCTGGGCAGCGTGATGAATCAGGTTCGCAACATGATGCTGGTCACCGTCTGGGTGTTCATCGGTATCGAAGGCGCGAGCATCTTCTCGTCACGGGCGGAAAAGCGCTCTGACGTGGGTAAGGCCACCGTCATCGGCTTCATCACCGTGCTGCTGTTCCTGGTGCTGGTCAACGTGCTGTCGCTGGGCGTGATGACTCAGCCAGAGCTGGCCAAGCTGCAGAACCCATCCATGGCTGCCGTGCTTGAGCACGTGGTAGGCCACTGGGGTGCGGTGCTGATCAGCGTGGGCCTGATCATCTCGCTGCTCGGAGCCCTGCTGTCGTGGGTGCTGCTGTGCGCCGAGATCATGTTCGCCGCCGCCAAAGACCACACCATGCCGGAGTTCCTGCGCCGCGAGAACGCCAACCATGTGCCGGCCAATGCCCTGTGGCTGACCAACGCCATGGTGCAGATCTTCCTGGTCATCACCCTGTTCTCCAGCAGTACCTACCTGTCGCTGATCTACCTCGCCACCTCGATGATTCTGGTGCCTTACCTGTGGTCGGCGGCCTATGCGTTCCTGCTGGCCATGCGCGGCGAAACCTATGAGCAAGCTGCGAAAGAGCGCAGCAAGGACCTGCTCATCGGCGCCATCGCATTGATCTACGCCATCTGGCTGCTGTATGCCGGCGGCGTGAAATACCTGCTGCTCTCCGCCCTGCTGTATGCCCCGGGCGTGATCCTGTTCGCCAAGGCCAAACATGAAATTGGCCAACCGATCTTCACCAACGTGGAAAAACTGCTCTTCGCAGCCGTAGTCATCGGCGCCCTGGTGGCGGCCTATGGTCTGTACGACGGCTTCCTGACCTTGTGATCCCACGTATTCGCACTAATGGAGGAATGAACAATGTCCACTGAAAAACAGAAGTACGGTGTCCACTCCGAAGCAGGGAAGCTGCGCAAGGTGATGGTTTGCTCGCCGGGACTGGCGCACAAGCGCCTGACGCCGAGCAACTGTGATGAATTGCTGTTCGATGACGTGATCTGGGTCGACCAAGCCAAGCGTGACCATTTCGACTTCGTCACCAAGATGCGCGAGCGCGGTGTGGATGTGCTGGAAATGCACAACCTGCTGACCGATATCGTGAAGGACAAAGCGGCACTGAAGTGGATCCTCGACCGCAAGATCACGCCGGATACCGTCGGCGTAGGCCTGACCAACGAAGTCCGCAGCTGGCTCGAAGGTCTTGAACCACGCCAGTTGGCCGAGTTCCTGATCGGCGGCGTCGCAGGCCAGGACCTGCCGACCAGCGAAGGCGCCGACGTGGTCAAGATGTACAACGACTACCTGGGCCACTCCAGCTTCATCCTGCCACCGCTGCCCAACACCCAGTTCACCCGCGACACCACCTGCTGGATCTACGGTGGCGTGACGCTGAACCCGATGTACTGGCCAGCGCGCCGTCAGGAAACCCTGCTGACCACCGCCATCTACAAATTCCACAAGGAATTCACCGACGCTGAGTTCCAGATCTGGTACGGCAGCCCCGACGAGGAACACGGCAACGCTACCCTCGAAGGCGGTGACGTGATGCCGATCGGCAAGGGCATCGTGCTCATCGGCATGGGCGAGCGGACCTCGCGCCAGGCCATTGGCCAGCTGGCACAGAACCTGTTCGCCAAAGGCGCGGTCACGGAAATCATCGTCGCCGGCCTGCCGAAGTCCCGCGCGGCCATGCACCTGGACACCGTGTTCAGCTTCTGCGACCGCGACCTGGTCACGGTCTTCCCGGAAGTGGTGAAAGAGATCGTGCCGTTCATCATCCGCCCGGACGAGAAAAAGCCTTACGGCATGGACGTGCGCCGCGTCAACAAATCGTTCATCGAGGTGGTTGGCGAGCAGCTTGGCGTCAAGCTGCGGGTGGTCGAGACCGGCGGCAACAGCTTCGCCGCCGAGCGCGAACAGTGGGATGACGGCAACAACGTCGTGGCTGTGGAGCCAGGCGTGGTCATTGCCTACGACCGCAACACCTACACCAACACCCTGCTGCGCAAGCAGGGGATCGAGGTCATCACCATCAGCGCCGGCGAGCTCGGCCGGGGCCGTGGCGGCGGCCACTGCATGACCTGCCCGATCGTCCGCGACGCAATCGATTACTAACGTCCATACACCCTGCCGCGCCCACAAGGCCGCGGCAGGGATGTTCACCAAACTCAAGGAGAAACTGTCATGGCGTTCAACATTCACAACCGCAACCTGCTCAGCCTCGAACACCACACCACCCGCGAGCTGAAGTACCTGCTGGATCTGTCCCGCGACCTCAAGCGTGCCAAGTACACCGGCACCGAGCAGCAGCACCTGAAGGGCAACAACATCGCCCTGATCTTCGAGAAGACCTCGACCCGCACCCGTTGCGCCTTCGAAGTCGCCGCCTATGACCAGGGTGCCAACGTCACCTACATCGACCCCAACTCCTCGCAGATCGGCCACAAGGAAAGCATGAAGGACACCGCCCGCGTGCTCGGGCGCATGTACGACGCTATCGAATACCGTGGCTTCAAGCAGGAAATCGTCGAAGAACTGGCCAAGTTCGCCGGCGTACCGGTCTTCAACGGCCTGACCGACGAATACCACCCGACCCAGATGATCGCCGACGTACTGACCATGCGTGAGCACAGCGACAAGCCGCTGCACGACATCAGCTACGCCTACCTGGGCGATGCCCGCAACAACATGGGCAACTCGCTGCTGCTGATCGGCGCCAAGCTCGGCATGGACGTGCGCATCGCCGCACCTAAGGCCCTGTGGCCGCATGACGACCTGGTCGAGCGCTGCAAGAAATACGCGGAAGAAAGTGGTGCACGCATCACCCTGACCGAAGACCCGAAAGCGGCGGTCAAGGGCGTTGACTTCGTGCACACCGACGTCTGGGTATCGATGGGCGAGCCGATCGAAGCCTGGGGCGAGCGCATCAAGCAGCTCAAGCCTTACCAGGTGAACAAGGAGCTGATGAAGTCCACCGGCAACCCTCGCACCAAGTTCATGCACTGCCTGCCGGCGTTCCACAACTCCGAAACCAAGGTCGGCAAGCAGATCGCCGAACAGTACCCTGAGATGGCCAATGGCATCGAAGTGACCGACGACGTATTCGAGTCGCCAGCCTGCATCGCCTTCGAGCAAGCGGAAAACCGCATGCACACCATCAAGGCGATCCTCGTCTCGACGCTGGCCGACCTCTGATAACCACCTCGATACTGTGGGAGCCGGCTTGCCGGCGATGCAGGCAACACGGTGCATGGCACCGGCTTCGCCGGTGATCGCCGGCAAGCCGGCTCCCACTCAGGAACGAGGCGTTCCCCCCTTCTTCGCAAAGGACATTCCCCATGCGTATCGTTGTTGCATTGGGCGGTAACGCCCTGCTGCGCCGCGGCGAACCCATGACCGCTGACAACCAGCGCGCCAATATCCGCACCGCCACCGAGCAGATCGCCAGGGTTCACCCCGGCAACGAACTGGTCATCGCTCACGGCAACGGCCCGCAGGTTGGCCTGCTGGCCCTTCAAGGGCTCTCCTACAAGCCTGACGAAGCCTACCCGCTGGACGTGCTGGGCGCCGAAACCGAGGGCATGATCGGTTACATGATCGAACAGGAACTCGGCAACCTCCTGCCCTTCGAAGTGCCGTTCGCCTCACTGCTCACGCAAGTCGAGGTCGACCCTAACGACCCCGCCTTCCAGGACCCGACCAAGTTCATCGGCCCGGTCTACGAGAAGGAAGAGGCGCTGCGTCTGGCAGCGGAAAAAGGCTGGAAAGTCAAACCCGATGGCGACAAGTACCGCCGTGTGGTGGCCAGCCCCAAACCGATCCGTATCTTCGAGATCAAGCCGATCACCTGGCTGCTGGAACGCGGCACCGTGGTGATCTGCGCTGGCGGGGGCGGTATCCCCACCATGTACGACCCTGATAAAACCAAGCGCACCTTGAAGGGGATCGAAGCGGTCATCGACAAAGACCTGTGCTCGGCACTGCTGGCCCGGGAACTGCGCGCAGACCTGCTGGTGATCGCCACCGACGTCGATGCCGCGTATATCGACTACGGCAAGCCTACCCAGAAAGCGATCGCCGAAGCGCATCCGGACGAGCTGGAGCGCCTGGGCTTTGCCGCTGGCTCCATGGGCCCGAAAGTCCAGGCGGCTTGCGAGTTTGCCCGCTTGACCGGTAGGGTTGCGGTGATTGGTTCGCTGGAGAACATCGAAAAGATCGTTCAAGGCACCGGTGGCACACGTGTCAGCATTGCCAAGCCAGGAATCAGCTACCGTTGAATGCAGTTGGCGGGCTACCGTAGCCCGCCATTTTCACTTTCCAAAGGAGCCTGCCATGGCGACGTATGAGCCAGGTCATGTACATATCCAGCGTGCCGCGCTGAACAAGGATGACCACAGTTACGACCTGAACATCGACTATGAAGCGACTACCGATGCCAAGGAAGGTAGGGGCATCCAGTTCCGCATGCATGGCAGCATCGAAGGCAAGGCGGTGGACGAGAAATTCTTCCTGCCCAAGGACCAGGCGCTGCCAAGCTTCCTGATGGTGCTGAGCCGCAAGGCCCAGGCCCACCTCGCACCGCCCAAGAAGTTCGAAAACCTCAGTTCCCCGCACAAGATCTACGACCATATGTTCGAAGACATCCGCGATAAACTGGATGTGAAATCCGGCGACCCGATCAAGAACGAAAGTCCCGAATGAATTCATTGCCGGCAAGCCGGCTCCCACAGGTACAGCGCTAAAACCTGTGGGAGCCGGCTTGCCGGCGATTAGGCTTCACCCATGAGCCAAGGCATACTACTGCCCTCCCCCGGCCATGACCCCGCCTCCCCATGCGCATCCACGTCAGCTTCATCGACCGCGTCGGCATCACCCAGGAAGTCCTGGCCCTGCTCGGTGCCCGCAACCTCAACCTGGACGCCGTGGAGATGGTCCCGCCCAACGTCTACATCGACGCCCCGACGCTCAGCCCGGCGGTGCTCGAAGAGCTGCACGACGCCCTGTTCGAAGTACACGGCGTGCAATCGGTGGACGTGGTCGACATCCTCCCCGGCCAACGCCGCCACCTGCAGCTGGACGCACTGCTGGCCGCCATGAGCGACCCAGTCCTGGCGGTGGACAGCGCAGGCCTGGTGCTCTTGGCCAACCCCGCGCTGATCGCCCTGTGCGGCCGCGAATCGGCCGGGCGCTCGGTGGGCGAGCTGTTCGGCGACCCGGCCCTGTTGCAGGCCCTGCTGGACAACAACTTCCACCTGCCGATGCGGGAAATGCAGCTCAACGGCCAGAGCCTGCTGCTGGACGCCACGCCCATCACCAACGCCGGCGGCCTGCTGACCCTGTACCCGCCCAATCGCATGGGCGAGCGCCTGTCGGCCTTGCATCACGACCATGCCGAAGGCTTCGATGCCTTGCTCGGCGAATCCCCGGCGATCCGCACCCTCAAGGCCCGCGCCCTGCGTGTGGCGGCACTCGACGCTCCGCTGCTGGTACATGGCGAGACCGGCACCGGCAAGGAGCTGGTGGCCCGTGCCTGCCACGCGATCAGCAGCCGCCATGCGGCGCCGTTCCTTGCCCTGAACTGCGCCGCGCTGCCCGAGAGCCTGGCCGAGAGCGAACTGTTCGGCTACGCCCCCGGCGCCTTCACCGGCGCGCAGCGAGGCGGCAAGCCGGGGCTGATGGAGCTGGCCAACCAGGGCACGGTGTTTCTCGACGAAATCGGCGAGATGTCGCCCTATCTGCAGGCCAAGCTGCTGCGCTTTCTCAGTGACGGCAGCTTCCGCCGCGTAGGCGGCGACCGCGAAGTGAAGGTCGATGTGCGGATCATCAGCGCCACGCACCGCGATCTGGAACGCATGGTCAGCGAAGGCACCTTCCGTGAAGACCTGTTCTACCGCCTGAACGTACTCAACCTGCAGGTGCCGCCCCTGCGCGACCGTGGCCAGGACATCCTCATGCTCGCGCATTTCTTCATGCAGCAGGCCTGCACCCAGATCCAGCGCCCGCCGTGCCGGCTGACGCCCGCCACCCACTCGGCACTGCTGGCCAACCCTTGGCCGGGCAACGTGCGCCAGCTGCAGAACGTGATCTTCCGTGCCGCGGCCATTTGCGAAGGCAACCTGGTGGACATCGGCGACCTCGACATCGCCGGCACCTCGGTGGCGCGCGGGCAGGATGGCGAAGTGGCGAGCCTGGAGCAGGCGGTGGGCGATTTCGAGCGCGAGCTGCTGCAGCGGTTGTATGCCAGCTACCCATCGACACGGCAGTTGGCCGGGCGGTTGCAAACCTCGCATACCGCGATTGCCCAGCGTTTGCGCAAATACGGCATTCCTAAGGTTAATACCTAGCGAACTGCAGAATTTCCCTACACATATCAAGCCAGTTTCCACACGAAAATGGAGGACCGTTCACGCCCGAATACAACAAAGAGTTACATGAATGCTTGAGCTCGATTTCTATGGAACCCTGGTCGCCGCGTCACTGGTACTCCTGCTCGGCCGCGGCCTTGTCACCCGCATCAATTTTCTGCGTCTGTACAACATCCCCGAACCCGTAGCGGGCGGTCTGGTCGTTGCGCTGATACTGCTAGGCCTGCGCAGCCTCGACGTTCAGGTGCAGTTCGACACCTCGCTGCAGTCGCCCTTGATGCTGGCCTTCTTTGCCACCATCGGCCTGAATGCCGATCTGGCCAGCCTGAAGAAGGGCGGCCGTGTGGTCGCCATTTTCCTGTTTGCAGTCACCGGCCTTCTGGTGGTGCAGAACGCCATGGGCATCGGGCTCGCCACGGCACTGGGGCTCGACCCTCTGATGGGCCTGCTGTCAGGCTCGATTTCCCTGGCCGGCGGCCACGGCACAGGCGCTGCCTGGGGGGCGACCTTCAGCGAAAAGTATGGGCTGGCCTCCGCTACGGAACTGGCACTGGCTGCGGCAACCTTCGGCCTGGTGCTGGGCGGTCTGATTGGCGGCCCGGTCGCCCGCCTGCTGATAAACCGCGTGCAGACGCCCGGCCTGGATCAGGAAACGCCGCGCTTGCCCAAGGGCTTCGAGCAACCGAACAAAGAACGTTTGATCACCCCCTTCTCGATGGTGGAATCCCTCGCACTCATCTCGGTCAGCTTGATGGGCGGCTCTTTGCTCAACAGCCTGTTGCTGGGCACCGCCTTTGAATTGCCGACCTTCGTCTGTGTCCTGTTCGTAGGCGTCGTGGTGCGTAACGGGCTTGCAGCGTTCGGCCTGTATCAAGTGTTCGAGCGGGAAGTGTCGGTACTGGGCAATGTCAGCCTGTCACTGTTCCTGGCGATTGCCCTGATGTCGCTTAAACTGTGGGACCTGGCTGCACTGGCGTTGCCGTTCTTCATCATCCTGGCGGTCCAGACCCTGGTCATGGCGTTGTTCGCCATCTTCGTGACCTTCAGGATCATGGGCAGCAACTACGACGCGGCAGTGCTGGCAGCAGGGCACTGTGGTTTCGGCCTGGGCGCCACGCCCACGGCTATCGCCAACATGCAGGCCGTGACCCAGCGCTACGGGCCTTCGCAGATCGCTTTCCTGGTCGTGCCGATGGTCGGTGCGTTCTTCATCGACATCATCAATGTGATCGTGATCAAGCTCTACCTCGCACTGCCCTTCTTCGCCGCACTCTGAGCCGGCCACCCCTGTCGTATCGATTTCAATACATCGTATTGAAATCGATACACAACCCTCCCGACTCCCATTCCCAAGGGTTTGATCCTCAAACCCTTTTCTCGCCCCGGCCGACTGTATCGATTTCATTCCAAAAAAGTACATCAGCTGTTCACAAAAATACGTAAATATCTGATTTATATGTCTTTTTTGTATATGGCCGAAATATTGCAACCCCGAATCCCAACCCAAGAGCGCGAACCCACCGCGCCCCACGCCCCTTGAGGATTCCCCATGAGCGAGTTGCGTTTCACTGAAGATCACGAATGGCTGCGCACCGAAGCCGACGGCAGTGTCACCGTGGGCATCACTGCCTACGCCCAGAACGCCCTGGGTGATGTGGTCTACGTGCAACTGCCCGAGCTGCAGCAGTACGAAAAAGGTGCCGAAGCCTCCACCGTCGAATCGGTGAAAGCCGCCAGCGGCGTGTACATGCCTTTGACCGGTGAAGTGGTCGCCGTCAACGACGGCCTCAACGACAGCCCTGAGCTGGTCAACGAAGACCCGCTGGGGGAAGGCTGGTTCTTCCGCTTCATCCCCGCCGATAGCAACGAAGTGGCCGCCCTGCTCGACCAGGACGCCTACGACCGCCTGATCAAAGCCAACGACGACGCCTGAGGAATCTGACCATGACCCACAACCTCGGCACCGCCAACGAATTCATTGCCCGTCATATCGGCCCGCGCGCCGCTGACGAGCAGGCCATGCTGGCCACCCTGGGCTTCGATTCGCTGGAAGCCATGAGCGCCGCTGTCATCCCCGACAGCATCAAGGGCACCAGCGTGCTCGGTGCCGAAGACGGCCAGAGTGAAGCCGATGCACTGGCCGCGCTGAAGGCCATCGCCGGCAACAACCAGCTGTTCAAGAACTACATCGGCCAGGGCTACTACAACACCCACACGCCGGCACCGATCCTGCGCAACCTGCTGGAAAACCCGGCCTGGTACACCGCCTACACCCCGTACCAGCCCGAAATCTCCCAAGGCCGCCTGGAAGCGTTGCTGAACTTCCAGACCCTGATCAGCGACCTGACCGGCCTGCCGATCGCCAACGCCTCCCTGCTCGACGAAGCAACTGCCGCCGCCGAGGCCATGACCTTCTGCAAGCGCCTGTCGAAGAACAAGGCCAGCCATGCCTTCTTCGCGTCCGTGCACTGCCACCCGCAGACCCTCGACGTGCTGCGCACCCGCGCCGAGCCACTGGGCATCGAAATCGTGGTCGGCGACGAGCGCGAGCTGAGCGATGTCAGCGCCTTCTTCGGCGCCCTGCTGCAGTACCCGGCCAGCAACGGTGAAGTGTTCGACTACCGTGAGCTGGTCCAGCGCTTCCATGCCGCCAACGCCCTAGTGGCCGTGGCCGCCGACCTGCTGGCCCTGACCCTGCTGACCCCGCCAGGCGAATTCGACGCCGACGTGGCCATCGGCAGCGCCCAGCGCTTCGGTGTGCCGCTGGGCTTCGGTGGCCCGCATGCGGCCTACTTCGCCACCCGCGACGCCTTCAAGCGCGACATGCCAGGCCGCCTGGTCGGTGTATCGATCGACCGCTTTGGCAAGACTGCCCTGCGCCTGGCCATGCAAACCCGTGAGCAGCACATCCGCCGCGAAAAGGCCACCAGCAACATCTGCACCGCGCAGGTCCTGCTGGCCAACATCGCCAGCATGTTCGCCGTCTACCACGGTCCGGCCGGCCTCAAGCGCATTGCCGAACGCACCCACGCACTGACCGCGATCCTCGCCGCTGGCCTGAAGACCCTGGGCATCGACGTGATCGGCGAAACCGCCTTCGACACCCTGACCCTGGCCACGGGTGCCGCCACCGCAAGCCTGCACGACAAGGCCCGCGCCCAGCGCATCAACCTGCGCCAGATCGATGCCGACACGCTTGGCCTGTCGCTCGACGAAACCACCACCCAGGCCGATGTCCAAGCCCTGTGGCAGCTGTTCGCAGGCGACCAGGCGCAACCTGACTTCGCGGCCCTGGCCGCCAGCACTGCATCGCGCCTGCCTGCCGCCCTGCTGCGCCAGTCGGCGATCCTCGAACACCCGGTATTCAACCGCTACCACAGCGAAACCGAGCTGATGCGCTACCTGCGCCGCCTAGCCGACAAGGACCTGGCGCTGGACCGCAGCATGATCCCACTGGGCTCGTGCACCATGAAGCTCAACGCCGCCAGCGAAATGATCCCGGTGACCTGGGCCGAGTTCGGCAACCTGCACCCGTTCGCCCCGGCCGAGCAGAGCCAGGGTTACCTGCAGATGACCCGCGAGCTGGAAGCGATGCTGTGCGCCGCCACCGGCTATGACGCTGTGTCGCTGCAACCCAACGCCGGTTCCCAGGGCGAGTACGCAGGCCTCCTGGCGATCCGCGCCTACCACCGCAGCCGCGGCGAAAGCCATCGCGACATCTGCCTGATCCCGTCCTCGGCCCACGGTACCAACCCTGCGACCGCGCACATGGCCGGCATGCGTGTGGTGGTCACTGCCTGTGACGCACGTGGCAACGTCGATGTGGAAGACCTGCGCGCCAAGGCCATCGAGCACCGCGAGCGGCTGGCCGCGATCATGATCACCTACCCGTCGACCCACGGCGTGTTCGAGGAAGCGATCGGCGAGATCTGCGCGATCATCCACGACAACGGCGGCCAGGTTTACATCGATGGCGCCAACATGAACGCCATGGTGGGTCTGTGCGCCCCTGGCAAGTTCGGTGGCGATGTCTCGCACCTGAACCTGCACAAGACTTTCTGCATCCCCCACGGCGGTGGCGGCCCGGGCGTTGGCCCGATCGGCGTCAAGTCGCACCTGGCGCCCTTCCTGCCGGGCCACGCCCAGCTGGAAAACCACGAAGGCGCGGTGTGCGCAGCGCCGTTCGGCAGCGCCAGCATCCTGCCGATCACCTGGATGTACATTCGCATGATGGGCGGTGCCGGGCTCAAGCGTGCGTCGCAGATGGCGATCCTCAACGCCAACTACATCGCCCGTCGCCTGGAAGAGCACTATCCTGTTCTGTACACCGGCGGTAATGGCCTGGTCGCCCACGAGTGCATCCTTGACCTGCGCCCGTTGAAGGACACCAGCGGCATCAGCGTCGACGACGTGGCCAAGCGCCTGATCGACTTCGGCTTCCACGCCCCGACCATGTCCTTCCCGGTGGCCGGCACGCTGATGATCGAACCGACCGAAAGCGAGTCCAAGGAAGAACTGGACCGCTTCTGCGACGCCATGATCCAGATCCGCGAAGAAATTCGCGCCGTGGAGAATGGCAGCCTGGACAAGGACGACAACCCGCTGAAGAACGCCCCGCACACGGCGGCCGAGCTGGTTGGCGAATGGACCCATGGCTACAGCCGCGAGCAGGCGGTGTACCCGCTGCCGAGCCTGGTGGAAGGCAAGTACTGGCCGCCGGTCGGACGAGTGGACAACGTGTTCGGCGACCGCAACCTGGTCTGCGCCTGCCCGTCGATCGAGAGCTATCAGGACGCCTGAGGCGGTCTGTAAAAGGCTGGGGCTGCTACGCAGCCCTTTCGCGACACAAGGCCGCTCCTACAGGCGGCGCTTGTCCCTGTAGGAGCGGCCTTGTGTCGCGAAAGGGCTGCGTAGCAGCCCCAGCGTCTTCAGGAGGAACCACCATGTCCCTGAGTGTCTTCGACCTGTTCAAGATCGGCATCGGTCCCTCCAGCTCCCACACGGTCGGCCCGATGCGCGCCGCCGCGCGTTTTGCCGAAGGGCTTCGCCGCGACGGCCTGCTGGCCAGTACCACCCGCGTCAAGGCCGAGCTGTATGGCTCGCTCGGCGCCACCGGCAAAGGCCACGGCAGTGACAAGGCGGTCTTGCTCGGCCTCGAAGGCGAGCACCCTGATACCGTCGACACCGAAGCCATCCCCGCCCGCCTGCAATCGATCCGCGACAGCGGCCACCTGCGCCTGCTCGGCGAGCACGACATCGTCTTCGTTGAAAAGCAGCACCTGGCGATGATCCGCAAGCCGCTGGCTTATCACCCCAACGGCATGATTTTCCGCGCCTTCGACCAAGCCGGCCTGCAGATCCGCAGCCGCGAGTACTACTCGGTAGGCGGCGGTTTCGTGGTCGACGAGGACGCCGCCGGCCACGACCGCATCGTCGAGGACAGCACCGTACTCACTTACCCGTTCAAGACCGCCAAGGAACTGCTCGGGCACTGCAGCGCACAACAGCTGTCGGTGAGCCAGGTCATGCTGGCCAACGAAGCGGCCTGGCGCCCGGAGGCCGAAACCCGCGCCGGCCTGCTGCGGATCTGGCAGGTGATGCAGGATTGCGTCGAGGCCGGCTACCGGCATGAAGGCATCCTGCCGGGCGGACTCAAGGTCAAGCGTCGGGCGCCGGCGCTGTATCGCCAGCTCAGCCAGCACCCGGAAGCCAGCCTGCGCGATGCGCTGTCGGTGCTCGACTGGGTCAACCTCTATGCCCTGGCCGTGAACGAGGAAAACGCCTACGGCGGCCGCGTGGTCACGGCACCGACCAATGGCGCGGCAGGCATCGTCCCGGCGGTACTGCACTACTACATGCGCTTCGTGCCGGGTGCCAGCGATGACGGCGTGGTGCGTTTTCTGCTCACCGCGGCCGCGATTGGCATCCTGTACAAGGAAAACGCTTCGATTTCCGGGGCCGAAGTCGGCTGCCAGGGCGAGGTCGGCGTGGCGTGCTCGATGGCTGCGGGTGCCTTGTGTGAAGTGATGGGTGGCACCCCACAGCAGGTCGAGAACGCTGCCGAGATCGGCATGGAACACAACCTCGGCCTGACCTGCGACCCGATCGGCGGCCTGGTCCAGGTGCCGTGCATCGAGCGCAATGCCATGGGCTCGGTGAAGGCCATCAATGCCGTGCGCATGGCCCTGCGGGGAGACGGGCAACACTTCGTGTCACTCGACAAGGTCATCCGCACCATGCGCCAGACCGGCGCCGACATGAAAAGCAAATACAAGGAGACCGCCCGCGGCGGTCTGGCCGTCAACATCATCGAATGTTGACCCGACACTAAAACCAAGGAGTCATCGATGTCCGAAACACTGCAAAAGACCCCGCTGCACGCCCTGCACATCGAACTGGGCGCGCGCATGGTGCCGTTCGCTGGCTTCGACATGCCGGTGCAGTACCCGCTCGGCGTGCTCAAGGAGCACCTGCACACCCGCGAACAGGCCGGTCTGTTCGACGTCTCGCACATGGGCCAGATCATCCTGCGCGGCAAAGACGCTGCCCTTGCCCTGGAAAGCCTGGTGCCGGTGGACATCGTCGACCTGCCGGTGGGCATGCAACGCTACGCCATGTTCACCAACGAACAAGGCGGCATCCTCGACGACCTGATGGTCGCCAACCTGGGTGACGACACCCTGTTCCTGGTGGTCAACGCCGCCTGCAAGGACCAGGACCTGGCCCACCTGCAAACGCACATCGGTAGCCGTTGCGAAGTACAGCCGCTGTTCGAGCAGCGCGCCCTGCTGGCCCTGCAAGGTCCTGCTGCGGCCAAGGTGCTCGCGCGCCTGGCACCGGAAGTGGCCGGCATGACCTTCATGCAGTTCCGCCCGGTCACATTGCTCGGCGAACACTGCTTCATCAGCCGCTCGGGTTACACCGGTGAAGATGGTTACGAGATCTCGGTGCCGGTTGAAGCCGCCGACGCCCTCGCCCGTCGCCTGCTGGCCGAACCTGAAGTACAACCGATCGGCCTGGGCGCACGCGACTCGCTGCGCCTGGAAGCCGGCCTGTGCCTGTACGGCCACGACATGGACACCGGCACCACGCCCATCGAAGCCAGCCTGCTCTGGGCCATTTCCAAGGTTCGCCGTGCCGACGGCGCGCGCGCCGGCGGTTTCCCCGGCGCCGAGGCGATCTTCGCCCAGCAGCAACAGGGTGTAGCGCGCAAGCGAGTCGGCTTGTTGCCACAGGAACGCACCCCGGTACGTGAAGGCGCCGAGATCGTCGATACAACCGATAAAGTGGTAGGCAAAGTGTGCAGTGGCGGTTTCGGCCCGACACTCGGCGCGCCTGTTGCGATGGGCTATGTCGATATCGAACATGGCGCACTCGACACAGCGCTTTATGCCATGGTGCGAGGAAAGAAGGTTGCCTTGAAGGTCAGTAAAATGCCTTTTGTTCCGCAGCGTTACTACCGTGGTTGAAGGCACTGTATGAGGTTTTTCGGCAGGTTCGAGATATTCGATTTCGAACCTGCCCAATAACTTTTGAACATGCCGCCAGGCCAGGCACCATGCCGTTTCCAACAAATCGGGCGGTTACCGAAAAAAGCCTGATTTTCCATACGACCAAGGGCTTGTTTTTCTCTTGGGAGTTGGCGTAGAGTCACTGCACTGTGTTTGCATGGGTCGCAACAGTTCGTGACCTGGGCCAGTAGCCGCAATCTGCTACAACCCGTACGACGTCTCTTACTTTCCTGCAACCCAGCCCAGTACTCTTTCACTCTTTTATAACGTGAAAGAAACTGTCATTAAAATTTAAGCTTCATAGGAAATAAGACAATGGCTGAGCGTCAGAACGGTACCGTCAAGTGGTTCAATGACGAGAAAGGTTACGGCTTCATCACCCCAGAAAGCGGTGCTGATCTGTTCGTGCACTTCCGTGCCATCGAAGGCAATGGTTTCAAGAGCCTGAAGGAAGGCCAGAAGGTCACCTTCGAAGCAGTTCAGGGCCAAAAAGGCATGCAGGCTGACAAGGTTCAAGTCCTCGGCTAAGCCGATCCAGACTTCGAAGAAAAGCCCCTGCCCAGTGCAGGGGCTTTTTTTTGCCCGTAGAATACCGGCTTCGCCTTCTGGAGCCGTTTTGCATGTCCAAGCCTATGCTCTCACCCCAGGGTGATTTCCCACCGGTCGGCCTCGGCCGGCGCCTGGCGGCGATGTTCTATGACTTCTTGCTGTGCACGGCACTGCTGATCGTCACTGCCGGCGCCTACAAGATGATTCAGATGGCGATCATTGGCGAGGCACGCATGCGTGAGCTGACCGAAGCCGGTGCACTGGATGGCGACCCGCTGCTGTCGACGGTGCTGCTGTTCGTGCTGTTCGGTTTCTTTGCCAAGTTCTGGACCCATGGCGGGCAAACCCTGGGCATGCAGGTGTGGGGCGTGCGGGTGCAGAACACCGATGGCAGCGCGATCAGCCTGTGGCAGGCACTGCTGCGCTTCGTGGTCTCGATCGCCTCGTGGCTGTGCCTGGGGCTGGGGTTCTTCTGGTCGCTGATCGACAAGCGCAAACGCGGCTGGCATGACATCTATTCGGACAGCCAGCTGGTGCGGGTGCCGAAGCGGAACAAATAGCAGGGCCCTATCGCCGGCAAGCCGGCTCCCACAAGGCCCCCACATATTTCGAAAGCTATGCTGTACCTGTGGGAGCCGGCTTGCCGGCGAAAAAAAAGCCGACCCTAAGGTCGGCTTTTTCATAGCGCTCACGCCGTCATCCGGCCCGGCGCAGCAACCAGATGCCAGCCAGTGCACAAACCCCCGCCGGGATCACCACCGCCAGCAACGGCGGGAAGCCGAACACCTGGCTCGAAGGGCCCAGCAGGTCGCCAGCGATGCGGAACACGAAGCCCACCAGCACACCGGTGAACACGCGCTGACCCAGGGTCACCGAACGCAATGGCCCGAAGATGAAGGAAATCGCCATCAACACCAGCGCCGCGGTCACCACCGGTTGCAGCACCTTGGTCCAGAACGCCAGCCAGTAGCGGGAGTTGTTCAGGCCCTGGTCGGACAGGTAGTGGATGTAGTCCCACAGCCCGCTGATGGACAGCGACTCAGGCGCCAGGATCACCGTGTTGAGCAGCTCCGGCGTCACCGACACATCCCAGCGTTCTTCAGGGGCCTTGACCACTTCGGTATGGTCGCCGCGGAAATACGTGGTGCTGACATCGCTGAGCAGCCAGTGGTCCTGGTTGTACTGGGCGCGGCGGGCGAAGCTCGAGGTCACGATCTTGCGGTCGCTGTCGAAGCGATAACGGGTCACACCCAGGAGCAGGCCATTGGGCTGCACGGCGTTGATGTGCACGAACTCTTCGCCCTGGCGGTGCCACATGCCGCGCTTGGAGCTCTGCGCTTCACCACCGCCCTGGGCCAGGGAACGATCGGCCTGGGCCGTGTTCTCGGTAACCGGCGCCACGTACTCGCCAATCAGCACACCGGCCAGCATCAGCACCAGCATCGGTTTCATCACTGCCCAGACGATACGGCCGATGGAAACCCCGGCGGCACGCATGATGGTCAGCTCGCTGCTGCTGGCCAGGCTGCCCAGGCCGATCAAACAGCCGATCAGCGCGGCCATCGGCAACATGTCGTACAAGCGCCGTGGTGCGGTCAGCAACACGAACTTGCCGGCATCCAGCACGGTATAGGTGTCGCTCAGGTCGCTCATCTCATCGATGAAGGCAAACAGCGAAGCCAGGCCGAGGATGATCCCCAACACGGCCAGAATGGCCAGCAGCACGCTCTGGCCGATGTAGCGATCAAGCTTAGCCATGGGCCACCTCCGCACGACGGGCGGCAAGCTTCAGGCGCAGCGGCTCCCAGTACATCAGCCCAAGGCCGATCAACAGGAACAGGCCATGCACCCACCACATGCCCAGGGCGATCGGCAATTTGCCCTTCTCCAGAGCACCGCGTACGGAAATCAGCATCGTCAGGTAAGCCATATACAGAAGAATCGCCGGCAACAGCTTGAGGAAGCGGCCCTGACGCGGGTTGACCCTGGACAGCGGCACCGCCAGCAGGGTCACGACGAACACCAGGATCGGCAGCGAGATACGCCATTGCAGCTCGGCACGTTCGCGCAGGCCCTCCTGGCCAATCAGCTGCGAGGTCGGGATCGCTTCACGCTCGGTCACTTCCTCGCTGACTTCCGGCTTTGGCAGCAGCACGCCGTAAGTGTCGTATTTGATGGCACGGTAATCGGCCTGGCCGGGGTTGCCGTCGTAGCGGTAGCCATTTTGCAGCACCAGGTAACGATTGCCGTCGGCCTGCACTTCCTGGTGGCCTTTCTCGGCGACCAGCACCGAAGGTGCGCGGTCCTTGGTCTTGTCCTGGTTGAAGCGTTTCTCGGAGATGAACACCCCGGCGAGGTTGCTGCGGTCATCCGACAGCTCTTCGGTGTAGGTCACCCGCGAACCGTCGCGCAGGGTCTGGAAGCGGCCGGGCACCAGGGTATCGAACTCGGTCAGGGCATCCTGCTGACCAATGATCTGCTGCACCTGGGCCACGCCCTGGGGCGCCAGGCTCAGGCTCAGCCAGGCCACCAGCAGCGCCACCAGGGCGGCCGGAGCCATGGTCATGCCGAGCAGGCGTTGCTGGCTCATGCCGGTGGCCGACAGTACGGTCATTTCGCTTTCAAGGTACAACCGGCCGTAGGCCAGCAGGATGCCGAGGAACAGCCCCAATGGCAGGATCAGTTGCAGGAAGCCTGGCAGACGGAAACCCATGATCAAAAACAGCACGCTCGGGTCGAGCACGCCCTGGGCCGCCTGGGCCAGGTACTTGATGAAACGTCCGCTCATGATGATCACCAGCAGCACGGCGCTGACGGCGCTCAAGGTCAGCAAGACCTCGCGGGACAGATAACGAAAGACGATCAAGCCAGACACTCCTGGGTTGTCAGGGGCGGATTGCCAAACAAAGGCTTACGACAGCCAAGACCAATGCCGGTTCGCCGGGGGCGAACCTCCATGTAAAGTGCGCGCATTATCCTGTGATTGGCCGCGCCTGTCACTTGGCCGCGCATGAAGGCAGACAACGGGGTTGTCAGCACGCTTGCCAGAGGCTCAAACTGGCAGCTTTTCCACTGGTACGCGAGCACGCGGCCAGTCCCGTCCAGAGCGCGAGACCTCCAAGCGCCAACTGCACAGATCATTCGGGGATCCTGACATGGAACTGGTTGTAAAAAGCGTAGCTGCTGCATCCGTAAAAACCGCCACACTGGTCGTACCGGTGGGCGAAGGCCGCAAGCTCGGCGCCGTTGCCAAGGCCGTCGACCAGGCCACCGAAGGCGCCATCAGTGCCGTGCTCAAGCGCGGCGACCTGGCCGGCAAGGCTGGCCAGACCCTGCTGCTGCAAAGCCTGCCGGGCCTGAAGGCCGAGCGCGTGCTGCTGGTTGGCAGCGGCAAGGACGAAGCCCTTGGCGACCGCGCCTTCCGCAAGCTGGTCGCCAGCGTGGCCGGCGTGCTCAAGGGCCTCAACGGCAGCGATGCGGTGCTGGCGCTGGACGACATTGCCGTCAACCACCGCAATGCTCATTACGGCAAGTACCGCCTGCTGGCCGAGACCCTGCTCGACGGCGAATACGTGTTCGACCGTTTCAAGAGCCAGAAGGCCGAGCCACGCGCGCTGAAAAAGATCACCCTGCTGGCCGACAAGTCGGGCCAGGCCGAGGTCGAGCGCGCCGTCAAGCATGCCAGTGCCATCGCCACCGGCATGGCGTTCACCCGCGACCTGGGCAACCTGCCGCCCAACCTGTGCCACCCCAGCTACCTCGCCGAGCAAGCCAAGGACCTGGGCAAGGCCCACAAGGCCCTGAAGGTCGAAGTGCTGGACGACAAGAAGATCAAGGACCTGGGCATGGGCGCGTTCTACGCCGTGGGCCAGGGCAGCGACCAGCCGCCACGCCTGATCGTGCTCAACTACCAGGGCGCCAAGAAGGCCGACAAGCCCTTCGTGCTGGTCGGCAAGGGCATCACCTTCGACACCGGCGGCATCAGCCTCAAGCCGGGCGCCGGCATGGACGAGATGAAGTACGACATGTGCGGTGCCGCCAGCGTGTTCGGCACCCTGCGCGCGGTGCTCGAACTGCAGCTGCCGATCAACCTGGTGTGCCTGCTGGCCTGTGCCGAGAACATGCCCAGCGGCGGCGCCACCCGCCCGGGCGACATCGTCACCACCATGAGCGGCCAGACCGTGGAAATCCTCAACACCGACGCCGAAGGCCGTCTGGTGCTGTGCGACACCCTCACCTACGCCGAACGCTTCAAGCCACAGGCCGTGATCGACATCGCCACCCTGACCGGTGCCTGCATCGTTGCCCTGGGCAGCCATACCTCGGGCCTGATGGGCAACAACGACGACCTGGTCGGCCAACTGCTGGACGCCGGCAAGCGTGCCGATGACCGCGCCTGGCAGCTGCCGCTGTTCGACGAGTACCAGGAGCAGCTGGACAGCCCGTTCGCCGACATGGGCAACATCGGTGGACCGAAGGCCGGCACCATCACCGCCGGTTGCTTCCTTTCGCGCTTCGCCAAGACCTATGACTGGGCGCACCTGGACATCGCCGGCACCGCCTGGATCAGCGGCGGCAAGGACAAGGGCGCCACTGGCCGTCCGGTACCGCTGCTGACCCAGTACCTGCTGGATCGCGCCGGCGCCTGATGGCGCAAGACCGGTGGCGCCTGAGGGCGCCGCCGGTCGGCAGAGAGAACCATGAGCAAAGTCGATTTCTACATCCTGCCCACCGACTCGCTGTCGGCGCGGCTGGATTTCGCCTGCAAGCTGTGCGAGAAGGCCTGGCGCCTCGGTCACCGGGTCTACCTGCATTGCCAGGACGCCGAACAGCGCGACGCGCTGGACCAGCGTTTGTGGCGCTTCAAGGGCGAGGCATTCGTTCCCCACGACCTGGCCGAGGCCCATGCCGATGCCAGGGTGGCCCTGGGCCTGGCCGACGATGCCGGTGACCACCGCGACCTGCTGATCAACCTGGGTGCCAAGGTGCCCGGGTTCGTCGGCCAGTTCGAGCGGGTCGCCGAGATCGTGGTCGAGGAGCCCGGCATCCGCCTGTCGGCCCGTGAACGTTTCCGTTTCTACCGCGAACAGGGCTATGCTCTGCAAGACCACCGCTTACAGCGACTTTGACGACGATGGACAAGCCTTCCGCCCTACCCGATTCCGCCCATCTGCTCGACGACCTGGAGTCGATTCGCCAACTGCTGGGCGATGCCGACCTGCAGCCACCGTTGCTGACCGAGACGGTCGAGCAGATTCCGCTGCTGCTGGACACACCGACCGGCAATCCAGCGCCCACGCCCGAGCAGGTCAAACCTGAGCCCGAGCCTGAGGAAGACCCGCAAACCCGTCGCCAGGACACCTTGCTGCACCTGGAAGCGGAACTGCGCGCCGCAGCGCAGTTGATCATGCAGGACGTGATCAACGACTTCACCCCGCATATCGAGACCGAGATCAAACGCCGGCTCGATGCGCGTATCGAGCGGTTGATCCAGCGTTCGGAATAAAAACCTGGGGGCGCTTTGCGCCCCTTTCGCGACACAAGGCCGCTCCTACAAGAACCGCGTTGCTCTGTAGGAGCGGCCTTGTGTCGCGAAAGGGCTGCAAAGCAGCCCCCGCCCTGTCGCCTGCGGCCCCCAGCTTGGTTATACTGCCCGGCTTTCCCGAATATATGCCATAGGGTCCCGCCGAGCATGGATAAGACCTACCAGCCGCACGCTATCGAAACTTCCTGGTACAACACCTGGGAGGCCGAAAACTATTTCGCCCCGCAAGGTGCAGGCGAGTCCTACACCATCATGATCCCGCCACCGAACGTGACGGGCAGCCTGCACATGGGCCACGGTTTCAACAACGCGATCATGGACGCCCTGATCCGTTTCCGCCGCATGCAGGGCCGCAATACCCTGTGGCAGCCAGGCACCGACCACGCCGGTATCGCCACCCAGATGCTGGTAGAGCGCCAGCTCGAAGCCAAGGGCCAGAACCGCCACGACCTGGGCCGCGAAGCCTTCCTCGACAAGATCTGGGAATGGAAAGAACAGTCCGGTGGCACCATCAGCCGCCAGATCCGTCGCCTGGGCTCGTCGGTCGACTGGAGCCGTGAGCGCTTCACCATGGACGACGGCCTGTCCGAAGCGGTCAAGGAAGCCTTCGTGCGCCTGCACGAGGACGGCCTGATCTACCGCGGCAAGCGCCTGGTCAACTGGGACACCAAGCTGCACACGGCGATCTCCGACCTCGAAGTGGAAAACCACGACGAGAAGGGCCACCTGTGGAACCTGCGCTACCCGCTGGCCGACGGCGCCAAGACCGCCGAAGGCAAGGACTACCTGGTGGTCGCCACCACCCGTCCGGAAACCCTGCTGGGTGATGCCGCGGTCGCGGTCAACCCGAACGACGAGCGCTACCAGGCACTGATCGGCAAATTCGTCGAACTGCCACTGGTCGGCCGTCGCATCCCGATCGTCGCCGACGACTACTGCGACCCGGAATTCGGCACCGGCTGCGTGAAGATCACCCCGGCCCACGACTTCAACGACTATGAAGTCGGCAAGCGCCACAACCTGCCGCTGCTGAACATCTTCGACAAGAACGCGCTGGTGCTGTCCGCCGCCCAGGCCTTCAACCTCGACGGCAGCGTCAACGAGCAGGTCGACACCAGCCTGCCTGCCCAATACGCCGGCCTCGACCGCTTCGTCGCGCGCAAGCAGATCGTTGCCGACCTGGACGCCCAGGGCCTGCTGGTCAGCATCGACGACCACGCGCTGAAAGTGCCGAAGGGCGACCGCTCCGGTACCGTCATCGAGCCGTGGCTGACCGACCAGTGGTATGTCTCCACCAAGCCGCTGGCCGAGCCTGCGATCGCTGCCGTGGAAGACGGCCGCATCCAGTTCGTGCCCAAGCAGTACGAGAACATGTACTTCTCCTGGATGCGTGACATCCAGGACTGGTGCATCAGCCGTCAGCTGTGGTGGGGCCACCGTATCCCGGCCTGGTACGACGAGGCCGGCCAGGTCTATGTCGGCCGTGACGAAGCCGAAGTCCGCGCCAAGCACAAGCTCGGTGCCGACGTAGTCCTGCGCCAGGACGACGACGTGCTCGACACCTGGTTCAGTTCCGGCCTGTGGACCTTCTCCACCCTGGGCTGGCCACAGCAGACCGAATTCCTCAAGACCTTCCACTCCACCGACGTGTTGGTCACCGGTTTCGACATCATCTTCTTCTGGGTTGCGCGCATGATCATGCTGACCATGCACCTGATCAAGAACGAGGATGGCACCCCGCAGGTCCCGTTCAAGACCGTGTACGTGCACGGCCTCGTGCGCGACGGCCAGGGTCAGAAGATGTCCAAGTCCAAGGGCAACGTCCTCGACCCGCTGGACATCGTCGACGGCATCACCCTCGACGCCCTGCTGGAAAAACGCACCAGCGGCATGATGCAGCCCAAGCTTGCCGAGAAGATCGCCAAGCAGACCAAGGCCGAGTTCCCGGAAGGCATCGCCAGCTACGGCACCGACGCCCTGCGCTTCACGTTCTGTTCGCTGGCCTCCACCGGCCGCGACATCAAGTTCGACATGGGCCGCGTCGAAGGCTATCGCAACTTCTGCAACAAGATCTGGAACGCCGCCCGCTATGTGCTGGACAAGGGCGAGGACTGCGGCCAGAACGGCGAGGCCTACGAGCTGTCGCTGGCTGACCGCTGGATCATCTCGCAGCTGCAGCGCACCGAAGCCGAAGTGACCCGCCAGCTCGAGCAGTTCCGTTTCGACCTGGCCAGCCAGGCCTTGTACGAGTTCATCTGGAACCAGTACTGCGACTGGTACCTGGAGCTGTCCAAGCCGGTACTGTGGGACGAGAACGCTCCGGTCGAACGCGCCCGTGGCACCCGTCGTACCCTGGTTCGCGTGCTGGAAGTGGCGCTGCGCCTGGCGCATCCGTTCATGCCGTTCATCACCGAAGAGATCTGGCAGCGCATCGCGCCGCTGGCCGGCATCGACGGCAAGACCATCATGCTGCAGCCGTGGCCGGTGGCTAACGAAGCCCGCATCGACGTGGCGGCCGAAGGCGATATCGAATGGCTGCAACAGCTGATGGTCGGCCTGCGCAACATCCGCGCCGAAATGAACATCGGCCCAGGCAAGCCACTGCCGCTGTTCCTCAAGAACGCCAACGCCGACGACCAGCGCCGCCTGCAAGAGAACGAGGCGCTGCTGAAGAAACTGGCCAAGGTCGAGTCGTTCACCGTGCTCGGCGATGCCGACGAAGCCCCGCTGTCGGCCACCGCTCTGGTCGGTGACCTGCAGGTGCTGGTGCCGATGGCCGGCCTGATCGACAAGGATGCGGAGCTTGCGCGCCTGAACAAGGAAATTCAGCGCCTGCAAGGTGAAGTGCAGCGCGTGGGCGGCAAGCTGTCCAACGCCGCCTTCGTCGACAAGGCACCGCCTGCGGTGATCGAGAAGGAGCGCGCCAAGCTGGCTGAGTCCGAGCAGGCGCTGGCCAACTTCACCGAGCAGCATGCGCGGATTGCGGCGCTGTAACTTAGTGAAGCTATAAGCGGGCTGCTTTGCAGCCCATCGCCGGCAAGCCGGCTCCCACAAGTACAGTACAGTGCTGTACCTGTGGGAGCCGGCTTGCCGGCGATGCTTTTTCAGGACCTCACCATGACCCAGAAACCCACCCTGCACCCGCGTAACCGCCACCAGGGCCGCTACGACTTCCCCAGCCTGATCAAGGCCCACCCTGACCTGGCCCGCTTCACCATCACCAACCCCCACGGCAAGCCCAGCATCGACTTCGCCAACCCCGAAGCCGTGCGGGTGTTCAACCGCGCCTTGCTCAAGGCCCAGTACGGCATCCAGCACTGGGACATCCCCGCCGATTACCTGTGCCCGCCCATCCCTGGCCGCGCCGACTACATCCATGTAGCCGCCGACCTGCTGGCCGATGACAACGCCGGCGAAGTGCCCAGGGGCGCTCAGATCAGCGCCCTGGACATCGGTGTCGGTGCCAACTGCATCTACCCACTGCTCGGCC
The DNA here is from genome assembly GCF_044749545.1 of Pseudomonas sp. NPDC089396. Lineage (NCBI taxonomy): Bacteria > Pseudomonadati > Pseudomonadota > Gammaproteobacteria > Pseudomonadales > Pseudomonadaceae > Pseudomonas > Pseudomonas sp. NPDC089396. The sequence continues at coordinate 330,736 of NZ_JBIVIC010000002.1, read as the reverse complement.
ACAGCGACTACCGCTGGCGCTTTGTAGGCAGCGACATCGACCCGGTGGCGCTGGCCTCGGCCAAGGCCATCGTCCAGGCCAACGGCCTGGCCAAGGGCATTGCCCTGCGCCAGCAAGGCGACCGCAAGCACATCCTCAGTGGTTTGCTGCAGGCAGAGGAACGCTTCGACCTGACTCTGTGCAACCCACCCTTCCACGCCTCACGCGAAGAAGCCACCCGTGGCAGCCAGCGCAAGTGGAAGAACCTCGGCAAGCAAGACCCCAAGCGAAAACTGCCTGTGCTCAACTTCGGCGGGCAGAACAACGAACTGTGGTGCGAGGGCGGCGAGATTCGTTTCGTCACGCAACTGATCGGTGAAAGCGTGCAGTACGCGCAGCAGGTGCTGTGGTTCACCAGCCTGGTGTCCAAGGTCAGCAACCTGCCCGGCATCGAGGCGGCCCTGAGCAAGGCCGGCGTCAAGGCCCGGCGCATCGTCGAGATGGGCCAGGGGCAGAAGCAGAGCCGTATGATCGCCTGGAGCTTCCACGACGAAGGGGCACGCCAGGCCTGGCATGCCCGGCGTAAATCGCAGGCATGAAAAAACCGCGCCCGGGCAAGCCGGGCGCGGTTTCGTCAACGCCTCAACAATTACTTGTTGATGGAGTCGCTCAGGGCTTTGGCCGGAACGAACTTGACGACTTTCTTGGCAGCGATTTCGATGGCGGCGCCAGTCGAAGGGTTGCGGCCGGTACGGGCAGGACGCTCGGAGACTTTCAGCTTGCCAATGCCTGGCAGGGTGATTTCAGCGCCGTTTTCCAGTTGGTCGGCAACGATCTGGCCCAGTTGCTCCAGTGCGTTGCGAGCGGTGGTTTTCGGCGCGTCGATGGCTTCGGCGATGTCGGCAATCAGTTGGTCTTTGGTCAATGCCATGGTGATGTTCCTTCCCTATCCAATTCAGTGGTTATGCAGCGTTCTACGACGTTATCGGGCCAGCCCCTGAAAAGTGGAGGGCCGCGCCAATCGCGCATGTAGATACGCAAATCGGCGTTTGGTTCGACACGGCGTGAGTACGCTGCCAGCAATGCGCCACCCGAGGTGCGCAAGACCGCGCAAAGCTACCACAGGAATGGATAAATATCCGCTGCCCGCTTCGTTTTTATGCAGGTTTTTCGGGGGTTTCAGCCGAAAACGCGCAAAATTGAACAAAAAACGAACAACAGGTATTTCAGCCAACATCCGGCCACTGCGCCACCTGTGACCTGGGGTAAACTTGACCCCTTTTGCAGCGCGGCCCCTGACCGCCCCAGACTCGCCGAGACCCCCATGCCAATCCGTCACTGCATCGTTCACCTGATCGACAAGAAGCCCGATGGCAGCCCCGCCGTGCTCCACGCACGGGACACGGAGCTTGCGGCATCGGACGCCATCGAGAACCTGCTGGCCGACCTCAACGACAGCTACAACGCCAAACAGGGCAAAGCCTGGGGATTCTTCCACGGCGAATCGGGCGCCTACCCGCTGAGCGGCTGGCTCAAGCAATACCTGGAAGACGAAAAGGACTTTGCGGCCTTCAGCCGGGTAGCCGTCGAACACCTGCAGAAGCTGATGGAAGAATCCAACCTCTCCACGGGCGGCCACATCCTCTTCGCCCACTACCAGCAAGGCATGACCGACTACCTGGCGATCGCCCTGCTGCACCACAGTGAAGGCGTGGCGGTAAACGCCGAACTGGATGTGACACCCTCGCGCCATCTGGACCTGGGCCAGTTGCACCTGGCGGCGCGCGTCAACTTGTCGGAGTGGAAGAACAACCAGAACTCCAAGCAGTACATCTCGTTCATCAAAGGCAAGAACGGCAAGAAGGTCTCCGACTATTTCCGCGACTTCATCGGTTGCCAGGAAGGTGTCGATGGCCCAGGAGAAACCCGAACCCTGCTCAAGGCGTTCAGCGATTTCGTCGAAAGCGAGGACCTGCCCGAAGCGTCTGCCCGCGAAAAGACCCAGACCCTGGTCGACTACGCCACTACCCAGACCAAGCTGGGCGAACCGGTGACCCTGGAAGAACTGTCCAGCCTGATCGACGAGGACCGCCCCAAGGCGTTCTACGACCACATCCGCAACAAGGACTACGGCCTGTCGCCGGAAATCCCCGCGGATAAACGCACCCTCAACCAGTTCCGCCGCTTCACCGGCCGCGCCGAAGGCCTGTCGATCAGCTTCGAGGCGCACTTGCTGGGGGACAAGGTGGAGTACGACGAGACCGCCGGCACCTTGATCATCAAGGGGCTGCCGACGCAGCTGGTAGATCAGCTCAAGCGCCGCAAGGACTGATCAGCAGCCTGCATAGGAGGCGACCAACGCCTCCTTCGCCGACTTGCGCAGTTTCTTCACCAGGCGTTCCTGACGCAGGGCCTCGCCCTTGTCCGGCCACTGCTCGACATAGACCAATGCCTGCGCCGGGCTGGTCTTGAAATAGCGCGCCCCCTGCCCCTTCTGGTGCGCCACGAAGCGCCGCTGCGGGTCATCGCTGATGCCGCAGTACAGCGAGCCATTGGCGGCCCGCACCAGGTAGACATACCAGGGTTTGCTGATCACGGATGTGGATACGTCGCTCACCATCGCCCTGACGCTCAGCTCGCCTGCTGGAAGGCACGCAGCCCTTTGAACGCCTGCTGACGTACCTTGGTCTGCAGCATGGGCGACCAGCCAAGCAATACCCCAGGCATGCCCAGCGCCTGCCGCGACCAGCGCCACAGGTCGAAGCTGTCGTCGTGCTGACAGACAAGGCCGTCTCGGATGACGAAGCGTGCCTGGATATCATTGATGACAATGCGGCCCGTCTGGCTGAACAAGTAGGTCGCCACCCAGTGGGCGCAGCCGCTGCCCGCGTCGGCACGGACCTGATCGAAGGTCAGGGAAAACTCCTTGGCACGGGCGGTGAGCATGCGCCACATGTCACCGGCATCACGCCCACGCAAGGTGCCGAAGACGGGGTCGCTGAAGACGATGTCGTCGCTGTAGCAGGCCACCATCGCCTCGGCGTCCAGACGCTGGAAGGCCTGGTAGAAGCGGGTGATCAGGTCACGATTGGCGTCGCTCATGGGCGAGGCCCTCCTGGTGGTTTAAAGCAGCACGATAATCTGCCCCGCGTGTGTATGCCAGTACGGGCCCTATCGCCGGCAAGCCGGCTCCCACAGGTACACCACCGGCCTTGAAACCTCTGCCGTATCTGTGGGAGCCGGCTTGTCGTGGCGACGAACCGCGGCGATAGGGCCTGATAGGCCTCAGAGTTTTTCGCAAGTCACCTGCACATGCAGCGCCCGCCCAGCCCCAAGCCCGAACACAATGGCCCCCACCCCCAGCACAGCGAAAATCCACCCCACCGCGTCCCAGCCGCCGGTCAAGTCATGCACCAGCCCTACCGCGAACGGCCCCATGGACGCCAGCGTATAACCCACCCCCTGAGCCATGCTCGACAGGTTCGCCGCCACATGGGCATCCTTCGAGCGCAACACGATCAGCGTCAATGCCAGGGCAAAGGTACCGCCCTGCCCCAACCCCAGCAGTACCGCCCAGCCCCACAGCCCTTCGATTGGCGCATACAGGCAACCGAACAGGCCCGCCAGGGTGACCAGCATCACGAGCACGATAGCCAGACGCTGGTCCTTGCCCCGCGTCGCCAGCCACGGCGCACTCAGCGAGCTGATCAGTTGCACGATCACCGAGCCGGACAGCACCAGCCCGGCCTCGGTCGGGCTCAGACCGCGGCCGATGAGGATCGACGGCAACCAGCCAAAGACGATATAGGCCAAGGATGACTGCAAGCCCATGTACAGGGTGACTTGCCAGGCCAGCGGATCACGCCACAGCCCGCGCACCCGATAGGCCACCTTGTGCAGGCCATGGCCCTGGCGCGCCTGGGGCAGCCAGACCAGCATCGCCAGTAGCGCCGGCAGCATCCAGAAACCCAGGCCAAGTGCCCAGCTGTCGTCGAAATGCGTGCTCAGCGGCACCGTGGCGCCAGCGGCCATGGCCGCGCCCAGGCACAGGGCCATGGTATAGACCCCGGTCAAGGTCCCGGCATGCTGCGGGAAATCGCGCTTGACGATACCCGGCAACAACACGCCGATGATGCCGATGCTGGCACCCGCCATCAGGCTACCCACGAACACCCCGACCGCGCCCAGCGCACTGCGCACCAGGATGCCCAGGGCCAGGGTCAACAAGATGCCGAGGATTACCCGCTCGCTGCCAAAGCGCCGCGCCAGGACCGGCGCCAGCGGTGCGAACAGCCCCAGGCAGAGCACCGGCAGGGTTGTCAGCAGGCCGGCTTGCGAGGCGCTCAAGCCCAAGCCCTCGGACACCTGGCCGAGTACAGGCGCCATGCTCGACAGCGCTGGGCGCAGGTTCAATGCCACCAGCACCAGCCCCAGCAGCAATAGCCAGGGCCGGCGCAGCACAACAGCCTGTTGCTGCACTTGCTCATCGTCGGCTTCGGCATCGATCAGCAGTTCATCGAGCTCTCGCTCGCGGGTCATTGGTTCAGCCATGGCCTTCTCGTGGTCAGGATTCTATGAGCGTACGGCTCAGGCGCTTGGCCTGCTCCGCATCGCGTTGTTCGATGGCGGTGAGGATCTGCCCATGCAGGTCGAAAGTCGCCTGGCAGCGTGGCACGGTGGCCATGTTGCGCTGCAACGCCGCGCTGACGACACCCGAGAAATAACGGTACAACTCGCTCAGCGCCGGGTTGTGCGCGGCATCGATCAAGCGCTGGTGAAACACCAGATCGCAGCTGACATAAGCATTGACGTCGCCATGAAAGTGCCCCGCGCTGGCCTGCAGGGCTTCACGCAAGCCTCGCAAGTCCTCGTCGGTGCGTCGCAGCGCCGCCAGGCCAATGGCTTCGCTTTCCAGAATGTGCCGGGTTTCCCGAGCCTGCTCGGGCGTACAGCGAGACATGGCCAGCACGGCTTGCAACGGGTCTTGGCAGGTACGCAGGTAACTGCCGTCACCCTGACGGATTTCCACCAGGCCGCTGAATGCCAACACGCGCATGGCTTCGCGCACGGTATTGCGGCTGATGCCCATTTCAACCGCCAGCACAGGCTCGGTCGGCAATCGCTCGCCCACTTGCCAGTCGCCCTGAAGGATGCGTTCGCGCATGCGTTCGACGGCCAGCTCGACCAAGGAACGCCGAGGCAATTCGCTGCTCATGATACTCAACCAATCATCCGATGAATTTGCGAAGCTTACTGAAACACTCCACAGACTTCAATGCAACTGGCATTTCCATCAGTTGCGGCTGCTACGTTTTGTTGTAACCCTCGCGGCTAGACACTCAGGGAGACATCGCCATGCAGATGACCAGCTTGCTGTTGGTGGCTTGCCTACTGCTCGCCGCTTGCGGTGCAGAGCCTGCGGCCAAGCACCCCAAGACGCTGCTGATCGGTATCGATGGCGTTCAGCTTCAGCAATATGAGGCATTGGGTGACGACACTCAGCTCAAGCGGCGCCTGCATTACACCCTGGCCTATACCGGCGGCATCACGGGGCAAGCCAGTGAGCAGGCGACGCTCAGCGGCCCCGGCTGGATGACCTTGCTCACCGGCGTTTGGGCGAACAAGCATGGCGTCACCGCCAATATCGAGTCACAACGACTCAACCCTGCATATCCCAGCCTTTTCAAACGGCTGCGCCAGGCGCTGCCCAATGCCTATCTGGCCAGCGTGGTGAACTGGTCACCCATCAATACGGCATTCTTGTTTGAGGATGCCCGGGACAACGATGTGCGCGAAAGCGGCTTGAGCGATGAACAGGTGACCGTGCGGGCACTGCAAATCCTCGACAGCCAAGCGGCGGACTTTACCTTCATCCATCTCGATGAACCCGATCAGGTTGGCCACAGCGCCGGCTTCGGCGCGGGTTATCAATTGGCCCTGCGCGAGGCTGACAACCGGGTTGGCCGACTGCTGGACAAGGTCGAGGCACGTGCCAACAAGCAGCCCCAGGAAGATTGGCTGGTGATCGTCAGCACAGATCATGGTCGCGACTACCGGGGCAAAGACCATGGCGGCGCCACGGAGCAGGAAAAGACCGTATTCATTGCCAGCAACAAGGCGCTGAACGCAGGGTTGAGCGCTACCGGTAACAGCGAAGACAACCCAGGTTTCAACGGTCTGTACCGGCATGCCGCGCAAACGTCGGTTGCACCGACCGTGCTGCGACATATGGGGATTGAGCTACTGCCTGAATGGGAACTCGACGGCACGACGATCGTGGATGAAACGGACGCACACAAAGCAGATTTGAAGGTGAGCGGCAGCGCCGGAAACAGCCACTGAGCATCGGGGCCGCTGGGCGGCCCCGATGACAATCAAGCCAACGCGTCGATCAACGCCTGGTTCATTTCCGGTGTTCCGATGGTGATGCGCAGGAACTGGGCAATGCGCTGCTGTTTGAAGTGGCGCACGATCACCCCCTGTTCACGCAGGCGCGCAGCCAACTGCGCCGCATCCTGCTGCGGATGACGGGCGAAGATGAAGTTGGCAGCCGACGGCAGCACCTCGAAGCCCTTGGCGGTCAGCTGCTCGACGAGCACCTCGCGACTCTCGATCACCTGGCGGCAAGTCGATTCGAAATAGGCCTGGTCTTCGAAGGCCGCAGCGGCGCCAACGATCGCCATGCGGTCCAGCGGGTAGGAGTTGAAGCTGTTCTTGATCCGCTCCAGCGCCTCGATCAGGTCTGGGTGGCCGACCGCCAGGCCAACGCGCAAACCGGCCAGCGAGCGCGATTTCGACAGGGTCTGGGTAACCAGCAGGTTGTCGTAGCGCCCTACCAGGCTGATGGCCGTCTCGCCGCCAAAGTCGATGTAGGCTTCGTCCACCACCACCACCGAGTCACGGTTGGCCTGCAGCATCTGCTCGATCGCCTGCAGCGGCAACAGGCAACCGGTCGGCGCGTTGGGGTTGGGGAAGATGATGCCGGCGTTGGGCTTGCTGTAGTCCTGCACACGGATCTGGAACTGCTCGTCCAGCGGCACCTGTTCGAACGGGATGCTGTACAGGCCGCAGTACACCGGGTAGAAGCTGTAGCTGACGTCCGGGAACAGCAGCGGCCCGCCGTGCTGGAACAGGCCGTGGAAGATGTGCGCCAGCACCTCGTCCGAACCGTTGCCGACGAAAACCTGTGCGGGCGTTACATCGTAATACTCGGCCACTGCCTGCTTGAGCCGGTCGCTGTTCGGGTCCGGGTACAGGCGCAGGTTGTCGTTGAGTTCGGCACGCATGGCTTCCAGCGCCTTGGGCGACGGGCCATAGGGGTTCTCGTTGGTGTTCAGCTTGACCAGCCGGGCCAGCTTGGGCTGCTCGCCCGGCACGTAAGGCACCAGGTCCTTGACGAAGGGGCTCCAGAATCGACTCATGCTCAGTTCCCCTTGTCTTGGGTCAGGATACGGTATTCGGCGCTACGGGCGTGGGCGGTCAGCGATTCGCCGCGGGCCAGTACCGAAGCGGTGTGACCCAGCTCGGATGCGCCCTGCTCGGAGCAGAAGATGATCGACGAACGCTTCTGGAAGTCGTAAACACCCAGCGGCGACGAGAAACGCGCAGTGCCGGACGTCGGCAGCACGTGGTTGGGGCCGGCGCAGTAGTCGCCCAGCGCTTCGCTGGTGTGGCGGCCCATGAAGATCGCGCCGGCATGGCGGATCTGCGGCAGCCAGGCCTGCGGGTCGGCAACCGAAAGCTCCAGGTGCTCGGGGGCGATACGGTTCGCCACCTCGATGGCCTGCTGCATGTCGCGTACCTGAATCAGCGCACCCCGGCCGTTGATGGATTTCTCGATGATCTCGGCGCGCTCCATGGTCGGCAGCAACTTGTCGATGCTGGCGGCAACGCGGTCGAGGAATGCCGCATCAGGGCTGACCAGAATGGCCTGGGCATCTTCATCGTGCTCGGCCTGGGAGAACAGGTCCATGGCGATCCAGTCCGGGTCGGTCTGGCCGTCGCACACCACGAGGATTTCCGAAGGGCCGGCGATCATGTCGATACCGACCTGGCCGAACACATGGCGCTTGGCGGTGGCCACGTAGATGTTGCCCGGGCCGACGATCTTGTCCACCTGCGGTACGCTTTCGGTGCCGTAGGCCAGCGCCGCCACTGCCTGGGCACCACCGACGGTGAACACGCGGTCGACACCGGCGATGCAGGCCGCGGCCAGCACCAGCTCGTTGATCTCGCCACGCGGGGTCGGCACCACCATCACCACTTCGGTGACGCCAGCGACCTTGGCTGGAATGGCGTTCATCAGCACCGAAGACGGGTACGACGCCTTGCCGCCCGGCACGTACAGGCCGGCACGGTCCAACGGGGTGACTTTCTGGCCCAGCACGGTGCCGTCGGCCTCGGTGTACTGCCAGGAATCCTGCTTCTGCCGCTCGTGGTACATACGCACACGGTCAGCAGCCTTCTCCAGCGCTTCACGCTGGGTTGGCGTGATACGAGTCAGGGCCAGTTCCAGGCGCTCGCGACCCAGGATCAGGTCGTCGATGGATTTCGCATCGACACCATCGAAACGCTGGGTGAACTCCACCAGCGCCGCATCGCCACGCTCGCGCACGGCCTTGATGATGTCGAGCACGCGCTGGTTGACCGCGTCATCGGACACACTTTCCCAGCTCAGCAGATGATCCAGATGTCGGGCGAAATCCGGATCAGCAGCGTTGAGACGGGCAATTGCAGTGGACACGGTCATGGCGAGGGCCTCGATTATTAGCGAATGCTCAGGCGCCCTAAGCTACCAGTCCATCCGCGCGGGCACCCGAGAAAAATGGCTATGACGCGGATAGACGGGCGCGACAGCGAAGGTCGCGCACAGAAGTCAACCGCGGTGTCGCGATTCGACCGCTTTGCGCAGGGTATCGATCAGGCTCTGGATGCGGGCGTGCTGCATCTTCATGGAGGCCTTGTTGACCACCAGGCGCGAACTGATCGTGGCGATCATCTCCTGGGGCTCCAGGCCGTTGGCGCGCAGGGTGTTGCCGGTGTCGACCACGTCGATGATCTTGTCGGCGAGGTTGATCAGCGGTGCCAGTTCCATCGAGCCGTAGAGCTTGATGATGTCGACCTGGCGGCCCTGCTCGGCATAGTAACGCTTGGCTACGTTGACGAACTTGGTGGCCACGCGCAGGCGGCCCTTGGGCTCCGGTGCACCGACCACGCCAGCGGTCATCAGTTTGCAGCGGGCGATCTGCAGGTCCAGCGGCTCGTACAAGCCCTGGCCGCCGTACTCCATCAGCACGTCCTTGCCCGCCACGCCGAGGTCGGCGGCGCCATGCTCGACATAGGTCGGCACATCGGTGGCGCGCACGATCAGCAGGCGCACGTCTTCCTGCGTGGTGGGGATGATCAGCTTGCGGCTCTTGTCCGGATTCTCGGTCGGCACGATACCGGCCTCGGCCAGCAACGGCAGGGTATCGTCGAGGATGCGGCCTTTGGAAAGCGCGATGGTCAACATTGGAACGTCGGTCCTTAAGCGGCTACTGCCAGCCGGGCCTGGGCCCGGCCGCATTCAATTCGTGTGTGGGAGCGGGCTTGCCCCGCGAACACCGGCAAAACCGGTGCCATACGCAGCGGTGGATGCTTCGCGGGGCAAGCCCGCTCCGAACACCCTGCTCCCAGGCAGATGACTAGCCCGGTACGCGACGGATCTTCGCGCCCAGCATCTGCAGTTTTTCTTCGATGCACTCGTAGCCACGGTCGATGTGGTAGATGCGATCGATGAGGGTATCGCCTTCGGCGACCAGCGCCGACAGCACCAGGCTGGCGGAAGCACGCAGGTCGGTGGCCATCACCGGAGCGCCCTTGAGCGTCGGTACGCCAGTAACGATGGCGGTGTTGCCCTCGACCTGGATCTGAGCGCCCATGCGGTGCATTTCGTACACGTGCATGAAACGGTTCTCGAAGATCGTCTCGATGACCGCACCGGTGCCTTCGGCAATGGCGTTGAGCGAGATGAACTGCGCCTGCATGTCGGTCGGGAACGCCGGATACGGAGCGGTACGCAGGTTGACGGCTTTCGGCCGCTTGCCATGCATGTCCAGCTCGATCCAGTCTTCACCGGTGGTGATGTCGGCACCCGCTTCCTTGAGCTTCTCCAGCACCGCTTCGAGGATGGTCGGATCAGTATCCTTGACCTTGACGCGACCACCGGTCACGGCAGCGGCAACCAGGTAGGTACCGGTCTCGATACGGTCAGGCATGACGCGGTAGTTGGCCGAGTCCAGGCGCTCGACGCCATCGATGGTGATGGTGTCGGTGCCAGCGCCCTGAACCTTGCCGCCCATGGCGTTGATGAAGTTGGCCAGGTCGACCACTTCCGGCTCCCGCGCGGCGTTTTGCAGGACGCTGCGGCCCTTGGCCAGGGCAGCGGCCATCATGATGTTCTCGGTACCGGTCACGCTGACGGTATCGAAGAAGAAGTGCGCGCCACGCAGGCCGCCTTCAGGCGCCTCGGCCTTGATATAGCCGCCTTCCACTTCGATCTTCGCACCCATGGCCTCAAGGCCTCGGATGTGCAGGTCGACTGGACGCGAACCGATGGCGCAGCCACCCGGCAGGGCAACTTCGGCCTTGCCGAAGCGCGCGACCATGGGGCCAAGCACCAGGATCGAGGCGCGCATGGTCTTGACCAGCTCGTAAGGCGCGACCAGGGTCTTGATGGTGCGCGGATCGATCTCCACTGCCAGCTTTTCGTCGATCACAGGCTCGATGCCCATGCGCCCGAACAGCTCGATCATGGTGGTGATGTCATGCAGGTGTGGCAGGTTGCCCACGGTGACCGGGCCATCGGCCAGCAGGGTCGCCGCCAGAATCGGCAGGGCCGCGTTCTTCGCGCCCGAAATGCGGATCTCGCCATCGAGGCGAGCACCGCCAGTAATAATCAGTTTGTCCATTGGAGTCTCGCCGCCAAGTTGGCTCAGGTGCGCTCAGCCCAGGCTGCGCTGCTGAAAAATTTCATGGTTACCGCATGGATGCTGCCATTGGCGATCCAGGGATTCAGGTGAGCATAGATTGCCTGCTGGCGCTTGACCGGGCTCAGGCCAGCCAATTCGTCGCTGATCACGTTCAACTGGAAGTTGCAGCCTTCGCCTTCAACTTCGACCCGGGATCCCGGCAATTTCTCTTCAAGGAAGCTCTTAACTTCTACGGCCTGCATGCTCAACCTCAATCGGCGCCCGATGCGCACGGGTCGGCCATCATACAAAAAAGCCCCTCGCCTGCGAAGCCCACTGAGTGAGCGCGCTGACCGAGGGGCCCTCCATCAGTGACGAGCCATCAGCTCGCCAGTACTTCGTCGAGGTCATAGACCTCGGCAATTTCCCGCATGTCTTCCGGCATGCCGCGTACTTCGCACGTCTTGCCAGCGGCCTGGGCGTCACGCATGAACGCCAGCAGCAACGACAGGCCGACGCTGGACGACTTCTCGACCGACGAACAGTCAAGCACCAGCTGCGTCTCGCGGGCGGCGGCGATCAGCGCCTTGCCCTGCTTGCGCAAGGCCGGGCCGCTGCGGTAGTCCAGCACGCCGGCCAGGCGCAGCACGCCCGGCTCAACCATGCTCACGCCGGCCTCGCTCATTTCACTTCCTTGTCAGGAGAGGTTTCGGCGGCTTGCTTAGCCTTGGCCACTTCGCCGGCCCAGCCGTCGATGGTCTTGTCCAGGTTGTTGCCGTTGCGCTGCATGGCGTCGGCGAATTGGTCACGGAACAGCTTGCCGACGTTGATACCGTTGACGATGACGTTACGGACCTTCCACTCGCCGCCAAGGTTCTCGAGCGTGTATTGCACCGGGTACACGGCACCGTTGTTGCCGGTGACCTTCATGCCGACGCTGGCACGCTTGCCGTCATCAGCCTTGGCCGGATCGACGACGATGCCCTGGTTGTTGTACTCGAGCAGGGCGTTGCCATAGAACTGCATCAGGCTGCGCTTGAAGTTTTCCTGGAAGCGCTGCATCTGCGCGGGAGTGGCGTTGCGCGAATACTTGACGGTCATGATGCTCTTGGAGATGCCATCGGCATCGACCACCGGGCCCAGGATGCGATTGAGCGCATCGTAGAACGCCTGCGGGTTGCTCTTGTACTGCTCCTTGTTGGCCTTGAGATCGCCCAGCAGTTCATTGGTGGTGCTCTGCACCACCTCATGGGGCGTTTGCGCTGCCAGTGTCAGCAGAGGGAAAGCTGCCAGCAGGACCAGCAAGCCACGTCGCAAGATCGAAATCATGGAAACTCCTTAATTAGCCGGTTGCGCTTCTTTCGGTTCCTTGCCAACGGAGTTGAGCAGGAACTTGCCAATCAGATCTTCCAGCACCAGGGCCGACTGGGTGTCATGGATGGTTGCACCTTCCTTGAGCACTTCTTCTTCGCCGCCGACGCTGATGCCGATGTATTTCTCGCCAAGCAAACCGGCGGTCAGGATCGAGGCAGTGGAGTCGGTCGGCAGGTTGTCGACCGTTTTGTCCAGCTGCAGCGTCACCCGACCGGTGTAGGAATCACGGTCCAGATCGATGGCGGTGACCTTGCCGATTGTCACGCCGGCCATGGTCACTTTAGCTCTGACCGTCAAACCGGCGATATTGTCGAAGTACGCATAAACTTTATAGGTATCGCTGCTCGGGCTGGCCGACAGCCCGCTGACACGCAGGGCCAGCAGCAGCAACGCCAGGATCCCGGCCAGCAGGAACAGGCCGACACCGATTTCCAGGGTGCGGTTTTGCATCAGAAATCTCCAAACATCAAGGCGGTCAGAATAAAGTCCAGACCCAGTACTGCCAATGAGGCATAGACCACGGTCTTGGTGGTGGCACGGCTGATCCCTTCTGAGGTGGGCTCACAATCGTACCCCTGGAATACGGCGATCCAGGTCGTGACGAAGGCGAACACCAGGCTCTTGGCCAGCCCGTTGAGCACGTCGTCGGTAAAGGAAACACTGTTCTGCATGTTGGCCCAGAACGAGCCTTCGTAGACGCCCAGCCAGTCCACCGCGACCCACGAACCACCCCAGATGCCAACCACGCTGAAGATCAGGGCCAGCAACGGCAAGGAAATGAAGCCGGCCCACAAGCGCGGTGCGACGATGTACTTGAGCGGGTCGACGCCGATCATCTCAAGGCTCGACAGCTGCTCGGTGGACTTCATGTTGCCGATCTCGGCCGTCAGTGCCGAACCTGCCCGCCCGGCGAACAGCAGCGCGGTGACCACTGGCCCCAGTTCGCGCAGCAGGGTCAGGGCGACCATCTGCCCGACCGCCTGCTCGGAACCGTACTTGGTGAGGATACTGTAGCCCTGCAGGGCCAGCACCATACCAATGAACACACCGGACACGACCACAATCGCCAGCGACAGCACGCCCACCGAGTACAACTGCTTGGTCAGCAGCTGGAAACCGCCGCCGATGCCGCCACGGCCGACCAGCGCATGGAACAGGAACAGGCAAGAGCGCCCGAGCACCGCCAGCACGTCGATAGCCGAGCGGCCCAGCAGGCGAATTCGTTCCAGTAAGGATTTTCTACGCATCAACGCGCCCCCAGCAGATCGGCGCGGTAGTCAGGCGCAGGAAAATGGAACGGCACCGGGCCATCCGGGTCGCCTTTCATGAACTGGCGAATGCGCGGATTGTCCGAGCCCATCAGCTCATCGGGGGTACCTTGGCCCAGCACCTGCCCATCACCGACCACGTAGATGTAGTCGGCGATGCTGGCGGTTTCGGCCAGGTCATGGGACACCACGATGCTGGTGATGCCCAGCGCATCGTTGAGCAGGCGGATCAGGCGCACCAGCACGCCCATCGCGATCGGATCCTGACCGACGAACGGTTCGTCGTACATGAGGATCTGTGGATCGAGCGCAATTGCCCTGGCCAGTGCCACCCGGCGCTTCATCCCACCGGACAACTCGTCGGGCATCAGGTCGATGGCACCGCGCAGGCCCACGGCCTGCAGCTTCATCAGGACGATGTCACGGATCATCTCGTCCGACAGCTGCGTATGCACACGCAACGGGAAGGCGACGTTCTCGAACACATCGAGGTCAGTGAACAGCGCGCCGCTCTGGAACAGCACACCCATCTGCTTGCGCGCGTCGAACAGGTCGCTGCGTGACAGGCTCGGCAGGTTCTGCCCAGCCACCCACACTTCGCCGCTTGCCGGGCGCAGTTGCGCGCCCATCAGGCGCAGCAGCGTAGTCTTGCCGCAACCCGACGGCCCCATGATGCCGGTGACCTTGCCACGCGGGATGCGTATGTCGACATTGCTGAAAATGCTGCGCGAACCGCGCTTGAAGGTGACACCCTTCAACTCGACCGCGTAGGCGCTATCCACACTCATCTAGACTCCTTGCTAGTGCAGCCTCGTCCTAATGGACGCCGGCCCCCATCAGGAAGGCACACGCGCCCCTGGCAGGCCGAATAGCGGCGAACTATAGCACCGGTAACAGGGCGGCCCCAAGGCCATGGAACGAGTCGTTCAGGCCAATGACAGACTTTGCCGACATTTCCGATGGCAATCGAAAGGATGAGGCTTTCTTCCATTGCGGCTATAATCGCCGCCTTTTCATCAGGCATCGTTTTTCAACATGAGCCAATCCAGCGAGTTGATCCAATCCGCACAGCGAACACTGCGCCTTGAACTCGAGGCCGTAGAAGGCCTGATGGCCCGTATCGACGCCAACTTCGTCAAGGCTTGCGAACTGATCCTGGCGAGCAAGGGCCGCGTCGTGGTGGTCGGCATGGGCAAGTCTGGGCATATCGGCAACAAGATCGCCGCGACCTTGGCCAGCACCGGCACACCGGCATTCTTCGTGCACCCGGCCGAAGCCAGCCATGGCGACATGGGCATGATCACTCGCGACGATGTCATTCTCGCCCTTTCCAACTCGGGCAGTACTGCCGAGATCGTCACCCTGTTGCCGTTGATCAAGCGCCTGGGCATCCAGCTGATCAGCCTGACCGGCAATCCGGATTCGCCTCTGGCCCAGGCCGCCGAGGTCAACCTCGACGCCCGTGTCGCCCAGGAGGCCTGCCCGCTGAACCTGGCGCCCACCTCGTCCACCACCGCAGCACTGGTGCTGGGCGACGCCCTGGCCATCGCGCTGCTCGAAGCCCGTGGCTTCACCGCCGAGGACTTCGCCTTCTCGCACCCAGGCGGAGCCTTGGGCCGACGCCTGTTGCTCAAGGTCGAGAACGTCATGCACGCGGGCGACGAGCTGCCACAGGTGCAACGCGGCACGCTGCTCAAGGACGCGCTCCTGGAAATGTCCCGCAAGGGCCTGGGCATGACCGTGGTCCTGGAACCGGATGGCAAGCTGGCGGGGATCTTCACCGACGGCGACTTGCGCCGCAGCCTGGATCGCAGCATCGACGTTCACACCACCTTGATCGACCAGGTGATGACCGTGCACGGCAAGACCGCACGCGCCGAAATGCTCGCGGCCGAGGCGCTCAAGATCATGGAAGACCACAAGATCAACGCCC
Source organism: Pseudomonas sp. NPDC089396 (assembly GCF_044749545.1). Taxonomy (NCBI): domain Bacteria; kingdom Pseudomonadati; phylum Pseudomonadota; class Gammaproteobacteria; order Pseudomonadales; family Pseudomonadaceae; genus Pseudomonas; species Pseudomonas sp. NPDC089396. The sequence continues at coordinate 315,233 of NZ_JBIVIC010000002.1, read as the reverse complement.
TGGTGGTGGTCGACAAGGACGACCGTCCTACCGGCGCCCTGAACATGCACGACCTGCTGCGCGCAGGCGTGATGTAAAGGAGAACCCGTAATGACCCAAGATCTGCTGCAACGCGGCAAAGCCATCAAGCTCGCCGTATTCGATGTCGACGGCGTGCTCACCGACGGACGGCTGTACTTTCTCGAGGACGGCAGCGAGTTCAAGACCTTCAATACCCTCGATGGCCACGGCATCAAGATGCTCATGGCCGCAGGCGTAACCACGGCCATCATCAGCGGACGCAAGACCCCGGTCGTCGAGCGTCGAGCGAAAAACCTCGGCATCCCGCACCTGTTCCAGGGCCGCGAGGACAAATTGGTAGTGCTCGACGGCCTGCTCGCCGAACTGGGCCTAAGCTATGAACAGGTTGCCTATCTGGGCGATGACCTGCCGGACCTGCCGGTGATTCGCCGGGTGGGCCTGGGCATGGCGGTCGCCAATGCCGCGCCATTCGTTCGCCAGCACGCCCACGGCGTGACCCAGGCGCGCGGCGGCGAAGGCGCCGCCCGCGAGTTCTGCGAACTGATCATGCAGGCCCAGGGCACCCTGGACGCTGCCAATGCCAATTACCTTTAAGGCCGAACATGTTCAGCAAGAAAGCCCGCAATATTGTGCTGCTCACGCTGATCGCTGCCCTGCTGGTGGCGATCGGGTACTGGAATGTCAGCCCTGAAAGCTTCCTCGACCAGCCCGTGGCGCAAGTTGATGAAAGCGCCATCGACTATTACGCGATCAACGCCCACAGCCTGCAGTTTCTTCCCGATGGCAAGCTGCAGTACGAAATGACCGCCGACAAAGTCGAACACCTCAAGGCCAGCGAAGTCACACTGGTGACCACGCCCGACCTGCACATGTACCGCGGTACCGAGTACCCGTGGCATGTGCAGAGCGTACGCGCCGAGGTCAACCCCGACGGCAGCGAAGTCGAACTGATCGACAAGGTGCGTGTCGCACGCACTGACGAAAAACAGCGCGAAACCATCATTACCAGCTCGCGCATGACCGTATTCCCACAGAAGCAATATGCGCAGACCGAGCAAGCCGTTAGAATCGACGGCGCCGGTGGTACGACCACGGGCAAGGGTATGAAAGCGTATTTGAAAGAAGGCAGGATGGACCTGCTCTCTAACGTAAGAGGACAGTATGAGGCTCGTTAAAACCCTCCCCCTTTTGCTCAGCCTGAGCGCAGCACTGGGAAGCGCGAGCGCCTTCGCCCTGCCGACCGACCGTGACCAGCCTATCCGCATCCAGGCCGACAACGCGCACCTGGACGACAAGCAAGGCGTGGCCACCTACACCGGTGACGTGATCATCACCCAAGGCTCGATGATGATCAAAGGCAACACCGTGACCATGACCCGCGCCGCCAACGGCGACATCGACGTGGTGACCTCGGTGGGCAACCTGGCCTACTTCGAGCAACAGCAGAGCGCCGCCAAGCCTGACAAGATGAAGGGCTGGGCCGTGACCATCCAGTACCAGGCACAGAAAGACACGGTGATCCTCACCGACCGTGCCAAGGTCGAGAACGAAGGCAACACCACCGAAGGCGAGAAGATCGTCTACAACACCAAGTCCCAGGTTGCGACCGCCGGTCGCGGTGGCAACGTGACTCAACCACGTCAGCGCATCGACATGGTGATCCAGCCGAAGAAGAAGGCCGAGTAAATGGCAACCCTCAAAGCCCAGCACCTGGCCAAGAGCTACAAAAGCCGGCAAGTCGTGCGCGACGTCAGCCTGTCGATCGACAGCGGCCAGATCGTCGGCCTGCTCGGCCCCAACGGCGCCGGCAAGACCACCTGCTTCTACATGATCGTCGGCCTGGTCCAGGCCGATCAGGGCCGGGTTCTGATCGACAACCTCGATGTCAGCCACCAGCCGATGCACGGCCGTGCCCGCGCCGGTATCGGCTATCTGCCGCAGGAAGCTTCGATCTTCCGCAAACTGTCGGTGGCCGACAACATCATGGCGATCCTCGAAACGCGCAAGGACATCGACCGTGACGGCCGGCGCAAGGAGCTGGAAAGCTTGCTGCAGGAGTTCCATATCAGCCATATCCGCGACAACCTCGGCATGAGCCTGTCCGGTGGCGAACGCCGCCGCGTCGAGATTGCCCGCGCACTGGCGACCGCACCGAAGTTCATCCTGCTGGACGAACCCTTTGCCGGCGTCGACCCGATTTCCGTTGGCGACATCAAGCAGATCATCTACCACCTCAAGGCCAAGGGCATCGGTGTGCTGATCACCGACCACAACGTTCGCGAGACCCTGGACATCTGTGAAACCGCCTACATCGTCAACGATGGCCAACTGATCGCCGAGGGCGATGCCGAGACCATCCTGGCCAACGACCTGGTCAAGGAAGTTTACCTGGGTCACGAGTTCCGACTCTGAGCCCAGATGTGCCTGGAGCACTGGCAAACCGCTCCTGACGGGGCTTAAGTTGTTACAGTGCTCTAGGCAAACGCTACAATTTAAGGCATAAAACTTGCTTGAATTAGGCGCTCCGGCGCCCTCATGTAGTGGATGGCGCATGCGCGCCGGCGAACAAGGTATTTAGCCCCAGCCATGAAACCATCGCTCGTCCTAAAAATGGGCCAGCAACTGACGATGACTCCTCAGTTGCAACAGGCCATCCGCCTACTCCAGCTTTCCACCCTGGACCTGCAGCAGGAAATCCAGGAAGCGCTGGAGTCCAATCCGATGCTCGAACGCCAGGAAGACGGCGAAGACTTCGACAACAGCGACCCGATGGCGGACAACGCCGAAAACAAGCCGGTTACCGAAGTCCAGGACAACAGCTTCCAGGAAAGCTCCAGCAGTGCCGAAAACCTGGAGGACGGTGAGTGGAACGAGCGAATCCCCAACGAGCTTCCGGTCGATACCGCCTGGGAAGACATCTACCAGACCAGCGCCAGCAGCCTGCCGAGCAACGATGACGACGAGTGGGACTTCACCACCCGCACATCGGCCGGCGAGAGCCTGCAGAGCCACCTGCTGTGGCAACTGAACCTGGCACCGATGTCCGATACCGATCGCCTGATCGCCGTCACCCTGATCGACAGCATCAACGGCCAGGGCTACCTGGAAGACACGCTCGAAGAGATTTGCGCAGGCTTCGACCCGGAACTGGATATCGAACTCGACGAGATCGAAGCTGTGCTGCACCGCATCCAGCAGTTCGAACCTGCCGGCGTCGGCGCCCGCTGCCTCGGCGAATGCCTGCTGCTGCAACTGCGCCAACTGCCCTCCAGCACACCCTGGATGAGCGAAGCCCAGCGCCTGGTCAGCGATTTCATCGACCTGCTCGGCAGCCGCGACTACAGCCAGCTGATGCGCCGCATGAAGCTCAAGGAAGACGAGCTGCGTCAGGTGATCGAGCTGGTGCAGAGCCTCAACCCGCGCCCGGGTTCGCAGATCGAGTCCAGCGAACCTGAATACGTGGTGCCCGATGTGATCGTGCGCAAGGACAGCGAGCGCTGGCTGGTCGAACTGAACCAGGAAGCGATCCCGCGCCTGCGGGTCAACCCGCAGTATGCCGGCTTCGTCCGCCGCGCCGACACCAGCGCCGACAACACCTTCATGCGCAACCAGCTTCAGGAGGCACGCTGGTTCATCAAGAGCCTGCAGAGCCGCAATGAAACCCTGATGAAGGTGGCCACCCAGATCGTCGAGCACCAGCGTGGTTTCCTCGACCACGGTGACGAAGCGATGAAGCCGCTGGTACTGCACGATATCGCCGAAGCGGTAGGCATGCACGAGTCGACCATTTCGCGGGTCACCACGCAGAAATACATGCACACACCTCGCGGCATCTACGAGCTGAAATACTTTTTCTCGAGCCACGTCAGCACCGCCGAGGGCGGAGAATGCTCGTCCACGGCGATCCGCGCGATCATCAAGAAACTGGTTGCGGCGGAAAATCAGAAAAAGCCATTGAGTGACAGCAAGATCGCTGGTTTACTGGAGGCACAAGGCATCCAGGTAGCCCGTCGCACCGTCGCCAAGTACCGCGAGTCCCTCGGCATCGCACCGTCGAGCGAGCGCAAGCGACTGATGTAGCCCCTGGGTGTGCCACAGCGTTTGTGGGGCAGGTGCAATACCTGCCTCTTTATGCACGGGCAACAAAGGAGAAGCTGTATGCAAGTCAATATCAGTGGACAGCATGTAGAAGTCACCCAGCCGCTACGCGATTACGTGCTGGAAAAGCTCGCCAGGGTGGAGAGTCACTTCGACAAGATCACCAACGTGCAGGTCATCATGAAAGTCGAGAAGCTGCAGCAGAAGGTCGAAGCGACCCTGCAGATTCCCGGCGGCGAAGTGGTTGCCAACGCAGAACACGAAGACATGTATGCAGCGATCGACGCCTTGGCCGACAAGCTCGACCGCCAACTGAAAAAACACAAGGAAAAACAGCAAAGCTTGCTGCAAGGTGCAGCCGCCCGCTGATCCCCCTCATCCATGATCCGACTTGAAACTATCCTGACCCCCGGCCGTTCCCTGGTGAACGTGCCGGGCGGCAGTAAGAAGCGCGCCCTTGAAAAGGTCGCCAACCTGATTGCCGAACAAGTACCCGAGCTGGAGATGCAAGACGTCTTCGAAAAGCTGATCGCGCGGGAAAAGCTTGGCTCCACTGGCTTCGGCAATGGCATCGCCATTCCCCACTGCCGGCTTGAAGGGTGTTCTTCACCCGTCAGCGCCCTGCTGCACCTGGATGCTCCGATCGACTATGACGCCATCGATGGCGCGCCGGTCGATCTGTTGTTCGTCCTGCTGGTGCCGGAGGCTGCTACTGATGCCCATCTGGAACTGCTGCGCCAGATCGCCAGCATGCTCGACCGCAAGGAAGTTCGCGAGCGCCTGCGTGCCGCCCACAGCAGCGAGGCCCTGTTCCAGGTTGTCCTGGACGCACAGAACGAGCACTGAACATGCGCCTGATCATCGTCAGCGGCCGGTCCGGCTCCGGCAAGAGTACCGCCCTCGATGTGCTGGAAGACAACGGCTTTTACGTCATCGACAACCTGCCGGCCGGCTTGCTGCCGCAACTGGCGGAGAATGCGTTGATCAACACCGAGCTGCTGCAACCGAAAGTGGCCGTCTCGATCGATGCGCGCAACCTGCCCAGCCATCTGTCACGCTTCCCCGAGCTGCTTTCCGAAGCCCGCGGCCGCCATATCCAGTGTGATGTGCTGTTTCTCGATGCCGACGAAGAAACGCTGCTCAAGCGCTTCTCCGAAACCCGCCGTCGCCATCCGCTGACCAACGCCGACCGCTCGCTGGCCGAAGCGATCCGCGTGGAAAGCGAGCTGCTGGGGCCGATCTCCGATCTCGCCGACCTGAAAATCGATACCACCAGCCTCAACCTCTATCAACTGCGCGACACGATCAAGCTGCGCCTGCTCAATCAACCCGAGCCAGGCACCGCTTTCCTGGTCGAGTCGTTCGGTTTCAAGCGCGGTATGCCGGTCGATGCCGACCTGGTGTTCGATGTACGCTGCCTGCCCAACCCGTACTGGAAGCCCGAGCTACGCGAGCACTCCGGCCTCGAACAGCCGGTCATCGACTACCTCGCCGCTCAGCCGGACGTCGAGGAAATGTTCACCGACATTTCCAGCTATCTGCTCAAATGGCTGCCACGCTTCGCTGCCAGCAACCGCGCTTATGTCACCATCGCCATTGGCTGCACTGGCGGTCACCACCGTTCGGTCTATATCACCGAACGCCTTGGGAAGTTGCTGCAGCAGTCTCTGAAAAACGTCCAGGTCCGCCACCGCGACCTCTAGCCCACAGGATCCGCCCCACGATGCCCGCCCGCGAAATCACCATCATCAACAAGCTGGGGCTGCATGCCCGGGCGGCAGCCAAGTTCGTTGGCGTGGCCGGGCGCTTCCCTTGCCAGGTGCGGGTGGGGCGTGCGCCAGACAAGCTGGTGGACGGCAAGAGCATCATGGCCGTGATGATGCTGGCGGCGGGCAAAGGCACCCAGGTGCACCTGCATACCGAGGGGGAGCAGGACAACGAAGCGCTGGAAGCGCTGGTGGCGTTGATCAACAACTATTTCGACGAAGGCGAGTAACTCGCTCGCATCCTGGCTGACTGCACTGGCTCTATCGCCGGCAAGCCGGCTCCCACAGGAATCGCAGGCGCTGCCTGACCCTGTGGGAGCCGGCTTGCCGGCGATAAGGCCAGTAAAGCCAACTCAAGACATCGCCGTATCCATCACCATCATCAGGCAAAAGCCGATGCACAGCCCCAGGCTGGCCAACCGGTGATGCCCATTGCTACGTGACTCGGGGATGATCTCCTGTGTCACCACCAACAGCATCGCCCCCGCTGCACAAGCCAGGCCCAACGGCAGCAGCATCTCGGCAAAATTCACCAGCCAGGCACACAGCACCGCCGCCAACGGCTCCACCAGGCCAGACGCGGCCCCGATCAGAAACGCCTTGAACCGCGGCATGCCCGCCCCCGCCAGCACCAGCGCAATCACCAGTCCCTCGGGTACATCCTGCAAGGCAATGCCCATCGCCAGACTGTCGGCATCGGCCATGCCACCACCGGCCGATACGCCGATGGCCATGCCTTCGGGAATGTTGTGGGCAATGATGGCGATCACGAACAGCCAGATCCGCGCTGCAATCACGGGTTGCCGATCGTTACCCACCAGCGCCTCGGGCGATGCGCCCGACACCTTCAAATCAACGGCGAACAGGCACAACGCTCCGAACAGCAAGCCGAAGCTGATCAAGCCACCCGCGCCCCACGGGCTGAAACCGATTGACCGCGCAGCGTCGAGCCCCGGAATGATCAAGGAAAACGCGGTGGCCGCCAGCATCACGCCGGCACCGAAACCCAACAAGGTATCGGCCAGGGCCACCGGCATGTTGCGAATCACCAACACCGGTACCGCACCCAGCGCCGTACCCAGCGCACACAGTGCGCCACCCTCGAGGGCGCGCAGCATGCGCGGCTCCAGGTCCAGCCAGGCAATACCTCGCGCCACCAGCAGGGCCGTGCCGACCAATAGCAGCAGCGTGCCTATTGCCAACCGGAACAGGCGCACACTACTGACAGACATCACCTCCGAGCGCATACCGGATCGACTCACTTCAGGGCTTCGAGGTAACGACGTTCCACTTGCGCCCAGTCGATGACGTTGTAGAAGGCGCCGATGTATTCCGGGCGACGGTTCTGGTACTTCAGGTAGTAGGCATGCTCCCAGACATCAAGGCCAACAATCGGCGTATTACCGTGCATCAAGGGGCTGTCCTGGTTGCCGCTGCTTTCCACCACCAGCGACTTTTGCGGGGTGACGCTCAGCCAGGTCCAACCACTGCCGAACCGGGTCAGGGCGGCCTTGGTGAAGGCATCCTTGAACGCTTCAAAACCACCCAGCTCGGCCTCGATGGCCTTGGCCAGCTGCCCCTGCGGCTGACCGCCGCCCTGCGCTGACATGACGGTCCAGAACAGCGAATGGTTGGCATGGCCGCCACCATGATTGATCACCGCGCCTTGCAGCTTTTCCGGCAATTGCTTGACCGCACCGACCAGCTTCTCGACCGGCCACTCGGCCCATTCGGTCCCCTCGACGGCCGCGTTCAGGCCATTGACGTAGGTCTGGTGATGCTTGGTGTGGTGGATCTCCATGGTCTGGGTATCGATGTGCGGTTCCAGCGCGTTGTAGGCATAGGGCAACGCAGGCAAGGTATAGGGCATGTCAATGGATTCCGTAGACGGGGGTTCGGGGTGCCGCTTCACCCTGGGTGGCCAGTTCGCTGCCCCCCGGGGTTTGGCGGTTGAGCAAGCGCTCGGTACGCGGGTACTGGCCGTACTCGGCGATGAAACTGAGCAACTCGGTGTAGGTGCGCCCGCTGTGGCGCAGCGCTGCATCACGCAGTGCCTGCGACAGACGCGGCTCCTGGCTGGCCTGCAGCAAACGCTGGTGCGCAGCACATAGGTAGTCGGCGCTTTCATGCGGCTGGTTCAGGCGCAGGTGCAGGTCGGCCAGGTTGTGGTGGGCGATGACGAAGGCCGCCACCGCTTCGTCGACGTCATGCCAGCGCTCGAACAACACCTGAGCCAGGGCCAGGGCTTGCAGGTAATGTTCCCGGGCGTCCACCAGCTCGCCCTGTTCGAACAGGCGGTTGGCAGCTTGCGTGGTGCGTTTCCAGTGCTGCATGGCGTATCTCCTGAGCGCTGACGCGGGTCAGATGCCGCCAGCGGTGAGTTTTTCCGGGTTCAGCAGCGCTTCGAGCTGGTCACGCGACAGATCGGTGTGCTCCAGCGCCACGTCGATGATCGGCCGGCCCTGCTGGTAGGCGGTCTTGGCGATCTCGGCGGCCTTGAGGTAACCAATGATCGGGTTCAGCGCAGTGACCAGGATCGGGTTGCGCGCCAGGGCTTCCTTGAGCTTGCCCTCGTTGACCTTGAAGCTGGCGATGGCCTTGTCGGCCAGCAGTCGGCTGGCATTGGCCATCAGCTCGATGCTCTCCAGCAGGTTGCGGGCGATGACCGGCAGCATCACGTTGAGCTCGAAGTTGCCCGACTGGCCGGCAATCGCGATGGTCGCGTCGTTGCCGATCACCTGAGCGGCAACCATGGCAGTGGCCTCCGGGATCACCGGGTTGACCTTGCCCGGCATGATCGAAGAACCCGGCTGCAGGCCTTGCAGTTCGATTTCACCCAGGCCGGCCAGCGGGCCAGAGTTCATCCAGCGCAAGTCGTTGGCGATTTTCATCAGTGCCACGGCCGTGGTCTTGAGCTGGCCGGACAATGCCACGGCAGTGTCCTGGGAGCCGATGAGTGCGAACAGGTTCTGGCCGGGGGTGAACTCGATCTGGGTCAATGCGCTGAGCTGACGCGCGAAGCCGGCAGCGAATTGCGGATGGGCGTTGATACCGGTGCCTACGGCGGTGCCACCCTGGGCCAGGGCCTGCAGGCTCGGCAGCGTGGCTTCGAGGTGCGCCTTGGCGCCGTTGATCTGTGCTGCCCAGCCATCGAGCACCTGGCTCATGCGCACCGGCATTGCATCCATCAGGTGGGTGCGGCCGGTTTTCACGTACTGATGCACCTGCGCCGATTTGCTTTCAATCACCTGCACCAGGTGGCGCAGCGCCGGCAGCAATTGCTCATGCAGGGCCAGCGCGGCACTGACGTGAATGGTCGTGGGGATGATGTCGTTGCTGCTCTGGCCACAGTTGACATGGTCGTTGGCGTTTACCGGCTCGCCCAGTACACGACTGGCCAGCGTGGCAATCACCTCGTTGGCGTTCATGTTGGAGCTGGTGCCGGAGCCGGTCTGGAACACATCCACCGGAAAGTGCTGGATGAAGCCTTCCGCCAACAGCTGCTCGACTGCCTTGACGATAGCCTGGCCCTGCCCTGCCGAGATCTGCTCCAGTTCGATGTTTGCCTTGGCTGCCGCAGACTTGGCCAGCAGCAAGGCGCGAATGAACTGGGCCGGCATGCGCTGCCCGCTGATCGGGAAGTTGTCCACCGCGCGTTGGGTCTGGGCGCCGTACAGGGCCTGGGCCGGCACCTGCAGTTCGCCCATGCTGTCACGCTCGATACGGGTATCACTCATCATCAAATCCTTGCATCAGTTCATCGGGAGAAATCGACGGCAGCAACCGGCAATTGGCCAGTTGCAGTGCATAGGGCTGCCAGCGCTGGTTCTGTTCGCGGCGATCGAGATTGCGCAGGTCGAGCAATGGACGCCAGGCCTGGTCGAGGCACAAGCAGCGCCAATGCCACGGCAGCATGCGGTCGCTGGCGGTATCCAGGAGCAGGCGCAATGAGGTCAACGCCACCGTCCATGGCGAGGTTTCGGTGCAGCACACCAGATAGCGGCCTTCGGCCAGGTAGTGCTCGATCAGGCGTGGCTCGTCGGGTTCGAGCGCACAGCGGATGCGCCGGCTGAGCCAGCGCCAGTTTTCCAGGTAGGGCAGTTCGCGCAGGACGGGTTTCATGAACATCATCGCCAAGGGTTACTGGATAATGATATTCATTATTAAGTGATAAATAGAATCACTTCAAGTGAATGCGACGAAAGTAAAAAACCCGGCGCGGGGCCGGGTTCTGTAAATCAGGCTCGAATTTGCAGTGAATGTACCGGCCTCATCGCGGGCAAGCCCGCTCCTACAGATACGGTGGAGTATCTGTAGGAGCGGGCTTGCCCGCGATGAGGCCGGTACAGGCGAAGAATCAGCTGCCGGCGACCGTCATCCGCTCGATCAGCACCGACCCTGTGTGAATATTGCTGCGGGTCTCAAGATCACTACCAATGGCGACGATTTGCTGGAACATGTCCTTCATGTTGCCGGCAATGGTCACTTCCTGAACGGCATGCTGGATCTCGCCATTCTCCACCCAGAAGCCCGCCGCACCACGGGAGTAGTCCCCGGTCACCATGTTCAGGCCATGGCCCATCAACTCGGTCACCAGCAGACCACGGCCCATGCGGCGGATCAGCGCCGCCTGGTCTTCCACACCATGGGTGACATAAAGGTTGTGCACACCGCCGGCATTCGCCGTGCTCGGCAGCCCCAGCTTGCGCCCGGAATAGGTGCCCAACAGGTAGGACACCAGCTCGCCTTTGTCGACGAACGGCTTGGCATAGGTGGCCAGGCCATCACCATCGAACGCAGCGCTGCCCAGCGCTCGTGGAATATGCGGACGTTCATCGAGGGTCAGCCAACTGGGGAACAGGCGTTGCCCCATGGCGCCGTCGAGGAACGACGACTTGCGGTACAGGTTGCCGCCGGAAATGGCCGACAGGAAGCTGCCGAACAGGCCGCCGGCCAGCTCGGCGGAAAACAGCACCGGTACCTCGCAGGTCGGTACCGGGCGGGCACCGAGGCGGCTGGCGGCACGCTGCGCGGCGCGCAGGCCGATGCTGCGGGGGTCGGCCAGCAGGTTGCCCTGGCGATTCACGTCGTACCAGTAGTCCCGCTGCATCTGCCCATCGCCCTCGGCGATCATCACGCAGCTCAAGCTGTGCCGGGTGGAGGCGTAACCGCCGATGAAACCGTGGCTGTTGCCGTATACGCGGCAGCCTTGGTGGGTATTCAAGGTAGTGCCATCGGCATTGAGAATCCGCGGATCGGCGTCGAACGCCGCTGCCTCGCAGGTCAACGCCATTTCAATCGCCTGCTCCGGCTCGATATCCCAGTCATGGTAAAGGTCGAGGTCGGGAATCTCGCGGGCCATCAGCGCGGCATCGGCCAGGCCCGAGCATTCATCCTCGGAAGTATGCTTGGCAATGGCGAGGGCGGCGGCAACGGTTTCGCGGATCGCATCCGGGCCACTGGCCGAGGTGCTGGCCGAGCCCTTGCGCTGGCCGACATAGAGGGTGATGCCAAAGCCCTGGTCGCGATTGAACTCGACCGTCTCGACTTCACGCTGGCGCACCGTGGTGGACAGGCCTTGCTCCAGCGACACCGCCACCTCACAGGCGCTGGCACCTTGCCGGCGCGCCTCGGCGATGATCGCTTCGACCTGCTCCTGCAACGCTGGCAGGTCCTTGGGGCCTACGCTCTGGACTGCACTCATGGTTTTCTCCACTCAAATTCTGCGTTCGGCGAGGGTCATTCTACGACCGGGCCGGACAAGCGGCCCCCGACTGGTTATCATGGCGGCGATTTCTAGCGGACTGCCACCATGGTTGATTCATACGACGACGCCTTCGACGGCGAAAAAAGCAAAACCCAGATCAAGCGCGAGCTGCATGCACTGGTCGAACTCGGCGAACGCCTGACCACGGTCAAGGCCGATACCCTGGCGCGCCTGCCGCTGACCGACGAGTTGCGCAAGGCTTTGGCCGAAGCCTGCAAGCACACCGCCCATGGCGCGCGCAAACGCCACATGTCGTTCGTCGGCAAGCTGATGCGCGACCAGGACCTGGACGCCATCCACGCGGTGCTCGACCAGATCGACAGCTCCAGCCGCCAGTACAACGAGCGCTTCCACGGCCTGGAGCGCTGGCGCGACCGCCTGATCGACGGCAACGACGAAGACCTTGAGCGCTTCGTCAACGAGTACCCCGACACCGACCGCCAGCAACTGCGTTCGCTGATTCGCCATGCCCAGCACGAAAAGGCGCGGAACAAACCGCCCGCTGCTGCCCGCAAGGTGTTCAAGTACATCCGCGACCTCGACGAAATTCAGCGCGGCCTGCGCTGAAGGCTGGCGTGTAGGAGCGGCCTTGCGTCGCGAATGGGCTGCGCAGCAGCCCCGGCTATTTCTGCCGAGTCGCTGAGACCGTGGGGCCGCTTTGCGGCCCTTTCGCGACGCAAGGCCGCTCCTACAGGCAGCCCGTGTCATCAAGCGCCGGTACCACCGACAGTGATCGCATCCAACTTCAAGGTCGGCTGTCCAACCCCTACCGGTACCGACTGCCCATCCTTGCCACACGTGCCCACGCCACTGTCCAGGGCCAGGTCGTTGCCGACCATCGATACCCGACTCATGGCTTCAGGGCCGTTGCCGATCAACGTCGCGCCTTTGACCGGCGCGGTGATCTTGCCGTCCTCGATCAAGTACGCCTCGCTGGTGGAAAACACGAACTTGCCGCTGGTGATGTCCACCTGACCACCCCCGAGGTTGGCGCAGTAGATGCCTTTCTTCACCGAAGCGATGATTTCCTGCGGATCGCTTTCACCCGCGCGCATGTAGGTGTTGGTCATGCGCGGCATCGGCAGGTGCGCGTAGGATTCGCGGCGGCCGTTGCCGGTCACGGCCATGCCCATCAGGCGGGCATTGAGCTTGTCTTGCATATAGCCCTTGAGGATGCCGTTCTCGATCAGCGTGGTGCATTCGGTCGGGGTGCCTTCATCGTCCACGCTGAGCGAGCCGCGGCGGCCTGCGAGGGTGCCATCGTCGACGATGGTGCACAGGCTCGATGCCACTTTCTCGCCCAGCCGGCCACTGAACGCCGAGCTGCCCTTGCGGTTGAAATCGCCTTCCAGGCCATGGCCGACCGCCTCGTGCAGCAACACCCCGGACCAGCCGGAACCGAGCACAACCGGCAAGGTGCCCGCCGGCGCCGGGATCGCCTCCAGGTTCACCAACGCCTGGCGCAACGCTTCGCGGGCATAGCCCATGACCTTTTCTTCGGTGAAGAAACGGTAGTCGGTACGCCCGCCGCCGCCCTGCCCACCACGCTCGCGGCGGCCATTCTGTTCGACGATGACGCTGACGTTAAAGCGCACCAGCGGCCGTACATCGGCGGCCAGGCTACCATCGGCGGCAGCCACCAGAATGCGCTCCCAGACCCCTGCCATGCTCACGGTGACCTGCTGAATACGCGGGTCCAGCGCACGGGTGGCGGCATCGACGCGCTTGAGCAGCTCGACCTTCTCGGCACGGCTGAGCACATCCAGCGGGTTATCGGGCGCATACAAGGCCGCCACGTCCTGACTGCGGAAGGCCTGCACCGTGCCATTCTGGCCGGCACGGGAAATCGAACGCGCGGCGCGCGCCGCCGAGGTCAGCGCTTCGAGGTTGATCGCGTTGCTGTAGGCAAAACCGGTCTTCTCGCCGGACTGGGCGCGCACGCCCACGCCTTGGTCGAGGTTGAAGCTGCCTTCCTTGACGATACCGTCTTCCAGCGCCCAGGTTTCCGAGATCTGGCCCTGGAAGTACAGGTCGGCGGCGTCGATGCCCGGGCCGGCCAACTCGCCCAGCACAGCTTGCAGGCTGTCCAGGGTCAGTCCGCCTGGGGCCAGGAGCTGCTCGCTGACGGTGGATAACATCTGGCTCATAGTCACTCCGAGGTGTGCGCAGGCCGCAAGGCGCCCTGCGAGAAAAAGCGCCGGTGCGAAACCACCGGCATGCGCGCCCGTATGGACGCTTGTTCATCAGTGTCGCGCGTGGCCAGCAGAACCGCTTCGCCATGCGCCTGTTCGGCGACGATCCGTCCCCATGGGTCGACGATCGCCGCATGTCCGTGGGTTTCCCGCGGGCCTGGATGGGTACCGCCCTGGGCGGCTGCCAGCAGGTAGCACTGGGTTTCGATGGCCCGTGCGCGAATCAGCACTTCCCAGTGCGCTGCCCCTGTGACCGCGGTGAACGCGGCAGGTGCCGTAATCAGTTCCGCACCGGCGTCGCGCAATGCGCTGTAGAGCTCGGGGAAGCGCAAGTCGTAGCAGACACTGAGCCCCACGCGCCCCACCGGTGTATCGGCTACCACCACCTGAGCGCCATGGGCATAGTCGTCGGACTCGCGGTAGCGGCCACGGTTATCGGCCACGTCGACGTCGAACAAATGCAGCTTGTCATAGCGCGCCACCACCTCCCCGTGTTCGTCGATCAGCAACGAGCAGGCGTGGGCCTTCGCTGCGGGACGATCTGCGGGCGGCAGCGGCAAAGTGCCGGCAACTATCCATAATCTGAGGTCGCGGGCGGTGCGTTTCAACCAGGGCAGGATCGGCCCCTCGCCCAGCGCCTCGGCCAGGCCGATGGCGGCGGCGTCCTTGCGCCCCATGGCCGCAAAGTTCTCAGGCAGCACCGCCAGGCGTGCGCCGCCGAAGGCAGCCTGTTCAAGCAGAGCGCCCGCCCGCTGCAGGTTGGCCAGCACATCGTCCTGGCTGACCATCTGGATTACCGCTGCCTTCATGGGCACTCCCAAGACTACTTGTTGAAGGGTTTCACAAAGGTGATTCTAGGCTCTTTCCACGGCCCCTCGACGCGATAATGCACACTGGCAAAGCGCGATACCCGGTCACCTATCAGGCGATCGACGAGGAACAGTGCCCCGCCGACCGCCGGCGCTCCAACGATCAACGCCGCCAATGGCAGGTTGTTGGTCACCGGCAGCGTCACTTGCAGCTTGGCGTCGATCCGGTCACGGACCATATCCAGGGTGCCATCGAGCTCGAAGTTGCTCGATGGACCGGTCACCGTGATCGGCTCGCGGGTCACATAGACCCCGTCGCTGGCCACCAGCAGGCCCTTGACCCGGTCGTAGGCCAGGCCCTTTTCGAACAGGTCGGAGAAGTCCAGGCGCAGGCGCCGGCCGATCGAATTGAAGTTGAGCAGGCCAAATACGCGCAGGGCCTGGGCACTGCCCTCCACCTCGACGAACTGGCCGCTGCGCAAGGCCGCATCCATGCTGCCCGAGAAGCGCTTGAGGCCTACCCAGGCCGGTGAACCCGGCCAGCGGCCATCCACGTCCAGGCGAAAATCGCGACTGGTCACAGTGGGGGCGAAACCCCAGGCCTTGAGTATGTCGGCAAGGTTCTTGCCATCCAGGCGGCCCTTGTACCAGCTGCTGGTCGCGCCGGGGTTGCCCTCCCAGCCGCCGCTGCCATCGACGTGCAGCCCTTTGAAGTCCAGCTCGATATCCTGCGCAGCCACGCCGCGCGCGGTCGGCCGCAATTTCAGCGCCGCATTGCCATAGAGGTCGTCGCCGCGGTACAGCTTGTCGATGGTCAGGTCCAGCGCCGGGACTTTGCGGGGGTCGAACTTCGCCAGCGGATCAGGGCCTTCCTCGGGCTGGGCCGGGGTCACCTCGGCGGCAGGCAGGCGCAAGGTCTGCAACCGTACGTTCATCGCTGCGGCCTTGGCATCCGGCAGACGGGCGTTCCCTATCACTTCCTTGCTGTCCAGGCGCAGGTTCCAGGCCGGACCACTGCGTGCCAGACGCACAACCGCCTGGTTCAGGTCCATGCCGAAGGCTTTCAACTGGCCGATGCTGAGGTCGACGCTCTGCAGGTTCTGCCGGGCATTGCCACCCGGGTCATTACCGGCCAGGCCCGACATCTGCTCCTGCCAGGGTGCCAGGTCCAGCTTTTCCAGGCGCCCGCGCACCCGCAGGCCCTCGCCAGCGGGCAGCTGCGCATCGCCGGTACCCAGCAGCAACTCGCCACGGCCTTGGCCCAGCTTGTCGGCCGGTGCGGCATAGGTGAAACGGGCCACATCGGTGTACGCAACATCGAAGCGCCGCTCTGCCCCTTGCAGGTTCATGCTGAAACGGGTGTCGCGGGTATCCTGCGCGGCCTTGCCGAACGGTGCCGGCAGGTCGATGGCCAGGCCCTTGAGTGACGAGTTCACGCTCAAGCTGTTGTCACGACTGCCCAGGTTGACTTGCAACTGGTACGGCAGGTCGCCCGAGGCAGGCAAGGCCTGCTTGAACTGCAACCAATCGGTCAGGGCCTTGAGCGATGCCTGGCCCTTGGCGTTGATGCGTGTCTGCATCTGCCCGGCCTGCCCCTCGGCGGTGATCTGCGCGGTAACCGGCTTGCCAAACGCCTGCAGGGCGATGTTCTTGCCGCTCAGCCCTTTGTCGAAATCGAAGCTGAAATCACCCTTCAGGTGGTTCAGGTCCAAGCTCGGTGGCGCTACCTTGAGACGGGCATTGGCAGTGGCGAAGTCGACTTGCACTTTCGGCCGCTCGCCATGAGCCAGGGGAATGTCGAGCTTGACCTTGCCCTTGAGCGGCCCTTCGCCCTCCCAACCCGCGAAGATCTCCCCCGTACCGATCGGCGCCTCTTTGAGAATTTTCAAGCCATCGCCGAGCGGGCCATCGAAATCACCGTCCAGGAACAGGTGGCTGTGCTGATTGCCGTCGACATGGGGAATATCGACACTGATATCCGTGACCTTGGTGTCCAGCAGCAGACCCTTGCTGGCCTTGATCCGCACGCCGCTGTCTTCGATCAGCACATCGCCATCGACGTGCTGTACCTGGGGCCAGCCAGGCTGGAAGTCCAGCGCCGCGTCACGCACTTTGAAGAACAGGCTGATGCTGCGTGCCTCCGGCGTCGCACCATGGTTGAGCGAGCCCTGGTACTGGAAATAGCCCTGGTCCACATTGCCTTTGACGATGGCGCTGCGCAGCCAGTCGTCGAGGGCCGGGCTGAGCACCTCCGGCAGGTACTTGGCGGTGTAGCGACCGTCGCCTTCGGTCAGGCCGACGCGCAGGTCCATGTAGCTCTCGGCGCCTTCGGTGAACAGCAGGCGAATCAGGAAATCGCCGGCGATCCTGCCCTCTTCGCCCAGGACCTTGAGGTACGGGGCGATCAGGGTGAAGCCGTCTTTGTCGAGGGCGTAGGTCAACCGGGCATTGGCTTTCTGGTAATGCCAGGGTTTGGCGAAGATCGGATACAGATGCAGCATGAATGCGTCGGTATCCAAGCGCAGTTCACCGTGCCCCAGGTCGCCGCTGATACTGCCGCTGACATTGCCGGCGGCAGGTGCGCCGTGATAGGCATCGAAGCCGACCTTCTCCAGGTTGGCGGCGAATTGCAGCCGCTGGTCGCCTTCAGCCTTGGGCCGCACCTCCAGCCGCACGTTGCGCACCGCGCCGGTAACCTTCAACCCATCGACCACGGCCCTGAGTTTGTCCGGCAGCGGCGCCAGTGCGTCGATCAGCGGGGTCAGCGGGGTCAGGTCCAGACGGTCAGCCTGCAGCTGCCAGCTTTCACCCGCAGGCTCTTGGCCAGGCCGCTGACGCAGTTGCAGGTGCGTTTCCCAGCGGGTTTTGCCGATGTTGGCCGCCAGGGAATCGACCACCACATCGAAACCCTGATCCTGACGCTGGAACCAGGCCGACAGTGCCAGGTTATCCAGGGTGACAGCCTTGCGCTCGGCGTAGGCACCGCGCAACTGGGGGGCATTGAGGCGAACCACGGCCTGCTGCAGCTGCCCCTTGCTCCAGTCGACCCAGAATTCGCCACCGGCACGCAGGGCTTCTGCATGCCACTGGCCCATCAGGCGAGGTGGCAGCCAGTTCGCCCAATCGCTTTGCGGCAGGCTCAGGTACGCCTCGACCCGGCCATCGCGCCAGGCCTCGGCCGTTGCTCGGCTGCGCAGGTTGACCGCCAGCGGCTGCCCATCGGGCAAGGTCGCGCGCAGGTCGAGGGCCTGGCGCGAGGCGCCGGCTTGCAGGCCGAGGCTCACGTAGGTGAGGGTCAGCGGGTCACGTTGCCAGGGGTGCAGGGTGACCTGGCTGTCGAACACATCGATACGCCCCAGTTGGCGCAGGCGCTGCAGCACCTCGGCCGGGTCCACAGGCGCGTCGTCTTTTTTCGGCAGACCTTCGAGGGCCCAGGCGCCCTGCTCGTTCTCGCGCAGGATCAATTGCAGGCCACCGAGCTGGATATGCGCCAGGCGCAACTCGCGCGAGGTCAGGCTGGCCCACATGTCGGGCACCAGCTTCACCTCATCGAGGCGCAAGGCCGAGGCGCCCTCGCCCACCTGCAGGTCCCGCACACGCAGCACCGGCGCCAGGCCACTCCAGCGACCTTCCAGGGCACCCACATGCACCGGCAAGCCCAATGCCTGCTCGGCTTTGCTTTCAACGTCGGCACGGTACTCCGCCACCAGCGGCACCAGCTCGCGGCCGAGGCTGACATACAACGCCACCAACACGGCCAACAGGGCGCAGATGCCCAGGCCCCAGCGGGTCAAGGCAACAAGAACGCGGGTCAGACGTCCCATGGCCATGGCCCTCCGGTTGATTTATCCATGATGGCCGCTGGCGTCGCTTTTGCCAGCCCGGCCATCACGTGATGTGCATCAGAAGGCCTCAGAGCAGCACCACATCGTATTGTTCCTGCGAGTACATCGACTCGACCTGGAAGCGGATGGTCCGGCCGATGAAGGCTTCCAGTTCTGCCACATTACCGGATTCTTCGTCGAGCAGACGGTCGACCACCTTCTGGTTGGCCAGTACCCGGTAGCCTTCGGCCTGATAGGCGCGGGCTTCACGGAGAATCTCGCGGAAGATTTCGTAACAGATGGTTTCAGGCGTCTTCAGCTTGCCACGGCCCTGGCAGGCGACGCAGGGCTCGCACAGGACCTGTTCGAGGCTTTCACGCGTGCGCTTGCGGGTCATCTGAACCAAACCCAGCTCAGTGATGCCGATGATGTTGGTCTTGGCGTGATCGCGCTCGAGCTGCTTCTCCAGGGTACGTAGCACCTGGCGCTGGTGCTCTTCGTCTTCCATGTCGATGAAGTCGATGATGATGATCCCGCCGATGTTGCGCAGGCGCAGCTGCCGGGCAATGGCGGTGGCCGCTTCGAGGTTGGTCTTGAAGATGGTCTCTTCGAGGTTGCGGTGGCCGACGAAGGCACCGGTGTTGACGTCGATGGTGGTCATCGCCTCAGCCGGATCGACCACCAGATAGCCACCTGACTTGAGCGGCACCTTGCGCTCCAGTGCACGCTGAATTTCGTCCTCGACCCCATACAAGTCAAAAATCGGTCGTTCGCCAGGGTAATGTTCCAGACGATCGGCAATCTCCGGCATCAATTCGCCGACGAACTGCATGGTTTTCTGGAAGGTCTCCCGCGAATCGATGCGGATTTTCTCGATTTTCGGGTTGACCAGGTCGCGCAGGGTGCGCAAGGCAAGGCCAAGGTCTTCGTAGATGACGGTGGGCGCGCCGCAGGTCTGGATCTGGCTGCCGATCTGCTCCCACAGGCGGCGCAAGTAGCGGATGTCCTGCAGGATTTCTTCGGCGCGCGCACCCTCGGCGGCGGTACGCAGGATGAAACCGCCGGCATCCTTGATGTTCTCGTTGTTCATGCAGTCGCTGACCACCTGCTTGAGGCGATCACGCTCGGCTTCGTCTTCGATCTTCAGGGAAATGCCGACATGGCTGCTGCGCGGCATGTACACCAGGTAGCGTGAGGGTATCGACAGCTGGGTGGTCAGGCGCGCGCCCTTGGTCCCGATCGGGTCCTTGGTCACCTGAACCACCAGGGCCTGGCCTTCATGTACCAGGGCAGTGATGGTCTCCACCGCCGAGCCTTCGCGCTGGGAAATTTCCGAGGCATGGATGAACGCCGCGCGTTCCAGGCCGATGTCGACGAACGCCGCCTGCATCCCCGGCAACACGCGTACAACCTTGCCTTTGTAGATATTGCCGACGATGCCGCGGCGCAGGGTGCGCTCTACATGCACTTCCTGCAGCACCCCGTTTTCCACCACCGCCACACGTGACTCCATCGGGGTGATGTTGATCAGGATCTCTTCACTCATGGCAGGCTCTCGTCAAAGGTCTTCGGTAATGATGGATCGCGCGTGCCAGGCTGGCTACCGCTGGTTTGTTACCTCTGGCAAAGCGCCGGTACCTGCCAGCAGGCGATACCGAATTGGGCGAGCAAGTCTGCCGTTTCGCTCAAGGGCAGGCCGACCACTGCGGAGTAGCTGCCCTGAAGCCCGGTCACGAACACTGCGCCCAGGCCCTGGATGGCATAGCCCCCGGCCTTGTCCGCCGGTTCGCCGCTGGCCCAGTATCGTTGTGCTTCTGCTGTGCTGATCGGGCGAAAACGCACGTTGCTGCTGACACACAGACTCTGGCTGCGCGAGCCATCGCTCAGCGCTACCGCGGTCAGTACCTGATGTTCACGGCCCGCCAGCTCGGCCAGCATGGCCAAGGCATGTTCGCGGTTTTCCGGTTTGCCGAGAATACGACCATCGAGCACCACCGCCGTGTCTGCCCCAAGCACCACGGCCGGGCCAGCCAGGTTGGCGAGACCGGCTTCGGCCTTGGCCAGGGCCAGGCGCTCGACATAGGCCTCGGCGCTTTCACCAGGCAGCGGGGTTTCATCGATCGGGGCAGTGGTGACCGTGAACGGCACGCCAATCTGGGTCAGCAATTCACGCCGACGGGGGGAGCCGGAGGCCAGGTAAAGTGGGTTCATGCAGACATCTCCCTGTCAGTCGCGGCAGCGCCGTCAGTTGATATGCAAGCGCCGGCGCAAGTCGCGCAGGGCAAAACTGATCCATGGCCAGAGCAAGGCGCTGATCACCGCCGACCAGACCAGTGCCAGGGTCGGCAAGCGGTTGCCGGTGAGCGCGCTGAGCCACAGCTGGATCAGCTGGGCGATACCGAAGATCACCAGGATCACCAGGCACTGCTGCCACATCGGGAACATGCGCAAGCGCTGCTGCAGGGACAGCACCAGGAAGGTGATCAGGGTGAGGATCAGCGCGTTCTGCCCGAGCAGGGTGCCGTACAGCACATCCTCGGCCAGACCCAGCACGAAGGCGGTGGTCATGCCGACCTTGTTCGGCACCATGAGCGTCCAGAACGACACCAGCAGTGCCAGCCACATGGGCCGGAACACTTCGAGGAACTGGGGCATGGGCGAAACGCTGAGCAGCAGGCCGATGGCGAACGTCAGCCAGATGACCCAACCGTGATTACGGCGCGACTTGGCCATCATTGCCTCCGAGGATGAGCCGGCGCTGCGGGCGCCGGGGCTGGGCTGGCGGGGACGGCTGCCGGAGCAGGTGCCGCCGCGGCGGGGGCCGGAGCGCTGGCAGGCGCGGCCTGCTCGCCATTGGCAGCAGGCGGGGTCAGGCTCGTCGCGCCCTTGCGGTCAGCTTCTTCCTGGGCAATCGCGGCCTCGGTGGCGCGCTGTTCCGGCGTGCGTCGGTCGCTGAACACCAGCAGCATGTAGCGGCTGCGGTTGAGCGCGGCGGTTGGGATGGCGCGAACGATGGCGAAGGGCTGGCCGGAGTCGTGGATCACTTCGTTGACCGTGGCCACCGGGTAGCCGGCCGGGAAGCGCTGGCCCATGCCGGAACTCACCAGCAGGTCGCCTTCCTTGATGTCGGCAGTGTCGGCCACGTGACGCAACTCCAGGCGCTCCGGGTTGCCGGTGCCGCTGGCGATGGCGCGCAAGCCGTTGCGGTTGACCTGCACCGGAATGCTGTGGGTGGTGTCGGTGAGCAGCAGCACGCGCGAGGTGTACGGCATCAGCTCGACTACCTGGCCCATCAGGCCGCGGGCATCGAGCACCGGCTGGCCGAGGAATACGCCATCGCGCTCGCCTTTGTTGATCAGGATACGGTGGGTGAACGGGTTGGGGTCGACCCCGATGAGTTCGGCCACTTCAACCTTTTCATTGACCAGCGCCGAGGAATTGAGCAGCTCGCGCAGGCGCACGTTCTGCTCGGTCAGGGCCGCCAGCTTCTGCAGGCGCCCCTGCAGCAGCAGGGCCTCGGTCTTGAGCTTTTCGTTTTCCGCGATCAGTTCGGTACGGCTGCCGAACTGGCCGGCCACACCTTGCCACATGCGCTGGGGCAGGTCGGTGATCCAGTACGACTCCATCAGCACCAGCCCCATCTGGCTGCGCACCGGTTTGAGCACGTCGAAACGCGCATCGACCACCATCAGTGCGACCGACAGCACCACCAGTACCAACAGGCGAACGCCCAGCGAAGGGCCCTTGGAGAAAAGCGGTTTAATGGGCCGTTCCTCGTGGACGACTCAGGAGGTCATTGGACATGGAAAAACGCACCAGCCTGGTTGCGGGTTGACGGAAACGACGCCGGAAGGACGCCAGCCCAGCGCATACAGGTAGCACTGCGCGTGCTACCTGTAAACCGGGCACTGGAAAGCTGCGGATATCACTCGCTCGAGAGCAGGTCCATCGCGTGCTTGTCCATCATTTCCAGGGCGCGACCGCCGCCACGGGCGACGCAGGTCAGCGGGTCTTCGGCGACGATGACCGGCAGGCCGGTTTCCTGGGCCAGCAGTTTGTCCAGGTCACGCAGCAGCGCACCACCACCGGTCAGCACCAGGCCGCGCTCGGCGATGTCGGAGGCCAGCTCCGGCGGCGATTGCTCGAGGGCGCTCTTGACCGCCTGAACGATGGTCGCCAGCGATTCCTGCAAGGCTTCCAGTACTTCGTTGGAGTTCAGGGTAAAGGCGCGTGGGACGCCCTCGGCCAGGTTACGGCCACGCACGTCGACTTCGCGCACTTCGCCGCCCGGGTAGGCGGTGCCGATTTCCTGCTTGATGCGCTCGGCGGTGGATTCGCCGATCAGGCTGCCGTAGTTACGGCGCACGTAGGTGACAATGGCTTCGTCGAAGCGGTCGCCGCCCACACGCACGGACTCGGCGTAGACCACGCCGTTCAGGGAGATCAGCGCGATTTCGGTGGTACCCCCGCCGATATCGACGACCATCGAGCCACGTGCCTCTTCGACCGGCAGGCCGGCACCGATGGCTGCGGCCATCGGTTCTTCGATCAGGAACACTTCACGGGCACCGGCACCCAGGGCCGACTCGCGAATCGCGCGGCGCTCTACCTGGGTCGACTTGCACGGCACGCAGATCAGCACGCGAGGGCTGGGCTGCAGGAAGCTGTTCTCGTGAACCTTGTTGATGAAGTACTGCAACATTTTTTCACAAACGCTGAAGTCGGCGATGACGCCGTCCTTCATCGGACGAATGGCAGCAATGTTGCCAGGCGTACGGCCCAGCATACGTTTGGCCTCGGTACCGACAGCGACGACGCTTTTCTGATTGCCATGGGTACGGATGGCAACAACCGAGGGCTCATTCAGGACGATACCGCGCTCACGCACGTAAATAAGGGTGTTGGCAGTACCCAGGTCGATGGACAGATCGCTGGAAAACATGCCACGCAGTTTCTTGAACATGGGAAAGTGACCCTGGGGAAAGCGTGGGTAAAAAAGTGCGGCAAACTCTAACAATGGCGGGGATTTTGGGCAAGGAGCCAATATGTTAAATTGGTCGTTTTTCCGAGCATGCCAGCCGATGATCGCGGCCGTATGACCGCCAGAAAGCTGACATGTTCCTCATCGCGGACCCTTTTCCGTTCTTTGTTTCCCCTGGAGATTCCCATGGCGCTTGAACGCTGCGACGTGGAAAAGATCGCCCATCTGGCCCGCCTGGGCCTGCATGAAGGCGAACTGCCACGCATTACCGACGCCCTGAACAGCATTCTCGGCCTGGTCGACCAGATGCAAGCGGTCGACACCACCGGCATCGAGCCCCTGGCCCACCCGCTGGAGGCCAGCCAGCGCCTGCGCCCGGACCAGGTCACCGAAAGCA
This sequence comes from Pseudomonas sp. NPDC089396, assembly GCF_044749545.1. Lineage (NCBI taxonomy): Bacteria > Pseudomonadati > Pseudomonadota > Gammaproteobacteria > Pseudomonadales > Pseudomonadaceae > Pseudomonas > Pseudomonas sp. NPDC089396. Next base: position 291,378 of record NZ_JBIVIC010000002.1, on the reverse strand, counting down.
ACCAGCGCGACGCCTACCAGGCTATCGCACCCTCGACCGAAAGCGGTCTGTACCTGGTTCCCAAAGTCATCGAGTAAGGGATAGAGCCTGCCATGCATCAATTGACCCTGGCCGAGATCGCCCGCGGACTCGCCGACAAGTCGTTTTCTTCCGAAGAGCTGACCGGCGCCCTGCTGGCGCGTATCAAGCAGCTCGACCCGCAACTCAACAGCTTCATCAGCGTCACCGAGGAGCTGGCCCTGGGCCAGGCCCGTGCCGCCGACGCCCGTCGCGCCGCTGGCGAGACCGGCACGCTGCTGGGTGCCCCCATCGCCCACAAGGACCTGTTCTGCACCAACGGCGTTCGCACCAGCTGCGGCTCGAAGATGCTCGACAACTTCAAGGCGCCGTATGACGCCACCGTGGTCGCCAAGCTGGCCGAAGCCGGCATGGTCACCCTGGGCAAGACCAACATGGACGAATTCGCCATGGGCTCGGCCAACGAGTCCAGCCACTACGGCGCGGTGAAGAACCCGTGGAACCTGGAGCACGTGCCCGGCGGCTCGTCCGGCGGTTCTGCCGCGGCCGTGGCTGCGCGCCTGCTGCCAGTCACCACCGGCACCGACACCGGCGGCTCGATCCGCCAGCCGGCGGCCCTGACCAACCTCACCGGCCTGAAACCGACGTACGGTCGTGTTTCGCGCTGGGGCATGATCGCCTACGCCTCCAGCCTCGACCAGGGCGGCCCGCTGGCCCGCACTGCCGAAGACTGCGCCCTGCTGCTGCAAGGCATGGCCGGCTTCGACGCCAAGGACTCCACCAGCATCGACGAACCGGTGCCGGACTACAGCGCCAACCTCAATGCCTCGCTGCAGGGCCTGCGCATCGGCCTGCCGAAGGAGTACTTCGGTGCCGGCCTCGACCCGCGCATTGCCGAACTGGTACAGGCCAGCGTCAAGGAGCTGGAAAAGCTCGGCGCGGTGGTCAAGGAAATCAGCCTGCCGAACATGCAGCACGCCATTCCGGCGTACTACGTGATCGCGCCCGCCGAAGCCTCGTCCAACCTGTCGCGTTTCGACGGCGTGCGCTTCGGCTACCGCTGCGAAGAACCGAAAGACCTCACCGACCTGTACAAGCGCTCCCGTGGCGAAGGCTTCGGCGCCGAAGTGCAGCGACGCATCATGGTCGGCACCTACGCCCTGTCGGCTGGCTACTATGATGCCTACTACGTCAAGGCTCAGCAGATTCGCCGCCTGATCAAGAACGACTTCATGGCCGCCTTCGAAGGCGTCGACCTGATCCTCGGCCCGACCACGCCGAACCCGGCCTGGAAGCTCGGCGCCAAGAGCAGCGACCCGGTCGCCGCCTACCTTGAAGACGTCTACACCATCACCGCCAACCTGGCGGGCCTGCCGGGCCTGTCGATGCCAGCCGGCTTCGTCGATGGCCTGCCGGTCGGCGTGCAACTGCTGGCCCCGTACTTCCAGGAAGGCCGCCTGCTCAACGTCGCGCACCGTTACCAGCAAGTCACCGACTGGCACACCCGCGCCCCCAACGGCTTCTGAGGAATTCACACATGCAATGGGAAGTTGTGATCGGGCTGGAGATTCATACCCAGCTGGCCACCCAGTCGAAGATCTTCTCCGGCAGCGCCACCACCTTCGGTTCCGAGCCGAACACCCAGGCCAGCCTGGTTGACCTGGGGATGCCCGGCGTATTGCCGGTGCTGAACCAGGAAGCCGTGCGCATGGCCTGCATGTTCGGCCTGGCGATCGACGCCGAAATCGGCAAGCGCAACGTGTTCGCGCGCAAGAACTACTTCTACCCGGACCTGCCCAAGGGCTACCAGATCAGCCAGATGGACCTGCCGATCGTCGGCAAGGGCCACCTGGACATCGCCCTGGAAGACGGCACCATCAAGCGCATCGGCGTGACCCGTGCGCACCTGGAAGAAGACGCCGGCAAGAGCCTGCACGAAGACTTCAGCGGTTCCACCGGTATCGACCTGAACCGTGCCGGCACGCCGCTGCTGGAAATCGTCTCCGAACCGGACATGCGCAGCGCCAAGGAAGCCGTGGCCTACGTCAAGGCGATCCATGCCCTGGTGCGCTACCTGGGCATCTGTGACGGCAACATGGCCGAAGGCTCGCTGCGTTGCGACTGCAACGTCTCGATCCGACCGAAAGGCCAGACCGAGTTCGGCACCCGCTGCGAGATCAAGAACGTCAACTCGTTCCGCTTCATCGAGCGCGCCATCAACAGCGAGATCCAGCGCCAGATCGACCTGATCGAGGACGGCGGCAAGGTCATTCAGGAAACCCGCCTGTACGACCCGAACAAGGACGAGACCCGCTCCATGCGCAGCAAGGAGGAAGCCAACGACTACCGTTACTTCCCCGACCCGGACCTGCTGCCGGTGGTCATCGAGGACAGCTTCCTGGAAACCATCCGCGCCGGCTTGCCGGAGCTGCCGCCGCAGAAGGTCGAGCGCTTCCAGAGCCAGTACGGTCTGTCGGCCTACGACGCCAACGTGCTGGCCTCCAGCCGTGAACAGGCGGACTACTTCGAGCAGGTGGTGAAGATTGGCGGCGACGCCAAGCTGGCCGCCAACTGGGTCATGGTCGAACTGGGCAGCTTGCTGAACAAGCTGGGCATCGAGATCGACCAGTCGCCGGTCAGCGCCGAGCAGCTCGGTGGCATGTTGCTGCGCATTCGCGACAACACCATCAGCGGCAAGATCGCCAAGACCGTGTTCGAGGCCATGGCCGCCGGTGAAGGCGACGCCGACAGCATCATCGAAAGCAAAGGCCTGAAGCAGGTCACCGATACCGGTGCGATCGACAAGATGCTCGACGAGATGCTCGCCGCCAACGCCGAGCAGGTCGAACAGTACCGTGCGGCCGACGAGGCCAAGCGCGGCAAGATGTTCGGCTTCTTCGTCGGCCAGGCGATGAAGGCCTCCAAAGGCAAGGCCAACCCGGGGCAAGTGAACCAATTGCTCAAGGCCAAGCTCGAAGGGTGAGCTTTGTAGGAGCGGCCTTGTGTCGCGAAAGGGCTGCGAAGCAGCCCCAGCGGTTTACGCAGTAATCTGACCATGGGGCCGCTCTGCGGCCCTTTCGCGACACAAGGCCGCTCCTACAGCCCCGCGCCGCCAAGCGCGCCCAATGGCAGCACCGGAGCATCCGACTTGCTAAAACGATCCCTCGCCACCCTGGCCCTCTTCTCCCTCCTGACCGGCTGCGCCAGCCATGACGTCGATCCCAGCGGTTACGACAAGACCGGCACCGCCTCGTATTACGGTTCTCGCCACCACGGCAAACGCACCGCCAGCGGCGAAGCCTTCAACCAGAATGGCCTCACCGCCGCCCACCGCTCCCTGCCCTTCGGCAGCCGCGTGCTGGTCACCAACCTCGCCAACAAACGCAGCGTAGTGGTCCGCATCAACGACCGCGGCCCGCACACTCGTGGCCGATTGATTGACCTGTCACGGGCTGCGGCAGAAAAAATCGGCATGGTCCGTAGCGGAACGGCGCGCGTCCGGGTACAAGGTCTGAGCGACTGACGCCACTGGAGCCCCGACCATTTTCGACCTGGCCACCCTCCCCACCTTCAGCCTCCTGCAACTGGGCACTGCCCTGCTGTTGCTGGTGGCCGGCGCCGAGCTGATGGTGCGCGCGGCCCTGCGCCTGGCCTTGCGCCTGCATGTGCGCCCACTGATCATCGGCCTTAGCCTGGTGGCGTTCGGCAGCACCGCACCGCAGCTGACCGTGAGCCTGCAGGCCGCCTACCAGGGCGCGCCCGACGTGGCCGTGGGCAGCGTGGTAGGCAGCAATATCTTCAATGTGCTGGTGATCCTCGGCCTGGCGGCCCTGATCATTCCCCTGCGGGTATCCCGCCAGCTGGTGCGCCTGGACATTCCGCTGATGATCCTCGCCAGCGGCCTGGTGTACGCGCTGGCCAGCAACGGCCACCTGGGCCGGCTGGAAGGCTTGCTGATGCTGCTTGGCCTGGCGGGCTACCTGGCCATGCTCTGGCACCAGTCGCGCCACTATGCCCGCACCTATCCCGCACCGCGCCCGCTCGCCAGCAGTAACGCTCGCTTCTGGTCAGGCACCTTGCTGCAGGTGCTGTTCGGCCTCGCGCTGTTGAGCCTGGCGGGTCATTTGCTGCTGGAGGCCGCCGTCGAGGTGGCGACCGACCTGGGCCTGTCCGAGCGCATCATCGGCCTGACCGTGGTGGCGGTGTGCACTTCCCTCCCCGAACTCGCCGCAGCACTGATCGCCGCGCTGCGGGGCGAGCGGGAAATTGCCGTGGGCACGGTCATCGGCAGCAACCTGTTCAACCTGTTGGCGGTATTGGGCATGACCGCGCTGGTCACCCCCGAGCCGCTGACCATCTCACCCAACGCGCTGGATTTCGACCTGCCGGTGATGCTGGGCGTCGCCGTCCTGAGCCTGCCGGTGTTCTACTCCGGCTACCGGATCACCCGCGCCGAAGGGCTGGTGTTCCTGTGCCTTTACCTGGCCTACGGCCTGCACGTGGTGGCATTCACCACCGGCATGCCCCTGGCCGGCCGCCTGGAGCGGTTGATGCTGTTCTATGTCCTGCCAGTGCTCGGCGTGGTGCTGCTGTTCACCACGGTTCGCGCCTGGCGCCGCCAACACTAAGGAAAACAACATGGCTGAAAGCAAGACCGGCGAACAGATTCGCCGCCAGGTAATGGGGGATGCGTTCGTCGACCGCGCCCTGGGCAACGCCACCGACTTCACTCAACCGCTGCAGGACTTCGTCAACGAACACGCCTGGGGCAGTGTCTGGGCGCGTGACGGCCTGCCGCTGAAAACCCGCAGCCTGATTACCCTGGCTACCCTGACGGCGCTCAAGTGCCCGCAGGAGCTCAAGGGGCATGTGCGCGGGGCATTGAACAATGGCTGTACGGTGGAGGAGATTCGCGAGGCGCTGCTGCATTGCGCGGTGTATGCGGGGGTGCCGGCGGCGATCGATGCGTTCAGGGCGGCGCAGGAAGTGATCGACAGTTACCAGGCTTGATTGATTGGTTGTCAGTACTGGCCTCATCGCCGGCAAGCCGGCTCCCACATTGATCTCTGTGGGAGCCGGCTTGCCGGCGATGGGGCCAGTGCAGACTCAGCCCTTGGCCTGCCGAGCCTTCTTCAGGCGGAACGCTACGTAAAGCACGGCAATCCAAGCCGGAATCAGCATCACCGAAATGCGAATCGGCGGGGTCAGGTACATCACCACCAGAATCAGCACGATGAACGCCAGGCACAGGTAGTTGGAGAATGGGTGCCACAAGCTGCGATAGAACGGCGTGATGCCTGCCGCCAGCTTGGCCGTGCGGAACTTCAGGTGAGTGATGCTGATGCTCGCCCAGTTGATCACCAGCGCCGACACCGCCAACGCCATCAGCAGGCCGAACGCCTCACCCGGCATCAGGTAGTTGATCAGCACACACATGCCCGTGGCGAACGCCGATACCCCCAGCGCGGTCAACGGCACACCGCTGCGGCTGACCTTGAGCAGCTGGCGCGGCGCATCGCCCTGGCTGGCCAGGCCGAACAGCATGCGGCTGTTGGCGTAGACGCAGCTGTTGTAGACCGACAGCGCAGCGGTCAGCACCACGATATTGAGGATGGTCGCCACCAGGTCGCTGTCCAGTTCGTGGAAGATCATCACGAACGGGCTGCCGCCCTGCACCACTTTCTGCCACGGGTACAACGACAGCAGTACCGCCAGGGCACCGATGTAGAAGATCAGGATGCGGTACACCACCTGATTGGTGGCCTTGGGAATGCTGTGGCGTGGGTTGTCGGCCTCGGCCGCGGTGATACCCACCAACTCCAGGCCGCCAAAGGAGAACATGATCACCGCCAAGGCCATCACCAGTCCGGTGACGCCATTGGGGAAGAACCCGCCGTATTGCCACAGGTTGGCCACACTGGCATCCGGGCCACCGTGGCCACTGCCCAGCAACCAGGCACCGAAGCCGATCATGCTGACGATGGCCACCACCTTGACCAGGGCGAACCAGAATTCCATTTCGCCGTAGACCTTCACCTGGGTCAGGTTGATGAGGTTGATCACCACGAAGAAGATCGCCGCCGTCGCCCAGGTCGGGAACTCCGGCCACCAGTACTGCACATAGATGCCCACGGCGGTGAGTTCGGCCATGCCGACCAGCACGTACACCACCCAGTAGTTCCAGCCCGAAACGAAGCCTGCGAACTCGCTCCAGTACTGGTGGGCGAAGTGGCTGAAACTGCCGGCCACCGGCTCTTCGACCACCATTTCGCCAAGCTGGCGCATGATCAGGAAGGCCATCAGGCCGGCAATGGCGTAGCCCAGCAAAACGGAGGGGCCGGCCAGCTGGATGGTCTGGGCGATGCCCAGGAACAACCCGGTGCCAATGGCCCCACCCAGCGCGATCAGCTGGATATGGCGGTTCTTCAGCCCGCGCTGCAAGCGCTCGGGCGTGCTCTGGTCTTGCATGAAGTGTCCTTTAGCTCAGTGAGGCAGTGTTTTTGTGTTGTTTGCAGTCAAGGATCTAGATCCATCCGCCCCACTGCAAGATGAAAATCCCAATATTGGTGGTGATCGCCGCCATTAGCGTAGTAATCACGATGATCGAAGCGGCCAGCTCGTGGTTGCCGTTGGCGGCACGCGCCATGACATAGCTGGCCGCAGCCGTCGGGCTGCCGATGTACAGGAACAGGATACCCAACTCGGCCCCGCGAAAGCCGCAGAGCCAGGCACCCAAGGTACCGACCAGCGGCAGCCAGACCATCTTCACCAGGCTGGCATCGATGGCCAGCTTGCCGCAATCGCGCAGCGCCGCCAGCGACAGGGTGCCGCCAATGCAGATCAACGCCAGGGGCAAGGTCATCTGCGCCAGGTAGTCGCCCGAGGTGAGCAGCCAGTTGGGCAGCGGCACCTGGCCGTAGGCCATGGGTGTTGCCACCAGCACGCTGATGATCAGCGGGTTGCTGAGGATGCTCTTGCAGATGCTCCACGGGTCGGACTTGAGGTCGGGGCTGTACACCGCCAGCACCACCGCCGACAGCGAGTTGTACATGAGGATCACCAGGCCGGCGAGTACCGCGCCCAGCGAGATGCCGTAGTCGCCATACAGGCTGGCGGCCAGGGCCAGGCCGATCACGCCGTTGTTACCGCGAAACGCCCCTTGGGTGTAGATGCCACGGTCGGCCAGCGGGCTGCGCCAGATCGCCATGCCCCAGGCCACGGAGAAACCGACCAGGGTGGCGACGACGAAATAGAGGAGGACGCCAGGTTTGACGGCGGTGGCCAGGTCGGCGTGGTAGATGCCGAGGAACAGCAGTGCCGGCATGCACACGTTGAACACCAGCTGCGAGGCCACCCGGTTGAAGTTATCGTCGATCAGGTTGATGCGTTTGAGCAGCACGCCCATGAACAGCATGGCGAAGACGGGCGCCGTGATGTTCAGCGTCTGGATGAGAAGGGCGAGCATGCGCAAGCGATCCTGGGAGGGTTGCCATTAGGCGGCTAATGATACGTCAACGCGTCAGGCGTTGCGGGATCGTCTGCAATTTAAAGAAATTTCCGTCTGTACCGGCCCTATCGCCGGCAAGCCGGCTCCCACAGGTTCTGCACCGCCCTTGAGGCTCATGGGATACCTGTGGGAGCCGGCTTGCCGGCGATGAAGGCAACGCCGATTCAGCGCCGGACCGGGCGCTTCTGCAACTTGCGCTGCAAGGTCCGTCGGTGCATGCCCAACGCCCGTGCAGTGGCGGAAATATTGCCCTCGTGCTCGTTCAGCACCCGCTGAATGTGCTCCCACTGCAGGCGGTCCACCGACATCGGGTTTTCCGGCACCAGAGAGTCCAGATCAGTGTGCTCCGACAGCAACGCCGCCAGTACATCATCGGCGTCCGCCGGCTTGCACAGGTAGTTGCACGCACCGCGCTTGACCGCTTCGACCGCGGTGGCAATGCTCGAATAACCGGTCAGGATCACCACGCGCATTTCCGGGTCCAGCTCCAGCAGCTTGGGCAGCAGCACAAGGCCCGAGTCGCCTTCCATCTTCAGGTCCAGCGTGGCGTAGTCCGGCAGGTCCTGCTGGGCCAGGATCAGCCCCTCCTCGGCGGAGCTCGCCGTGCTCACGCGGAAACCGCGACGGCTCATGGCCCGGGCCATGACCCGGGTGAAGGTGGCATCGTCATCCACCAGCAGCAGGTGCGGCAGCTCTTCGCTTTCGACCTGGTTTTCTTCGCTCATCATTCATCTCCTCGCTTGCCATGGGGCAGGCGCAATTCGGTCAGGGTGCCACCCTGTTCATGACTATAGAGTTTCACCGAACCGCCCGCACGGGTCACGCTGGCCTTGCTCAAGAACAGGCCCAGGCCGAAGCCTTTGCCCTTGGTGGTAATGAAGGGTTTGCCGATCGCTTCGGCAATGGCCGGCGGTACGCCCGGGCCATGGTCACGGATGCTGATGACGATGTCGTGGGCATCCCAGTCCAGCTGCACTTGCAGGTCATCGGGGCAGGCATCGGCGGCATTGTTCAGCAGGTTGAGCAGCGCCTGGGTCAGGTCGGGCGGCGGTGTCAGGCGCGGCACCTGGCCGTCGCGCAGGCGCTGGAAGCGGTAGCTGGCCTCCGGGCGCATCAGGTGCCAGCGGTCGAGTGACTCATCGAGCCAGGCGGTGACGTCCTGCTCGACCACCGCCAGGCGGCGATTGGCCTCGGCGGCGCGCACCAGCTGCTGCAGGGTTTCCTTGCACAGCTTGACCTGGTCCTGAAGGATCTGCAGGTCTTCCTGCAACAGCGGGTCTTTATGGTCCTGGCGCATTTCGTTGAGCAGCACGCTCATGGTCGCCAGCGGCGTCCCCAGCTCATGGGCAGCACCGGCGGCCTGGGTCGCCACGGCCAGCAGTTGTTCATCGCGCAGGCTTTCTTCGCGCCGCTCGGAACGCAATTGCTCCTGGCGGCGCAACTCCTCGGCCATGCGCGCGGCGAAGAAGGTGATGACCGCAGCCGCCAGGGCGATGCTCAGCCACATGCCATAGACCTGCATCTTGTCCCGCGCCATCGGCAGCCCTTCGAGCGGATAGAACTGCACCAGCAACAGGCTGTAGGCGGTCAGCGCGATGCCCGAGAGAATCAGCGAATACAGCCACGGCAAGGTGACCGCGGCAATCGCCAGCGGCACCAGGTAGTAGGACACGAACGGGTTGGTCGACCCCCCCGAGTAATAAAGCAAGGCACTGTGGATCAACAGGTCGCAGGCCAGCTGCAGGGCGTATTCGAGTTCGGTGACCGGCAGCGACAGGCGCAAGCGCAGCGCCGTGAAGGCACACAGCAAGGACGACAGCGCCAGGGTGGCGGCCAGCGAGAGCCAGGGCAGCGGCAGCAGTTCGGTCCAGTAGGCCACGCCCACGGAGCCAGCCTGAGCGGCGAGGACCAGAACCCGAATGACGGTCAGGCGCCAGAGATTCTGGCGTGTAGCGGACAGCGGTTGTGCGGCGGCGAGCATGAGCTCTCCTGATGAGTGCTCCAGAAAAATCGGCTGGAGTATACCGAAGCCAGGCCCTTCACTGCAGTGATGCGGCAAACCGCCACACTTTGACACAGGTTCATGATGGCACTTTTGAACCCACTACACTGGATTCGGTCTGATCGGCCATGCGTGGAATGGATGGCCAGACCCCACGCCTTTTGATGCCAAGGAGTAACCCATGCAAATCCCACGTCGCAGCGCGGCCCTGATCCTGTCTTGCGGCCTGCTCGCCAGCCTGCCCGCGCTGGCAGCCGATGAGCCACGCTACAACCAGGTATCGCTGCGCGCCGAAGTCAGCAAGGAAGTGCCGCGCGACCTGATGGTCGTGACCCTGTACAGCGAAGCGCAGGACAACGACCCAGGCAAGCTCGCCAAGCAGATCACCGAGACCATGAACAAGGCCGTGCAGCAGGCGCGCCAGGTCAAGGATGTGAAGATCAGCCAGGGCAGCCGCAACAGCTATCCGATCTACGACAGCAAGGGCCAGAAGATCACCGGCTGGCGCGAGCGCGCCGAGTTGCGCCTTGAAGCTGCCGACTTCCCGGCCCTGTCCCAGCTCACCGCCGAGCTGCTGCAGGACCTGAAAATGGGCGGCATGGACTTCTCCATTGCCCCCGCCACGCGCAAGGCCAGCGAAGACGCGCTGCTCAAGGATGCGGTCGACGCTTTCAAGGCCCGTGCCCAATTGGCCACCGAGGCCCTGGGTGGCAAAGGCTATAAAGTGGTCAGCCTGAACCTCAACAGCAGCGGCTATCCACGCCCGTACCTGCGCAGTGCACCGATGGCGATGAAGGCCATGGCCGCCGATGAAGCGGCGCCTGCGCCGGATATCGAAGCGGGTACAAGCGAAGTCAGCATGAATGCCGATGGGCAGATTGAAGTGCTGATGCCTTGACCTGAGCGGGCCGCTTTGCGGCCCGATCGCCGGCAAGCCGGCTCCCACAAGAGCACACTGCCCCTAACCCTGGGAGCCTGTTGGACCCTGCGGGAGTCCTGTGGGAGCCGGCTTGCCGGCGATGAGGCCAGCGCTGACTACAAAGGTTTTAGAATTTTCCTACGCACTGCAACGGTGCCCCCCTACAAAATCCCCCTCCTCGAAATATTCTGCAAAAAGCCATCATTTCGCCTGCGCAAACGTTCAACTTCCTCGAAAGTTATACGAATGCGACATCCATGTACGCTCGTACTACCTTTCTGACGCCAACTATCCTTCTGATGGTTGCATTGGGAATCCCCCCTGCATAAGTATCCGCAGGTCGGCTCACGAGGCCACCTCAAACCAAAAATGACAACAATGAGGCCACCATGCTCAAACACGCAGTCATTCCGTTCCTGCTCGGTGCAGGCTTGCTAGCCGGCGCACCGCTAGCCCACGCCGCATCCAACCTGGTGTTCTGCTCCGAAGGCAGCCCGGCGGGCTTCGACCCGGGGCAGTACACCACCGGAACCGACTTCGACGCCTCGGCCGAGACCGTGTTCAACCGCCTGACCCAGTTCGAACGAGGCGGCACCGCCGTCATCCCGGGCCTGGCGACCCAGTGGGACGTGTCCGACGACGGCAAGACCTACACCTTCCACCTGCGTGAAGGCGTGAAGTTCCACACCACCGACTACTTCAAGCCCAGCCGCGAATTCAACGCCGACGACGTGCTGTTCACCTTCGACCGCATGCTCGACAAGAACCACCCGTTCCGTAAGGCCTACCCCACCGAATTCCCCTACTTCACCGACATGGGCATGGACAAGAACATCGCCAAGGTGGAGAAACTCGACGATCACACGGTGAAGTTCACCCTCAACGAAGTGGATGCCGCGTTCATCCAGAACCTGGCGATGAGCTTCGCCTCGATCCAGTCGGCCGAGTACGCCGACCAACTGCTCAAGGGTGGCAAGGCCGCCGACATCAACCAGAAGCCGATCGGCACCGGCCCGTTCGTGTTCAGCAAGTACCAGAAAGACGCGCAGATCCGCTTCAAGGGCAACAAGGACTACTGGAAGCCCGAAGACGTGAAGATCGACAACCTGATCTTCGCCATCACCACCGATGCCTCGGTGCGCATGCAGAAGCTGAAAAAGAACGAGTGCCAGGTCACCCTGTTCCCGCGACCGGCCGACATCGAGCCGCTCAAGGCCGACAAGAACCTGCAGATGCCGCAGCAGGCCGGCTTCAACCTCGGCTACATCGCCTACAACGTGATGGACAAGATCAAGGGCAGCAACGAGCCCAACCCGATGGCCAAGCTGGAAGTGCGCCAGGCACTGGACATGGCCGTCGACAAGAAGAAGATCATCGAGTCGGTGTACCAGGGCGCCGGCCAGCTCGCCGTCAATGGCATGCCGCCGACCCAGTGGTCCTACGACGACAGCATCAAGGACGCCGCCTACGACCCGGAAAAGGCCAAGGAACTGCTGAAGAAAGCCGGCGTCAAGGAGGGCACCGAGATCACCTTGTGGGCCATGCCCGTACAACGCCCCTACAACCCCAACGCCAAGCTGATGGCCGAGATGCTGCAATCGGACTGGGCCAAGATCGGCATCAAGGCCAAGATCGTCAGCTACGAATGGGGCGAGTACATCAAGCGCTCCAAAGGCGGTGAACAGGGCGCCATGCTGATCGGCTGGAGCGGTGACAACGGTGACCCGGACAACTGGCTGGGCACCCTGTACGGTTGCGATGCCGTTGACGGCAACAACTTCTCCAAGTGGTGCTACAAGCCCTACGACGACCTGATCAAGCAGGCCAAGGCCACCTCCGACCAGGCCAAGCGCACCGAGCTGTACCAGAAGGCGCAGCACATCCTCAAAGAGCAGGTGCCGATCACCCCGATCGCCCACTCCACCGTGTACCAGCCCATGAGCGCCAAGGTGAAGGACTTCAAGATCAGTCCGTTCGCATTGAACGCGTTCTACGGGGTCAGCGTGGACAAGTAGCACCGAGCCACCCTCACCCATTCCCGTAAACCACACCCACCCCGACGCTACCCGCGTCGGGGATGGGCCCCTGTTGCCGCCATTCGTACCCCGAGGCGGCGAAAACAGACGGAGAAGGACCTGCACATGCGCCACATCACACTGCTTTCCAGCCTGCTCGGCCTCGGCCTCATGGGCCAGGCCCCTGCCCTGCTGGCCAACAACCTGGTGTTCTGCTCCGAGGGCAGCCCGGCTGGCTTCGACACGGCCCAGTACACCAGCGCCACCGACAACGACGCAGCCGAACCGATCTACAACCGCCTGGTGGAATTCGAGCGCGGCGGCACCGCCGTGCACCCCGCGCTGGCAACCAAGTGGGAGGTGACCGACGACGGCCTGCGCTACACCTTCCACCTGCGCCAAGGGGTGAAGTTCCACACCAGCAAAACCTTCACCCCGAGCCGTGACTTCAACGCCGACGACGTGCTGTTCACCTTCAACCGCATGCTCGACAAGGCCCACCCGTTCCGTCAGGCCTACCCCACCGAGTTTCCCTACTTCGTCAGCATGGGCCTGGACAAGAACATCGCCGCCGTCGAAAAGACCGACCCGCTGACCGTGGTGTTCACCCTCAACAAGGTCGACGCCGCCTTCGTGCAGAACCTGGCCATGAGCTTCGCCTCGATCCTGTCTGCCGAGTACGCCGAACAACTGCTGGCCAGCGGCCGGCCCAGCGATATCAACCAGCAACCGATTGGCACCGGCCCCTTCGTGTTCCAGCGCTACCAGAAGGACTCGCAGATCCGCTTCAAAGGCAACAAGGACTACTGGGCGCCCGACGAAGTGAAGATCGACAACCTGGTGTTCTCGATCAATACCGACCCTTCGGTACGCATCCAGAAGCTGCGCCGCAACGAGTGCCAGGTCACCCTGCACCCACGTCCGGCCGACCTGCCGGCGCTGCACGCCGACAGCAAGCTGCAGGTGCTGCAGCAACCGGGTTTCAACCTCGGCTACATCGCCTACAACACCCAGCACCCGCCGTTCGACCGCCTGGAGGTGCGCCAGGCCATGGACATGGCGGTGAACAAGCAGGCGATTCTGCAGGCGGTGTACCAGGACTCCGGGCAGTTGGCGGTCAATGCCATGCCGCCGACCCAGTGGTCCTACGACAACAGCCTCAAGGACGCCCCCTTCGACCCGGAAAAAGCCAAGCAGCTGCTCGAACAGGCCGGGGTCAAGCCAGGCACTGAAGTCACCCTGTGGGCCATGCCCGTGCAGCGCCCCTACAACCCCAACGCCAAGCTGATGGCCGAGATGCTCCAGGCCGACTGGAGCAAGCTCGGCTTCAAGGTGCGGATCGTCAGCTACGAGTGGGGCGAATACCTCAAGCGCATGAAAAGCGGCGAGCACGACATCGCGCTGATTGGCTGGACGGGCGACAACGGCGACCCGGACAACTGGCTGGGCACGCTCTACAACTGCGACGCCATTGGCAGCAACAACTACTCGCTGTGGTGCGACCCGCAGTACGACAGCCTGGTCAAGCAGGCCAAGCAAGTCACCGACCCGGCCCAGCGCACCGCCCTGTACCAGCAGGCCCAGCAGCGCCTCAAGCAACAGGTACCGATCACCCCGGTGGCGCATTCCACGGTGAACCAGCCGATCAGCGTCAAGGTGGCCGACTTCAAGGTAAGCCCCTTTGGCCGCAATGACTTTTCCGGTGTGAGTGTTGATTAGGTTCTGACCCGTTCCGGCCCTATCGCTGGCAAGCCAGCTCCCACAAAGGTTGCACAAGCCTTGGGATCCGTGCCGATCCCTGTGGGAGCCGGCTTGCCGGCGATAAGGCCAGCACGAACAACACAACTCCCCCGATTTTGCCCGGCGATCCCGTGGCAACCCTGGCAACACCGCAGCAAACACCCGGCCCACAAGGCCAGGCAATAACTACAAAAACAGAAAGGGAGCTTTAACCTTGAGACTTTTCACTCTCACCGCACTGGCCTTGGCTATCGGTACTTACTGCACCACAGCCCAGGCCGACACCCAGAGCCAGGACTACGTCCCGTTCAGCCTCAAAGCCGCCAGCGAGCAAGACCAGGCCCAAGGCTTCATCGACGGCCAGAGCCTGTCCGGCAGCACCCGCAACTGGTACGCCCGCGAACGCGCCACCCGCGCGCCGCTGTGGAAGTACACCAAGAGCGACGGCACGCGCCACGACACCCACAGCCGCGACAACTGGGTGCAGGGCACCATCCTCAACTACAGCTCGGGCTTCACCCAGGGCACCGTGGGCTTTGCCGTGGAAGCCGCCGGCTACAACGCCATCGCCCTGGAACAAGGCCGCGCCGCCGTGGCCGGGCCGAACAACCGCACCCTGACCCACAGCGACGGCGACCCCATCGGCCAGTGGAGCAAGATGGGCCTGGCCAACCTCAAGGCGCGGGTGTCCAACACCACCCTGACCGTGGGCCGCCAATCGGTGGACACGCCGATGATCGCCTACATCGGCAACCGTGCTCTGCCGTCGAGCTTCCAGGGTGCGTTCCTGCACAGCGCCGAATTCGACAACCTGTCGTTCGACCTGGGCACCTTCGACCGCGTCTCGCCGCGTACCGAACAAAGCCTGAGCAAGTTCCGCAGCGAATACAGCGCCACCGGCGTGGAAACCGACCGCGCCAGCACGACCGGGGTCAACTACCAGCCGTTCAAGAGCCTGACCACCAGCCTCTATGCCAGCAAGGTCGACGACTTCTGGAACCAGTACTACTTCGGCGCCAACCACGTACTGG
Source organism: Pseudomonas sp. NPDC089396 (assembly GCF_044749545.1). Classification (NCBI taxonomy): domain Bacteria; kingdom Pseudomonadati; phylum Pseudomonadota; class Gammaproteobacteria; order Pseudomonadales; family Pseudomonadaceae; genus Pseudomonas; species Pseudomonas sp. NPDC089396. The sequence goes on along the minus strand of NZ_JBIVIC010000002.1, from coordinate 276,146 downwards.
GCGACAGCGCGGTACTGAGCCTGAGCACCGGTCTGAACTACTACAAGACCGTGGACGAAGGCAGCAAGAAGATGGGCGAGATCGACAACGACACCTACAGCCTGTCGCTCGGCCTGACCCACCAGGCGCACACCCTCACGGCCTCGTGGCAGCAGGTCAACGGCAACGAATACTTCGACTACCTGCACGAAACCAATGGCATCTACCTGGCCAACTCGCTGCTGTCGGACTTCAACGGCCCCAACGAGAAATCCGTGCAGCTTTCCTATGTGCTGAACATGGCGCCCTACGGCGTGCCAGGCCTCAAGTTCAACCTGTACAACGCCCGTGGCTGGGGCATCGACGGCACCCATTACCGTGGCACGGCCTATGACGTGAACGGCCTCGATGGCGAGAACCACTACGAGTGGGGCATCGGCACCAGCTACGCAGTGCAGAGCGGGCCGCTGAAGGACACCAGCATCCGCGCCACCTATACCGCGCACCGCGCCAGCAAGGCCCAGGGCGATGGCAGCCTGGACGAACTGCGCATCGTCACCACCATTCCGTTCAACATCCTCTGACCGTTGACGCCCCGGCCCGCTTCGAACCGGGCCGTGGCGGCTACGCTGGAAACAATGCATGCAGGGAGGTTCCATGACATCGCTAGCACTGCGCGCGGCCCTGGCCGCGATCATCCTGGGCGCTGCCGGACAACTGGCGGCCAAGCCTTTGGTGGTGTGCACCGAAGCCAGCCCGGAAGGCTTCGACGTGGTCCAGTACACGACCGCGGTCACTTTCGACGCCACGGCCGAGACGGTGTTCAACCGCCTGGTCGATTTCAAGCCGGGCACCACCGACATCCAGCCGGCCCTGGCCGAACGCTGGGACATCTCGCCTGACGGCCTGACCTACACCTTCCACCTGCGCCAAGGTGTGAAGTTCCACACCACCGACTACTTCACGCCAACCCGCGACTTCAACGCCGACGACGTGCTGTGGAGCCTGAACCGTCAGCTCGACCCGAACCACCCCTGGCACGCCAAGACCAGCGTCGGCTACCCGTATTTCGAGAGCATGGCCTTCAAGGACCTGCTCAAGTCGGTGGAAAAGACCGACGCGCACACCGTGGTCATCACCCTCACGCGCCCGGAAGCGCCCTTCCTGCGGGACATGGCCATGGGCTTCACCTCGATCTACTCCGCCGAGTACGGCGACCAGTTGCTCAAGGCCGGCAAAACCGGCGAGCTCAACAGCAAGCCGATCGGCACCGGTCCGTTCATCTTCCAGCGCTACAACAAGGACGCCCAGGTGCGCTACAAGCCCAACCCGGACTACTTCCGTGGCAAGCCGCCAAGCGATGCGCTGATCTTCGCCATCGCCACCGACAGCAACGTGCGCCTGCAGAAACTGCGCGCCAACGAATGCCAGGTGGCGCTGTACCCAAAACCGGACGACGTACCGTCGATCAAGGCCGACTCCACGCTCAAGGTGGCCGAGATCGAAGCCCTGGTCACCGGCTATATCGCCATGAACACCGAGCACAAGTACCTGAGCGACGTGCGCGTGCGCAAGGCCATCAACATGGCCTTCGACCGCCAGACCCACGTCGACCAGCTGTTCGGCAAGGGCAACGCGCTGGTGGGCGTGAACCCGTATCCACCGACCATGATCGGCTACAACAGCGACAACCAGAACCCGCCCCGCGACCTGGCCAAGGCGCGCGAACTGCTCAAGGAAGCTGGCGTGCCGGAAGGTACGGTGATCACCCTGTTCACCCGCAACGGCGGTGGCGCGACCAACCCCAACCCGCGCCTGTCCGCCGAAATGCTCCAGGCCGACCTGAAGCAGATCGGCCTCAAGCTGGATATCCGCGTGATGGAGTGGGCCGAAATGCTGCGCCGGGCCAAGAAAGGCGAGGCCGACCTGGTGTCCACCGGCTGGGCCGGCGACAACGGCGACCCGGACAACTTCCTCAGTCCCCTGCTCAGCTGCGATGCCGCCAAGACCGGCGAGAACTACGCCCGCTGGTGCAACCCGAAATTCCAGGAACTAATCACCCGCGCCCGCGAAGTGATCGACAACGACGAACGCGCAAGGCTCTATGCCGAGGCATTGAAGGTGTACGATGACGATCAACCCTGGATCAGCATGGCCCATCCGAAGATGTTCACCGCCATGCGTGCAAACGTGGAGGGATACGTGATCAACCCTCTGACCAACAACAACTTCGCCACCACCAAGGTGAAGTAGAACAACAACGATCGCCGGCAACCCACACGGGCACCGGCGGCACAGCCGTACAACGGCCGATGAGGTAACCCCGACAATGTTGAGTTTTATTGCCCGGCGCCTGGGCTTGCTGATTCCGACTTTCTTCGGCATCACCTTGCTGACCTTCGCGCTCATACGCCTGATCCCCGGCGACCCGGTGGAAGTGATGATGGGCGAGCGCAGGGTCGACCCCGAAATGCATGCCCAGGCCATGGAGCGCCTGGGCCTGAACAAGCCACTGCCGGTCCAGTACCTGGACTACGTCGGCAAGCTGGCCCAGGGTGACCTGGGCGAGTCCCTGCGCACCCGCGAGAGCGTGTGGACCGAGTTCCTCACGCTGTTCCCGGCCACATTGGAGCTGTCGTTCGCGGCCTTGCTGTTCGCCGGTACCGTCGGCTTGCTGGCCGGGGTGATCGCCGCGCTCAAGCGCGGCTCGCTGTTCGACCACGGGGTCATGGGCATATCGCTGGCCGGCTATTCCATGCCGATCTTCTGGTGGGGCCTGATCCTGATCATGTTCTTCTCTGTCAGCCTCGGCTGGACGCCCGTCTCCGGGCGCATCGACCTGCTCTACGACATCGAGCCGAAAACCGGTTTCATGCTCATCGACACCTTGCTCAGCGACGAAGAAGGCGCGTTCAAGGACGCGGTGATGCACCTGATCCTGCCGGCCATCGTGCTGGGCACCATCCCCCTGGCGGTGATCGCCCGCATGACCCGCTCGTCGATGCTCGAAGTGCTGCGCGAGGACTACATCCGTACCGCGCGTGCCAAGGGCCTGTCGCCGGCCCGGGTGGTGTTCGTGCACGGCCTGCGCAACGCACTGATCCCGGTGCTGACCGTGTTCGGCCTGCAGGTCGGCACCCTGCTCGCCGGGGCCGTGCTCACCGAAACCATCTTTTCCTGGCCGGGCGTCGGCAAGTGGCTGATCGAAGCCATCGGCGCCCGTGACTACCCCGTGGTCCAGAACGGCATCCTGTTGATCGCCTGCCTGGTGATCCTGGTCAACTTCGTCGTGGATATCCTCTACGGCCTGGCCAACCCACGCATCCGTCATCAGCGCTGAGGCCCTCGTCATGACTAGCCCGATTCCGAAATCCGTCGCGCCGGCCAGCCCGGTGGACCAGAGCCTGCTCTACCCCTCGCCGTACAAAGAGTTCTGGCATGCCTTCTCGCGCAACAAGGGCGCGGTGATGGGCCTGGCCTTCATGTGCCTGGTGGTGTTCTGCGCCCTGTTCGCGCCGTGGGTCGCCCCGCACGACCCGAGCGAGCAATACCGCGACTTCCTGCTCACGCCACCGGTGTGGCTCGAAGGCGGTACCTGGCAGTTCATCCTCGGCACCGACGAGCTGGGCCGCGACCTGCTCTCGCGGTTGATCCAGGGTGCCCGGCTGTCCTTGCTGATCGGCCTGTCGTCGGTGGTGATGTCGCTGATTCCCGGCATCCTGCTGGGCCTTCTGGCCGGCTTCTTCCCGCACCTTCTCGGCCCGTCGATCATGCGCCTGATGGACGTGATGCTGGCCCTGCCGTCGCTGCTGCTGGCAGTGGCGATCGTCGCCATCCTCGGCCCAGGCCTGATCAACACGGTGATCGCCATCGCCATCGTCTCCTTGCCTTCCTACGTGCGCCTGACCCGCGCCGCGGTGATGGGTGAGCTCAACCGCGACTACGTCACCGCCGCACGCCTGGCCGGTGCCGGCCTGCCGCGGCTGATGTTCGTCACCGTGCTGCCCAACTGCATGGCACCGCTGATCGTGCAGGCCACCTTGAGCTTCTCCTCGGCCATCCTCGACGCCGCAGCACTGGGCTTCCTGGGCCTGGGCGTACAACCGCCGACCCCGGAATGGGGCACCATGCTGGCGTCGGCGCGTGACTACATCGAGCGCGCCTGGTGGGTGGTGAGCCTGCCCGGCCTGACGATTCTGCTCAGTGTCCTGGCAATCAACCTGATGGGCGACGGCCTGCGCGATGCGCTGGACCCGAAACTCAAGAACGCCGCCTGAGGAGAGCGCCATGTCACTGTTGCAGATCAACAACCTGAACGTGCGCTTCGGCGACGCCAATGCCGTGCCTGTGGTGGACGGCCTGGACCTGGCGGTGGACGCCGGCGAAATCCTGGCCATCGTCGGCGAGTCCGGCTCGGGCAAGTCGGTGACCATGATGGCCCTGATGGGCCTGATCGACGCCCCTGGGCGAATCACCGCCGATACCCTCAGCTTCGACGGCACCGACATGCTCAAGCTCAGCGGTCGCCAGCGGCGCAAGGTGGTGGGCAAGGACATCGCCATGGTCTTCCAGGACCCGATGACCGCGCTCAACCCGAGCTACACCGTGGGTTTCCAGATCGAGGAGGTACTGCGCCAGCACCTGGGCCTGAAGGGCAAGGCCGCTCGCCAGCGCGCCCTGGAGCTGCTGAAAAAAGTCGAGATCCCGGCCGCCGAAAGCCGCCTGGACGCCTATCCGCACCAGCTGTCGGGCGGTATGAGCCAGCGCGTGGCGATCGCCATGGCGATTGCCGGCGAACCCAAGCTGCTGATCGCTGACGAACCGACCACGGCGCTGGACGTGACCATCCAGGCGCAGATCATGGAGCTGCTGGTGAACCTGCAGAAAGAGCGCAACATGGCGCTCATCCTGATCACCCACGACCTGGCCGTGGTCGCCGAAACGGCCAAGCGCGTGTGCGTGATGTACGCCGGGCAAGCCGTGGAGGTGGGGCAGGTGCCGGAGCTGTTCGACGTCCCGGCCCATCCCTACAGCGAAGCGCTGCTGGCGGCGATCCCCGAACACAGCATCGGTGCCGAACGCCTGGCCACCCTGCCCGGCATCGTCCCCGGCCGCTACGATCGTCCCGACGGCTGCCTGCTGTCGCCGCGCTGCCCGTATGTGCAGGACAACTGCCGGCACCAGCGCCCGCCCCTCGATCCCCAGGCCCATAGCCTGGTGCGTTGCTTCTACCCGCTGAACCAGGAGGTGGCGTGATGGCCGTGGTTCTTTGTGCCCGGGAGCTGACCCGGCATTACGAGGTTTCACGTGGCCTGTTCAAGGGCCACGCCCTGGTGCGTGCGCTCAATGGGGTGTCGTTCGAACTGGAGGCCGGCAAGACCCTGGCCGTGGTCGGTGAGTCCGGCTGCGGCAAGTCGACCCTGGCGCGCGCCCTGACCCTGATCGAAGAGCCTTCCTCGGGGTCGCTGCAAATCGCCGGCACCGAGGTCAAGGGCGCCAGCAAGGTCGAGCGCAAGCAGCTGCGCCGCGATGTGCAGATGGTGTTCCAGAGCCCCTACGCCTCGCTCAACCCACGGCAGAAGATCGGCGACCAGTTGGCCGAGCCGCTGCTGATCAATACCTCGCTGAGCAAGGCCGAGCGGCGCGAGAAAGTGCAGAAGATGATGGAGCAGGTGGGCCTGCGCCCCGAGCACTACCAGCGTTATCCGCACATGTTCTCCGGTGGCCAGCGCCAGCGCATCGCCCTGGCCCGGGCGATGATGCTACAGCCGAAGGTGCTGGTGGCCGACGAGCCGACTTCGGCCTTGGACGTGTCGATCCAGGCGCAGGTGCTGAACCTGTTCATGGACCTGCAGAAAGAGTTCAACACGGCGTATGTGTTCATCTCCCACAACCTGGCGGTGGTGCGCCATGTGGCGGACCAGGTGCTGGTGATGTACCTGGGACGGCCGGCGGAGATGGGGCCGAAGGAGGATATCTACGAGAAGCCGCTGCACCCGTATACCCAGGCGTTGTTGTCGGCCACCCCGGCGATTCATCCGGACCCGCTGAAGCCGAAGATTCGCATTGCCGGGGAGTTGCCCAATCCGCTGAATCCGCCAGATGGGTGCGCGTTTCACAAGCGCTGCCCTTATGCGACGGAGCGGTGTGGGAAGGAAGTGCCGGCGTTTCGACAGGTGGGTAGTCGGCAGGTGGCTTGCCACTACGCAGAGCAATTCTTGTAGATAGCCGGGGCTGCTGCGCAGCCCTTTCGCGACACAAGGCCGCTCCTACAGAGCATCACGCATACCTGTAGGAGCGGCCTTGTGTCGCGAAAGGGCCGCAAAGCGGCCCCACAATCTCAATGCATGAATATCGCGATCAGGATAATCACCGGAATCGGCACCCCAAGCATCCACAGCAGTAATGAGCGCATGACGTTTCTCCTTCCTCAACGTTGAACAGTACGACGCGCGGTGTAATCCACCCCTTCCCCTTCCAGCCACAGCACACGGTCACGCTGACGGCCACCGAACAACGCGGCCACGCTGGCAAAGAACGCCCCACACAACAGCGCAACGAAGGTCCACAGTGCGGTCCATGCCGCCACTTTGGCTGCGGTATCGGCTGCTTGCTGTGCCTGCACTTTGGCTTGCTGCACTTGAGCGAATACCTGGTCCACCCGTGCCTCGGCCTCGGGCTGGGTCAGGCGAGTACGTTGCGCCACCAACTGCGCCAGATAGGTGCGATCACCTTCGGCGAGCGTTCCTTGGGCGATGGACTTGGCGATGATCCGCGCCGCAACACCGTTGGCGGCATCATCACTCACCGCAGCGGAGGCGTCGCCACGGAACAGGCTGTCAACGAAATAGGCGTTAGGGTCAGGCTTGGGCACCATGCTGGCGGCAGCCCCTACGGCGCTCGCCCCGGCCTGCACACCGGCACTGGCAAGGCCGCCGGCGGTACTGACGATCAGCATGGCCGCCACCAGCGTTGCCACCGCCCAGGCGAGAAAACCGTGTGCCGTATCGCGGAAATACACTTCGTCTCCATGCAGGTTGGCCCATTTCACCCGCAGCCGACCGGCAATGTAGCCACCCAGGCCGGAAGCCAGGATCTGGGTCAACAGCAACCAGATGATCGTTGAAATGCCCAACGCCTTGGCGCTGGCACCTTCATTGGCCCAAGGCGAGGTCGCGGCAAAGCCAAGACCTGCACCGAGCACCACCAGGATCAGGGAAAGGGACGCCGCAGCAGCGGCACCGGCAAAGATGGCCGCCCAGGATACGCCTGAGCGTGACTGAGCATCGGCATAGGGGTAGTCGACAGAGGGGATCATGGGATTTTCGCCTTTGTTGTGAGCAACAGGACCAGTCGCACCCTGACCGCTGCAGAGGCTGTGCCAAATGTGTCAAAAAATGACATCAATGCGAATCAAGGAGTTAGCGCGCAGAGCAGTCTCGGAATCGTGCAAAACACCCGGATAGCGGCAAATGGCTCTGGGTTTATGCAATGCGCAATGAACCTGTGGAGGCGGCCTGTGGGAGCGGGCTTGCCCCGCGAAAAGGCCCGGCACTGACTTGCCTCCATTCCCGCCCCTCGGCACTATCTGCACATGAGCCTGAACACACGCCCAGACGGCCCCGAACAAACGCCGATCACCGCCGAAACGGTCCTGCGCTACCACCTGTGCTGGAAGCACCGCGACCTCGACGGCGTCATCGCGCTCTACCACCCCGACATCCAGTACCACGACTTCTTCCAGAACCGCGTGCTCGGTTACCGCGAGCTGCGCGACTACGTGCGTGCCTGCCTGCCGCATGAGGCCGGCGAGGACATCGTCCACAGCGACCGCATCCGCGTCGATGGCTGCACTGCGTTCATCCAGTACCAGGTCACGGTGCAGGGCGGTGAAGGCCTGGTGGCCTTCCAGTCGAGCGAAGCGATCACGGTCAAGGACGGCCTGATCTGGCGGGTCAACGAATACGCCACGCTGGTACGCCAGAACAGCAAGGGCCTGCCCAGCGCGGGTCCGCGTCCGGCCACCAGCCGCCTGGGACTGTCGCCTCGGCAACTGTCGACCATGGCCCAGGACCTGGAGCACTACTTCCAGCGCCAACGCCCTTACCTCGACCCTGAACTCGACTTGCAACAGGTCGCCGGCGCCAGTGGCTACAGCCGCAACCAGATCTCCTACCTGCTCAACCAGGTGCTCGGCCAAAGCTTCTACCGCTACGTCAACCAGGCGCGCCTGCAACACCTGATGGCCAGCCTCGACGACCACAGCCTTGCGGCGTCGATCGACGACCTGGCCTTCAGTGCCGGCTTCAACTCCCTGTCGGCCTTCTACAAGTGCTTTCGCGAACACACAGGGCTCACGCCCAAGGCCTACCTCAAGCAAATTTCCCTGCGTGCACGCACGTAAGACAGCCAGCGCCCAACGCCACTAGCATCGCCCACAGACCTTGACGGATGTGGAGCCCACCCGATGCAACCCCTGCGCACGCTCAGCCTGTGGATGGACCAGCTCGACGAGCCGCTGTGCGCCCGCCCGGCCCTGCACGAAGACCTAGACGTCGACGTGTGCATCATCGGCGCCGGCTACACCGGCCTGTGGACCGCCTACTACCTCAAGCGCCAGGCCCCGCACCTGAACATCGTAGTGATCGACGCCAACATCGCCGGATTCGGCGCCTCCGGGCGCAACGGCGGCTGGCTGATGGGCAACCTGCTCGGCGAGGACCGGCTGCTGGCCAGCCTGTCGCCGCAGCAACGCCGCAGCAGCATCGACCTGCTGCAGGGCATACCCGATGAAGTCCATGCCGTGCTGCAGCGCGAGGCCATCGACTGCGATTTTCGCAAAGGTGGCGTGCTGTATTGCGCCGCTCGCTACCCGGAACAGGAACGCAGCCTGCGCGCCTACCTCGACGACCTGTACCGCCAGGGCATGCGCGAGGAGGACTACCACTGGCTGGGCCCCGAGAAACTGGCTGAACAGCTGCGGCTGAGCAACGCCTACGGCGCCATCTACAGCCCGCACACCGCGACCATTCAACCGGCCAAGCTGGCGCGAGGGCTGGCCCGGGCGGTGGAGGCGCTGGGCGTGCCCATCTTTGAGAACACCCCGGCCATCGACTGGCAGCCGGGCGAAGTGCGCTCGCCCTTGGCGCGCATCCGCTGCCAATGGACGGTGCCCGCTGTCGAAGGCTATGCCGCCAGCCTGCCGCCGCTGGGCAAGCACCAGCTACCGGTGCAAAGCCTGCTGCTGGCCACCGAACCGCTGCCTGAATCGACCTGGCAACAGATCGGCCTGGACCGGGGCCAGGCCTTCAGCGAGAGCAGCCGTCAGGTCACCTATGGCCAGCGCACCGCCGACAACCGCCTGGTGTTCGGCGCCCGCGGTGGCTACCGCTTCGGCGGCCGGCTGCGCGAAAACTTCACCCTCACCGAGGCCGAAGTCGGCCTGCGCCGCTACCTGTTCAGCGAGCTGTTCCCCCAGCTCAAGGATGTGCGCATCACCCATTCCTGGGGCGGCAACCTGGGCATGGCCCGACGCTTCCGCCCGCACATGCTGTGCGACCGCCAGCGTGGCATCGCCCTTTCCGGGGGTTATGGCGGCGAAGGCGTCGGCGCTACCAACCTCGGTGGGCGCACCTTGGCCGCGCTGATCCTCAACCAACAGAACGCACTGACCGCCCAGCCCTGGGTGCTCGACAACCGCCCGCTATCGAGCCTGGCCAGCTGGCCGCCCGAGCCCTGCCGCTGGCTGGGCTACAACGCCATCATCCAGAGTTTCGTCCACGAGGACCGGACCCTCGCCAACCCCGCCAGCGCGCCCTGGAGGCGGCGCCTGGCCAGCTCCCTTGCGGACTTCATGGAAGGTTTCATGCACTGACTTCCCTTTCCCCTGCACAGGATCCACCAGCAATGAGCATCACCCAGTTCAAACACACCGACAGCGTCGTGCTGGACAGCGCCAACCCGGTCGCTGTGCCCATTGGCGAGCCCGTGGCAGTGGCCTCGGTCACCTGCGTGGAGCGCAGCGATGGCGTCGAAGCCGGCATCTGGGAGTGCACGCCCGGCCGCTGGCGGCGGCAGATCGTGCAACAGGAGTTCTGCCATTTCATCAAGGGCCGCTGCACCTTCACCCCCGACGGTGGCGAAACCCTGTTCATAGAAGCCGGAGACGCATTGATGCTACCGGCCAACAGCACCGGCACCTGGGATATCCAGGAGACCGTGCGCAAGACCTACGTTCTGATCTTCTGATCCGCTGATCGCCTGCCTTCGATAACAACAGACAAAGCAAGGTAAACCCGACATGCGTACGCTCCTCCTCGCCCCCCTGATGCTGGCCGCCAGCGTGGCCAGCGCCGCCGACACGGTAAAGATCTACAACTGGTCCAGCTACGTTGCGCCCGATACCCTGCAGAATTTCCAGCAGGCCACTGGGATCAAGCCGACCTACGACGTGTACGACAGCAACGAGACCCTCGACGGCAAACTGATGACCGGCAACTCCGGCTACGACGTGGTGTTCCCCTCCAACCACTTCATGGCCCGACAGATCCAGGGCAAGGCCCTGAAGCCACTCGACAAGTCGCAGCTGCCCAACTGGCACAACCTCAACCCGGTGCTGCTCAAGGCGCTGGAGGTCAACGACCCGGGCAACCAGCATGGCTTCCCGTACCTGTGGGGCAGCACCGGCATCGGCTACAACATCGACAAGGTCAAGGCGGTGCTTGGTGACAACGCGCCGGTCGACTCCTGGGACCTGATCTTCAAGCCCGAGTACATGAGCAAGCTCAAAAGCTGCGGCGTCGCAGTGCTCGACAATGGCCCCGAGTTGCTGCCGATCGCCCTGCATTACCTGGGCTTGCCGCACCACAGTCAGGACCCGAAGGATTATGAAAAGGCCAAGGCGTTGCTGATGACGGTGCGGCCGTACATCAACTACTTCCACTCATCGAAGTACACCGGCGACCTGGCCAATGGCGACATCTGCGTGGTGGTGGGCTTCTCGGGGGACGTGCTGCAGGCGAAGAACCGTGCGGACGAGGCGAAAAATGGCGTGAAGGTGGGATATGCGATCCCCAAGGAAGGGGCGCCGATGTGGTTCGACATGGTCGCCATGCCGGCCGATGCGCCGGATGAGAAGGCGGGGTATGCCTACATGAACTACCTGCTGCAGCCGGAGGTGATGGCCAACATCAGCAACCATGTGCAGTACGCCAACGGCAACCTTAAGGCTGACGGGCTGGTGGACCCGGCGATGAAAGACAACAGCATGATCTACCCGAGCGACGAGGTGATGAGCAAGCTGTATGCGCTGGAGGCGATGCCGGCGAAGATCGACCGCATTCGTACGCGGATCTGGACCAGTATCAAGGCAGGTAACTAGGTTGGCTGCACCGGCCCTATCGCCGGCAAGCCGGCTCCCACAGGGATCTGCACAGGCCTCAAGCCTTGTGCAGTACCTGTGGGAGCCGGCTTGCCGGCGATAGGGCCAGTGCAGACAACCTGGCTATGAAGATCAGTGATGCTCGCGAGTCGCGCGGAACTTGATGTCCGGCCAGCGCTCTTCCATCAGCGCCAGGTTGACCCGGGTCGGCGCCAGGTAGGTCAGGTGACCGCCGCCATCGATGGCCAGGTTCTCCATGGCCTTGTTCTGGAATTCCTCGAGCTTCTTCTTGTCATCGCAGGTGATCCAGCGCGCCGACCAGACGGTGATCGGCTCGTAGGCACACTCGACCTTGTACTCTTCCTTCAAGCGGCTGGCGACCACGTCGAACTGCAGCACACCGACCGCACCCAGGATGATGTCGTTGCTGCGCTCGGGGAAGAACACCTGAGTCGCGCCCTCTTCGGCCAGCTGCTGCAGGCCCTGACGCAGCTGCTTGGACTTGAGCGGGTCCTTCAGGCGCACACGGCGGAACAGCTCCGGGGCGAAGTGCGGGATACCGGTGAAGCCCAGCGCCTCGCCTTCGGTGAAGGTGTCGCCGATCTGGATAGTGCCGTGGTTGTGCAGGCCGATGATGTCGCCAGCGTAGGCCTCTTCCAGCTGCTCACGCTCGGAGGAGAAGAAGGTCAGCGCGTCACCGATGCGCAGGTCCTTGCCGGTACGCACGTGGCGCATCTTCATGCCCTTCTCGTACTTGCCCGAGCAGATGCGCATGAAGGCGATACGGTCGCGGTGTTTCGGGTCCATGTTCGCCTGGATCTTGAACACGAAGCCTGTGAACTTCTCTTCCACCGGCTCCACGGTACGCTCATGGGCCACACGGGCCAGCGGGCGCGGCGCCCAGTCGACAACGGCATCGAGCACATGGTCGACACCGAAGTTGCCCAGTGCAGTACCGAAGAACACCGGCGTCAGCTGGCCGTTGATGAACTCGTCCTGGTCGAACTCATGGCAGGCGCCCTGCACCAGCTCAAGCTGTTCGAGGAAGCGATCGTACTCGTCACCCAAGTGCGCGCGGGCTTCATCGGAGTCGAGCTTCTCGATGATCTTCGCCTCGGTACGCTCATGGCCGTGGCCCGGGGTGTAGACGATGATGTAGTCGCCGGCCAGGTGGTACACGCCCTTGAAGTCGCGGTAGCAACCAATCGGCCAGGTGATTGGCGCGGCCTTGATCTTCAGAACGGCTTCGATCTCGTCGAGCAGTTCGATCGGGTCGCGGATATCACGGTCGAGTTTGTTGATGAAGCTGACGATGGGCGTGTCGCGCAGGCGGCACACGTCCATCAGGGCGATGGTCCGCGGCTCTACACCTTTACCGCCGTCGAGCACCATCAGCGCCGAGTCCACCGCGGTCAGGGTGCGGTAGGTGTCTTCGGAGAAGTCTTCGTGGCCGGGGGTGTCGAGCAGGTTGATCATGTGCTCGCGGTACGGGAACTGCATCACCGAGGTGGTGATGGAGATGCCGCGTTGCTTCTCCATTTCCATCCAGTCGGAGGTGGCGTGGCGGTCGGACTTGCGCGACTTCACGGTACCGGCGACGGCAATGGCCTTGCCCATCAGCAGGAGCTTCTCGGTGATGGTGGTCTTACCGGCGTCGGGGTGGGAAATGATTGCGAAAGTGCGGCGCTTCGCGACTTCGGCGGCCTGGTTGGTCATGGGAAATCGCCTGACTGGGGGATTCAAAAAGGGGCGATATCATACCTGAAGTTGGGCCGGGACCAAAATCTGCCGAACGAGTGGTGCCTGTTCCGGCCCTATCGCCGGCAAGCCGGCTCCCACAGGGACCTCTACAAGCTTCAGGCCCTGTGCAGTACCTGTGGGAGCCGGCTTGCCGGCGATAGGGCCCGCACTGCCACAACAAATTCATCCTCCAATCGCTTTATCACGATAAATGGCCGCAGGGCAGTTATTTCAACGCCTTCAGCGCCTTAAACCGCTGTTTTTTCTCGCCAGGATTCCAGCCACCCAGTGATTAACACTGGCCAAATGCCTCATCAGATGGGAACCTTTACGCCCACGGAGACGTCCACTCCCCTGCAAACCGCTTCGCTTGGGGACTGGTTTCATCAGCATTTTCGGGCCCGACGGGGTTCGGCTCATGGCCTGATCGCAGCCTTCGGTTGCCTCTCGCTGCTACTCGCGAACACACCACTCGCTGCCAGGTATGGCGGCCAAAAAAAGAGTGTGCTCGCCGACAACACAAGGAGTCCGCCTGTGGCAACACGCTACGGAAAAGGGCTGTTGGGATGGGCCGCCGTGCTCGTCATCCTGGCCCTGCTGATCCACTGGATCGGCATCGACACGATCGCGCGCTACCGCGACGATCTTGGGTTCTACCTGCAAGCGCACCTGGTACTGGTGCTGGCTTCGATGGCGGCGGCGTTGGCCGTGGGCATCCCCGCTGGCATTGCCTTGAGTCGACCGCACCGGGTCGACAAAGCCGAGCGCTTCATGCAGTTCTTCAACGTTGGCAACACCATCCCTCCCCTGGCCGTTCTGGCCATCGCCCTGAGTATCCTGGGCATCGGCGCCGGGCCCGCGATCTTCGCGTTGTTCCTCGCCTCCCTCCTGCCCATCGTGCGCAACACCTACGAGGGCCTGAAAAACGTCCCCGCCTCGCTCAAGGAAGCCGCCACCGGCATCGGCATGACCCCGCGCCAGCAACTCTGGCAGGTGGAGCTGCCCAACGCCGTGCCGATCATCGTCGGCGGTGTGCGGGTGGCCCTGGCGCTCAACGTCGGTACCGCGCCACTGGCGTTCCTGATCGGCGCCAACAGCCTGGGCAGCCTGATCTTCCCGGGCATCGCCCTGAACAACCAGCCACAGCTGCTGCTCGGCGCGGCCTGCACCGCGTTGCTGGCACTGCTGCTGGACGCCGCGGTGAGTTTCTCCAGCAAGCGCTGGCTGGAACGTGGCCTGGCCCGATAACCAGAGGGAACGTATGAAGAAGAGAATCGCCTTGCTGCTGGGCGCGGCCCTGCTGTTCGCAGGATTTGCCCAGGCGGCGGACAAACCCCAGCTGCACATCGGTGCGCGGATGTTCACCGAACAGACCGTGCTCGCCGAAATCACCGCCCAATACCTGCGCGCCAACGGCTTCGAGGTGCGCGTCACCACGGGCCTTGGCAGCAGCATCGCCCGCCAGGCCCAGGAAACCGGCCAACTCGACCTGATGTGGGAATACACCGGCGTGTCGCTGGTGTCCTACAACCACATCGATGAGCGCATGCCCAGCGCCGAGGCTACCTATGCCAGGGTCAAGGCACTGGACGCCAAGAAAGACCTGATCTGGCTGACCCCATCCAAGTTCAGCAACACCTACGCCCTGGGGCTGCCCAAGCAGATCGCCGAGGCCTACCCGCAGGTCAACACGATCAGCGACCTCAACCAGGTGCTGCGTGACGAGCACAAGCGTAATCATCTGGTGGCCCTGGACACCGAGTTCGCCAACCGCCCGGATGGCCTGGTCGGTCTGAAAGACATGTACGACCTGCAAGTGGGCCGCGCCAACATCCGCCAGATGGACGCTGGCCTGGTCTACACCGCCATGCACAACAACCAGGTGTTCGCCGGCCTGGTCTACACCACCGACGGGCGCTTGAGCGCGTTCAACCTCAAGCTGCTGGAAGACGACAAGCATTACTTCCCCGACTACACCGCCGCGCCGGTGGTGCGCAAGGCCGTGCTCGACGCCCATCCGCAACTGGTCGGCCTGCTCAAGCCGCTGGCCGAGCAGCTCGATGACGAGACCATGCGCCAGCTCAACGCCAAGGTCGATGTCGAGCACCAGAACCCGACTGCCGTCGCCGCCGCATTCCTGCGTGAGCATCCCCTCAAGGAGGTACAGCCATGAGCCTGCTCGATACGTTCGCCCATCTCGACTGGGCCCAGGTGCTGCAGCTGACCTGGCAGCACATCATGCTGGTCGGCATCGCCGTGGGCCTGGCGATCCTCGTCGGCGTGCCACTGGGCATCCTGATGACCCGCTTCCCGGCCGTGGCCGGGCCGCTGCAGGCCAGCGCGACGGTGCTGCTGACCATCCCGTCGATCGCCCTCTTTGGCCTGCTGCTGCCGTTCTACTCCAAGTTCGGCCAGGGACTCGGGCCATTGCCGGCAATCACCGCCGTGTTCCTCTATTCGCTGCTGCCGATCCTGCGCAATACCTACCTGGCCCTGACCAACGTCGAGCCCGGCATCCGTGAAGCCGCACGCGGCATCGGCATGACCTTCGGCCAGCGCCTGCGCATGGTCGAGTTGCCCATCGCGGTACCGGTGATCCTCGCCGGGGTACGCACCGCCGTGGTGATGAACATCGGCGTCATGACCATTGCCGCCACCATCGGTGCCGGTGGCCTGGGCGTGCTCATTCTCACCTCCATCAGCCGCAGCGACATGTCGATGCTGCTGGTCGGCGCCGTGCTGGTCAGCCTGCTGGCGATCATCGCCGACCTGCTCCTGCAAACCCTGCAACGTGCCCTGACTCCAGAAGGACTGCGCTCATGATCGAACTCAAGAACCTCAGCAAGACCTTCAACGTCAACGGCAAGGACGTCAAAGCCGTCGACGCGGTCAGCCTCACCGTCAACGAAGGCGAAATCTGCGTGTTCCTCGGCCCCTCGGGCTGCGGCAAGAGCACCACGCTGAAAATGATCAACCGGCTGATCACGCCCACCTCCGGCCAGGTGTTCATCAATGGCGAAGACACCAGCGGCCTGGATGAAGTGACCCTGCGCCGGCACATCGGCTATGTGATCCAGCAGATCGGCCTGTTCCCCAACATGACCATCGAAGAGAACATCACCGTGGTCCCCCGCCTGCTGGGCTGGGACAAGCAACGCTGCCACGACCGTGCCCGCGAGCTGATGAGCATGATCAAGCTCGAACCCAAGCAGTACCTGCAGCGCTACCCGCGAGAACTGTCGGGCGGCCAGCAGCAGCGCATCGGCGTGATCCGCGCGCTCGCCGCCGAAGCACCGGTGCTGCTGATGGACGAGCCGTTCGGCGCGGTCGACCCGATCAACCGCGAGATGATCCAGAACGAGTTCTTCGAGATGCAACGGGCGCTGAACAAGACCGTGATCATGGTCAGCCATGACATCGACGAAGCGATCAAGCTGGGTGACAAGATCGCCATCTTCCGTGCCGGCAAGCTGTTGCAGCTGGATCATCCGGACACTTTGCTGGCGCATCCGGTGGATGATTTCGTGAGCAACTTCGTCGGCCAGGACAGCACCTTGAAGCGCCTGTTGCTGGTGCGCGCCGAGGATGCGGCGGACAACGCCCCGTCGGTGAGCCCCGAGACGCCGGTCAGCGATGCCCTGGAATTGCTGGATGAGCATGACCGCCGCTACGTGGTGGTGACCGATGCGCAGAACAAGGCGCTGGGCTATGTGCGCCGGCGTGACATGCATCGCCAGCAGGGTGTGTGTGGGGACTTCCTCAGACCGTTCAATGCCACGGCTTCGCACGATGAGCACCTGCGCATCCTGTTGTCGCGGATGTATGAGTACAACCGGGCGTGGTTGCCGGTGCTGGATGCCGAGCAGGTGTTCCTGGGAGAGGTGACCCAGGAGTCGATTGCGGCTTACCTGAGTTCGGGGAGATCGCGGGGGGGCAAGACCAGCATCGTGTCGCCGGCCGAGGCGGTGGTTTCGTAACCGAGGGGCGCTTTGCGCCCCAATCGCCGGCAAGCCGGCTCCCACAGGGAACTCCACAGGCTTCAAGCCTTGTGCAATACCTGTGGGAGCCGGCTTGCCGGCGATTGGGGCGCCGCGGTATCAGAACCCTACACTGGCCTGCACATAGAAGGTGCGCGGCTCACCCACATAAATGCCGGCGTTGTTGTCGCTGGAGCGGGTGAAGTACTGCTTGTCGAAGAGGTTCTTCACCCCCGCGGCCACCGTCAGGTTCGACAGCTTCGGCCCGAAGTCGTACCCGCCACGGGCATGCCAGGTCACGTAACCCGGAATGTCGCCAAACTGCCCATCGGCGCTCGGCTCGGTGATGTAGTCGCCGTTGAAGCTGCCATCGGCATTGATCCCGGTGCCTGGCGCGCGCTGCTTGGATTGGGCGTAGGCATCCAGGTTCCAGGTCCAGCGGTTCACCGCATAGCGCACGCCGGCCGTAGCCACCTGACGCGAGTAGAACGGCAGGTCACGGCCTTCGAAGCCAGGGATATCCCCCTCATAGGTGGCGCGGGTGTAGGTGTAGCCGCCATTGACCGACAAACCTTCAAGGCGCGGGTCCAACCCGGCCAGGTCATACCGCGCCGAGGCCTCGATACCCTGGTGCTTGGTGGCACCCAGGTTGGTCCAGCCGACATCGTTGCTGATGTACTGCAGCTCGTCGTCGAAGTCGATGTAGAACAAGGTCAACTCACCAGCGAAGCCGCCGTTGTCATAGCGCGTACCGATCTCGTAGGTCTTGGCCTTCTCCGGCTCCAGGCCGTTGGCCGTGTTGTTGCCGACACCGCCCTGGCCCAGCTGGAAGTACTGCAGGCTGCCGAACGAGGTCTGGTAGTTGGCGAACACTTTCCAGGCATCGGAGATGTGGTACATCACGCTCAGCGCCGGCAGCGGCTCGTCGCTGCTGATGCTGCGCTTCTTCTCCGGCACCGGCCGGTTGTTGGCGTCCAGCACCGGGCGGTCGCGCCAGTCGGTGTTGATGTGCTCGAAGCGAAGGCCGGGGGTGATGGTCCAGTTGCCGATGTCGATCTTGTCGTCGATGTAGTAGGCGCTGGCTTCGGTACCACCGCTGCGGTCCTGGAACACATGGCCATCGGACGTCGGGGTTTGCGTCGGCACGTTGTCGATCAAGGCCAGGCGGGTGGCCTGCTCGCGCATGGCTTCTTTCAGGTAGCGGTAGCCGACGCTGACTTCCTGGGTGGCGGGGCCGGTGAAGAAGATCCGCGACACACGGGGCTCGATGGCGAAGGTGTGGTAGTTGCGCGGGTACGACGAGAGGGTCTTCATGTCGCGCGAGGCAATGGCGCTGCCACGGAAACTGTCGGTGTAATAGGTCAACACTTCGAACTGGGTAGCGTCGTCCAGCTGGCGTTGCCACTTGAACGACACGTCCTTGCGCCGCCCGGCGAAATAGTCGTAGTCGCGCAGCGACTGGTACGGGTTGCTGTCGTACTGCGCCTGGGTCAGGCCGCCGGGCATGTCGGCGCGGCCATCGTAGTAGTGAAAGTTGAGCCAGAACTCGTCGACGTCGGTCGGGGCCCAGTGCGTCTTGAGGATGACGTCATCGATGTCGTTGCCGTTGTTGCTTTCCCGGTAGCCGTTGCCATTCACCCCGGTGTACAGCAGGGCCACGCCCATGCCGTTGTCGGCGGTGCCGCCGACGAAGGCCGACTCGGTGTGCTTCCAGCCACCGTGCTGGGAGGTTTCCAGGGTGGTGGACAACTGGGCCGAGGGCTTTTCAGGGATGGCCCGGGTGACGAAGTTGATGATCCCGCCGACGTTCTGCGGGCCGTAGCGCACGGAACCTGCACCGCGCACCACGTCGATGCTGTCGAGGTTGCCCGAGGAGATCGGCGCCATCGACAGCTGCGGCTGCCCATAGGGGGCGAAGGCGGCCGGGATGCCATCGATCAGCACCGTCGAGCGTGGCGACAGGCGCGAGGTCAGGCCGCGTACACCCACGTTGAGCGACAGGTCGCTGCCGCCGGTGCCGTTGGAGTCCTGCACCTGCACACCCGGGATGCCGCGCAACACATCACGCACGTTCATCGCGCCCTTTTCCACCATCGCCTCGCGGCGCACCACGGTGCGTGCACCGGGGTGATTTTGCACCACTGCTTCGTCGGCATCGCCCAGCCAGTCACCGACCACCTTGATATCGGTGGGCGCCAGCTCCAGGCTGCCACTGCCCAGATCCAGCGTGGTCGGCAGGGGCTTTACCACCACGGTGTCCTGAGACATCTCGTAAGTGAGCCCGCTGCCCTGTAGCAACTGTTGCAGGGCCTCGACCGGCGTCAGTTGGCCGGAAACCGCCGGCGCCTGCTTGCCTGCCACCAGCTCAGGACTGAAGAACAACTGCAGGTTGGTCTGCTGGCCCAGTTGGCTTAGCGCCGAGGCCAGTGGTTGTGCCTGGATCTGGATAGCACTGCCGGCCTGCGCGGCCTGGCTGTTGACGGCCACCGAGCTTACCGCCAGGGCCAGCGCCAGGGCGCGCAAGGGTGGAAAAGGCTTGTTGTTGTTCACGTCGTCGAAACTTCCTGATGGTCGAGATAACGCCAATCGCATGCAAATGGAAATGCTTGGCAGTTGCAGCTGGCGGGGAAGACGAACGAGCGGAAAAAAACCTGAATCTATTTCGCAATAATTTCGCGTGAGCCATCTTCGTGGGCTTTGATGGCCACCGGCAGGATGCTCGGCAACGCGCGTAACAAGGCATCGGTGTCGTCGGTACTGAAGGTACTGGACACGCGCAGCTGCGCCACTTTGCCGGGGGCGACCCGCAGCGGCTCGGTACGGTAGCGCGACACTTCCGCCACCACGTCGGCCAAGGTGGCGTTGTCGAACACCAGCTTGCCCTGGCGCCAGGCGGTCAGCGCGGCGGCATTGACCGTATAGGGGGCCGCTACGTTGCCTTGTTCATCTATATGCGAACCTTGCCCGGCACCCAGTTGCGCCAGCGCGGTGCCCATGCCCATGCCCTGCACACGCACCGAGCCTTGCTCGACGGCCACACGGGTGGCGGCCGGATCCTGACGCACATCGAAACGGGTACCTGTGACCGTCACGCTGCCTTGGGCGGTATCGACCACGAACGGGCGGCTGCTGTCATGGGCGACGCTGAACATCGCTTCGCCCGCACGCAGCACGATATGCCGCCGGCCTGGACTGAAGTCGACCTGCAGCTCGGTAGCGCCATTGAGGTCAAGGTGCGAGCCGTCCGGCAACACCACCTGGCGGCGCTCACCGAACGCGGTTTGCAAGGTGTCCTGATGATTCAGTTGCTGGTACTTCCAGCCGCCCCAGCCGAGCCCCAACGCCACCACCGCCACACTGGCCGCC
This sequence comes from Pseudomonas sp. NPDC089396, assembly GCF_044749545.1. Taxonomy (NCBI): domain Bacteria; kingdom Pseudomonadati; phylum Pseudomonadota; class Gammaproteobacteria; order Pseudomonadales; family Pseudomonadaceae; genus Pseudomonas; species Pseudomonas sp. NPDC089396. Next base: position 255,704 of record NZ_JBIVIC010000002.1, on the reverse strand, counting down.
AATGCCTGGCGCAACAGGCGCCGACGTGGCAACTGCCGTACCGGCTCGGGCTGGCACAACGCTTCGAGTCGCTGGCGTGGAATGAAGTCGGTGGCCTGCCACAGCCGTGCGAGCTGCTGGTATTCCTCACGGTGCAGCGGGTCGACGGCCAGCCAGGCATCGAGCTTTGCCTGCAGCCCTGCATCGCGAGGTGCATCCTGCACGCGGGCGAACCATTCGGCCGCCTGCTCGCGGACGCTATCGGTAGCGTGCTGTTTCATGGGCAAGGTCTCCTGACTCATCGTGCCGACACATCCAGGTGCTCACGCAGATGTCGGAGCGTGCGGATCATATACTTTTCGACCATGTTCTTGGTCAAACCCATGCGCTCGGCGATCTCGGCCTGGCTCAGGCCTTCGATCTTCTGCCAGATGAACACCCGGCGGCAGTTGACGGGTAGCTCGGCCAGCGCCCGTTCGACGCTGTCGGCCAGCTCCAGGGCATGCACGTAGGCTTCCGGGTCGCTGGCACCGCTGGCGCCCTCCTCGAAGGCTTCCAGCTCCAGGGCCTGGCGCCGGTCTTCGCGGCGAAAACCGTCAACCGCGATGTTGCGCGCGGTCTGATGCAGATAGGCACGCGGCTGCTCGACCTGCTCGCGCGGATTTTCCAGTACCCGGACAAACGCGTCGTGGGTGAGGTCCTCGGCCTGCTGTCGACTGCGCAGCTTGCGCGTCCAGGTGCCGATCAGCTCGTGGTAGTGGTCGAGAAAGCCTTTGTGTCCGGACACGGTCAGGGTCGTCAGGGAGGCGGATAAGGGTGCGAATAGTAATGTTTCTCATCAATAGGGGCAAATCCGCCGATCGGTAACAAAAAATTTATGGCGAATTTCATGCACCGAAGTGCCAGCTTGCGTGGCCATAAATATGAACACTTGATGCCGCATCGCGGATGAATCCGCTCCTACAGAAAACCGGAAAAGCCCGTAGGAGCGGATTCATCCGCGATGGCCTCCCTGCGGTCCATTCCACAATTTTTTACGCTTGAAACATCCCAGGGAACGTCTGCCGGTCACACGAGTCGGTTATTCAAACGATGGGGCGTCAATCAACGCCGATCACCCCCGGATTGCCTGTTGATTCTGCATTCTTCACGCCCTAAAGTGCGCGCCGAACGTCCATGCTGGAAACGATCCATCCGGCTCAAGTACTGAGTAGGCGAACCAAAGTGGGGATACGGAGGACGTTCAGTTGCAGCCACTTACTTTTTCAGTTTGCCCATGGAGTCCCTGAGCATGTCGATCCAGGTCGAAGACTATTTCGCGCGCGACACTTTCCAGAAAATGAAGGCATTCGCCGACAAACAGGAAACCCCGTTCGTACTCATCGATACCCAGATGATCAGCCAGGCCTATGACGACCTGCGCGCCGGGTTCGAGTTCGCCAAGGTCTATTACGCGGTCAAGGCCAACCCGGCCGTCGAGATCATCGACCTGCTGAAAGAGAAAGGCTCGAGCTTCGACATCGCCTCGATCTACGAGCTGGACAAGGTCATGGACCGCGGCGTCAGCGCCGACCGCATCAGCTACGGCAACACCATCAAGAAGTCCAAGGACATCCGCTACTTCTATGAGAAGGGCGTGCGCCTGTATGCCACCGACTCGGAAGCCGACCTGCGCAACATCGCCAAGGCCGCACCGGGCTCGAAGGTCTATGTGCGTATCCTCACCGAAGGCTCCACCACTGCTGACTGGCCGCTGTCGCGCAAGTTCGGCTGCCAGACCGACATGGCCATGGACCTGCTGATCCTCGCCCGTGACCTGGGCCTGGTGCCATACGGCATTTCCTTCCACGTAGGCTCGCAGCAGCGCGACATCAGCGTGTGGGACGCGGCCATCGCCAAGGTCAAGGTGATCTTCGAGCGCCTGAAGGAAGAAGACGGCATCGAGCTGAAGCTGATCAACATGGGTGGCGGCTTCCCGGCCAACTACATCACCCGCACCAACAGCCTCGAAACCTACGCCGAAGAGATCATCCGCTTCCTCAAGGAAGACTTCGGTGACGAGCTGCCGGAAATCATTCTGGAGCCTGGCCGTTCGCTGATCGCCAACGCCGGTATCCTGGTCAGCGAAGTGGTGCTGGTGGCGCGCAAGTCGCGCACCGCGGTCGAGCGCTGGATCTACACCGACGTGGGCAAGTTCTCCGGCCTGATCGAAACCATGGACGAAGCCATCAAGTTCCCGATCTGGACCGAGAAGAAAGGCGAAGCCGAAGAAGTGGTCATCGCCGGCCCGACCTGCGACAGCGCCGACATCATGTACGAGAACTACAAGTACGGCCTGCCGCTGAACCTGGCGATCGGCGACCGCCTGTACTGGCTGTCGACCGGTGCCTACACCACCAGCTACAGCGCGGTGGAATTCAACGGCTTCCCGCCGCTGAAGGCTTACTACCTGTAATGCAAGACGGGGCCGAAAGGCCCCGTTTTGTTTTGTCTGTACCGGCCCTATCGCCGGCAAGCCGGCTCCCACAGGTACTGCACAAGGCGTTCCCTGTGGGAGCCGGCTTGCCGGCGATAGGGCCAGTACAATCACCTCAAGTCTCGCGTTGTTCCAACTCTTCGGCATACCGCGCCGCAAAGGCCATCAACATCGGCCCCGCCCGCTGCAGGGTCACCAACGCACTGCGCAGAAAGTTCAGGTTCCCCTCGACCCGCGCCCGCTCCAGCCAAGGCCCCGCCTCGGCGACCTGCCCACGCTCGGCCAGCACCATCGCCAGGCTGAACATCCCGCGAAAATCCCCCGCCTCGGCCGAGCGCCGATACCAGCGCACCGCCCGTACCGGGCTCGGGGCCGTGGCGATACCCTGCTCCAGATACCGCCCGTACAGATTCATCGACTTGGCATGGCCCAATTGCGCGGCCTTCTCGTAACAGAGCAACGCCTGGGCCTGGTTAGCAGGCACCCCACGCCCCGTGGCCAACAGGTTGCCCAGGTTGTAAAGGCCCCAGTCCAGGCCAGCGTCGGCCGCATGCGCATAATGGATGGCGGCCTGCGACAAATCCTGATCTCCACCCCAGCCATGCTCCAGGCAACGCCCAAGCATGTTGTGCGCCATGGCACTGCCTCCCTGTGCGGCGATGCTGAACCAGCGCCGGGCCACGCCCTCATCCGCTTCGATACCGCGCCCGTCGAGCAAAATCTGCCCAAGCAACGACTGCGCCTCGACCACGCCCTCCCCCGCCGCCGCAAGGATCGCCTGGGCAGCCTGGCCTGGGCTGTGTTCGAGCATTGCTCGCAGGCCAGCCACATTTACCTCTTCTTCACGTCGCAACTGGTAGGACACGGCTCAGACCTCGGCCCAGCGGCGTAGCAGGTTGTGGTAAGTGCCGGTCAACTGCAGCAACGACGGGTGATCCGGCACATCGGCGGTCAATTGCTGGATGGCATTGTCCATCTCGAACAGCAACGCCCGCTGGCTGTCCTCGCGCACCAGGCTCTGGGTCCAGAAGAACGCCGCATAACGCACGCCGCGAGTCACCGGGTTGACCTTGTGCAAACTCGTGCCGGGGTACAGCACCAGGTCGCCGGCGGCCAGCTTGATCTGCTGAATGCCGTAGGTGTCCTGGATCACCAGCTCGCCACCGTCGTAGCTGTCCGGGTCGCTGAGAAACAACGTCGAGGACAGGTCGGTGCGCACCCGCTCCGGGCTGCCCTTGGGCTGGCGCAGGGCGTTGTCGATGTGGAAGCCGAAGTTGCCACCTTCGCGGTAGCAGTTGATCAACGGCGGGAACACCTTGTGCGGCAGCGCGGCCGACATGAAGCGCGGGGTTTGCCACAGCCGGTCGATCAGCGCACTGCCGATTTCCTTGGCCAACGCATGCCCTTCCGGCAGTTGCAGGTTGTGCTTGGCCTTGGCCGACTGGTAACCGGCGGTGACCTTGCCGTCCGCCCAGTCGGCTTGCTCCAGGGCCTCGCGGATGCGGGCGAGTTCGTCGTTGTCGAACAGACCGGGAATGTGAAGCAGCATGGCGACGGCACCGTCAGAAAGTGTAAAGGCGCCAATGATATTGATTCCCTTTTACGCCGCACAAGCCCTTTCGGCGCTTAAGACGTTTCAGCCTACCCAAAACGTAAAGAGAATTTGTAAAGATTGTAAATTAATAGCGAATGGTAACGACTCTCAATTGCTAGTTACAATCGCTTACACTATGATCCGCGGCCTTCACACCTTGGGGAAGGTCCATAACAATGCGTAACGTACCATCTGCAGTGAGTTCACCACGCCTGCTCGTGTCCGCCATTGGCGTCGCACTCAGCGCCTCCGGCGCCTATGCCGCCGACCCGGCCGCCAACAGCGCGATCACCCTCGACGCCACCAGCGTCAATGGCAAGGCTGAACAGGCCAGCACCGACTACAAAGTCGAGAAAGCCTCCTCGCAGAAGTACACCGCACCCTTGGTGGACACCCCGCGCTCGATCACCGTGATCCCGCAGCAGGTGATCAAGGACACCAACGCCCTGACCCTGCAGGACGCCCTGCGCACCGTGCCAGGCATCACCTTCGGCGCCGGCGAAGGCGGCAACCCGCAAGGCGACCGCCCGTTCATCCGAGGCTTCGACGCTCAGGGCGACACCTACCTGGACGGCGTGCGCGACACCGGCGCGCAAACCCGTGAAATCTTCGCCATCGAATCGGTCGAAGTGGCCAAGGGCCCGAACTCGGCCATCGGTGGCCGCGGCGCCGCAGGCGGCACCATCAACCTGGTGAGCAAGCGCGCCCACCTGGGCAACTCGCTGGACGGTGCCTGGACCTGGGGCAGCGACCAGACCCAGCGCTACACCTTCGATGGCAACTACCAGTTCAGCGACACCGTTGCCGGTCGTCTCAACCTGATGACCCACGAAAGCAACGTCGCCGGCCGTGACAAGGTCAACTACGACCGCTGGGGTATCGCCCCGTCCCTGGCCTTCGGCCTCGGCACCCCGACCCGCGTCAACCTTGACTACTACCACCTGGAAAGCGACGACCTGCCGGATTCGGGTATTCCGTACACCATCCCGACTGGCGGCAGCGGCGCGCGCACCTCGGCGCACCCGAGCAAGCCCAACGACGGCGGCGACAGCGACAACTTCTACGGCCTGACCGATCGCGACTTCCGCAAGACCCGCGTGGACATCGCCACCTTCGCCATCGAGCACGACCTGACCGACGCGCTGACCATCAAGAACACCCTGCGTCACGGCAACAGCATGCAGGATTACATCCTGACCCAGCCGGACGACAGCAAGGGCAACGTCAACAATGGCAGCGTCTGGCGCCGGGCCAACACCCGTGTGGGCAACACGTCCACCACCACCAACCAGACCGACCTGTTCGGCGAGTTCTACCTGGGCGGGCTGAAGAACAGCTTCTCCACCGGTATCGAGCTGAGCCGTGAAGAGAGCAAGCGTTCGTCGTACACCGTTAACACCGACACCACGCCGGGCACCCCAGGCAACGCCAGCAACAACTGCACCCCAGGCATGATCGGCGCCAACAGCGGCTACAACTGCACCTCGCTGGGCAACCCAAACCCGGACGATCCGTGGAACGGCAGCATCGCACGCAACTACGCGGGCACCGATACCAAGAGCAACACCCGCGCCCTCTACGTGTTCGACACCCTGGAGCTGTCGCCTGACTGGCTGCTGAACATGGGCCTGCGCTACGACCACTTCGACACCCAGTACCGTAGCTACGATGCTTCCGGCGCGACCGTGGTGAACACCAAAGGCGTCGTCGCCAAGGGCAAGGACACCAGCGAGTTCGTGACCGGCCAGCTGGGACTGGTGTGGAAACCCGCAGACAACGGCAGCATCTACGTCTCCTACGCCACCTCCGCGACGCCACCGGGCGCAATGCTGGGCGAAGGCACGGAAGGCAACCCGCTGGGCAACACCACCGACCGCAACGGCAACCTCCTGAGCAGCGACATGGAGCCAGAGGAAACCACCAACTACGAGATCGGCACCAAGTGGGACCTGCTGGACCAGCGCCTGTCCCTGACCGCTGCGCTGTTCCGCACCGAGAAGGAAAATGCCCGCGTCCAGGTAGACACCGACAGCTACGAAAACGTCGGCGAAACCCGCGTACAGGGCGTCGAGCTGTCGGCCAGCGGCAAGATCACCGACAAGTGGCAGGTGTTCGCCGGCTACACCTACATGGAAGCCCGTCAGATCGACGGCGGCCCGCTGGGCAAGGCCAACGACGGCAACCAGCTGCCGAACACGCCGAACAACAGCGCCAGCGTGTGGACCACTTACTCGATCACGCCGAAGCTGACCATCGGTGGCGGCGCGTTCTACGTGGATGATGTGTACGGCAGCGTGGCCAACACCACCATGGTCGACAGCTACGTGCGCTACGACGCCATGGCCGCCTACAAGCTGACCAAGAACGTCGACCTGCAGCTGAACGTGCAGAACCTGACCAACGAGGTCTACTACGACAAGGCATTCTCCACCCACTTCGCCAACCAGGCGGCCGGGCGGACCACCATGCTGACCACCGCCGTCCACTTCTAAAGCAGCACCCCCAAGCCCCGTTCATTCCCATGAGCGGGGCTTTTGCGTACCAAGGCATAATGCACCCCGCGTAACGCGCGGCAGCAAGACAAGGTGATCGATGTGGTGAAGAAGACGCTGTTCCAATTGCACTGGTTCTTTGGCATCACCGCTGGCCTGGTGCTGGCCTTGATGGGCATCACCGGGGCGCTCTACTCGTTCCAGGAAGAACTGCTGCGGGCGTTCAACCCGGATGTGCTGAAGGTAGAAGTGCGCCCCGAAGGCGTGCTGCCGCCCGCCGAACTGGTGCGCCGGGTCGAGGCCGAGCAAGGGGACAAGATATCGATGCTGTGGGTCGATATCCGCGAGGGCAATGCCGCTCGCATCTTCTTCACCCCTGCCCCCGGCGAACGCCGGGGCGAGCTGCGCTACGCCGACCCGTATACCGGCGAGCTCAAGGGTGAAGTCGCCGGGCAGGGCTTCTTCAACCTGATGCTGCAACTGCACCGCTTCCTGGCCATGGGCGACAGCGGCCGGCAGATCACCGGCGCCTGCACCCTGATGCTGATTTTCTTCTGCCTCTCCGGGCTGTACCTGCGCTGGCCGCGCAAGGCGCTGAACTGGCGCACCTGGCTGACCTTCGACTGGGCCAAGAAGGGCCGTGCCTTCAATTGGGACCTGCACGCGGTGGCCGGCACCTGGTGCCTGCTGTTCTACCTGCTGTTCGCGCTCACTGGCCTGTTCTGGTCCTACGAGTGGTACCGCGAAGGCTTGAACAAGCTGCTGGGCGATGCGCCCGCCGCCGGCCAGCAGCAAAAACGCGGTGAAGGCCGTGGCCGTCACGGGCCACAGAAAGTCGACAAGAACGCGCCGCCGCGGGTGGTCGACTATGACGCCATCTGGGCCACCCTGAAGGATGCCGCAGGGCCCGGCCTTGCCACCTACAACCTGCGCTTGCCGCCAGTGGGCGGCCAGCCGGCCAACCTGTTCTATCTGCAAGACAACGCGGCGCACCCTCGCGCCTTCAACACCCTGGTACTCGACCCGGCCACCGGCCAGGTGAAAAGCCACGACCGCTACACCGACAAATCCTTCAAGGCCCAGCTGCTGCAGAGCGTCTACGCCCTGCACGTCGGCGAGTACTTCGGGCTGCCGGGGCGCATCATCGTCACCCTCGCCAGCCTGACCATGCCGCTGTTCTTCGTCACCGGCTGGCTGCTGTACCTCGACCGCCGCCGCAAGAAGCGCCAGGTGCGCGCCGCCCGTGGCAACGTCGACAGCGCCAACGCCGGCGCCGACAGCTGGCTGATCGGTTTCGCCAGCCAGAGCGGTTTGGCCGAGCAACTGGCCTGGCAAAGCGCCGGGCAACTGCAGGCCGCCGGCTTGCCAGTACAAGTGCGCGCCCTGGCCGAGTTGGGCGAAGACGACCTGCGCCAGGCGCGTCGCGCAGTGTTCGTGGTCAGCACCTTTGGCGACGGTGAAGCGCCCGACAGCGCGCGGGCCTTCGAACGCAAGGTACTGGGCCAGCCCTGGGCGCTGAACAACCTCAGCTATGCCTTGCTTGCCCTGGGTGACCGCCAGTACCCGCACTTCTGCGGCTTTGCCCGGCGCCTGCAGGCCTGGCTTGGCGAGCGCGGGGCCAGCAGTGCGTTCAGCGCCGTGGAAGTGGACAACGCCGACCCGACGGCACTGCAACACTGGCAGCAAGCCCTGGCACACCTTACCGGAGCCAAGCCGATCGCCCCCTGGCAGGCGCCGAGCTTCGGCAGCTGGAACCTGGTACGCCGCGAGCTGCTCAACCCGGGCAGCCAGGGCCAGCCGGTGTACATGATCGGCTTGCACCCGGAACAACCTGCCAGCTGGGAGGCCGGTGACCTGGTGGAAGTCCTGCCACTCAACGGCCAGCCACGGATCGATGCGTTTCTCAGCGGCATGGCGTTGGATGCCAACGCCAAAGTACAGCTGGACGGCTTGCAGGAAACCCTCGCCCAGGCGCTGTCTGGCCGCCAGTTGCCGGCACGCCGTGACCACCTGGTGGGCATGCAGCCGCAAGCGCTGGTCGATGCACTGGTGCCCATCGGCAGCCGTGAATACTCCATCGCCTCGATCGCCAGCGATGGCGTGCTGGAGCTGATCGTGCGCCAGGAGCGCCACAGCGACGGCAACCTGGGCCTGGGTTCTGGTTGGCTGACCGAGTATCTGCCGCAAGGCGGCACGCTGAGCCTGCGGGTACGCCGCAACAGCGGCTTCCACCTGCCGGAAGCTGCAGCGCCGGTGATCCTGATCGGCAACGGAACGGGCCTGGCAGGCCTGCGCAGCTTGCTCAAGGCGCGGATCAATGCCGGTGAACAGCGCAACTGGCTGCTGTTCGGTGAACGCAACCGGGCACATGACTTGCTGTGTGGCGAAGAGCTGCAGGGTTGGCTGGATAGCGGCGACCTGGCGCGGCTGGACCTGGCGTTTTCGCGGGATCAGGCTGAGAAGGTGTATGTGCAGGATGTGTTGCTGCAGCAGGCCGATGAGTTCAAGCGCTGGGTGGCCGAAGGGGCCTGTGTGTATGTCTGCGGCAGCCTGCAGGGGATGGCGGCGGGGGTGGATGCGGCGCTGATCGGTATTCTTGGAGAAGCAGCAGTACAGCAGCTGATCGAGGATGGGCGGTATCGGCGGGATGTGTACTGATCGTCAAGTGATGTGGTCAGTTCAGGCCCAATCGCCGGCAAGCCGGCTCCCACAGGTACATCACAAGGCCCAGACCTGTGCTGTACCTGGGCTCCACAGGACAGCACAGGGCCTGAGACCTGTGCTGTACCTGGGCTCCACAGGACAGCACAAGGCCTGAGACCTGTGCTGTACCTGGGCTCCACAGGACAGCACAAGGCCTGAGACCTGTGCAGTACCTGTGGGAGCCGGCTTGCCGGCGATAGGGCCGGCCCTGACTCAGTTCAGCTCGAAGGTATCGGCATCCAGGTTGGCCGGGAAGCGCGTGCGGTAGGCCGCCAGCTCCGCCGCACTCAACACCGCCGTGAACACCCCGTCCGCCTCCCCTGCACTCAGCAGGCTCTCGCCCTGGAAGTCCAGCACCTGGCTGTCGCCGGAATAGGCAAAGCCCTTGCCATCGGTGCCCACCCGGTTCACCGCCGCCACGTAGCACAGGTTCTCGATGCCCCGTGCGGGCAACAGACGGTTCCAGTGCTGGCGACGCGCTGCCGGCCAGTTGGCGGTGTACAGCAGCAGGTCGGTGTCCTGGGCATCACGGCTCCACACCGGGAAGCGCAGGTCGTAGCAGATCAGCGGGCGCACCCGCCAACCGTTGATCTCGAACTGCACCTGGCGCTCGCCCGGGGTGAAGTGCTTGTGCTCGCCGGCCATGCGGAACAGGTGGCGCTTGTCGTAGTGCAGGATCTCGCCGTCTGGCCGCGCCCACAGCAGGCGATTGCGGTGGCTGCCATCGGCGGCCTGGACGATGACGCTGCCGGTAATCACCGCGCCGATCCGCTTGGCCTGTGCCTTGAGCCACTTGTAGGTCGGGCCGTTCTCAGGCTCGGCCAGGCGCTCGGACTCCATGGAAAACCCAGTGGTGAACATCTCCGGCAGGATCACCAGGTCGACATCGCCAGCCTGGTCCAGCAACACCTCGAAGTGCGCGTAGTTGGCTTCGCGGTCGTGCCAGGCCAGGGTGGTCTGGACCAGGGCGATTCTCAGATTGGGCAGTGCACTCAGATCGCGCATAGTTTTTCCGCTGCCTGACGCAGCGTCTCCTCACGTTTGGCAAAGCACAGGCGTACCAGGCGTTGCTCGGGGATAGGTTGCTGGTAGAACACCGATACCGGAATGGTCGCGACACCGTGCTCACGGGTGAGCCACATGGCCATGTCGACGTCGTTCAAGTCCGGACGGATCTGCGAATAGTCCACCAGTTGGAAATAGGTACCCGCCGTGCGGGTAAAGCGTAGCCGCGAGCCTTCGAGCAGGTCGCAGAACAGGTCACGCTTGGCCTGGTAGAAGGCCGGCAGTTCATCGATGTGCTCGGGGTGCTCGGCCATGAAGTCGGCCAGTGCGCACTGCAGCGGCGTCACGCCGCAGAAGTTGACGTACTGGTGCACCTTGCGCAGTTCTGCGCTCAAGGCCGGCGGCGCAATCACATAGCCGGTCTTCCAGCCCGTGACGTGATACGTCTTGCCGAACGAGCTGATCACGAACGCGCGCTGGTAAAGCGCTTCGTGGGCCAGCACGCTGGCATGGCGCACGCCGTCGTAGACCAAGTGCTCGTAGACTTCGTCGCTGACCACGTAAATGTCGCGGTCGGCGATCAGCTGGGCCAGTTGGTCCAGGTCTTCCCGCGTGACCAGTGCCCCGCTGGGGTTGTGCGGCGAGTTGAGAATGACCATGCGCGTGCGCGGGCTCAGGGCATCGCTGAACTTCTGCCAGTCGATACGGAAGTCACTGGCGCTGAGCTGTACGTGCACGCAACGGCCGCCCGCCAGCGTCACGGAAGGCTCGTAGCTGTCGTAACAAGGGTCGAAGACAATGACCTCGTCACCGGCCTGGATGACCGCCTGGATGGCACAGAAGATCGCTTCGGTGGCACCCGGGGTGATGGTCACTTCCTGGTCGACATCGACTTTGGCGCCGTACAGACGTTCGACCTTGGCGGCCACCTGCTGGCGCAAGGCCGGCAGACCGGTCATCGGTGCGTACTGGTTATGCCCGGCGGCGACATGGCGGCCGACTGCATCGAGCAGTGACTGCGGGCCATTGAAGTCGGGAAACCCCTGGGAGAGGTTGAGCGCACCGGTTTGCACGGCGAGCTGAGACATGGTGGTGAAGATGGTCGTGCCGACATTCGGCAGTTTGCTGCGGATCATGGAGCCCTCTTTCCTGGGGTGTATCCGGCACGGGGTGGAAACCGAGCATAGCGGATCGAGCAGTCAGGAAAAAGGCAGAAACAATGGGGGGATTGCGCTGGATCAAAAGGCCCTATCGCCGGCAAGCCGGCTCCCACAGGGGCTCCACCGCTCTTGAGCTCAGTGGGTTACCTGTGGGAGCTGGCTTGCCGGCGATGAATCCAGCCCGGTATCAGCGCTTGTCGCGGCGCTTCTTCTCGGCCTTCTTGTGGTGCGACATCAAGCGGCGCTTCTTGTTGACCTGGCGATCGGTGAGGGTGTTCTTCTTGCCCTCGTACGGGTTCTCACCGCCCTTGTATTCGATACGGATCGGCGTACCGACCAGCTTGAGCACGCGGCGGTAGGTGTTTTCCAGGTAACGCGAGTACGACTTGGGAATCTTCTCGGTCTGGTTGCCGTGGATCACGATCAGCGGCGGGTTGGCCCCACCCAGGTGGGCATAGCGCAGCTTGATCCGGCGACCATTGACCAGCGGCGGCTGGTGCTCGCTGACTGCATCTTCGAGGATCTGCGTCAGGCGGCTGGTCGGCCAGCGGGTCACCGCCGACTTGAACGCGGCCTGCACCGACTTGTACAGGTGGCCCACGCCAGTGCCGTGCAGCGCCGAGATGAAGTGGATGTCGGCGAAGTCGACGAAGAACAGCCGGCGCTCCAACTCGGTCTTCACGTAGTCGCGCTCACCCGACTCCATGCCGTCCCACTTGTTCAGGGCGATGACGATGGCACGGCCGGCTTCGAGGGCGAAGCCCAGCAGGTTGAGGTCGTGGTCGACCACACCTTCGCGGGCATCCATGACGAAGATCACCACGTTGGCGTCCTTGATCGCCTGCAGCGTCTTCACCACCGAGAACTTTTCGACTTCCTCATGGATCTTGCCGCGCTTGCGCACCCCGGCAGTGTCGATGAAGGTGTACTTCTCGTCATCACGCTCGAACGGGATGTAGATACTGTCACGGGTGGTGCCCGGCTGGTCATAGACCACCACGCGCTCTTCGCCGAGCATGCGGTTGACCAGGGTCGACTTGCCGACGTTCGGGCGACCGATGATGGCGATCTTGATGCCATCCTTCTCGCTCGGGCCTGGAATGCGGACCGCTTCTTCGCCTTCGGCGACTTCCTGGTCAAGGGCTTCTTCCTCGGCATCACGAGGAATATGACCCAGTACCGACTCCATCAGCTGGTTGATACCACGGCCCTGGGAGCCGGCCACCGGAATGGCGTTGCCCATGCCCAGCGGCGAGAACTCGGCGCGGGCGACGTCGGCATCGATGTTGTCGATCTTGTTGGCGACCAGGATTGCCGACTTGTTGCGCTTGCGCAGGTGCTCGGCAATCATCTGGTCGGCAGCGGTCATGCCGGCGCGGGCGTCGACCAGGAACAGCACATAGTCGGCTTCTTCGATGGCCATCAGCGACTGCTCGGCCATCTTCTCGTCCATGCCCACTTCGTCACCGGTGATACCACCGGTGTCGATCAGGATGTACGAACGACCCTGCCAGCTGGCATCACCATACTGGCGGTCACGGGTCAGACCCGAGAGGTCACCGACGATGGCATCGCGGGTCTTGGTCAGGCGGTTGAACATGGTGGATTTGCCGACGTTCGGCCGGCCCACCAGGGCGATTACGGGAACCATGCGGCTCTCCACTCTTGAATTCTTGAAAATGCAAAGGCCGCTGCAAGGCAGCGGCCGGAGTTCGGGCGGCGTTTCCTACGCCGCAACTCAAGACCCATAGCGGTCTTGAGCATAGCTTCAGCGCAGCGTCAGTGCCTCGAGCTTGCCGCTGTTGCCAAAGACGTAGATGGTGTCGCCGACCACCAGGGGTCGGGCACGCAAGCCATCGCTGTCGATACGTTCACGGCCGACGAAACGGCCATCGACCTGGCTGAGCAGGTGCAGGTAACCCTCGAAATCACCTACTGCCACGTAGCTGGAATAAACCTCTGGTGCCGACAACTGACGGCGAGCCATCGAGTCGTTGGTCCACAGGGCGCTGGAAGAGCGCTCGTCGACGCTCTCGACAGTCCCCGAGGCTTGGCTGACGTAGACGTTGCCAAAGCCTTGGGCGACACCCACGTAGCTGGAAGCATCACGCTGCCAGAGCACGCGGCCGCTTTCCAGGTCCAGGCCCGCGACGCGGCCCTGATAGGTGCTGACGTACAGGGTACCACCCGACAGCAGCAGACCGCCGTCGATATCGACCACGCGGTCCAGCTCGGAACGACCTTGCGGGATGGCCACACGGCTCTCCCACACCGGCACGCCGTTGTTGATGTCCACTGCGACCACCTTGCCGGTGGACAGGCCGGCGACGGCCAGGCGGTTGGTCGCGATCGGTGCACCGGTACCACGCAGGGTCAGTACGGCCGGGGTGTTCTCGTAGATCCAGCGGCGGTCGCCAGTGGCGGCATCCAGGCCGATCAGGCGGTCGTCCTGGGTCTGCACCACCACAACGTCACCGTTGTTGGCAGGCGGCGCCAGCACTTCACTGGTCACACGCGCTTTCCAGCGCTCCTCACCGGTGCTGGAGTCCAGGGCAATCACTTCACCCTTGAGGGTGCCGAGCATGACCAGGCCATAACCGACACCGACTGCGCCGGAAACCGGCTTGTCCAGGTCCTTCTTCCACACCACGTCACCGGTGTTGCGGTCGAGGGCGAAGACTTCGCCGTTGACGTCGGAGGCGTAGATACGGTCGTTTTCGATGGCCGGTACCAGGGTGTTGTACGTCTCGCCCTGGCCGTCACCGATCGAGCGGCTCCACTGCTTCTTCAGCACCACTTCTTCGGTGAACTTGGTCAGCTCGGCCGGAGGCAGTTCCTTCTTGCTGTTGCTGCTGCAACCTGCGGCCAGTACGGCCAGGGTCAGCACTGCTGCTTGTTTCCAACCGATCACGTCACGCGTCCCCTTTGGCCAGGTCGTCCAGCTTCAGTTGCAAGCCACCGACTGCGGCGTCATCGGACAGCGCGGCCTTGGCTTTTTCGTATGCGCTGTGGGCATCGTCGGCGCGACCCAGCTGTACCAGCAGGTCGCCCTTCAATTCTTCACGGCTGGCCAGGAACGCTTTGTCGGCGTCGCCGTCGAGCAGTTTCAGGGCGTCATCGGCCTTGTTCTGGGCGGCCAGCACGCGCGCCAGGCGCTGGCGTGCGATTTCGCCCAGGGTCACGTCGGCCGGCTTGTCCAGCACACCCTTGAGCTCGGCAGCGGCGTCGTCGAGCTTGCCGCTCTCGACCGCGACCTTGGCCACGAACAGGCTGCCGTACTGGGCGTAGGCGGTACCGCCGAACTCGCTCTTGAGCTTGCCGGCCAGTTCCGCGACCTTGGTCGCGTCAGGCTGGCCGCTCGGCGTCAGGCTGGTTTCCAGCAGGGCCTGGTACAGCTGCGAGGCGCCTTGCGACTGGTTGTTCTGGTACTTGTGCCAGGTATTCCAGCCCAGCACCACCACACCGGCCAGCAGCGCGCCGGTCAGCAGCGGCTTGCCGTTGCGGTTCCACCAGTCCTTGACCCCTGCCAGGTCATCATCATCGGTACTCGACACCCCAATACTCCTTTTCGCCTATTCGCTTGTTGAACCGCGTTACGCCTGTGCGATCGCGGTTTCCAGGTGCTCAGCCAGAGCATCCCAGGCAATGTGCTGTTGTTCGCCCTGACCACGCAGGGGCTTCAGGCCAATCTCTTGCTTGACCAGCTCGTCGTCGCCCAGAATCAGGGCGAACAGCGCGCCGCTCTTGTCGGCCTTCTTGAACTGGCTCTTGAAGCTGCCGCCACCGGCGTTGACTGCCAGACGCAGGCCCGGCAGGCGATCACGCAGGCCTTCAGACAGGCGCAGGCCGGCAATCTCGGCCTGCTCGCCGAAGGCGCACAGGTAGACGTCGATCTGACGGTTGATGGACTCCGGTACCTTCTCGAGGGTTTCCAGCAGCAGGATCAGTCGCTCGATACCCATGGCAAAACCCACGCCCGGGGTCGGCTTGCCGCCCATCTGCTCGACCAGGCCGTCATAGCGGCCACCGGCACAGACGGTGCCCTGGGCGCCGAGCTTGTCGGTGACCCACTCGAACACGGTCTTGCTGTAGTAGTCCAGGCCACGCACCAGCTTGGTGTTGATCACGAACGGGATACCGGCGGCGTCGAGGCGTGCCCTGAGGCCCTCGAAGTGCACACGGGAATCTTCGTCCAGGTAGTCTTCGAGCTTCGGCGCGCCGACCAGCACCGCCTGGGTGCCCTGGTCCTTGCTGTCGAGGATGCGCAGCGGGTTGCTCTTCAGGCGACGCTGGCTGTCTTCATCGAGCTGCTCCAGACGCGCCGAGAGGAACTCGACCAGCGCGTCGCGATAGCGGGCGCGGGCTTCGCTGGTGCCCAGGCTGTTCAGCTCGAGCTTGACCGCGTCCTGGATGCCCAGCAGGCCCCACAGGCGCCAGGTCAGCATGATCAGTTCGGCGTCGATGTCCGGACCGTCCAGGTTGAACACTTCCACGCCGATCTGGTGGAACTGACGGTAGCGGCCTTTCTGCGGGCGCTCGTGGCGGAACATCTGGCCGATGTACCAGAGTTTCTGCACCTGGCCGTTGCCGGTGATGCCGTGCTCAAGCACGGCACGTACGCAGGCAGCGGTGCCCTCGGGGCGCAGGGTCAGCGAATCGCCGTTGCGGTCCTCGAAGGTGTACATCTCTTTTTCGACGATGTCGGTGACTTCACCGATGGAGCGCTTGAACAGCTCGGTGAACTCGACGATCGGCGTGCGGATCTGGCTGTACCCGTAGGTGTCCAGCAGGCCGGCAACGGTGCTTTCAAAGTAGCGCCACAGCGGCGACTGCTCTGGCAGGATGTCGTTCATGCCACGGATGGCTTGCAGCGATTTGCTCACGAAAAGTCCTTACGAATCTGTGTGTCAGCTGCGGGCGATCAGCGCCGCGTCAGCCTCGACCTTTTCGGCCGCTTTCTGGCGGATGAGCTTTTCCAGCTCATCGACCAGGTTGTCATTGGTCAGCTTCTGCGCCGGCTTGCCATCGATGTAGATCAGGTTCGGCGTGCCGCCGGTCAGCCCCACGTGGGCTTCCTTGGCTTCGCCGGGGCCGTTGACCACGCAACCGATCACCGCCACGTCCAGCGGGACCAGCAGGTCTTCCAGGCGCCCTTCCAGCTCGTTCATGGTCTTGACCACATCGAAGTTCTGCCGCGAGCAGCTCGGGCAGGCGATGAAGTTGATGCCACGCGAACGCAGGTGCAGCGACTTGAGGATGTCGTAGCCGACCTTCACTTCTTCGACCGGGTCGGCGGCCAGCGAAATACGGATGGTATCGCCGATACCCTCGGCCAGCAGCATACCGAGGCCGACAGCGGATTTCACCGTCCCGGAGCGCAGGCCACCGGCTTCGGTGATGCCCAGGTGCAGCGGCTGGATGATCTGCTTGGCCAGCAGGCGGTAGGCTTCGACGGCCATGAACACGTCGGAGGCCTTGACGCTGACCTTGAAGTCCTGGAAGTCCAGACGGTCGAGGTGCTCGACATGGCGCAAGGCAGACTCGACCAGCGCGGCCGGGGTCGGCTCGCCGTACTTCTTCTGCAGGTCTTTTTCCAGGGAACCGGCGTTGACGCCGATACGGATCGGGATACCCCGGTCACGGGCGGCATCGACCACCGCGCGCACACGGTCTTCACGGCCGATGTTGCCCGGGTTGATGCGCAGGCAGTCGACACCCAGCTCGGCCACGCGCAAGGCGATCTTGTAGTCGAAGTGGATATCGGCGACCAGCGGCACGCTGACCAACTGCTTGATCTTGCCGAACGCCTCGGCGGCGTCCATGTCGGGCACCGAAACGCGCACGATGTCGACGCCGGCGTCGACCAGGCGCTGGATCTGCGCCACGGTGGCCGCGACATCGTTGGTGTCGGTGTTGGTCATGCTCTGCACCGCGATGGGGGCATCGCCACCCACCGGCACATTGCCGACCCAGATTTTGCGGGATTCGCGACGTTTGATCGGAGATTCGCCGTGCATGACTTACTGTCCCAACTTCAGGCGAGCGGTCTCGCCACTGGTGAACGGAGCAACATCGACGGCCTGACCGTTGTAGCTGACCTGGGCGCCGCGGGCAAAGCCCAGGCGCACCGCGAACGGCGGTTTGCCGGTCAGTTCGAGGTTGTCACCCTTGCGCTTGACGGCGCTGAACAGCACCTTGCCGTTGCCATCGGTGACCTGGGTCCAGCAATCGGCGATGAACTGGATGGCGACCTTGGCGCTGCCGGCCGGTACGGCGGCGGGCGCTGCGGCGGCTACAGCCGGCACGCTGGCCACGGGTGCTACAGGTGCGGTGGGCGCTGCAGGGGCGGCCGGCACAGCCGGAGCCGATACTGCAGGCGTCGACGCTGCGGGTGCTTGCTGAACCGGCGCCGGGGCAGGTACCGCAGGCGCAGCTTCGGCGGTAGTCTCGGTGACCTGCTCGGCCGGGGCCTGCTCCAACGGCAGCGGTGCGCTCTCAGCCTGCTGGCCGGCGCTCACGGCCTGGTCTTCAGGCTCGTCCAGCGGGTGAATCTGGGTGGTGCCGTCAGCGCTCTCGACCTCGACGTGTTCCAGGGCGATCTTGGCCAGGTCCTTGCCACGCAGGCTGCCCTGGTCTTGCCACCAGATGAAGCTGCCGCCAACGACAGCAACCAGCAGCAACAGGCTGACACCGCGCAGGATGTTATGCGACAGGCGCACCGGTTCCTCGATACGGCCAAGCGAATGCACTTCGCTGCCCTTGGCATGGGTACCGGTGTACTGGTCGAAGGCCTCGACCAGCGGTGCCTGGTCCAGGTCCATGAGTTTGGCGTAGGCGCGAATGTAGCCACGGGCGAAAGTGTGACCTGGCAGCTTGTCGAAGGCGCCGGTTTCCACGTGGTTCAGCGAACTTACGGTGAGGTTGAGCTTGCGGGCCACCTCGGCTTGCGACCACTCCCGTTTTTCGCGGGCCTGGCGCAACAGCTCACCGGGGTTCTGGCCGGTCGCTGCTGCTACTTCGGGATGCGCGGCTTTCATCGTTGCTCCGACAGGTATTGCTGATATTCCGGCGTACCGGGATAAAGTCGTTGTAATTGCTGGCCCATCTCGGCCAGTGTGCCCTGCTCGTCGAACACCCGGGCAAGACGGCTGCCCAGCAGGAGGCTGCGGGCGCTGTGGTCGCTCAACTGGCTGAAACGATCGTAGTAGTCCCGGGCCGGCACATAATGCCTGTTTTCGTAGGACAACTCAGCCATTTCCAGCAGCGCCCTGGGCTGCCGCTGGTTGAGTTGCAGGGCCTTGGACAGATACGCAGTGGCCTGGTCGCGATTGTCCAGCTTCAGCGCCGTCAGGCCAAGGTTCTCGTATACCCGCGAACGTTCAGGATACAGGCTATCGGCGCTGGCCAGGCGAAACATCTGCTCGGCTTCGGCAAAACGTTGCTGAGCATATAGGAAACTGCCGTAGTTGTTGCGAATTCGCGTATCGCCCGGGCGCGTTTCCAACGCTTTTTTGAAGTGGCCCTCAGCCAGCGCGGGTTCGCCTTCGGCCTGAAACACCAGCGCCAAAGCCGCGTGGGCATCAGCGTCACTGGCATTCAGAGCCAGGGCCTTGCCCAGGGGGACCTTGGCCTGTTCGGTCAAACCTTGTTGCAAATAGCCCAGCCCAAGCTGTACGTAGGCCTGCCCTGCCTGCGCCCTGCCCTGGCGGTTGGCCAGGGGGTCGTTCGCGCCGCCCGACACGCAGCCGGCCAGCAGCAAAAGCGCGAGGATCGACAGCGCGGCGCGCAGGCTCATGGCGAGGGCCGGTCTCAGTGGCGCACGGCGCTGTCTGAAAGCTCAGCGTCGGCAGAGAGCTGACGTACCGCGATGTAGCGCTCGCTGCGGCGGGTACGGTCGTTGACCTGGCCGACCAGCTGACCACAGGCGGCGTCGATGTCCTCGCCACGGGTGGTACGGGTGGTGACGTTGAAGCCACCGTGGTGCAGCAGGTCCTGGAAGCGGCGGATAGCATTGTTGCTAGGCCGCTCGTAACCCGAATGAGGGAACGGGTTGAACGGGATCAGGTTGATCTTGCACGGTACGTCGCGCAGCAGTTCGATCATCTGCGCAGCATGCTCAGGCTGGTCGTTGACGTCCTTGAGCAGGGTGTACTCGACGGTCAGCACGCGCTTGCCACCGAGGGTGGCCATGTAGCCCATGCAGGACTCCAGCAACACCTTGAGCGGGTACTTCTTGTTGATCGGGACCAGCTGGTTGCGCAGTTCGTCGTTCGGGGCGTGCAGCGACAGGGCCAGCGACACGTCGATGTGCTTGGCCAGTTCGTCGATCATCGGCACCACGCCCGAGGTGGACAGGGTGACGCGACGCTTGGAAATGCCATAGCCCAGATCATCCATCATGATCTTCATGGCGGCGATGACATTGTCGAAATTCAGCAGTGGCTCGCCCATGCCCATCATCACCACGTTGGTAATCGCGCGGTCGATCTTGGCCGGGACGGTGCCGAAGGATTTGTTCGCAAGCCACACCTGGCCGATCACTTCAGCGGCGGTGAGGTTGCTGTTGAAGCCTTGCTTGCCGGTGGAGCAGAAACTGCAGTCCAGGGCGCAGCCGGCTTGCGACGAGACGCACAGGGTGCCGCGGTCGTCGGTCGGGATGTAGACGGTTTCGACGCAGCTGCCGGAGGCAACGCGGATCACCCACTTGCGGGTGCCGTCGGCGGAAATGTCTTCACTGACCACTTCCGGAGGGCGAATTTCGGCAACAGCCTCGAGCTTTTCGCGCAAGGCCTTGCCGACGTTCGTCATGGCGGCGAAATCATCGACGCCAAAATGGTGAATCCATTTCATCACCTGGCCGGCACGGAAGCGCTTCTCCCCGATAGAGTCGAAGAATTTTTCCATTTCCGGCTGGGTCAGACCCAACAGGTTGATTTTGCCAGTAGATGTCGTCATGGATTCACCCTCACCCGTAAGCTTTCGCTTAGCGAGTGGTTACCTCGGTAGCAGCGAAGAAGTAAGCGATTTCGCGAGCAGCAGCCGCTTCGGAGTCCGAACCGTGTACGGCGTTGGCGTCGATCGACTCGGCGAAGTCAGCACGGATGGTGCCGGCAGCAGCTTCTTTAGGGTTGGTAGCGCCCATCAGCTCACGGTTCAGAGCGATAGCGTTTTCACCTTCCAGAACCTGAACGACAACCGGACCGGAAGTCATGAAGGCAACCAGGTCACCGAAGAAGCCGCGCTCGCTGTGCTCGGCGTAGAAGCCTTCGGCTTCGGCTTTGGACAGTTGCTTGATTTTCGAAGCAACGATTTTCAGGCCAGCTTCTTCGAAGCGGGTGGTGATCTTGCCGATTACGTTCTTGGCAACGGCGTCAGGCTTGATGATGGAGAAAGTACGTTGAACAGCCATGGAAAACTCCAGAATATGAGTGTTACGAAAAATTAAACCCGCGAATTATACGCGGGTTCCAGGGGATTGCCTAACCTGCAGCGTCGCGCTTAGTCGGCTTCATCAATCCAGGCCGCCTGGATGGCCTCGAGCACTTTCTCACCGCCACGTGACGGATCGTCGCTGAAGTCTGGCAAGGCCAGCACCCAGCGGTGCAGATCGACGAAATTCACATAACGAGGATCGACTTCCGGCTTGCTTTCCGCAAGCTGGATGGCGATCTCAAGTACATCAATCCATTTCAGGCTCATCGGGGCAAACCTCAGTGCGGCGCTTCGGCAGCGTGGTTGAGCGAATACTTGGGGATCTCGATGGTCAGGTCCTGGTCGGCGACCACCACCTGGCAGCCGAGGCGCGATTGAGCCTCCAGGCCCCAGGCCTTGTCCAGCATGTCTTCTTCCAGCTCGTCGGCTTCTTCGAGCGAATCGAAGCCCTTGCGGACGATGCAGTGGCAGGTGGTGCAGGCCTTGACGCCACCGCAAGCGCTTTCCATCTCGATGTGATGGTCGTGGGCCAGCTCCAGGATGTTGGTCCCGGGCTCGACTTCCACGGTCAGCCCTTCAGGGCAGAACTTCTCGTGCGGCAGGAATGTCACCAGCGGCATCGGTTACTCCTCGATCTCATTCAGGTTGCGCCCGGCCAGTGCGGCTTTGACCGTCGAATCAAGGCGACGGGCGGCAAATGCATCGGTCACCTGCGACAGACGCTTGGTCTGTTGCTCGATGGCTGGGCCATCGGTGCCGGTCAGCAAATCACGTAGTTCTTGCATCTGGAATTCGATGGCTTCGCGCTCTTCGCTGCTGAGCAGGCGCTCGCCATCGGCGTCCAGGGCGCCCTGTACCGCTTCGAGCAGACGCTCGCCATCGACCTGGTGCTCGCGCAGCTGGCGGGCCTGCTTGTCGGAGCCGGCGTGCTCGAAGGAGTCCTTGAGCATACGGGCGATCTCGCCGTCGGTCAGGCCGTAGGACGGCTTGACCTGGATGCTGGCTTCAACGCCCGAGCCCAGCTCGCGGGCCGCGACGCTGAGCAGACCGTCGGCATCGACCTGGAAGGTGACGCGGATCTTCGCCGCGCCAGCGACCATGGCCGGAATGCCGCGCAGCTCGAAGCGCGCCAGGGAGCGGCAGTCGCTGATCAGCTCGCGCTCGCCCTGCAGGACGTGGATCATCATGGCCGACTGGCCGTCTTTGTAAGTGGTGAATTCCTGGGCGCGGGCCACCGGAATGGTGGTGTTGCGCGGGATCACCTTCTCCATCAACCCGCCCATGGTCTCAAGGCCCAGGGACAGCGGGATGACGTCGAGCAGCAACAATTCGCCACCTTCGCGACGATTGCCAGCCAGGGTATCGGCCTGGATCGCGGCGCCAATGGCCACCACCTGGTCAGGATCGATCGAGGTCAGCGGGGTACGGCCGAACAGCGTGCCGACAGCCTCACGCACACGCGGTACACGGGTCGAACCACCGACCATTACCACCGCACCTACTTCTTCCAGCTCAATACCGCTGTCGCGCACCGCGCGGCGGCAGGCCTTGAGGCTGCGGGCGATCATCGGCTCGATCATGGCCTCGAAAGCAGTACGGCTGAGCTCGCCCTGCCAGGCGCCATGACTGACACTGACCACGTCGGCGTCGGTCAGGGCTTCTTTGGCGGCGCAGGCGGCTTGCAGCAGCTGACGCTGCGTGGCCGGATCGAGGTCGGCAGAAAGACCCGCCTGCTCGATGATCCAGCCGGCAATGGCGTGGTCGAAGTCGTCACCGCCCAGGGCAGTGTCGCCACCGGTGGCCAGCACTTCGAACACGCCGGCGGTCAGGCGCAGAATGGAAATGTCGAACGTACCGCCACCCAGGTCGTAGATGGCCACCAGGCCTTCGGCATTCTGGTCCAGGCCGTAGGCCACGGCTGCAGCGGTCGGCTCGTTGAGCAGGCGCAGTACATTAAGGCCGGCCAGCTTGGCCGCATCCTTGGTCGCCTGGCGCTGGGCGTCATCGAAGTAAGCCGGCACGGTGATCACCGCACCTACCAGTTCACCGCCCAAGGTCTGTTCGGCACGCTCGCGCAGCACCTTGAGAATGTCGGCAGACACTTCCACCGGGCTCTTCGGCCCCTGGACAGTGTCGATGAACGGCATGTGCGACTCGCCACCAATGAAGCGGTACGGCAGCTGCTCGCCAAGCTGCTTGACGTCAGCCAAGCCACGCCCCATCAGGCGCTTGACCGACAGCACGGTGTTCAGCGGGTCGCTGGAAGCTGCCTCGCGCGCCGCCAGGCCGACCTCACTGTGGCCGGCCAGGTAACGCACTGCCGAGGGCAGAATGACGTTGCCCTGCGCATCGGGCAGGGGCTCGCTGCGACCGCTGCGCAAGGCAGCGACCAGAGAATTGGTGGTACCCAAGTCGATGCCAACCGCCAGGCGGCGCTGGTGCGGCTGAGGACTTTGACCGGGTTCGGCGATCTGCAGTAGGGCCATGCTTATCTAATTACCTTAGGCGTCATCACGGGAGGCGCCGGGTTAATCGTCGAGGCGCTCTTCCAGTTGGCGCACTTCTTGGGCGAGCTTGTCGAGGAACTGCATGCGGCGCATCAGGCGCTCGGCCTGATCACGCTCGGCAGGCACATCCCAGCAGGCGGCGAAATCCTCGTTCAGCGTGTCCTGGGCACCTTTGAGGCGCTTCTTGAACACGGCAACACCGTCGAGGTCGGCTTCGTCCTGCAGCTCTTCAAGCTCTTCGCGCCACTGCATCTGCTGCAACAGGAAGTCGGGGTCGTGGACCGTGACTTCCTGGGGCACTTCGTGGCCACCGATGGCCAGCAGATAGCGGGCACGGCGAGGCGCACTGCGCAGTGTCTGGTAGGCGTCGTTAAGGGCCGCGGACTTCTCCAGCGCTACCCGTTGCTCGCGCTCGGAGGCGTCGGCAAAACGGTCAGGATGAACCTCGCGGGCCAACTCGCGATAGCGAGTGGCCAGCTTGTCGAGGTCCAGACGAAAGCACGGCTGGAGATCAAACAGAGCGTAATGACAAGGAGTACCCACAGCCAGCCTCAGACGTTGAAGCTTTCGCCGCAGCCACACTCACCGCGCACGTTGGGGTTGTTGAACTTGAAGCCTTCGTTCAACCCTTCCTTGACGAAGTCCAGCTCGGTGCCGTCAAGGTAGACCAGGCTCTTGGGATCGATGATCACCTTGACGCCATGGTTCTCGAACACGGTGTCTTCGTCCGCCAGTTCGTCGACGAACTCCAGCACGTAGGCCAGGCCCGAGCAACCGGTGGTGCGCACGCCCAGGCGGATGCCCTCGCCCTTGCCGCGCCCTTCGAGGGAACGCCGCACATGGTTGGCGGCGGCTTCTGTCATGCTGATAGCCATCGGAACTCCTTACCTATTACCTTGCAGGCGACTTAGATCAAGCCTTTCTTCTGCTTGTAATCGCGTACGGCTGCCTTGATGGCATCCTCGGCGAGAACCGAGCAGTGGATTTTCACTGGCGGCAACGCCAGTTCTTCCGCCAGCTGGGTGTTCTTGATGGTTTCGGCTTCGTCCAGGGTCTTGCCCTTCATCCACTCGGTGGCGAGGGAGCTGGAAGCGATGGCCGAACCGCAGCCGTAGGTCTTGAACTTGGCGTCTTCGATGATGCCTTGCTCGTTGACCTTGATCTGCAGACGCATCACGTCACCGCACGCAGGGGCGCCGACCATGCCGGTACCGACATCCGGGTCCTCGGCATTCATCTTGCCGACGTTGCGTGGGTTTTCGTAGTGGTCGATGACCTTTTCACTGTATGCCATGGTGCAATTCCTTCCTCATCAGGGAGCCGCTCTTGCCGGCGACTGCTTAGTGGGCGGCCCACTCGATCTTGGAGATGTCGACGCCGTCTTTGTACATGTCCCAGAGTGGCGACAACTCACGCAGTTTGTTCACCGCCTCGCAGACTTTCTGCGCGGCGTAGTCGACTTCTTCTTCGGTGGTGAAACGGCCGAAGGAGAAGCGGATCGAGCTGTGCGCCAGCTCGTCGTTACGGCCCAGCGCGCGCAGTACATACGACGGCTCGAGCGAAGCGGAGGTACAGGCCGAACCAGACGATACGGCGATGTCTTTCAGCGACATCAGCAGCGACTCGCCTTCGACGTAGTTGAAGCTCAGGTTCAGGTTGTGCGGCACGCGTGCGGTGCGGCTGCCGTTGACGTACAGCTCTTCGAGGTCCGAGACCTGCTGGAAGAAGCGGTCGCTCAGGGCCTTGATGCGTACGTTTTCAGCAGCCATGTCCTGCTTGGCGATGGCGAAGGCTTCGCCCATGCCGACGATCTGGTGGGTCGGCAGGGTGCCCGAACGCATGCCGCGCTCATGGCCACCGCCGTGGATGATCGCTTCCAGACGCACACGCGGCTTGCGGCTGACGTACAGCGCGCCGATACCTTTCGGACCGTAGACCTTGTGCGCGGAGAACGACATCAGGTCGACTTTCAGCTTCTGCAGGTCGATTTCGACCTTGCCGGCCGACTGGGCGGCGTCGACATGGAACAGTACGCCGCGCGAACGGGTCAGCTCACCGATGGCGGCGATGTCGTTGATCGAGCCGACTTCGTTGTTCACGTGCATCAGCGAGACCAGGATGGTGTCGTCGCGCAGCGCCGCCTCGACCTGGGCCGGGGTGACGATGCCGTCTTCGCCTGGCTCGAGGTAGGTGACTTCGAAACCTTCACGCTCCAGCTGGCGAGCGGTATCCAGGACCGCCTTGTGCTCGATCTTGGAGGTGATGATGTGCTTGCCTTTGGTCTGATAGAAGTGCGCCACGCCTTTCAGGGCGAGGTTGTCGGACTCGGTGGCACCGCTGGTCCAGACGATCTCGCGCGGGTCGGCGTTGATCAGCTCGGCCACCTGGCGACGGCCATTCTCGACCGCTTCTTCAGCCTTCCAGCCGAACACGTGGGAGCGCGAGGCCGGGTTACCGAAGTTTCCGTCGACCAGCAGGCAGTCGGCCATTTTCTGGGCGACGCGGGGATCGACCGGTGTGGTCGCGGAGTAATCGAGGTAGATCGGCAACTTCATTGAGTATCTCCTATCAGGCGGTGGCGTCGCTCGTCGTCACTTAATAAAGGGTCAGTCGACGGCGGACGTCTCAATCTTGTCCAGCTGGGCAGTACGGCCTGCGACACGACGCAGGTCCTGGCGCTGGGCGACTTCCTGCACCTCACGGCGCATGACGAGGTCGGCCAGGCTGATGCCGCTGAGAAATTCATGGATCTGCTGGCTGAGGTCGCACCACAGGTGGTGGGTCAGACAGGTGTCACCGGCATGGCAATCCCCCAGGCCTTGGCAACGGGTGGCATCGACCGATTCGTTGACCGCGTCGATGACCTGGGCCACCTGGATGGTTTCCATACCGCGCGACAGCTGGTAGCCACCACCCGGACCGCGCACGCTGGAGACCAAGCTGCTACGGCGCAGCTTGGCGAACAGCTGTTCCAGATAAGAGAGGGATATGCCCTGGCGCTCGGAAATGTCGGCCAAAGACACCGGCCCATGCTGCGCGTGCAACGCCAGGTCGAGCATGGCGGTCACGGCGTATCGGCCTTTGGTAGTCAGTCGCATGGCTAGTGGGTACCACGGGAGTTACAGGATGTGTGCGAGTATGCGATTCCCGAGCATTTAAGTCAACTATTAGACCTACTGCTTTAGTCGGGTTTGGCATCTGGGAGGCGGGCGCGATTGTAGCAGCAAAGGGGCGTGAGCACACGCCCCATATGTCAGCACGGGGTCAGCGGGGCGTTTTCAATGCGACTGAGTGTCGCGCCGAGCTTCCTGGGCCACTTCGCTGAAGTCGTCTTCCGGCAACGCCGGCAACTCCTTGGCACAGTAGTCGCTACCCATCTTGGTCAGCGCACCACACATGCCTTCAAGGCGCTCATCGACCGCCTGCAGGTGATCGAGCATCTGACCAATGGCCCGTGCCACCGGGTCGGGCATGTCGCCGCTGACACCATAGGCATCGAAGCCGATCTTCTCAGCCATGGCCTTGCGCTTGGCCTCGAGCTCGCTGTCTTCGCTCTTGACGATGATCCGCCCCGGAATACCCACCGCCGTGGCGCCGGCCGGCACCGCCTTGGTGACCACCGCGTTGGAACCGATCTTGGCCCCGGCACCGACGGTGAACGGCCCCAGTACCTTGGCGCCGGCACCGACCACCACACCGTTTTCCAGGGTCGGGTGGCGCTTGCCTTTGTTCCAGCTGGTGCCGCCCAGGGTCACGCCCTGATAAAGGGTGACATCGTCACCGATCTCGGCGGTTTCGCCGATGACGATACCCATGCCGTGGTCAATGAAGAAGCGCCGGCCGATGGTGGCGCCGGGGTGGATCTCGATGCCGGTCATCCAGCGCCCGAAGTTGGACACCAGGCGCGCCAGCCATTTGAAGTCGCGCTTCCACAGCGCGTTGCCCAGGCGATGCAGCCAGATCGCGTGCATGCCCGGGTAGCAGGTCAATACCTCGAAAGCGTTGCGCGCCGCCGGGTCACGATGGAAAACGCTCTGGATATCTTCACGCAGACGTTCGAACATCTGTCAGTCCTTCCGTTTATGCGGCTCGCCTCGTGCGACCTTCTGGGTCTCGGTGAGGATGCCGCGCAAAATGCTCATTTCCGGACGCTCGACCGAGCTTCGCCCATACAGCCGGCGCAGGCGCGCCATCAGGTGCTTGGGTTTCTCGGGATCAAGGAAGCCGATGTCCACCAGGGTTTTCTCCAGGTGTTCATAGAACAGCTCCATTTCGTCCATGGTCGCCAGCTCGCTGGCGTCGACCTTCTCGGCTTGCGGCGCCGAACCTTCAGCTGCCAGCCAGGCCATGCGCACCTCATACGAGAGCACCTGGACGGCGGCGGCCAAGTTCAGCGAACTGAAGTCGGGGTTCGAGGGAATGTGCACGTGGAAGTGACATCGCTGCAATTCTTCGTTGGTCAGGCCGGCGTGCTCGCGCCCGAACACCAGGGCGATCTCTTCGCCGCCGATGCCGTGCTCCACGGCCTTGGCCCCACATTCACGGGGGTCGATCAGCGGCCAGGGGATGCTGCGCTCACGGGCGCTGGTGCCCATCACCAGGTTGCAGCCGACCAATGCGTCTTCGAGGCTGTCGACCACCTGGGCATTGGCCAGCACGTCGTCGGCACCCGAGGCGCGCGCACTGGCGTCAGCGGCCGGAAACTCTTTTGGCTGCACCAGCACCAGACGCGACAAGCCCATGTTTTTCATGGCACGCGCAGCGCCGCCGATGTTGCCGGGGTGGCTGGTATTGACCAGAACAACACGAATATTTTGCAGCAAGGTGTTGTGCTCACAGAGGCAGGATTTAGAGGTTTCGATCTTACAGAACCGACCAGCGTAACGCTATGAAAGCAAATGTGACACTTCTGCCGCCAAACTTTTCTGCTAGAATATTCGGCTTTCTTCTTTAACATCTCCAGGTGACCCGCCCATGCAGCCTATGCTGAATATCGCCCTGCGCGCCGCTCGCAGCGCCAGTGAACTGATCTTCCGCTCCATCGAACGCCTGGATACCATCAAGGTCGACGAGAAAGAGGCCAAGGACTACGTTTCCGAGGTCGATCGCGCCGCCGAACAGAGCATCGTCAACGCCCTGCGCAAGGCCTACCCGAACCACTCCATCCAGGGCGAGGAAACCGGCCTGCACGCGGGCACCGGCGAAGAAGGCAAGGACTACCTGTGGATCATCGATCCGCTGGACGGCACCACCAACTTCCTGCGCGGCATTCCTCACTTCGCTGTCAGCATCGCCTGCAAATACCGCGGTCGCCTTGAGCATGCGGTCATCATCGACCCTGTGCGCCAGGAAGAATTCACCGCCAGCCGCGGCCGTGGCGCCCAGCTCAATGGCCGCCGCCTGCGCGTCAGCTCGCGTACCAGCCTGGACGGCGCCCTGCTCGGCACCGGCTTCCCGTTCCGTGACAACCAGATGGCTGACATGGACAACTACCTGGGCATGTTCCGCGCCCTGACTGGCCAGACCGCCGGCATCCGCCGCGCCGGCTCCGCCAGCCTGGACCTGGCCTACGTCGCCGCTGGCCGCTTCGACGCCTTCTGGGAGTCGGGCCTGTCCGAGTGGGACATGGCAGCCGGTGTGCTGCTGATCCAGGAAGCGGGCGGCCTGGTGAGCGACTTCAACGGTGGCCACGACTTCCTCGACAAGGGCCACATCGTCGCTGGCAACATCAAGTGCTTCAAGGCCGTGCTGACCGCTATCCAGCCGCACCTGCCAGAGCACATGAAGCGCTAAGCGCCGATTGCAGGCACAAAAAAGCACCCTTCGAGGGTGCTTTTTTTATGCCCGTATTTTGTGTTGCTTGTACCGGCCTCATCGCCGGCAAGCCGGCTCCCACAGGGGCTGCGCTGCCTTCAACTGTGGGAGCTGGCTTGCCGGCGATGAGGCCAGACAGGCGACATCAATTCACTGACCAGCTTCGCTGAGGATCAGCTTGCCATTCTTGTCCAGCGGAATGGTCTGGCCCGGCTCGCGATCCATCTTCACCTTGCCCACCTGGTCACCGATGGAATAGGTGACGTTATAACCGACGACCTTCTCACTGATGTCATTGACCGTGTTGCAGCGGGTTTGCGTGGTGGTGTAGGTGTCACGCTCCTGCATGCCTTCCTGCACCTTGTTACCGGCATAACCACCACCGACCGCACCGGCCACGGTAGCGATCTTCTTGCCCGTGCCACCGCCGATCTGGTTACCCAGCAAGCCGCCGGCGATAGCACCGACCACGGTACCGGCGATCTGGTGCTGGTCCTTGACCGGCGCCTGACGGGTCACGGCGACATCCTTGCAGACTTCACGCGGCGTCTTCACCTGCTGCTTGATCGGCTGCACGTCGGTGACCTGGGCGTATTCAGGCCCTTTGTTCACCAAGCTGTAGGTCGCCACAGCACCTCCGGCAGTTACACCGACAGCACCCAGTACCGCA
This sequence comes from Pseudomonas sp. NPDC089396, assembly GCF_044749545.1. Classification (NCBI taxonomy): domain Bacteria; kingdom Pseudomonadati; phylum Pseudomonadota; class Gammaproteobacteria; order Pseudomonadales; family Pseudomonadaceae; genus Pseudomonas; species Pseudomonas sp. NPDC089396. The sequence goes on along the minus strand of NZ_JBIVIC010000002.1, from coordinate 225,872 downwards.
CCCACCAGCATTGATTTGTTCACTTGAACCTCCTGATCGTACCTGCGGGGGTCAACCCGCCTTCTCCCTGCCTTGGAGCGAAAAAAAAGGCGCGAGTTCAACACTCGCGCCTTTTGTCCTACCGAACGTTCAGGAATCAGCCCTTACGGACGCTCATCCACGCCCTCGTTCTTGGCTGGCGGGATCAGGTCTTCGCTGTTCAGGTTGAGCCAGATCAGTACCACGTTGGCGATGTAGATCGACGAGTAGGTACCGGCCATGACGCCGATGAACAGTGCCAGCGAGAAGCCGAACAGGTTGTCACCACCGAAGAACAGCAGCGCGGCGATCGCCAGCAAGGTCGAAACCGAGGTGGCGACGGTGCGCAGCAGGGTCTGGGTGGTCGAGATGTTGATGTTCTCGATCAGCGAAGCCTTGCGCATGACGCGGAAGTTCTCACGCACCCGGTCGAACACGACGATGGTGTCGTTGAGCGAGTAACCGATGATCGCCAGCACTGCCGCCAGCACCGTCAGGTCGAAGGTGATCTGGAAGAACGACAGGATACCCAGGGTCACCACCACGTCGTGGATCAGCGACACGATGGCGCCGACCGCGAACTTCCACTGGAAGCGGAACGCCAGGTAGATGAGGATGCCGCCCAGCGCCAGGAGCATGCCGAGGCCGCCCTGGTCACGCAGCTCTTCACCCACCTGCGGGCCGACGAACTCGACACGCTTGAGCGTCGCCGGGTTGTCGCCACCGATCTTCTGCAGCGCTTCAGCCACGCGGTTGCCCAGCTGAGGATCGTCGCCCGGCATACGCACCAGCAGGTCGGTGGTAGCGCCAAAGCTCTGCACGATGGCCTCGTGGAAGCCGGACTTGACCAGCTCGCTACGCACGCTCTGCAGATCGGCAGGCCGCTCGTAAGTCAGCTCGATCAGCGTACCGCCGGTGAAGTCCAGGCCGAAGTTCAGGCCTTTCTGCCACCAGCTGAACAGCGCCAGCACGGTGAGGAGCACGGTAACGGCGAACGCGACATTGCGCACGCCCATGAAATTGATGGTTTTCATCGTAGCTCCCTCAAACCCACAGCTTCTTGATGTCACGCCCGCCGCAGGTCAGGTTGACCAAGGCACGGGTCACCATCACGGCAGTGAACATCGATGTGAAAATCCCGAGGGACATGGTCACCGCGAAGCCTTTGACCGGCCCGGTACCCATGGCGAACAGGATGCCCCCCACCAGCAAGGTGGTCAGGTTGGCATCGACAATCGCCGAATAGGCGCGATTGAAGCCTTCATGGATGGCGCGCTGCACCGACATGCCTGCAGCCAGCTCTTCGCGGATACGCGAGAAGATCAGCACGTTGGCGTCTACCGCCATACCCATGGTCAGCACGATACCGGCGATACCTGGCAGGGTCAGGGTCGCACCCAGCAGCGACATCAACGCCAGCAGCAGCACCATGTTGCCCGCCAACGCAATGGTGGCCAGCACACCGAAGCCACGGTAGATGGCGATGATGAACAGCGAGACGAACAGCATGCCCCACAGCGATGCATCGATACCCTTGGTGATGTTGTCGGCACCCAGGCTTGGGCCGATGGTACGTTCTTCGGCGAAGTACATCGGTGCGGCCAGACCACCGGCACGCAGCAGCAGGGCCAGTTCGGACGATTCGCCCTGGCCGTTGAGGCCGGTGATGCGGAACTGGCTGCCCAGCGGCGACTGGATGGTCGCCAGGCTGATGATCTTCTTCTCTTCCTGGAAGCTTTGTACCGGCACTTCCTTCTCGACACCGTCGACGGTCTGCTTGACGTAGCGGGTGACCGGCTTCTGCTCGATGAAGATCACCGCCATGCTGCGCCCGACGTTGCTGCGCGTGGCGCGGCTCATCAGCTCGCCACCATGGCCATCGAGGCGGATGTTCACCTGCGGGCGACCGTGCTCGTCGAAGCTGGCCTGGGCGTCGGTGACCTGGTCACCGGTGATGATCAGGCCACGCTCGACCTGGGCGGAACGGCCGCCTTCACGGAACTCGAAGACCTCGGTAGTGGCCTTGGAGGCACCCGGCTCAGCACCGAAGCGGAACTCCAGGTTGGCGGTCTTGCCGAGGATACGCTTGGCTTCGGCAGTGTCCTGCACGCCTGGCAGCTCGACCACGATGCGGTTGGCGCCCTGGCGCTGTACCAGCGGCTCGGCCACGCCCAGCTCGTTGACCCGGTTGCGCACGGTGGTGAGGTTCTGCTTGATCGAGTATTCGCGGATCTCGGCGACTTTCGCCTGGGTCAGCGCCAGACGCAGCACGGCGAGCTCGTTGCGCTCGGTGGTGGTCAGGTCGAAATCACTGAAATTCTTGCGGATCAGGGCACGTGCCTGCTCGCGGGTAGCATCGTCAGCGAAGCCCAGCATGATGCCGCCATCCTGCTGTGGCAGGCTGCGGTAGCGGATGCGCTCTTTGCGCAGCAAGGTCTTGACCTCGCCTTCGTAGACTTTCATGCGGGCGCTCATGGCCTTGTCCATGTCCACTTCCAGCAGGAAGTGCACACCACCGGACAGGTCCAGGCCCAGCTTCATCGGGCTTGCACCCAGGTTACGCAGCCATTGCGGAGTGGTCTGGGCCAGGTTCAGGGCCACGACGTAATCATCGCCCAGTGCCTTGCGCACTACATCCTTGGCTGGCAGCTGGTCTTCCTGGTTGGTCAGGCGTACCAGCCCGCTGCCCTTCTCGCCCAGGCTCGCGCCCTTGACGGTGATACCGGCATCGGTCAGCGCCTTGGTGACGCGATCGAGCTCGGACTGGCTCACATGCAGCGCCGAGCTGGCACCGCTGATCTGCACCGCAGGATCATCCGGGTAGAGGTTGGGAGCGGAATAAATAAAACCGATCGCCAGTACCAACACGATCAGTGCGTATTTCCACAGAGGGTATTTGTTCAGCATCACGCCGCCCGTTCAAGACGCGGGGCGCGTTGCGCGCCCCGACTGGAAAGAAAAACCGGTAACTCAGATAGCCTTGAGCGTACCTTTTGGCAGGGTCGCGGCAATGGCGCCCTTCTGGAACTTCAGCTCGACAGTGTCGGAAACTTCCAGCACCACGAAATCATCGGAAACCTTGACGATCTTGCCAGCGATGCCGCCGTTGGTGACAACTTCGTCACCTTTTTGCAAGTTGCTCAGCAGGTTCTTCTGCTCTTTGGCGCGTTTGGCCTGTGGACGCCAGATCATCAAGTAGAAGATGACCAGGAAACCAACCAGGAAAATCCACTCGAAGCCGGTGCCGGCAGGGCCAGCGGCGGGTGCAGCAGCGTCCGCATAGGCGGCGGGGATCAAGAAGCTCATTGGGCACTCCAGTTGTAAAGTTCTAATAGATTAGTGCGAACAGTCAGTCCAAGGGCGGCACGGGAAGCCCGCGCTTGGCGTAGAAGGCGTCGACAAAGGCGGCCAATTTACCCTGTTGAATAGCCTCGCGTAAACCGGCCATCAAGCGCTGATAATGGCGCAAGTTGTGGATGGTATTCAGCATGCTGCTCAGCATTTCGCCGCACTTGTCCAGGTGATGCAGGTAGGCGCGGGAGAAGTTTGTGCAGGTGTAGCAATCACAGGTCGGATCCAGCGGCGAATCATCGTGGCGATGGAACGCATTGCGGATCTTGATCACCCCTGTATCGACGAACAGATGGCCGTTGCGCGCATTGCGCGTAGGCATCACGCAGTCGAACATGTCGACGCCGCGGCGCACACCCTCAACGAGATCTTCCGGTTTGCCTACCCCCATAAGGTAACGAGGTTTGTCAGCAGGCATCTGTGCCGGCAGGTAATCCAGCACCTTGATCATTTCATGCTTGGGTTCGCCCACCGACAGGCCGCCGATGGCCAGGCCGTCGAAGTCGATGTTGACCAGCGCTTCCAGCGAGCGCATGCGCAGGTCTTGGTACATACCGCCCTGGACGATGCCGAACAGCGCCGCGGTGTTGTCACCGTGGGCGTTCTTCGAACGCTGTGCCCAGCGCAGCGACAGCTCCATGGAGGTGCGCGCCACGTCATGCTCGGCCGGGTACGGCGTGCATTCGTCGAAGATCATCACGATGTCCGAACCCAGGTCACGCTGAACCTGCATGGACTCTTCGGGGCCCATGAACACCTTGGAGCCGTCGACCGGCGAGGCGAAGGTCACGCCCTCTTCCTTGATCTTGCGCATCGCGCCCAGGCTGAACACCTGGAAACCACCGGAATCGGTAAGGATCGGGCCTTTCCACTGCATGAAATCGTGCAGGCCGTTGTGCTTCTTGATCACCTCGGTGCCCGGGCGCAGCCACAGGTGGAAGGTGTTGCCGAGGATGATCTCGGCACCGATGGCCTCGATGTCACGCGGCAGCATGCCCTTGACCGTGCCATAGGTACCCACCGGCATGAAGGCCGGGGTCTCGACCGTGCCACGGGGGAAGGTCAGGCGACCACGACGGGCCTTGCCGTCGGTGGCCAGCAGTTCGAAGGACATTCGACAGGTGCGACTCATGCTTGATCCTCGGGGCCACGCGGCGCCGGATTGCGGGTGATGAACATGGCATCACCGTAACTGAAGAAGCGGTAACCGTTGTCGACCGCCGCCGCGTAGGCAGCCATGGTTTCGGGGTAACCGGCGAAAGCCGAGACCAGCATCAGCAGCGTGGACTCCGGCAGGTGGAAGTTGGTGACCAGGGCATCGACCACGTGGAACGGTCGGCCCGGGTAGATAAAGATGTCGGTGTCGCCACTGAAGGCCTTGAGTACGCCATCGCGGGCCGCACTCTCCAGCGAACGCACGCTGGTGGTGCCGACCGCGACCACGCGCCCGCCTCGGGCGCGGCAGGCGGCAATGGCGTCGACCACGTCCTGGCTCACTTCGAGCCACTCTTTATGCATGTGGTGGTCTTCGATCTTGTCGACCCGCACCGGCTGGAAGGTGCCGGCGCCCACGTGCAGGGTGACGAAGGCGCGCTCGACGCCCTTGGCGGCGATCTTCTCCAGCAGCGCCTCGTCGAAGTGCAGGCCAGCAGTCGGGGCTGCCACGGCGCCAGCACGTTCGGCGTACACCGTCTGGTAGCGCTCACGGTCGGCGCCCTCGTCGGGGCGGTCGATGTACGGCGGCAGCGGCATGTGGCCGACACGTTCAAGCAGCGGCAGCACCTCTTCGGTGAAGCGCAGCTCGAACAGCGTGTCGTGGCGCGCGACCATCTCGGCCTCGCCACCGCCGTCGATGAGGATCATCGCGCCCTCTTTGGGCGCCTTGCTGGCACGCACATGGGCGAGCACCCGGTGGCTGTCGAGCACGCGTTCGACCAGCACTTCCAGCTTGCCGCCGGAGGCTTTCTGGCCGAACAGCCGCGCCGGGATCACCCGGGTGTTGTTGAACACCATCAGGTCGCCAGGGCGCAGGAAGTCGAGCAGGTCGGTGAACTGCTTGTGCGCCAGCGCCCCGCTCGGCCCATCGAGGACCAGCAGTCGGCTGCCATGGCGCTCGGCCAGTGGGTGGCGGGCGATCAGGGAATCGGGGAGTTCGAAAGAAAAATCGGCGACGCGCATGATGATGTTCGGGTTCGGCAGGGCCGGGAAGTTTAGCCCAATGCGTGAAAATTGACCATGAAAGCCGATTGACCGACCGAAGGCACCTCTCTATACTGCGCGCCACAAGCCCTGATGGCGGAATTGGTAGACGCGGCGGATTCAAAATCCGTTTTCGAAAGGAGTGGGAGTTCGAGTCTCCCTCGGGGCACCAAATCCAGAAAAAACCGACCTTATGGTCGGTTTTTTTGTGCCTGCGATTTGGGTGTCGACAGGAGACTGTTTGCTTGACGCCAGCCCGTCGCCCCCTGCCCCTCCTGCAATGGGTGCAATCTATTGGCCATCACTCTAGCTAATACTTAAGATGTCACTCATCTGATATACACAGAAAGTATTGCCGGCATGATGGCGCTTAGCCATGCTTGCGACCCCACTTCTCACCCCCTGTGCAGATCATGAAACCAACCGTGCCCTGTCTGGCAGCAATGATGCTGCTGAGTGGGTGCAATGGAATGCCGACCGCTTATGTATCGAACCCTGTCTACGACCAGGCTTTCGTCGTCACCTCCGGCGCCCCGCTGCCGATGCTGCTGATGGCCACTGCCATCCAGTGGAACGAAGACTACGCCGTCACCGCCAAACACACGCCCTTCCTGCGCAACGTGGTCCACGAAGGCCTCGGTGACGTGGTGTTTTTCAAGCACAAGGCCACCCAGGTCCCCCTCTGGCGCCAGTACGTGCCGGGCGAGTCGGTGACAGCGGTCGGTTTCAACAGCCTGATGATGCCTGTGCAGGGCAAGGGCCATACCCTGGATTCGCTGGTACGCCTGGAAGGCACGCCCGGCAGTGTCTTCTATTCGGTGCACGACGGCCCGATGGTCAAAGGCATGTCCGGTGGGCCGGTGTTCGCCGAGGATGGCAAGGTGGTCGGGATCAATGTCGCGTTCATCCCCAAGGATGAGATCGACAGGCGCAACCGGCCCGATCTGGCTGACAAGGCGCGCGTCAGCGTGTTCATGTCGTACAGCGAGATCGACAAGGAATGGCGGCGATTCCAGTACCTGGCGCAGAAGAACAAACCCAGCGGCAGGCCTGCCCCGGTCAAGGGGTATGTGGCGGTTGCGGGCAAGCCTTGAATCCGGGCAGGTGCGTTCAGCAATCTTTGAATACTCACCGCGCCGCAATGTGAGGCTGAGCGAAGAGGTCGACGCCCAGTGCACGAATGACCTTCAATACAGTGTCAAAACGTGGCTTCGCTCCAGGACTGAGCGCTTTGTAGAGGCTCTCCCGGCCCAAACCGCTCGCTGCCGCTATCTGAGACATCCCTCGCGACCGGGCGATATGTCCGAGCGCACGGATGATTTCATCTGTATCACCATCAGCCAGAACCTGGCTCAGGTACTCGCTGATAGCCTCGTCGCTGTCTAACAATGTTGCCATATCAAAAGGAATGAGGTTCTCGTTCATTTCAGCTCCTTCGCCAGTTTTCTGGCCACTCCAATCGTATCCATACGGATACGAACTAGCAAAATTTGGAAGTAATTCCACTCTGGCGACGCTCGACGAAAATAGAAATTCGGCTGCGTCCGTTACCTGCGTCAGCATTGTCTTCACAGCGATAGCTACAAAAATCTCTTGCAACATCCAACGCCGAACCTTCGAGGCCCCTCGACGTCCGATCCTGCATCGCCCCCGTTTCGAGGCACCCCGCGTGAAAGACATCATCGCCCGCAAGTACCGCCTGATGGTGAAGACCTTCGGCTACATCGGCTGGTCGCTGTTCTGGCTGCTGCTCTGGGACGTGCTGGTCACCATCGACTTCATGCTGTTCTTCAACAGCAAGTTCACCCTGCCGCTGATCCCGCTGACCTTGCTCGGTTCGTCGCTGGTGGTGCTGGTGAGCTTTCGTAACAGCAGCGCCTACAACCGCTGGTGGGAGGCGCGCACATTGTGGGGCGCGCTGGTGAACGGCTCGCGCAGCTTCGCCCGGCAGACGCTGACGCTGATCGACGACCCGGACGACGGGCTGAACCCGGTCAAGGCCACCTTGCTGCGCCGGCATATCGCCTACGTGAACTGCCTGGCGGCACACCTCAAGGGCGAAGCCTGCCCAGATGAGCTGATGGCGTTCATCCCACCGGGGGAATTCGAGCGGCGCAACCGTTCGAACAACTTCGCCAACGACATTCTCGGTGGCTCGGCGGCCCTGTTGGCGCGCGAGTACCAGGCCGGGCGGTTGGACAGCATTCGCCTGGCGCGACTGGAGTCGACGCTGGTGGACCTGTCCAACGCCCAGGGTGGCATGGAGCGGATCGCCAACACGCCACTGCCCTACCCTTATGTGTATTTTCCGCGGCTGTTCATCACACTCTTCTGCCTGATCGTGCCGGTGGGGCTGGTGGAGTCGCTGGGTTGGTTCACGCCGCTGGCGTCCACGGTGGTCGGGTTCATGCTGCTGGCGATCGAGCGGATCGGCACCGACCTGCAAAGCCCGTTTCGCTTCAGCGAGCATCAGATTCAGATGGATACGATTTGCGAAACGATCGAGCGCAACCTGGCGTCGATGCAGCAGTGTGGGGAGTTGCAGCGTTAAGGGGGCTGCGTTGCAGCCCAATCGCCGGCAAGCCGGCTCCCACACGTACAGTGCAAGGCCGCAGGATTGCGGGAACCCTGTGGGAGCCGGCTTGCCGGCGATTGGGCCGCACAGCGGCCCCAGCTATGGATCAAGCTCGCACATAGCGCTGGCGCAGCACATCACTGAAAGCATCCACCAGCAACACCAGCACCAGCATCGCCATGATCACCGTACTGGCCTGCGCCTCCTGGAACAGGCTCAGGGTGGTATAGAGCATCTGCCCGAGCCCCCCTGCGCCAACAAAGCCCAGCACACTGGCCATGCGAATGTTGTTTTCCCAGCGGTACAAGCTGTAGGCCAGCAACTGCGGCCACAAATTGGGCAAGGTGCCGAAGCAGAACGCCGCGACCTGCCCGCCCCCCTGCAGGCGTATCGCCGCTGCCGGCTCCACCGGAGCATTCTCCAGCGCTTCGGCGAACAACCGTCCCAACACCCCTGCCGTGTGCAGGGCCAGGGCCAGCGTACCGGCATTGGGACCCAACCCGGCTGCCAGCACCGTCAGTGCCGCCCACACCAGCTCAGGGATGGCGCGCAAGGCATTGAGCAACAACCGCGCCACCGATTGCAGCGGCCAGCCGAAACGCCCCGCCGCCGGCAAGGCCAGGAGCATGCCCAGCCCCATCGCCAGCAGCGTACCCAGCCCTGACATCGCCAGGGTTTCCAGGGCGCCATGACCCACCGCGCGCAGATGCTCTGTGGATAAGTCCGGATGCAGGAATCGACCCGCATACTCGCCCATCTGCCCCAACCCGCCATCGCCAACCAGCGCGTGCAGGTCCAGTTGCAGATAGCCAAACGACGCCACCACCGCCGCGACAATGGCGCTGATGACCAGCAGGTTGACCAGCCGGTTCATGCCAGCCTCCCGCGCAGGAAGCGGCTCAGCAGGTCAGCCAGCAGTACCAGGCCGAAAAAGGCCAGCAACATGCTCGCCACCTCACCGCCGGCGAACATGCGCATGGACAGGTCGATCTGCTGCCCCAACCCGCCAGCGCCGACAAAGCCCATCACCACCGACGCACGCACTGCGCACTCCCAGCGATAGACGGTGTAGGACACCAGCTCCGCCACGGCACTCGGCAAGATGCCATAGCCGAATGCTGCCAGCCGGCCACTGCCGGCCTGCATCAAGGCATGCGCGGGACGCTGGTCGACCGACTCGAAGATTTCCGCATAGACCTTGCCGAGCATGCCGCTGTAAGTGATGGCGATGGCCAGTACACCCGCAGTCGGCCCCAGGCCCACGGCGCGAACGAACAGCAGTGCCCAGACGATTTCCGGCACGCTGCGCAGAAAAATCAGCAAGCCCCGCACCGGCATGCGCACCAGGCGCGACCACCCGCCCGCACGCCCGCTCCGGGACGCCGCGCGCAGCGACAGGGCGCGGCTGGCCAGAAGGCTGGTGGGGATCGCCAGCAGCAGCGCCAAGGCCATGCCGGCGGTGGCAACAGCCAGGGTCTGCAAGGTCGCGGTGTACAGCAGTTGGAGGAACTCGGCATCGTGCGCCGGGGGCCAGAAGGCGCGGGTGAAGTTGGCGATCTGCTGACGGTTTTCCGCCTGCAGCAAGACCCCAGGGTTCAGCTCGCTCAACTGCAACCCTGGCCACAACACGGCCAGGGCAAGCAACGTGAACAACAACCGCGGCAATAGCGCCGGGTCGCGGGCGTCAACCTTCAGCATCGGGGAATCTGCACAGTCAGGGTCGGCCCCTGAACAACCGGCGAGGCCAGCTGTTCGTTGGCGTAAAGGGCATCGAGCAGCTGCTCGCTCACGGCGTGCGCCGCACAGTCGAATACCACCCGCCCCTCACGAATGCCGATCACCCGTGGGAAATGCGCCAGGGCCAGTTCGACCGCATGCAGGCTGGCCACCAGTGTGACGCCGTTAGCCTGGGCATGGCGGTTAAGCAGTGCCAGGCTATGCTCGGCCAGCACCGGGTCCATGGCCGACACCGGCTCATCGGTCAGCAGCACTTCGGGGCGCTGATACAGGGCCCGGGCGATACCGACTCGCTGCAACTGGCCACCGGACAATTGCCCGCACTGGACGAACAGCTTGTCGGCCAGGCCCAGTTCCGCCAGTACCTGTCGCGCGCCCGGCACATCGGTGGGGTAGACCAGGTTGAGCAGGCCGCGCAGGGTGCCCCACTGCCCCAGCCGGCCGGCCAGCACTGCCGTGACCACCCGCTGGCGCGGCGGCAGGGGCGGCGCCTGATGCACCAGGCCGATCCTGGCTCGCAAGCGCTGGCGGGCGCCGGATGACAGCGCCCAAGGCTGTTCGCCGAGCAACTCCAGGTGACCACTGCTGGGCTGCACTGCCGTGGCCATCAGGTGCAGCAGGCTGGACTTGCCAGCCCCCGAAGGGCCGATGATCGCCACCCGTTCACCCTTGTCGATGCGCAGGCTCACCGCCTCGAGCGCGCGGACCTGGCCGTGGCTCAGGCCGGCGCCGTGTACATGAATAGTCACTTGAGCAGGCCGGCCTCGCGTGCAGCTTGCTCGGTACCCTGGTAGTTCTCGGGCTTTGTCTCGATGAAGCGGCTGGCCGCCTGCAGGTCGAGGATCTTCTTGTGCTCCGGGTTGGCCGGATCGAGGTCGAGGAAGGCCTTCTTGATCTTCTCTTTCAGCGCCGGCTCCATGTTGCCGCGCACGGTCCAGTTGTAGTCGTAGTAGGCCGGCGTGGTGGCGAATACCTTGACCTTGCTGGTGTCGACCTTGCCGGCATCGACCAGTTTCTGCCAGACGCTGGCGTTGAGCACGCCGCCATCGACCTTGCCGGCCTGCACCCAGGCCACGGTTGCGTCGTGGGCACCGGAATAGGCCACGCGGCTGAAGTAGCTCTCGGGCTTGATGTTGTCTTCCTTGAGCATGAAGTAGCGCGGCATCAGGCTGCCCGAGGTGGACGAGATCGAACCGAAGGCGAACGACTTGCCCTTCAGGTCAGCCAGGCTCTTCACGTTGGGGTTGGCGGTGATGAACTTGGAGGTGAACTGGGCGTCCTGCTCACGCTGCACCAGCGGCGTGGCGGTCGGGTCTTTGAGGTGCACCTGAACGAACGTGAAGCCGCCCAGCCAGGCCAGGTCCAGGCGGTCGCTGGCCAGCGATTCGACCACCGCCGGGTAGTCGGCCACCGGTACGAACTTCACGTCCATGCCCAGTTGCGCGGACAGGTACTGGCCCAGTGGCTCGAACTTGCGCAGCAGTTCGGTCGGCGCCTCGTCAGGAATGGCACTGACTCGCAAGGTGTCAGCAGCCTGGGCGACAACGGCACAGCAGGACAGCACGAGGCCGGCGGCGAGCGCCAATGGGCGTTTGAGCATGGGAGTTCTCCGGTTCAATAGCGGGGAAATTGCGGCAACCTGCCGACCGTGGGAAGTATAAGAGCCACAGGCGCAAAGACCAGCTTTGCTACAATCGCGCAACAATTTGATCTTGAGGTGCGTATGAGCGAGCCGATTCGCCTGACCCAGTACAGCCACGGTGCCGGCTGTGGATGCAAGATTTCCCCCAAGGTGCTGGATGTGATCCTGGCCGAAAGCGGTGCCCAGGCCCTGGACCCGAAACTCTGGGTCGGCAATGCCTCGCGCGACGACGCCGCCGTCTACGCCCTGGATGACGAGCGTGGTGTGGTCTCCACCACCGACTTCTTCATGCCCATCGTCGACGACCCGTATGACTTCGGCCGTATCGCCGCGACCAACGCCATCAGCGACATCTACGCCATGGGGGGTGACCCGCTGATGGCCATCGCCATCCTCGGCTGGCCGGTCAACGTGCTGCCACCGGAAGTTGCCCGCGAGGTGATCCGCGGCGGCCGCGCGGTCTGCGCCGAGGCCGGCATTCCCTTGGCCGGCGGCCACTCCATCGACGCGCCCGAGCCGATCTTCGGCCTGGCGGTGACTGGCGTGGTCAGCAAACGCCACCTCAAGCGCAACGACACCGCCACCGTCGGCTGCCGTCTGTACCTGACCAAGCCACTGGGCATCGGCATCCTCACCACCGCCGAGAAAAAGGCCAAGCTGCGTGAACAGGACCAAGGCCTGGCCCGTGACTGGATGTGCACCCTCAATACCCCGGGCAGCCGCTTCGGCAAGCTCGACGGCGTCAAGGCGATGACCGACGTGACCGGTTTCGGCCTGCTCGGCCACCTGGTCGAACTGGCCGAGGGCAGCGGCCTTACCGCGCACCTGGACTACGCCGCCGTGCCCCGCCTGCCCAGCGTCGAGCATTACCTGGCCGAAGGCTGCATCCCGGGTGGCACCCTGCGCAATTTCGACAGCTACGGGCACAAGCTCGGCCCGCTGAGCGACGAGCAGAAGCACCTGCTGTGCGACCCGCAGACCAGCGGTGGCCTACTGGTAGCCGTCAGCCCTGAAGGCGAAGCCGAGTTCCTTGCACTGGCAGCCGAACTGGGCCTGCAACTGTCGCCGATCGGCAAGCTGGTCGAGCGACAGAGCCACGCAGTCGAGGTGAACTGATGCGCCCCGACTGCACCGACTTCCGCCAGCTGTTCCTCGATGACACGCCCATGATGGACATGCGCGCGCCCATCGAATTCGCCAAGGGCGCCTTCCCCGGCGCCGTCAACCTGCCGCTGATGACCGACCAGGAGCGGCAGAAGGTCGGCACCTGCTACAAGCAGCAAGGCCAGGCCGCCGCCATCACCCTCGGCCATCAACTGGTCAGCGGCGCCATCAAGCGAGAGCGTCTGCATGCCTGGGCCAGCTTCGCCAAGGCGCACCCCAATGGTTACTTGTACTGCTTCCGTGGCGGCCTGCGTTCGCTGATCGTCCAGCAATGGCTGCGCGATGAGGCCGGCATCGCCTACCCCCGGATCAAGGGTGGCTACAAGGCCCTGCGCACCTTCCTGCTGGAGACCACCCAGCACGCTGTCGAGCAGTGCGATTTCGTGCTGGTCGGCGGCCTGACCGGCACCGGCAAGACCGATGTGCTGCACCAGCTGAACAATGTGCTCGACCTCGAAGGCCACGCCAACCACCGTGGCTCCAGCTTCGGCAAGCGCGCCACCGCGCAGCCGGCGCAGATCGACTTCGAGAACACGCTGGCGATTGATGTGCTGAAAAAGCGCGCCCGCGGCATCGAACAGTTCGTGCTGGAGGACGAAGGCCGTATCGTCGGCAGTTGCACAGTGCCACTGGCGCTGTACCAGGGCATGCAGCAGTACCCGATGGTGTGGCTGGAAGACAGCTTCGAAAACCGTGTGGAACGTATTCTGCGCGATTATGTGATCAACCTCTGCGCCGAGTTCGTCGCGCTGCATGGCGAGGAAGATGGTCGCCGGCTGTTCGCCGAGCGCTTGCTGCAGAGCATGGCCAATATCCACAAGCGTTTGGGCGGAGAGCGCTTCCAGCGCTTGCACGAGATCCTGGGCCAGGCACTGGAAGAGCAAGCGCGTAGCGGTGCGGTGGACTTGCACCGGGGCTGGATCGAGGGGTTGCTGAAGGAATATTACGATCCGATGTATGCCTACCAGCGCGAGGCCAAGGCTGATCGTATCGAGTTTGCGGGGGATGCCGTGGAAGTGCGCGAGTATCTCAAAGCCCGCAAACGCTGAGGGCCGCTTTGCGCCCCAATCGCCGGCAAGCCGGCTCCCACAGGATCAGCAGCGCTGCCATACCTGTGGGAGCCGGCTTGCCGGTGATGAGGCCAGCACAGAACACATCACTGCCCCGGGCTGAGCACCCGCTCCAGCTCCGACGCCCGCTCCCGGGTCATGTCCAGCACACACATCCCCCCTTCAAGCTGAGCCAGGGTCCCGCCACTGGCCTGCACATGAAATCTGCAGTTGGCGTCACGATAGCCAATCCATTGCCGCTGCACCTCGCGCAAGCTCTTCTGTTGCCCGGCATCCAGCCTGCCCATCAACTGCTTGTAGACGCGGTTCAGGCGCTCATCCTGGAGCTTGGTCTCGACCTGGATGCAACTGCTCATGGCTACCGTGCTGGACGCCTTGTCCATGCACTGGGTATACGCCGGCGAGTTGTCGCCAGCCATCGCCAGCGGCATGCAACCGGCCAAGGCCAACCCCATCAGATACTGCTTATTCATCGCAATCCCTCAAAATGCCTGCAACTGTTCCGGCGGCATCAGCACCTTGCCCGGCTCGAAGCGCAGCGACGGCATCTGCGTGGCGGCATACAGGGCGAGCGCCAGCGCCGCGATCAACGTCACATCCAGCCAATGCCAGCCCGGCATGTCGGCACTGCTGCGCGCCTTCCAGCAATACCAGGCCTGCCCTGCACAGAACACGGCAATAGACGCCAACCACAGGTAGAAACCTGCACCGAAGCCCGTACGCGCCTGGAACGCATAGCTGATGTTATCCGGCAGCCGTTCGATGCCGAAGCTGCTGGCCGCCAGGTACAACGCACCCAATCCGGCCAGCAGCGCCAATCGGCGATAACGCCGATGGGCAAGGATGGCCACGGCCAGCAGCGGGTTGGCAAACCATTGAAACAGCCCGAACGGCACACCCCATGGCCCATACAGCAACATCTGCAAGGCTGGCATGTGCCTGCCAGCGCTCATCAGCGCGCCGTCGAAGCACAGGGCAAGCAGGTAAAGGGCAAGGCTGCAGGTCAGGTAGAAAGCCGTCATGCCACAGGCGGCTCGAGCAGCAAGCCGTAGATGCCGGAATCGGACAGCTCGCCCGCCACGCACCAGCGCGCGCGCAAGGTGCCTTCGAGGACGAAACCCTGGCGTTCGAGGGTACGCGCCGAGCCCTGGTTACGCGGGTCGATCTCGCCTTCCAGGCGGCGCATGTGCAGGGTATGGGCGAGGTAGTCGATGAAACAGGTCAGCGCTTCGTCCATATAGCCCCTGCCCTGCACTGCACTGGCCAGGCAATAGCCGATCTCGCCACGGCGCGAGACATCGTCGATGTTGAACAGCTGAACCATACCGATCAGTTCGCCATTGTCGCGGCGGT
Organism: Pseudomonas sp. NPDC089396; assembly: GCF_044749545.1. Lineage (NCBI taxonomy): Bacteria > Pseudomonadati > Pseudomonadota > Gammaproteobacteria > Pseudomonadales > Pseudomonadaceae > Pseudomonas > Pseudomonas sp. NPDC089396. The sequence continues at coordinate 210,763 of NZ_JBIVIC010000002.1, read as the reverse complement.
ACATGCCCAGCTTGAGCTGGTCACCATTGGCATAGGCCTCACGGTCGGCAGCGAGGGCACTTTCGGCCTCGGCCAGGTTCTGCCAGGGCGCGTGATGCCAATAGCGCATGACCTCGGGGTCGGCCATGATCGCCAGCCATTGCGCGGCATCGGCATGGCGCATGGGCCGTAGCTGAAGGCGCGGGCTGTCGAGACACAGGTCGCTGGGGAAACTGCGGGGTGGGGTCACGCCGGATCTCCTGTCCATTGCTGGGGAACGGACAGTCTAACGTCTTGTGCCCGGTTCGAGCATCCCGGGGCTGCTTTGCAGCCCAATCGCCGGCAAGCCGGCTCCCACAGGTTCCGCGCAGGCCAGGACCTTGCGCTGTACCTGTGGGAGCCGGCTTGCCGGCGACAGGGCCCGAACAGACTATCGATGCACGATCAGGCCACCTCGGCCCCATCATCCGGCCAATGCGGCTCGTTGGCCCCCGGCGGTGTCAGCGGCGGCAACCCATAGGCCGCCCGCGCATCGTCACAGCTGGGGTTATGCACCCCACCCTCCCACGACGCGTCGAATTCGCGGCAAGGGCTGGAACGGTTGGCGTAGATGGTACAAGCCACCTCTTTGCCGATCTCGCCCTGAAGGCTCACGCAACGGCAAGGTTTGGCATCGGTGCCGATCATCGCAACCCGGGTCGGGTTGATCTGCACCACCAGGTCGTCAGGCACGAGGCCGCCGGCAGACTGGCATTCGCCCCAGAAGAAGGACACACGGAAGTACCCGCAGCAGGCGCCGCAGTCAAGGCAAGGGTTATATTCGGACATGATGGCACGGAGGGAAGGTTGTTGTTATGGGGGCGAGGCCCGCGGCGCCATTTGTAATCGAAGCCAGTGCTGCTGAGAAGGGGCTGATGCAAAAAAACATGGCCACTGATCCGACCGCTGTAGCAGCGCATTGTGCTACCGCTGAAAAAGCGACCACCTCAGCGATGGCCGCCGGTGAGGATCAGCGCAGGGCCTTGAAACTGTCGGCATCCCGACACTGCTGGCTGAGGCCCTCGCTCGGCACGAAATGATCGCCACGCACCCCGCTGAAATGGGCCTGGGCTTGGCCATGGTGAACAAAGCGATCGGCCTTGTTGCCCTCAGTGATCACGGTATAGGACTGGCTACGCATCGCCTCGTACCTGTTGTCATCAGCACCGATGGCGTTGAGATAATCGTTCAACTGGCTATCACTGAGCCCCAGGCATTTGTCCAGTTTCACCCCCCAGCGCAACAGGCAGACTTCTGCAAAATGCCGCACGATGAGCCCCGGTTCGACAAGTACCTTGCCACTACCTGCACCATCGAGCGAAGCATTGCCCACCAGCGTGGCATGGCGTCCAGGCATTGGATAGATGCACATGCGTGTGCTGCTTTCAGCGGAAGGTATGACGCAGGCGAAGCCTTTGGACCGCTCGTCACGCGAGAAGAAGCCGACGTACTCTTTGACATTGCCAGCCAATTTGATTCGATGCGATTGCAAATTGCCGACCCCAGGTACCGGGTCGATGGCGAAAATGTTGACGGGAACATGCTTGAGTTGAGGATCTTCCGCCATCGCATTGGCAAGCATATGGCAACTGATACCACCACGGCTCCAGCCTACCAGGTTGACCTGGGTTGGAATGACTGGCTTGCGGAACTGTTTGATGATCTGCTCCTGCAGCGCCTGCGGGGTTGGTTGACGCTGACCATAGCTGTAGGTGCGCCAGAACCAGGAGCTTGTGGAAGTGGCTTCGGGAATGGGTACACCGGCAGCCTTCAACTTCTCGTATTCGTCTTCGGAGAGTTCGGTACGCTGCCAGTCGCTCTTGCCCTTGATGACGTGCAGCGCATGGGAGACGTTCTCTTCCCAACCTCGCCCGAACAATGTGCCTGACCAGTTGAAATAGCTGCCGGGTTCGACGAACAGATTGTCATCCTGCTGGTTGCCACTGCCGGGGCCGTCGACCGCAATCCAGTGCGCGAACTCGCGGCTTTGGTCATTGCTGGCCAGCGTCGATACCAACTCGCCGTTCCAGAAATTGGGGTTCGAATCATCGAACCGATGGGACCCGGTACCGCAGAAATAAGCTGTGAAAACACTCATTTGCACACCTCGTCTATCGAATGAAGTGCGCAAAGCTATTGATTGTTCTCACTCGCGAGCAGCCGGAAAACTTGCCGGTCACCCGAAAAAAGCCGCGAGAGGTTAAACCTGCTCGCGGCTTTTTGGCCAAGCGCCTGATGCCTACTTGCGGATCAGGCCATCGGCTCGGAACATCTGCCGTATGCCACGAATGGCCTGGCGAATGCGATCCTGGTTTTCGATCAGGGCAAAGCGCACATGGTCATCGCCGTAGTCACCGAAACCGATCCCCGGTGAAACGCAAACCTTGGCCTCGGCCAGCAGCTTCTTGGAAAACTCCAGCGACCCGAGATGGGCATACTGGTCCGGGATCTTGGCCCAGACGTACATCGACGCCTTGGGGTTCTCGACCATCCAGCCCAGTTCGTGCAGGCCCTTGACCAGCAGGTTGCGACGCTGGCGGTATTGCTCGGCGATGTCACGCACGCATTGCTGGTCCCCTTCAAGCGCAGCAATTGCCGCAACCTGCAGCGGGGTGAACGTACCGTAGTCGTGGTAGCTCTTGATCCGCGCCAGGGCACTCACCAGCTCGGGATTGCCGACCATGAAGCCGATCCGCCAGCCTGCCATGTTGTAGCTCTTGGACAGGGTGAAGAACTCCACCGCAATGTCCTTGGCGCCCGGCACCTGCATGATCGACGGTGCCTTCCAGCCGTCGTAGACGATATCGGCATAGGCCAGGTCATGCACCACCAGCACATCGTATTGCTTGGCCAGGGCCACCACGCGCTCGAAGAAGTCCAGCTCGACGCACTGGGCGGTGGGATTGGACGGGAAGCCAAGGATCATCATCTTCGGCTTGGGGATCGACTCGCGGATCGCGCGCTCAAGCTCGTTGAAGAAGTCCACGCCCGGCACCAGCGGCACCGAACGCACCTGGGCACCGGCGATGACCGCGCCGTAGATGTGGATCGGGTAGCTCGGGTTGGGCACCAGCACGGTGTCGCCATGGTCGAGGGTGCCAAGCATCAGGTGCGCCAGGCCCTCTTTGGAGCCGATGGTGACGATGGCTTCGCTTTCCGGGTCGATGGCGACGTCGTAGCGCTCCTTGTACCAGTTGGAGATGGCACGGCGCAGGCGTGGGATACCGCGAGACGTAGAGTAACCGTGGGTGTCATCCCGCTGGGCGACTTGCACCAGCTTCTCGACGATGTGCGGCGGCGTGGCGCCATCGGGGTTGCCCATGCTCAAGTCGATGATGTCCTCGCCACGGCGACGGGCTGCCATCTTGAGTTCGGCGGTGATGTTGAAGACGTAGGGCGGGAGACGATCGATGCGCGCAAAGCGGCGCGGCGAACCTGGGTTGGCCATGGCTTCCTCTGGAGACGTAAGCGCCCGGAACCGTCCGAGCGACGCTGGCCGCTGCGGCGGCCGAATCAGAAGATAATGCCGCTGGATATCATCTGTAAAGGACAACTACCTGTTTTGTTAGATCTTTTCAAACTTATGCTTTGAATATTTCAGATTTTCAGTAGCTGCACTGGCCTCATCGCCGGCAAGCCGGCTCCCACAGGTACATCACAGCCCTCAAGCGCAGTGGCGTACCTGTAGGAGCCGGCTTGCCGGCGATAGGGCCGGAGCAGGCATAAAAAAACCCCGGCACCAAGGCCGGGGTTTTCGTGTAACAGGCGACTGTATCAGCGCGCGTACGTCATCAGCACGTCCGCGGCAGTCTGGCTGTCCACCGACATCATCACGCTAAGCGCAGTGACGGTGAGAATGGAGAAGCCAAATACCTTGCGCGCCCACTTGCTGTCGTCCTCGGCCTTGTAGCCACCCCAAGCCATGTACAGCCAGTACAGGCCCATGGCTGCTGCCACGGCCAGGTAGCCGAGGCCGGCGTAACCGCCGAGGGTGAGCATCAGGGTCGCGAGCACGAAGGCCAGCACATACAGCACGATCTGCTTCTTCGCCGCGAGGATGCCGCGCGCCACCGGCAGGACCGGAATGTTGGCAGCGCTGTAGTCCTTGAAGCGGAAGATCGCGATGGCAAAGCTGTGCGGCATCTGCCACAGGCTGAACATCACCAGCAAGGTTACCGCAGCCAGGTCGAAGCTGTTGCTCACGGCGCAGTAGCCGATCACCGGAGGCATGGCACCGGACAGGCTGCCGACCAAGGTGCCGTGCACCGATTTGCGCTTCAGCCAGAGGCTGTAGAAACCGACGTAGACGATGAAGCCAATCAGCGCGCAGAACGCCGACAGTGGGTTGGCCTGGACATACAGCAGGCTGAAACCCGCCACCCCGAGCAGGGTGGCGTAGATCAGCGCGAGGGGCAGCGACATGCCGCCCTGCACCATGACGCGGTTCTTGGTGCGCTCCATCTTGTGGTCGATGTCACGGTCGATGCAGTTGTTGAACACGCATCCGGACGCGACCACCAGCGAAGTACCGATCACCACCGCCAGGAACAAGGCGAAATCCACATGGCCCTTCGAGGCAAGGAAGAAACCGCCTGCCACGGAAAGCACGTTACCGAAAATGATCCCCGGTTTGGTGATTTGGATAAAGTGCTTAACGGACATGCAGTCTTACCTCACTTGGCCAACATTTCGAAGTGGATGCTGAACATGATCCACAGCGACAGGCCGACCAGCAGTGCAATTACCATGGCGGTGAACAGGAACGTCGACACGTTGGAACGCTGCTCTTTCGAGCGGTCCATGTGCAGGAAGTACACGAGGTGCACTACCACCTGGATGACGGCCATGGCCACCACGACCAGGACGGTCAGGTTCTTCGGCAGGCTTGGGAACATCACCAGGCCGAACGGGATCGCAGTCAGGATGATCGACAGTACGAAGCCGACCATGTAGGACTTGACGCTACCGTGATTACCTTCGTGATGAGTGTCGTGTGCGTTAGCCATTACAGAACCCCCAGCAGGTAAACGACGGTGAATACGCAGATCCAGACCACGTCCAGGAAGTGCCAGAACAGGCTCAGGCAGCTCATGCGGGTCTTGGCGGTCGGCGTGATGCCGTGCTTGTTGATCTGGTACATCATGATTGCCATCCAGATCAGGCCGGCGGTCACGTGCAGACCGTGGGTGCCTACCAGGGCGAAGAAGCCCGACAGGAAGCCACTGCGCTGAGGACCGAAGCCCTCGGCGATCAGGTGATGGAACTCATAGATTTCCATCGCGATGAAGCCTGCACCGAACAGGAAGGTCACAGCCAACCAGCCCAGCACGCCTGCTTTCTTGCCGTCGAACATCTTCAGCATGGCGAAGCCGAAGGTGATCGAGGACAGCAGCAGGAACAGCGTTTCAACAGCTACGAAATCGAGCTGGAAGATGTCATGACCCGACGGGCCGCCGGCAAAACTGCCGGACAGCACCGCGTAGGTGGCGAAGAGCGACGCAAACAGGATGCAGTCGGTCATCAGGTACAGCCAGAAACCGAGTACGGTCATCTGGCCCGAGTCGTGGTGGTGGTCGTCATGCCCATGGTCGTGACCATGAGCAGCACCGTGCATTACTTGACTGGACATTGATTACACCCGCTCAAACGATTCGACACGTGCGCCGGCAGGCAGAGCACCTGCTTTGGCCAGCGCTTTCATGCGCTCGCCTTCGATGCGCGCCACTTCTTCGGCCGGAACCATGTAGCCCTGGTCATCACGCGCAGCGTGGCGAACGAAGACTGCGATGGTTGCCAGCAGGCTTGCGCCGACCAGCCACCAGATGTGCCAGATGAAGGCAAAGCCGAAGACGGTCAGGAACAGGCCCATGAACAAACCGGTGGAGGTGTTGCTCGGCATGTGGATCGCGTCGAACTTCTTCGCTGGCTTGTAGGCGTTACCGGTCTGCTTGGTTTCGTGCCAGGCATCCAGGCCAACCTGCTCAGGCATGTGGGCGAAGTTGTAGAACGGAGGTGGCGACGAAGTCGACCATTCCAGAGTACGACCGCCCCATGGGTCGCCGGTCACGTCCAGGTTCTGGTTGCGGTCGCGGACCGAAACGTAGAGCTGGATCAGCTGGCAAGCGATACCGAACAGGATCAGCACGGCGCCGACGACGGCAACGTACAGGTAGGGTTCCCACAGTGGGTTGTCGGAGTGGTTCAGACGACGGGTCATGCCCATGAAGCCCAGGGCGTACAGCGGCATGAACGCTACGTAGAAGCCCGAGATCCAGAACCAGAAGGCAGCTTTGCCCCACTTCTCGTTCAGGGTGAAACCGAAGGCTTTCGGGAACCAGAAGGCGAAGCCGGCGATGTAGCCGAACACCGCACCACCGATGATCACGTTGTGGAAGTGAGCGATAACGAACAGGCTGTTGTGCAGCACGAAGTCAGCACCTGGAACAGCCAGCAGAACACCGGTCATGCCACCGATGGAGAAGGTGATCATGAAGCCCAGGGTCCACAGCATCGGTGCGGTGAAGCGCACACGGCCCTGGTACATGGTGAACAGCCAGTTGAACAGCTTCACACCGGTCGGAATGGAGATCAGCATCGTCGCCAGGCCGAAGAAGGTGTTGACGCTGGCGCCGGCACCCATGGTGAAGAAGTGGTGCAGCCATACAGCGAAGCCCAGGATGGCGATCGCGCCCGATGCATAGATCATCGAGTGGTGGCCAAACAGACGCTTGCCGGAGAAGGTCGAAGTCACTTCCGAGAACACGCCGAAGGCCGGCAGGATCAGGATGTAAACCTCAGGGTGACCCCACGCCCAGAACAGGTTGACGTACATCATCGGGTTCCCACCAAGCTCGTTGGTGAAAATGTGGAAGTCCAGATAACGGTCAACAGTCAGCAGAGCGAGTGCGGCGGTCAGGATCGGGAACGAAGCGACGATCAGAACGTTGGCCCAGGTGCAGGTCCAGGTGAAGATCGGCATGTCCATCAGTTTCATGCCAGGTGCGCGCATCTTCATCACGGTGACGAGGAAGTTCACACCGGTAAGCGTCGTACCCAAGCCTGAGAGCTGTAGCGCCCAGATGTAGTAGTCGACACCCACCCCAGGGCTGTACTGAATGCCCGCGAGCGGCGGATAGGCAACCCAGCCGGTCTTGGCGAATTCACCAACGCCCAGCGAGATGTTGACCAGCAGCACGCCTGCCAGCAGCAGGTAGAAGCTCAGGGAGTTCAGGAACGGGAAGGCAACGTCACGTGCACCGATCTGCAGAGGAACCGCCAGGTTCATCAGGCCGGTGAAGAACGGCATCGCCATGAAGATGATCATGATCACACCGTGGGCGGTGAAGATCTGGTCATAGTGTTCAGGCGGCAGGTAGCCTTCGGAGCCGCCGGTAGCAGCAGCCAGCTGTGTACGCATCATGATGGCGTCGGCAAAGCCGCGCAGCAGCATGATCATCGCGACGATGATGTACATCACCCCGATTTTCTTGTGGTCGACCGTGGTCAGCCACTCGGTCCACAAGTAGGTCCACTTGCGGAAATAGGTGATTAGACCGACGACAGCGATACCGCCGAGCGCGATCATGGCAAGCGTCACCATGACTATCGGCTCGTGATAGGGTATCGCCTCCAGGCTTAATTTACCGAACATCTCTTACTCCTCTGCCCCGGCAGCTGGTTGCATACTCGATTCCACACCCTTGGTAGTGGCCAGATCTTTGCTGCCTGCTTCTTCGTGGACCGGCTTGCCGCGGTTCATGCCTTCGTACTTGTCAACGATCGACTGGAACAGCTCTGCTGGTGCCTCGCTGTACAGCGCGACTGGGTTGTATTCGCTAGGTTTGGCCAGAGCTTCGTACTCTGCCTCGCCCAGTTTCAACGGCGACTGCTTGACCTCGGCGACCCACTTGTCGAAGTCTTCCTGGGAAGTTGCAGTAGCCTTGAATTTCATGCCGGTGAAGCCAGCGCCGCTGTAGTTGGCGCTGATACCGTCGAACTCGCCGTTTTCGTTGGCGATCAGGTGCAGCTTGGTGGTCATGCCGGCCATGGCGTAGATCTGGCCACCCAGGCCCGGGATGAAGAACGAGTTCATCACGGCGTCGGAAGTGACGCGGAAATTGACCGGGGTGTTAGCCGGGAAGTTGATCTTGTTGACCGTCGCGATGCCCTGCTCCGGGTAGATGAACAGCCACTTCCAGTCCAGAGCGACCACGTCGATCTGAATCGGCTTCACGTCCGAATCCAGTGGACGGTATGGGTCCAGCTTGTGGGTGGAGTGGTAGGTGACATAACCCAGGGCGATGATGATGATGATCGGGATGATCCACACCGCAGCCTCGATCTTGGTCGAGTGCGACCAGTCGGGGGTGTAGGTGGCCGCCTTGTTGGAAGCACGGTACTTCCAGGCGAACGCCACGGTCATGAGGATGACCGGGATCACCACCAGCAGCATCAGGCCGGTAGCGATGAGGATGAGGTTCTTTTGCTCAATGCCGACCTGACCTTTCGGGTCGAGCAGGGTCCAGTTGCACCCACTGAGTAAAAGCATGCCTAAAAAGGGCAATATGCCAAACAGTCTGGGGTAACGCTTTTTACTCATCTCACGACCTCTAGATCAGCTTGCTTCAATGCAATTTGTGTTTTGGTAGCCAGCACTTCGTCCTGCCAAGTGAGGCAATTCACGCCCGTACTCGCTCCTGCCTGGGGTCCGACTGCAGGACCTTGGCTCAAGCGGGTTAGCGGTGCTTATGGTTTCGTAGGCAACAGGCCTGTACTTCAGACCAAGTCCATTTGGTGCGGGAAAACGCGGAGGGGTATCCGCTCGGTATCGCCGCTGGGCGAAACTTGACGAAGTCAGCAAAAGAAAGCGCTGGGCTTCCTTCAATCCTGCGACTCGCAAGCAGTGCCGAACGGAAATTGGGGGCGATTGTAGTGAGGTCGCCAACCCTTGACTATGACTTATTGAGCAACAGTCTTTTACAGAATGCGTAACAATAGGGATCTGAAATTCAACTTCGCGACAGTTTGTCGCACCCCGCTTGATAGACCTCAAAGCCGCATGTGGCAAGGGTTTGTGATTGATCTGGATCAAGCGGGAGCAGGATTTTCCCTCTTCTCTGTGGGTGCAAAAGACCTCACTGAATTCGGGACTAATGTCTAACGATGGCGCCGATTGCGGTAGATGCCGAGCGGAACCAGGATGGCCGTGAGCACGAATGCCACCAGTGCCCATTGCGCCAGCGACAGGCCGAGGATCGGCGGGTATGCCGTGCTGCAGAAGCCGTCTACCTGAAACGCCAATGGCCAGAGCTTGGCCAGGGGCAGGTCATCGACGATCGGCTGGAGGGTGTCGATACCGCAGCTGACCATGGGGTTGGCGAGTATATACACATGGTTGCCGGCCGCAACGATTCCGCCAATCGCGCTGAGTACCACAAGGCACTCGAAGAAGGTCAGGCTGCGACGTCCAGGCATCGCCGCGGCAATGAAAGCGAAGACCGCGATGAACAGCAGGGCATAGCGCTGCAGGATGCACAGTGGGCAGGGCGCTTCGCCCAGCACGACCTGCATGTACAACGCGCCGCCGATCAGGGACAGACAGATCAGCCCCAGCAGCACCAGAAAGCGCCGTTCCCGATTCAGGCGCAGTGTCAGTTCGTTCATTGCCGGTTCCTTCGATGGATAGAGGGCAGCGTCATGTGCCTGCCTGGCGCAAGTCTACACGCAGGCAGGGCCTTGTAGCGTGTCGAGGAAGCGCGAGACAGCACTGCGCAGGACTATCCGGAGATGGCTTCAGACCGGCTGCGGCAACGTCGGTTCAACGTCGGCCGGTGAAAAGCGGCAGATCAGGTGCCGCGCAGGGGCAAGCCCCTCGACACCCGGGAGTGAAGGATACAGTGATTAAAGGAGGATTAAGGTGAAAGATGGCCGTTGCGGCTGATGCTTCCTTATATATAGAGAAGAAGAGGATGGGGCTGCTGCGCAGCCCTTTCGCGACACAAGGCCGCTCCTACAGGGATCGCGCAGTCCTGTAGGAGCGGCCTTGTGTCGCGAAAGGGCCGCAAAGCGGCCCCTGCCAACATCACTCCAACGCAGCCGCCGGCCCGAAGAACTCGTAACGGCTCTGCCCTTCCGGCACGCCCAGCCCCTTCAGGTGACGCTTGATCACCGCCATGAAGCCCTTGGGCCCAAGGAAGTAGGCATCCACATCACGCTCGCGCGGCAACCACTCGGCCAGCAGTTCCTGGCTCAGCAGGCCAACGGCATTGGCATCACGCGAACCATCGTCCTCGGCATAGCAATAGAAGCGCTTGAGTTGCGGATGGCGCTCGGCCAACCCGTCGATCACGTCACGGAAGGCATGCACCGCGCCATTGCGCGCACAGTGAATGAAATGCACCGCACGCTGGGTCTTGAGCGCAGACTCGAGCATGGCAAGGGTGGGCGTGATACCCACACCGCCGCTGATCAGCACCAGCGGCTTGTCGCTGGCAGCCAGGGTGAAGTCACCGGACGGCGGGAACAGTTGCAGGGTTTCGCCGACCATCAGCTGATCATGCAGGTAATTGGAAACCTTGCCGCCCGCTTCGCGCTTGACGCTGATGCGGTACTGCTGGCCATCGCACAGGGCCGACAGCGAATAGTTGCGACGCTGCTCGGCACCGTCGATGAACAGCTGCAGACCGATGTACTGGCCTGGCTCGGCCTTGAGCACCGGCTTGCCGTCGACCGGAGCGAAATAGAAGGAGACGATTTCGCTGCTTTCCTGTTCACGGCGTACCAGTTGGAACTCGCGGGTGCCGCGCCAGCCACCCGCGGCCTCTTCCTTCTGTTTATACAAGCCTTCTTCGGCGCCGATCAGAATGTCGGCCAGCTGGCCGTAGGCAGCGCCCCAGGCAGCGATCACCTCAGGGGTGGCGATTTCCTTGCCCAGCACTTCCTCGATGGCGCGCAGCAGGCAGCTACCGACGATCGGGTAATGCTCCGGCAGAATCTGCAAGGCCACATGCTTGTTGATGATCTGGCCAACCAGGCCGCCCAGCTGCTCCAGTTGGTCGATGTGGCGCGCGTACATCAGTACACCATTGGCCAAGGCACGCGGCTGATCGCCGCTGGCCTGGTGGGCCTGGTTGAACAGAGGGCGCACTTCGGGGTACTCGCTGAGCATCATCTTGTAGAAGTGGGTGGTCAGCGCTTCGCCGCCGGTTTCCAGCAGGGGCACGGTAGCTTTGATGATTGCACGTTGTTCGGCATTGAGCATTTGCAACGACTCCTGAGCACGGGGCTTGAATAAGTTGCGTTGACCACTACAGCAATCGTGCCAACTTTTGGCGCCAGCAAAATCAGGGGATTGACGCCGATCATGTCAAAACGACCTACCCCGGCGTATAGTCATAACGACCAATAGGAGTCTTTATGACCGCAAAGCCCTTGCTCACCGCCCTGCTCCCTCTGGTCAGCGACCTTTCCCGCGACCTGCCGGACCAGGAACGTTACCGGCGCCTGCTCCAGGCCATGCGTGGCCTGCTGCCATGCGACGCCGCCGCGCTGTTGCGCCTGGACGGCGAATGGCTGGTGCCCTTGGCCGTCGATGGCCTTAGCGCCGACACCCTGGGGCGGCGCTTCAAGGTCAGTGAACACCCGCGCTTCCAGATCCTCCTCAGCCGCGCCGAACCCACCCGCTTTGCCAGCGACTCCGAGCTGCCCGACCCCTACGATGGCCTGGTCAACGCCCACGACGCCGCCCTGGAAGTGCACGACTGCATGGGTTGCCCGCTGATGGTCGATGAACGGCCCTGGGGCCTGGTGACCCTCGACGCCCTCACCCCCGGGCAGTTCCAGAGCCTGGAGCTGGACGCCCTGCAGGCCTTCGCAAGCCTGGCGGCCGCCACCGTCACCGTAGCCGAGCGCATCGAACACCTGGCCCTGCGCGCCGAAGACGAACACTACCGCGCTGAGATCTACCGCCAGGCCAGCGGCCAGGACCGGGAACTGATCGGCCAGAGCAAGGCCCACAAACAACTGGTGGAAGAAATCCGCCTGGTCGGCAGCAGCGACCTGACCGTGCTGATCACCGGCGAAACCGGCGTGGGCAAGGAACTGGTGGCGCAAGCCCTGCACCAGGCCAGCAGCCGCGCCGACAAGCCGCTGGTCAGTCTCAACTGCGCCGCCCTGCCCGATACCCTGGTGGAGAGCGAGTTGTTCGGCCATGTGCGTGGCGCCTTCACCGGTGCCCACGGCGAGCGCCGGGGCAAGTTCGAGCTGGCCAATGGCGGCACGCTGTTTCTCGACGAAGTCGGTGAGTTGTCGCTGGCCGTGCAGGCCAAGCTGCTGCGGGTGCTGCAGAGCGGGCAACTGCAGCGCCTGGGTTCGGACCGCGATCACCGAGTCGATGTGCGCCTGATCGCCGCCACCAACCGCGACCTGGCGGCGGAAGTACGCAACGGCAACTACCGCGCCGACTTCTATCACCGCTTGAGCGTCTACCCGCTGCAGGTGCCACCTTTACGCGAGCGTGGCCGCGACGTGTTGCTATTGGCCGGTTACTTCCTCGAACAGAACCGATCGCGCCTGGGCCTCAACAGCCTGCGCCTGAGCAGCGAAGCCCAGGCTGCGCTGCTGGCCTATGATTGGCCCGGCAATGTGCGTGAGCTGGAACATCTGATCGGCCGCTCGTCGCTCAAGGCCATGGGCCAACATCCACAGCGCCCTCGCATTCTCACCCTTGAAGCCAGCGACCTCGACCTGCGCGCCGTCCCCGCCACGGCGGCGGCGCCCTCCCCTGCCCTGCTGCCTGCGCCTTCGCTGCCCGAGGGTGGCCTGCGCGACGCCATCGACGCCTATCAGCGCCAGGTGATCGACGCCTGCCTGCAGCGCCATCAGGACAACTGGGCCGCCGCCGCCCGCGAGCTGGGCCTGGACCGTGCCAATCTGAGCCGCCTGGCCAAGCGCTTAGGCCTGCGCTAGACGCATTCTTACCAAAGGATTAACCCAGAAAGCCTCTGGTTGCTTCCTGCTGGACTGCTATATCTCCCTAACCACCGGTCACAGGGCCGTTACACGGCCCCGTTGCGCGCAACAGGTCCGCTCGCGGGGGGAGGTTGCGCGAGGCAAGGGTCGCAGAAGCCGACCCGTACCGCACACCAGCAGGGAGCAACCATGGACAACATCGTCGTCGCCGACAAGCAATCCGCCGTCGCCACCCAGAGTGCCTGGGGCAATATCACGCTCAACAGCCCGGGTGTCGTGCAGATGCCGGTGGCTCCCGACCAGGTGGCGACCGTCACCCGCCGTGGCCAGGACCTGATCGTCACCCTCAAATCAGGGGAAAAGGTCACCGTCGGCAACTTCTTCGCCGTGGACCAGGCCGGCGTCGGCAGTGACATGGTGTTCGTTGGCGAAGACGGTACCCTGTGGCACGCCAACTATGACGCCGCTGCCTTTACCGGTTTCACCTTCGACGAAGTGGCCTCGCTCGATGAGCTGGTGGCCGGCGTCGGGGTGGCCGGCAGTGCCACGCCGACCTGGGCGATTGCCGGCCTCAGCCTGCTCGGTGTCGGCGGCGCGGCCGCCGCTGCAGACCACCACAGCAGTGGTGGCAGCAGTGGCGGTTCCTCACCTGGCGACACCACGCCACCCGCCAGTGCCATCGATCTGCTGGTATCGCCCGATGGCCTGCACCTGACCGGCCGTGGCGAAACGGGCACCACGATCACCGTGCGCGATGCCGCCGGCAATGTGATCGGCAGCGGCACAGTGGGCGCCGACGGCACCTTCGACGTCTCGCTGAGTGCGCCCCAGCTCGACGGTGGCAACCTAGATGTCACCCTGACCGATGGCGCGGGCAACAGCTCGCAGGCAGGCACCGTCGGCACACCGGACATGACCGCGCCGCAGGCCCCCGGCGAACTGGCGATCAATGGGCAAGGCACGACCCTGAGCGGGCGCACCGAACCCGGCGCCACCGTGCAAGTGCGCGGTGCCGACGGCGCGCTGCTGGGCACCGCGGTGGCAGGCGCCGACGGCGCGTTCAGCGTTACCTTGCAACCCCCCCAGACCGACGGCCAGGCACTGCAAGTCACGGCCCAGGACGCCGCTGGCAACACCTCCGCCGCCGGCACCATCAGCGCCCCGGACGATGGCCTGGGCAACCCGCCGGACAGCACGCCACCCGATGCGCCCAGCGGCCTGCTGATCGATCCGACCGGCCGGCAACTCAGTGGCCGTGGCGAGGCCGGCAGCACGGTGCAGGTACGTGATGCCCAGGGAAACCTGATCGGTAGCGGCCTGGTCGGGGCCGATGGCAATTTCAGCATTACCCTCACTCCGCCGCAGGTCGATGGCGAACAGTTGCAGGTAACGGCCACCGATGCCGCCGGCAACACCTCCACGGCTGCCGTGGTCACTGCGCCGGACATCGACCCCGGTGGCGCAGACACGACCCCGCCAGCACCGGCCAGCGGTCTGCAGATCAGCGCCGACGGGCGCACCGTCTCCGGCCATGGTGAAGTGGGTGCCACGGTCAAGGTCCTGAACGACCAGGGCCAGGTGGTGGGCACCGCCATCGTCCAGGCCGATGGCAGCTTCAGCGTCACCCTTGACCCCGTTCAAGCCAATGGCGAACAACTGACCATCACGCTAATCGATGCCGCGGGCAACAGCTCGCTGCCAACCCCCATCACGGCACCGGACATCACCCCGCCCAACCAAGCCAGCGACCTGCAACTCAGTGCCGATGGCATCACGCTCACCGGACGCGGCGAACCGGGTGCCAGCGTGCAGGTCAGCGATGCCCAGGGCACGGTGCTGGGGACGGCCGTGGTCGACGCCAATGGCCAGTTCACCCTCACCCTGGCACCGGCCCAGACCGACGGCCAGGTACTGGACGTGGTGTTGCGTGACGCAATGGGCAACAGTTCGACCGCGACCCTCGTCGCCCCTGACCTGGACGGTCCGCAGCAACCCTCGGCGCTGGCCATCGACAGCGCCGGCCTGCACCTCACCGGCCTTGGCCAGGCGGGCTCGACCATCACCGTGCGCGGCGCCGATGGCAGTGTGCTGGGTACCGCGCAGGTGGGCGCCGACGGGCACTTCGACGTGACCCTCGACCAGCCCCGGCGCAACGGCGAAAGCCTGAGCGTGGAGGCCACCGACAGCCTCGGCAACAGCGCCGGCCCGGTCAGCTTCACGGCGCCGGACAGCACACCGCCGCAAGCTGTCGCCAACCCGAGCATCGATGCCAGCGGCACCACCGTCACCGGCACCGGCGAACCGAACGCCACGGTCACCGTGCGCGGCCCGGATGGCAGCGTGCTGGGCACTGCAGTAGTGGCGGGCGACGGTCGCTTCGAAATCACCCTCACGCCGGCGCAGACCAACGGCCAGGCATTGACCGTTGAACAGCAAGACCCGACCGGCAACGTCTCTGCAGCGGCCGACCTGACCGCGCCGGACAGTGTGGCACCCGGTACGCCCGGAGGGCTGAGCTTGTCCGCCGATGGCACGGTTGTCTCGGGCACAGGTGAACCCGGCGCCACGGTGCAGGTCACCGGAATTGGCGGCGTGGTACTGGGCACCGCCGTGGTGGCAGCCGACGGCAGTTTCCACGTGACCCTCGACCCTGCGCAGCTGAACGGCCAAACCTTGTCGGTCACTCAGGCAGACGCGGCAGGCAATACCTCCGGCGCCGAGACCCTGACCGCCAGCGATCTTGAAGCACCGGGAATCGCCCAGGGCCTGACATTGACCGCTGGCGGGACATTGCTCGGTGGTCAGGGCGAGGCCGGTGCTACGGTGACCGTGCGCGACGCGGCCGGGCAAGTGCTGGGCAGTGGCACAGTCGCCCAGGATGGCTCCTTCAGCATCACGCTGAGCCCGGCCCAGGCCAACGGCCAAGTGCTGTCGGTGGTGCTGGAAGACACGGCTGGCAACCTCTCGCCATCAGCTTCCATCACCGCCGCCGACACGACCGCTCCAGCCACGCCGACCGGTCTGCAGGTGAGCGCCGACGGCACCCTGTTGCACGGCACCGGCGAAGTCGGTTCGACCGTGCAAGTGCGCAATGCCAACGGTGACTTGCTGGGCACCGTGGTGGTCCCCGCAGGTGGCAACTTCACGGTGGCGCTGTCGCCTGCACAGCTGGATGGCCAACAACTGCAGATCACCCTGACCGATGCAGCCAACAATGTTTCCAGCGCAGGCCAGGCCACTGCACCCGATCACACACCGCCCACACTGGTCGATGTCACCTTCAGCGCGGACGGCACCGCCATCACCGGCCATGCGCCAGGTGCAAGCAACGTCACCATCACCGGCCCCGGCGGCACGGTGACCAGCGCGACCGTGAACCCTGACGGCAGCTTCACCGTGACCCTCACCCCGCCACTGGCCAATGGCGAAACCGTGAGCGTGGTCGTCACCGACGGGGTCAACGCGTCCGCGCCGTCGAACATCACCGCCCCGGATATCACCCCACCCGCAGCGGCTACCGACCTGACCGTGAGCGCCGATGGCACCACTGTCGGCGGTAACGCCGAGCCTGGCAGCACCGTCACCGTGCGCGATGGCAGCACAATTCTGGGCACCGCCACTGCCGGGCCTGACGGCACCTTCGTGATCACGGTGAACCCGCCGCTGGCCAGCGGCGATGTCGTGCAAGTGGTGGTGGACGATGGGGCCGGTCATGAAACCCCCACCACGCTCAACGGCCCTGATGGCACTGAAGTAGCCACCCCTAGCGACTTGCACATCAGCAGCGACGGCTTCCTGCTCATCGGCGAAGGCACCGTGGGTTCGTTGATCACCGTGACCTCGAACGGCACCACGTTGGGCACCGCCACGGTCGGCAGTGACGGCACGTTCCGGGTGTTCTTCAGCAACGCCCAGCTCAATGCGCAAACGCTGCAGGTCAGCGCCTCGCTGGACGGCAAGCTTTCGGTACCGGCGACCATCGTGGCCGCAGACAGCACCGCGCCGGATGCGCCGGACCAGCTCGGCCTCGACCGCAGCGGCACCACCCTCACCGGCCACGGCGAAGTGGGCGCGACCGTGCGCGTTGTGGATGCACAAGGGACCGTGCTGGGTACCGCGACCGTGGGCAGCAATGGGCTGTTCAGCGTGAGCCTGGTGCCGCCCCAGGCCAACGGCCAGACCCTCACCATTACCCAGGCCGACGCCGCCAACAACACCTCGCTCGCCGCCACCCTACAGGCGTTCGACCTGCAGGCGCCGAACGCGGCCACCGGGCTGAGCCTGAACAGCGCCGCCACCGTGGTCAGCGGCCAGGGCGAAGCGGGCGCGACGGTCACCGTGCGCGATGCCAGTGGTGCGATCCTGGCCACCGGTACGGTCAACCAGAGCGGCCAGTTCCAGATCACCCTGCCCAGTGCGCAAACCACCGGCAGTCCCTTGCAAGTCACCCTCAGCGATGCCGCCGGCAACGTGTCCGGGCCCGTCAGCCTGGCGACCCCCGACCGCACGCCACCAGCCGCGGTCAGCGACGTAGCGCTCAGCGCCGATGGCAAGCAGTTGTCCGGCAGCGGCGAAGTCGGCGCCACCGTGCAGGTGCGCGATGCCGCCGGCAACGTGGTCGGCAGCGCCAGCGTAGGGGCCGATGGCCGTTTCACGGTGACCTTCGATACGCCACAGTCCAGCGGCCAGGCGATCGGCGTGAGCCAGGTGGATGCCGCAGGCAATGCCTCGCCTGCCGTTTCCCTGAGCACCCCGGACCTGACGCCACCGGCCGCGCTGAGCAACGTGGTGCTCAACAACAATGGCCTGACCCTGACCGGCCTGGGCGAAGCCGGTGCCACCGTGACCGTGCGCGGCCCCGACGGCACTATCATCGGCAGCGGCCTGGTGGCCGCCAACGGCAGCTTCACCCTCACCCTCGATAGCGCCCAGCTCAATGCCCAGCATTTGAGCGTGACCCAGACCGACGCCGGCAACAACACCTCGGTCGCCGTCGCCGTCACCGCGCCGGACTTCACCCCACCGCCAGCGCCCAGCGCCTTGGCCCTGGCCGGCAGCGGCCTGCAACTGAGCGGCAACGCCGAAGCGGGCAGCACGGTCAGTGTGCGCGATGCTGCGGGCAATCTGCTCGGCACTGCCGTGGCCAACGCCAACGGCACCTTCCAGGTCACCCTGAACAGTCCCCAGACCAACGGCCAGACCTTGCAGGTCAGCGCCACCGATGCCGCAGGCAACGTCTCGGCCAGCACGCCGTACACCGCTGCCGACACCACCCCACCCGCCGCCGTCGCCAACCTGGCCGTCTCGGTCGATGGCGCCACCCTGACCGGCACGGGTGAAGCGGGTGCCACGGTTACCGTGCGCGCCCCAGACGGCAGCGCCCTCGGTACGACCACGGTCGGCAGCGATGGCCGCTTCAGCGTCAGCCTCGCCCCGGCGGCGTCTGCCGGTGAAAGCCTCAGCGTCACCCAGGCCGATGCCGCGCAGAACGTCTCGCCGCCACAGACGGTCAGCGCGCCGGGCAACCTGGCACCCGACACGCCCGACAACCTGGTGCTGTCTGCCGATGGCCTGGTGATCACTGGCAGCGCCACACCGGGCAGCACGGTCAATGTCTACGGTCCCGGCGGCACGCTGCTGGGCACGGCCCTGGTCGGCAACGATGGCACTTTCAGCGTCAACCTCGGCAGCGCCCAGGCCAATGGCGAAGTGCTGCAGGTCAGCGCCGTGGGCACGGATGGCAGCGCCTCGCTGCCGGCCACCTTGCAGGCACCGGACAGCACCGCCCCGCTACCGCTGACCAACCTGGTACTGGCCAACGACGGCCTGACCCTCAGCGGCCGCGGGGAGCCGGGCGCCACCGTCACCGTGATCGGTGAAGGCGGGATCGACCTGGGCCGTGGCGTGGTCGATGCCAACGGCAATTTCAGCATTGGTTTGAGCAGCGCGCAGATCAACGGCGAACACCTCAGTGCCAGCCAGACGGACGCCGCCGGCAACGAGTCGAACAGTGTCAGCCTGACCGCGCCCGACCGCGTGGCCCCCGATGCCGCCGCCGACCTTGCCTTCAGCGCAGGTGGCAGCTTGCTCAACGGTACCGGTGAGGCCGGCACCACGGTGAAAGTGCTGGCCGCCGATGGCAGCGTGCTGGGCACCGCCGTGGTCCGTGGCGACAGCACCTTCCAGGTCAGCCTCAGTGCGCCCCAAGCCAATGGCCAGCCCGTGCAAGTGGTGTTGACCGACGCCGCCGGCAACCAGTCGAATCCAAGCCCGATCACCGCGCCAGACACCACCCCACCCGCCGCGCCGACCGAGCTGGCGATCTCCAGCGATGGCCTTACCCTGACCGGCCGTGGCGAGGCGGGGGCGCTGGTCAGCGTGCGCAACCCGGCCGGTGTCGAGATTGGCACGGCGCAGGTCGATGCCAGCGGCCATTTCACCATCACCCTCAACCCGGCGCTGGGCAATGCCGAGCTGCTGAGCCTCACCCAGACCGACGCCGCCGGCAACGTGTCGGCCATCGCCACCTTGCAAACCCCTGACTTCACGCCGCCTGCCGCCCTCACCGATGTGCTGATCAACGCCGACGGCAGCGTCGTCAGCGGTCGCGGCGAAGTGGGAGCGACCGTGACTGTGACCAACGCCGCCGGCGTGGTCCTGGGCACCACCCTGGTGCTCGCCGATGGCAGCTTCAGCGTTCAGCTGACGCCACCGCAGATCAACCAGCAAGTGCTGTCGGTGCAGCAGGCCGACCCACCCGGCAACATCAGCGCACCGGTCACGGTCGATGCACCGGACCTGACGCCGCCCGCAGCAGCAGTCGGGCTGCACCTGAACGCCAGCGGCGACCAGCTGATCGGCACAGGCGAGGCCGGCACCACCGTGCGCGTGTTCGTCGGCACCCTGGAGATCGGCACCGCCACGGTCGCCGCCAACGGCACGTTCGTGGTCAACCTCAATACACCGCAACTCAATGGCGAACTGCTGCAAGTGAGCCTGCTGGACGCCAGCGGCAACGTTTCGCCGATCAGCACGATCACGGCGGTCGATATCACGCCACCGGCAAGCGTGATAGCTGCGCTCAATGCCGGTGGCACGCAGCTCATCGGCACAGGCGAAGCGGGCACTCGCGTCACCGTGATGAACAACCAAGGCGATCTGGTCGGCCAAGGTGTGGTCGGTGCCGACGGCACCTTCGTGCTCAACCTCACTGCGGCACAGATCAATGGCCAGGTACTGACCGTCATTGCCCAGGATGCCACCGGCAACCCTTCGCCACCGCTGCAGCTGACCGCGCCCGACCTGACCCCGCCGGTACAGCCCGGCAACCTGACCCTGACCGGCAATGGCACATTGCTCAGCGGTACGGGTGAAGCGGGCACCACCATCACCGTACGCGACCCCTCCGGCACGGTGGTCGGTACCGTCACCGTGTCGGCAGGCGGCGAATTCACCGTCTCTCTCAGCCCGGCGCAGAACAACGGCCAACTGCTGACGGTGATCGCTACCGACCCGGCAGGCAACACTTCGCTGCCGGCCGAGTACCAGACCGTCGACACCGCCCCGCCCGGCACCGTGACCAACCTCGCCGTCAACAACACCTATGACATCCTCACCGGACGTGGAGAAGTGGGTGCGACCGTGACGGTCAGCTTCGGCGGCGTGGTAATCGGCACCGGTCAGGTCGACAGCGGCGGCAATTTTTCGATCAACCTGCAACCGGCACCCGGTTCAGGCGCGTCCTTGGCCGTTACCCAGACCGATGCTGCCAACAACACCTCGGCGGTAGCGACTTATTCCACACCACTGGTACCACCACCAGAACCACCCACCAATGTAGCGCTGGCCGCCGACGGCCTGACCCTGTCGGGTACCGCCGCCACCGGCGCGTCGATCCGCGTCTACGACGCCGCCGGCAATCTGATCGGCAGCGGTGTGGCGAACATCCTTGACGGTGGCTTCACCCTGACCCTGAACACCGCCCAGCTCAACGGGCAACACTTGACGGTGACGGCGGTGTCGCTGCTCGGTGGCGAGTCGCAGCCGATATTCGTCACGGCGGCCGACATCACGCCTCCGGCCAACCCGCTGGTCACCGCGCTGTCGGCCAACGGCCTGGCGCTGAGCGGTACCGGTGAAGCCGGCGCGACAGTCACCGTGCGGGACGCGGCCGGCAACGTGCTCGGCACTGGCCTGGTCAACGGTGCGGGGGGATTCAGCATCAACCTCGGCAGCGCCCAGCTCAACGGCCAGGTACTGAGCCTGAGCCAGGCCGATGCCGCGCAGAACGTGTCCGCCAGCACCAGCTTCACCGCGCCGGACACCCAGGCGCCGCTGGCGCCGAGCAACCTGTCGATCAATGCCGGTGGTACCGTGCTCACCGGTAACGGCGAGCCGGGTGCGACCGTGACCGTGCAAGGCCCCGGTGGCCAGCTGGGCACTGCCATCGTGCAAAGCGACGGCACCTTCAGCGTCACCCTGACCACCCCCCAAAACGACGGCCAGGCCTTGGTGGTTCGCCAGTCGGACGCCGCCGGCAACTCGTCCACCAGCACCGCCATCACCGCGCCAGACACGACACCGCCAGCCGCGCCGGTGGCCAGCATCAACGCCACCGGCACCACGGTGACCGGTTCTGGCCAGATCGGCAGCACGGTCACCGTGCGCAACAGTGCCGGCACCGTGCTCGGCACCGCCATCGTGGGCAGCAACGGCCTGTTCGTGGTCAGCCTGGCCGCGGCGCAGATCGACCACCAGGCCCTGAGCGTCACCCTCACCGATGCCACCGGCAATGTCTCGACCGGTACTTCACTGACCGCACCGGACCTCACCCCGCCTGCAGTCGCCAGCAACCTGGTGATCAGTGCCGATGGCAGCACCCTCAGCGGCAGCGGTGAGCCCGGCGCCACCGTCACCGTGCGCAGTGCCAGCGGCACCGTGCTGCAGACCGCGACCGTACAACCCGACGGCACCTTCACCGTCACCCTGAGCCCTGCCCAGGACAACGGCCAGGTGCTGTCGATAACCCTGACCGACCCACGCAACAACACCTCCGGCAACGTCAACGTCACCGCCCCGGACATCGATGCCAATGCCCCGGTGATCGCCAGCGACAACCTGGCCACGGCCACCGTCAACCTGGCGCCGGTGGTCAGCCACCAGACCTACAACGACAGCTTCACCACCTTGCTGTCCGGCTTCAGCAAGACCTTTACCTGGACGGTCGGCGCCGGCGCCACGGTGGACCCGACCCTGACCCTGACCACCAACAGCGCCCTGGCCCTGCTCAACAACGCCACCTTCACCCTGCAGGTGAAGGACGCCTCCGGCGCCTGGATAACCTTGGCCACCGGCACCAGCCAGGGCCTGCTCGACCTGATCCTGCTGCCGCTGGGCCAGGGCATCCGCGTCGACATCGGCGTGCTGCAGGCCGGCGAATACCGCCTGACCGTCGGCAGTGGCGGCATTGGCCTGATCACCAACGTCACCACCACCCTGGACATCGATACCACCAACCTGACCCAGTTCACCGGCACCGGCACACCGGTGTCCGGCAACGTCATCAGCGATCCCGGTGTCGATGGCAGCACCGATGCCCGCGGCCCGGACAGCGCCGCCGTACTCCAGGTGCTGAAGAACGGCAGCTATGTCAGCGCCGGCAGCGCCACCGAAGTGCAAGGCTTGTACGGCACCCTGGTGATCCGCGCCGACGGCACCTACACCTATACGCCCAACGGCACGCCGTCCAGCGTCGGCAAGGTGGATGTGTTCAGCTACCAGCTGGTACACAGCAACGGCCTGACCGATGTCGCCAACCTCTATGTGCGCATCGACAGCCCGCAAGCCTCGGAGATCTGGAGCGACAGCAACCTCAGCGCACCGGCCACGGTGGTGGATGCGGTCAACGATGTCGACAGCACCCACATCACCTTGGCCAACCGGGTCGACAGCAGCAGCGCCACCCTGGGCACGCTGAGCCTGCCGGTGATCGGCTCGCGCCAGGCCATCTACACCACCACGGTCGCCGCCGACACCAGCGCCGACCTGCAAGTGGTGATCAACTCGACCAACCTGCTGACCCTGCTCGGCAACACCACCATCGCCTTGTACAAGCTCAATACCAGCACCGGCCAATACGTCCTGGTGCAGTCGGTACCGGGCAGCTCGCTGCTGACCCTGCTGGGCGGTGGCGCCGCCTATACCTTCACCGGCCAGGGTGCCGGCAGCTACCAGGTCCGCGTCGGTTCCAGCGGTATCGGCCTGCTCAGTTCGATCACCACCAGCCTCAACACCACCACCACGCACCTCACCGAGTTCGTGGTCGGCGGCTACACCGCCGTGAACGGCAACCTGATCACCGACCCCGCCGGGGCCGACAACCTGGGTTCCTCGCTCACCGTGCTGAGCGTGCTGGTCGCGGGCAATACCTACGCCGTCCCTGGCTACAACGGCATCACCGTGGCCGGCACCTACGGTTCGCTGTTGGTGCATGCGGACGGCAGCTACACCTACACCCTCAACAATGGGCTCACTTCGGCGGTGATCGGCCAGCACGACACCTTCACCTACGAATTGACCCACCCCAACGGCACCAGCGACACCGCCACCCTCACCATCAACCTGGACGGCGCCAGCGGCTTCACTGCCACCTCCTCGATGCTGGCCGACAGCGGCGACGACGGCACGGCACTGGTCGCGGCGGCGGCCTCCAGCGAAGTCATCGCCGGCACCGACGGCAACGACCACCTCGATGGCAGTCAGGGTGGCCACATCACCCTGCAAGGCGGCGCAGGGGACGACACCCTGGTGGTGGTCGACCAGCAGTTCGCCAGCATCGACGGCGGCACCGGCACCGACACCCTGTTGTGGGGCGGGGGCGATGCCAGCATCGACCTGGGCAACCTGGTCGGGCGCGTCCACGACATCGAAGTCATCGACCTCAACGACACCAGTTCGGTAGCGCTGACCCTCAACCTGGCGGACGTGGTGGCAATCACCGAAACCGGCAAGGACACCCTGATCATCAAAGGGGATGAAAAAGACTCGGTTCACCTCACCGACAGTTGGACCCTGACCGGCAACCAGAGCGCAGACGGCGTCGACTACAACCAATACACGGCCCAGGAGGACCCAAGCCACCACCTGTGGGTACAGAACGGCATCCATGTCGTCTGAAGGCGCAGCAACCCGCCGGGCATCACGCCCGGCGGCATGGACGAACAGCAGTAAGGGCATTTCGTGAAGCGACGCAGTCCGCTGTCACCGCTGTTGCTGGGAGCCCTTGGGCTCCTGGTGATTACTACCCACCCGGTCGCCCTGGCAGCCGATGACATAGATCCCACGCTGCGCACCATCGGGCCATCGCTGCTGCGCGATGCCCCCGACGCCATCCCCGCCCGTCCCCCGTCCGGCCAGGCCCCCTTCCAGGGCGACCGGCTGGGGCTGGCCGAGGCCGTGCTGGCCGCCGCGCAGTGGCACCCGAGCATCGCCGAGGCCATCGGCAACCTGTACAAGCAAGGCGAAGGCATCAACGTTGCCCGCGCCGGTTACTACCCGCAGATTTCCGGGGGCATCCGCACCGGTTACGACAGTGGTTACGGCGGCGACCGCAACAGCCAGGCCCTGAACCTGTCGCTTAAACAGATGCTCTACGATTTCGGCAAGGTCGACAGCGCCGTCGATGCGGCCCACGCCGCCGCCACCCGCGCCCAGGCCAATATCCTGCTGGTACTCGATGACCTGGCCCGTGACACCGCCTACGCCTGGATCGAAACCCGCCGCTACGAGCAGCTGATGATCATCGCCCGCGAGCAGATCCGCGGGGTCGATGACATCGCCGGCATGGCCCGTCAGCGCAGCGACATGGGCGCCAGCACCCGCTCCGATGTGGTCCAGGCCGAGTCGCGGGTAGAAGGCGCACGCGCCACCCTCGAGGAGTACCAGGCGCAGTACCAGCGCTGGCGCTCGATCCTGGCCGCCCTGCTTGGCCGCGTGTCGCCACCGGCACTGGCCGAAGAAACACCCCCTGAACTGAACCAGGCCTGCAAGCGCCCGGCCCAGGGCGACGACCGCCTGCCCGCCGTGCTCATGGCCCTGGCCCTGCGCGCGCAGTCCAAGGCGGAGCTGGCCCAGGCCAAGGCCGAAGCCTACCCGACCCTGTCGCTGCAACCGCAGGTCAACCATTACCTGGACAACGACTACAACCGCGACAACCACAGCCTCGACCGGACCCAGGCCGGCATCTACCTGAACCTCGAGGTGCCGATCTACCAGGGCGGCGCCATCAGCGCCCGCACCCGCGCCGCCGGCCATGCCCTGAGCGCCGCCGATTCGGCCGAGGATGCCGCGCGCCTGCAGGCCCGTCGTGGCCTCGCCGAAGCCATGGCGCAGACCGCCGGGCTGGGCCGTCGGCTGAGTTCGCTGGAAGCCCGTCAGGTCAGTATCCAGGAGGCGCGCATGCTCTATGGCCGGC
This sequence comes from Pseudomonas sp. NPDC089396, assembly GCF_044749545.1. NCBI lineage: Bacteria > Pseudomonadati > Pseudomonadota > Gammaproteobacteria > Pseudomonadales > Pseudomonadaceae > Pseudomonas > Pseudomonas sp. NPDC089396. Next base: position 185,304 of record NZ_JBIVIC010000002.1, on the reverse strand, counting down.
AGTACCTGGACCTGGGCACACGGCCGCTGCTCGACCTGCTCAACGCCGAGCAGGAAATCTATCAGTCACGTTTCGACCTCGCCGGCACGCGCTCCGACCTGCTGCGCCTGGATGTCGACTGCCTGTACAACACCGGCGCCCTGCGCAGCGCGCTGGGTCTGGAAGGGCGCAACCTGCAAGGGGTGGAGATCGAGCCATGAACCCAACCGTCAATGCGAGCCAGGCCAATCCACAGCCCAACGCCGAACAGGCAGTGGCCGAACGCCCCGACCTCGGGCCTTGGCTGGAGGTGATGCTTCAGGTCGCCCACCACTACCGCCTGGACGTCTCGCCCCAGCGCATCCGCCTGGCGGCGGTGGAGGATGCCCGGCCGCTGGACGAGATCCTCCGCCACATGGCGCGCCAGGCGGGCCTTGCGCTGCGCTTCGTGCGTTTCGATGCCAAGGCCCTCAAGCAGTGGCGCACGCCGTTGGTGCTGGAGCTCGATGATGGCCAACTGGCGGTGGTCGAAGCGGTGACCGAGGACAACGAGCTGGCAGTGGTGTTCGCCGGCGACCAGCGGCTGACCTCGCGCCTGCCGCGCGCCGCGCTCGAAGGGCGCATCAACCGGGTCGCGCTGATGCGCCCGGCGCGGCCCCTGCGCGATGTGCGCACCGACGACTACACCGCGCCCTACGACCGCCACTGGTTCGCCCGCATCGTGCTGCGCGACCTGCGCCCCTACGGGCAAGTGATGGTCGCGTCGCTGGTGGCCAACGTGCTGGCCCTGGCCGGCGTGCTGTTTTCCATGCAGGTGTACGACCGGGTGATCCCCGCCGAATCGTTGCCGACCCTGTACGTGTTGTTCGGCGGCGTGGTGCTGGCGCTGGTGTTCGATTTCAGCATGCGCCTGCTGCGCCTGAAGGTGACCGACCTGCTCGGCAAGCGCGCCGACCTGCGCGTGTCGGACCTGGTTTATGGCCATGCCCTGCGCCTGCGCAACTCGGCACGGCCCAAGTCCACCGGCTCGTTCATCTCGCAATTGCGCGAGCTGGAGTCGATCCGCGACCTGATTACGTCGAGCACCGCCACGGCGCTGGCCGACCTGCCGTTCTTTTTGCTGTTCCTGTTCGTGTTCTGGCTGATTGGCGGGGTGCTGGTGCTCATTCCGCTGGTGGCACTGCTGGCCATGGTGCTACCCGGCCTGCTCGCGCAGCGGCGGCTGGCGCGCCTGGCCAACGCCTCGATGCGCGAGTCGTCGCTGCGCAATGCCATGCTGGTGGAAAGCATCCAGGGCCTGGACGAAATCAAGGCGCTACAGGCCGAGGCGCGGTTCGAGCGGCAGTGGAACCAGTACAACGCCGCCTGCGCCCACACCAACCTGCGCCTGCGTACCCTGACCAACGGCCTGGTGACCTGGACACAGAACGTGCAGGGCGCGGTGTTTGCGGTGGTCATCGTCATCGGTGCGCCCATGGTGATTGCCGGCGACCTCACCACCGGGAGCCTGGTGGCCGCGTCGATGCTGTCGTCGCGAATGATGGCGCCATTGGCCCAGCTCACCCATGTGCTGACCCGCTGGCAGCAGGCCAAGGTGGCGCTGCAAGGCCTGGACAAGCTGATGCAGTCGCCGGTCGACCACCCCGAGGGCGAAGCCCGGGTGCACCTGCCGGCGATCCGCGGCGAGTACAAGCTGCGCCAGGCCAACTTCCGCTATGAGGCCGAAGCGCCCCCGGTGCTGAACATCGGCGTGCTGGACATCCAGCCGGGCGAACGCATCGCCGTGCTGGGGCGCAATGGCGCGGGCAAGTCGACCTTGCTGCAGGCCCTGGGCGGGGCCATGGACCTGGCCCAGGGCGAGGTCAGCCTGGACGGCATCGCCCTGGCCCACCTCGACCCGGCCGACCTGCGCCGCGACGTCGGCCTGCTGCCCCAGTACGCCAAGCTGTTCCACGGCACCCTGCGGGAAAACCTCACCCTCGGCGCCGGCCAGGCCAGCGATCAGGAACTGGTCGCCGCGCTGGCCGCCACCGGCGCCCTGGACTTCGTCCGGCGCCTGCCCAAGGGCATGGACCACTTGATTCTCGAAGGCGGGCTGGGCCTGTCGGGCGGCCAGCGCCAGGCCCTGGTGCTGTCTCGCCTGCTGGTGCGCCAGCCGCAGGTGCTGCTGCTGGACGAACCCACTGCCTCGCTGGACGACATGACCGAGCGCAAGCTGCTCGATAACCTCGACCGCTTCTGCCAGGGCCGCACGCTGGTGATCGCCACCCACCGCTTGAGCGTGCTGCAGCGGGTCGAGCGGATCATCGTGCTCGATGGCGGGCGCATCGTCATCGACGACAGCCGCGACGCGGCCCTGGCGAAACTGCAAGGAGGCCAGGCATGAGCAACCATGAACTGCCCGCGTCCTACCTGGATGGCCAGGACGACCAGGCCGTGCTGCGCGCCGGGCGCGTCATCATCCTGTGTGCGCTGATGCTCGCCGCGTTCCTCGGCTGGGCCGCCTGGTTCGAGGTGACCGAAGTGTCGACCGGCACCGGCAAGGTAATCCCCAGCTCGCGGGAGCAGGTGATCCAATCGTTCGAAGGCGGCATCGTCGCCGAGATGAACGTGGCCGAGGGCGACCTGGTCGAGCGCGGTCAGGTGCTGGCCCAGCTCGACCCGACCAAGACCGCTTCCAGCGTCGGCGAAAGCGAGGCCAAGTACCGCGCGGCCAAGGCCAGTGTGGCGCGGCTGCGCGCCGAGGTGACCGGCAAGCCGTTGAGCTTCCCCGACAGCCTGCGTGATTCGCCCGAGCTGATCGAGGCCGAAACCGCCCTGTACGAAACCCGGCGTCGCGGCCTGGAGCAGACCCTGGCGGGCATCGAGGACTCGCTGCGGCTGGTGCGCAGCGAGCTGAAGATCACCGAAAACCTGGCCAAGATGGGCGCCTCCAGCCGGGTCGAGGTGATCCGCCTGAACCGCCAGCGCTCGGAGCTGGAGCTCAAGGCCAACGAAGCGCGTTCCGACTACCTGGTACGCGCCCGGGAAGAGCTGGCCAAGGCCAGCGCCGAGGCCGACAGCCTGTCGGAAGTGATCCGCGGGCGCAGCGATTCGCTGTCGCGCCTGACCCTGCGCTCGCCGGTGCGCGGCATCGTCAAGGACATCGAGGTCAACACCTTGGGCGGTGTGGTGCAGCCGGGCGGGCAGGTGATGAAGATCGTGCCGATGGACGAGCGGCTGCTGATCGAAACCCGCATCGCGCCACGGGACATCGCCTTCATCCATCCCGACCAGGCGGCCAAGGTGAAGATCAGTGCCTATGACTACTCGGTGTATGGCGGGCTGGATGGCAAGGTGGTGGGGATTTCGCCGGATACCCTGCAAGATGAGGTGAAGCCGGAAATCTACTATTACCGGGTGTTCATCCGTACCGAGCAGGACAGCCTGCAGAACAAGGCCGGCAAGCGCTTTGCCATCGTGCCGGGGATGATTGCCACGGTGGATATCCGCACGGGTGAAAAGACCATTCTCGATTACCTGATCAAGCCGCTGAACCGGGCCAGGGAGGCCTTGCGCGAGCGCTAGGGGCCGCTGCGCGGCCATCGCCGGCAAGCCGGCTCCCACAGGGTCAAGCAGCGCCTGCGATTCCTGTGGGAGCCGGCTTGCCGGCGATAGGGCCATCAAACCCGCAGCAAAGTTAAAGCCCCACGCAATCAGGCCGATAACCCGTTACCCCTGTCTCCCACCACGAAGGTCCCCATGGCCACGCAAAACGCCCGCGCGGACTCGCTCTCCCTGCTGCTGTTCACCCTGCGCAGCGGTAAGCTGATGGCAATCAACCTGCTCAAGGTCAGCGAGATCATTCCCTGCCCATCGCTGACCAAGCTGCCCGAATCGCACCCGCATGTGAAAGGCGTAGCGACCCTGCGCGGCAATTCGCTGTCGGTCATCGACCTGTCCCGGGCCATCGGCGAACGTCCGCTGGCCGACCCCGACGGCGGCTGCCTGATCGTCACCGAGGTCAGCCGTTCGCGCCAGGGCCTGCATGTACAGGCCGTGAGCCGCATCGTTCATTGCCTGAGTACCGACATCAAGCCGCCGCCCTTCGGCTCGGGCAACCGCTCGTACATCACCGGCGTCACCCGGGTCGACGACAACCTGGTACAGGTGCTGGACATCGAAAAGGTCATCCACGCCATCACCCCGCCCGAACCCGTGGCGCACCCGGGCGCACTCAGCGAAGAAGACGCCAGCCTGCTGGCCGCCGCCAACATCCTGGTGGTGGACGACAGCCAGGTAGCGCTGCAGCAGTCGGTCCACACCTTGCGCAACCTCGGCATCGACTGCCACACCGCACGCAGCGCCAAGGATGCGATCAACGTGCTGCTCGAACTGCAGGGCACCGCGCAGGAGATCAACATCATCGTGTCCGACATCGAAATGTCGGAAATGGACGGCTACGCGTTCACCCGCACCCTGCGCGAGACACCGGACTTCCAGCACCTCTACGTGCTGCTGCACACCTCGCTGGACAGCGTGATGAGCGCCGAAAAAGCCAGGCTGGCCGGGGCCAATGCCATCCTCACCAAGTTCTCTTCGCCCGAGCTTACCGACTGCCTGGTGGTGGCCGCTCGTACCGTGGTGTTTGCCGAGCGCTGACGGTCCGTGCTGTCATATTCGGCGACAAACTCCCCGGCCCGATGCCGGGGATGACTGGGCATAATTCGCGCCCCTCGGATCTTCGTCGGAACCGCGCCATGAAGTTTTTCAGCTCTCTCATGATCGCTTGCGCCCTCTTCAGCGTTAACGCCCAGGCCTCCAGCAGCCAGGCCTGGAACGAGCAGCGCCAGCAGATGCTCAAGGCTTGCCTGGCGGCCAGCCAGTTCAAGGATGCCCACGCCCGCGGCAAACCTGTGGAGTTCGATGACCAGGTGGGGTTCAGTGCCCTGCTGATCGAAGGGGTTTATCCACAGAAGCACATGCAGGGGCGTACGGGTACGGAGCTGTGCCTGTATGACCGCAAGCAGCAGCATGCCTTTGTCAGTGAGTGGAATCCTGAGGCCAAGTGAGCAGGTCAGGCCTCATCGCCGGCAAGCCGGCTCCCACAGGAATCGCAGGCGCTGGCTGACCCTGTGGGAGCCGGCTTGCCGGCGATGAGGCACTGGGAAACGTCCGAAACTGTCAGCGCTGTCAGCCAGCGGTCACGCTGCCGACCCGGTCAGGGGGCTATAAGATGGAGTACTGACACTCCTTCCCCCTACCCTTGGCCAAGGTGCCCGCACCGATGCGACGTCCTTCCCGCTCTCTCCTCCTGGCCGCCGCCGCACTGCTCGCCCTGGCGTTCCTGGGTATCTGGTACGGCCAGCAGCGGCAGGCGCCGGTAGCCCGCGCACAGCCGGCCATCCCGGTGCGCGTGGTCAGCGTCACCCAGCAGGACGTGCCCCGCTACGCCAGTGCCATCGGCTCGGTGCTGTCGCTGCACAGTGTCGAGGTGCGGCCCCAGGTCGAGGGCGTGCTGACCCAGGTGCTGGTCAAGGAAGGCCAATGGGTCAAGCAAGGCGACCTGCTCGCCACCCTCGACGACCGCAGCATCCGCGCCTCGCTCGACCAGGCCCGCGCCCAGCTCGGCCAGAGCCAGGCGCAGATCCAGGTGGCCGGTGTCGACCTCAAGCGCTATCGGCTGCTCAGCACCGATGACGGGGTGTCCAAGCAGACCCTCGACCAGCAACAGGCGCTGGTCAACCAGCTGCAGGCCACGGTCAAGGGCAACCAGGCGGCCATCGCCAATGCCGAAGTCCAGCTCTCCTACACACAGATCCGCTCGCCGGTCACCGGACGGGTCGGCATCCGCAATATCGACCCCGGCAACCTGGTGCGCACCAGCGAAACCCAGAGCCTGTTCAGCGTGACCCAGATCGACCCGATCGCCGTGGAATTTTCCCTGCCGCAGCAGATGCTGCCGACGCTGCAGAGCCTGCTCAAGGCGCCCACACCGGCGCTGGTGCAGGCCTACATGGATGCCGATGGCGAGCGCAGCCTGCTCGGCGAAGGCCACCTGGCACTGATCGACAACCAGATCTCCGCCAACACCGGCACCGTGCGAGTGAAAGCCGAGTTCGACAACAAGGACGGCCGCCTGTGGCCAGGCCAGCTGGTGACCGTGCACCTGCGCACAGCGATAGACGAAGACGCCCTGGTGGTGCCGCCGCCAGTGGTGCAACGCAGCATCGATGGCCATTTCGTCTACCGTGTGGACGGCGACAAGGTGACCAGTGTGCCGGTCAAGGTGCTGTACCAGGACAGCACGCTGAACATAGTCGCCGGGGTCAAGGCCGGTGACCGCCTGGTGCTCGACGGCCAGTCACGCCTCAAGCCCGGCGCCCGGGTCGAGATCACCCCGGACGCGCCGACGCAGGCCGAGATGGCCGAACGCAGGAGCCAGCCATGAACACCCGCAATGGCGTTTCTGCCTGGTGCATCGACCACCCCATCGCCACCCTGCTGCTGACTTTCGCCCTGGTGCTGCTCGGTGCCATCGCCTTCCCGCGCCTGCCCGTGGCGCCCTTGCCTGAGGCCGACTTCCCGACCATCCAGGTCACCGCGCAGTTGCCCGGCGCCAGCCCCGAAACCATGGCCTCCTCGGTCGCCACGCCCCTGGAGGTGCAGTTCAGCGCCATCCCCGGCATGACCCAGATGACCAGCAGCAGCGCCCTGGGCTCGACCACGCTGATCCTGCAGTTCACCCTCGACAAGAACATCGACACCGCCGCCCAGGAGGTCCAGGCGGCGATCAACACCGCCACCGCGCGCCTGCCCCAGGACCTGCCCAGCCCGCCGACCTGGCGCAAGGTCAACCCGGCCGACAGCCCGGTGGTGATCCTCACCGTCAGCTCCGCACAGATGCCGGGCAACGAACTCAGCGACTACGCCGAGACCCTGCTTGCCCGTCAGCTCAGCCAGATCGAAGGCGTCGGCCTGATCAACATCACCGGGCAGCTGCGCCCGGCGATCCGGGTGCAGGCGCAGCCCGAGAAGCTGGCAGCCATCGGCCTGACCCTGGCCGACATGCGCCAGGCCATCCAGCAGACCAGCCTCAACCTGGCCAAGGGTGCGCTGTATGGCGAGCACAGCGTATCGACCATCGCCGCCAACGATCAGCTTTTCCACCCCGAGGACTACGCCAGGCTGATCGTCAGCTACCGCAACGGCGCGCCGGTGCACCTGGCCGACGTGGCCAAGGTGATCAACGGTGCCGAGAACGCCTACGTCAAGGCCTGGTCGGGCGACCAGCCTGGGCTGAACCTGGTGATTTTCCGCCAACCTGGGGCCAACATCGTCGATACCGTCGATCGGGTGCTCGACGCCCTGCCCCGCCTGCAGGAGATGCTGCCGGCATCGGTGCAAGTGTCGATATTGCAGGACCGCACCCAGACCATCCGCGCCTCGCTGCACGAAGTGGAGCTGACGCTGATGATCGCCGTGGTGCTGGTGATCGGGGTGATGGCGCTGTTCCTGCGCCAGTGGTCGGCCACCTTCATCGTTTCCAGCGTGCTGGGGGTGTCGCTGATCGCCACTTGCGCATTGATGTACGTGCTCGGTTTCAGCCTCAACAACCTGACGCTGGTGGCCATCGTCATCGCCGTGGGCTTCGTGGTGGACGATGCCATCGTGGTGGTGGAGAACATCCATCGCCACCTGGAAGCCGGCGACGACGGCCGCACCGCCGCGCTCAAGGGCGCCGGCGAAATCGGCTTCACCGTGGTCTCGATCAGTTTCTCGCTGATCGCCGCCTTCATTCCGTTGCTGTTCATGGGTGGCGTGGTCGGGCGGTTGTTCAAGGAATTCGCCCTGACCGCCACGGCGACCATCCTGATCTCGGTGGTGGTGTCGCTGACCCTGGCCCCGACCCTCGCGGCCCTGTTCATGCGCCGCCCACCCGCCGAACATGCCGGCGGTTTCGGCACGCGCCTGCTGCACTGGTACGAAAAAGGCCTGGACCGTGCCCTGGCCCATCGGCGCCTGACCCTGGGGGTGTTCGGCATTACCCTGGCGCTGGCGGTGGCCGGTTACGTGGGTATCCCCAAGGGCTTCTTCCCACTGCAGGACACCGGCTTTATCCTCGGCACCACCGAAGCAGCAGCGGACGTTTCCTACCCCTCGATGATCGAAAAGCACCTGGCGGTGGCGAAGATCATCGGCGATGACCCGGCGGTGCGCGCCTACTCGCACTCGGTCGGGGTCACCGGCAGCAACCAGACCATCGCCAACGGCCGCTTCTGGATCTCCCTCAAGCCGCGCGGCGATCGCGATGTGTCGGCCAGCGAATGGATCGACCGGATCCGCCCGAAGCTGGCCCAGGTGCCCGGCATCGTCCTGTACCTGCGCGCCGGCCAGGACATCAACCTCAGCTCCGGCCCTTCGCGCACCCAGTACCAGTACGTGCTCAAGAGCAATGACGGCGTCGCCCTCAACCTGTGGACCCAGCGCCTGACCGAGCGCCTGCGTGAAAACCCGGCGTTCCGCGACCTGTCCAACGACCTGCAACTGGGCGCCAGCGTCACGCGCATCGACATCGACCGCCAGGCCGCGGCGCGCTTCGGCCTGACCACCACCGACGTCGACCAGGCGCTGTACGACGCCTTCGGCCAGCGGCAGATCAGCGAATTCCAGACCGAGACCAACCAGTACAAAGTGATCCTCGAACTGGACGCCCGCCAGCGCGGCAAGGCCGAAAGCCTCAACTTCTTCTACTTGCGCTCGCCGCTGACCAACGAAATGGTGCCGTTGTCGGCCCTGGCGCATGTGGCCGCGCCCAGCACCGGGCCGCTGTCGATCAGCCATGACGGCCTGTTCCCGGCCGCCAACCTGTCGTTCAACCTGGCGCCCGGCGTGGCCCTGGGCGATGCGGTGCAGATCCTCGAACGCACCCAGCGCGAGCTGGGTATGCCCGACGCCATCGCCGGCAATTTCCAGGGGGCCGCCCAGGCGTTCCAGAGTTCGCTGTCGAGCCAGCCCTACCTGATCCTCGCCGCCCTGGTGGCGGTGTACATCATCCTCGGTGTGCTCTACGAGAGCCTGGTCCACCCGCTGACCATCATCTCCACACTGCCCTCGGCAGGCCTGGGTGCGATCATCCTGCTGTGGGGCAGCGGCCAGGACTTCAGCATCATGGGGCTGATCGGCGTGGTGCTGCTGATCGGCATCGTCAAGAAAAACGGCATCCTGCTCATCGACTTCGCCCTGGAAGCCCAGCGCCACCAGGGCATGACACCCGAGCAGGCGATTCGCCAGGCGTGCCTGGTGCGCTTCCGCCCGATCATCATGACCACCCTGGCCGCCCTGCTGGGCGCGGTGCCACTGATGTTCGGCTTCGGTACCGGCGCCGAGCTGCGCCAGCCGCTGGGTATCGCCGTGGTCGGCGGCCTGTTGGTGAGCCAGGCGCTGACGCTGTTCACCACCCCGGTCATATACTTGGCCCTGGAACGCCTGTTCCATCGCCGTCAGGCGGCCCGCGCGGCCGCGCCAAGTACCAGCTGAGACAAGACCATGCGTGTGCTGATCATCGAAGACGAAGAGAAAACCGCCGACTACCTGCATCGCGGCCTGAGCGAGCAGGGCTTCAACGTCGACCTTGCGCGTGACGGCATCGACGGCCTGCACCTGGCCCTTGAAGGCGACTACGCCGTGATCGTGCTCGATGTGATGTTGCCGGGCCTGGACGGCTACGGGGTGTTGCGTGCCCTGCGTGCGCGCAAGCAGACGCCGGTGATCATGCTCACCGCCCGCGAGCGCGTCGAAGACCGCATCCATGGCCTGCGCGAAGGCGCCGACGACTACCTCGGCAAGCCCTTTTCCTTCCTCGAACTGGTCGCCCGCCTGCAGGCCCTGACCCGCCGCAGCAGCAGCCACGAGCCGCTGCAGATCCAGGTCGGCGACCTGTGGATCGACCTGATGGCGCGCAAGGCCAGCCGCGCCGGCACCCGCCTGGAGCTGACCGCCAAGGAGTTCTCGCTGCTCAGCGTGCTGGCCCGGCGCCAGGGCGAAATCCTCTCCAAGACCGCCATCGCCGAGCTGGTCTGGGACATCAACTTCGACAGCGATGCGAATGTCGTCGAGGTGGCGATCAAACGCCTGCGCGCCAAGCTGGATGGGCCGTTCGACAACAAGCTGCTGCATACCATCCGAGGCATGGGCTATGTCCTGGAAAACCGTGCCGGTTAACTCCATCGCGCTGCGCCTGTCGGCGCTGTTCATCCTGGTGGCGCTGGGGGTGTTCGTGCTGATCGGCTCGGCGTTGTACCGCCAGGTCGACCGCAGCCTCGACCTGTTGCCCCAGGCCGAGCTGGACGCCCGCTACAGCGTGCTCGAATCCACCCTCAACCGCTTCGGTACGCCCGAGCACTGGGCCAAGATCAACAACAAGCTCAACCTACTCAGCGAAGAAGACAAACGTATCCGCTTCTGGGTCGTGAGCAGCAACCCGGCCTTCGAGTACGGCCACCCCAGCGAGCTGGTACGGGCCTTCGCCGAGGGCCCGCCAGGCATGCGCGACCTGCGCCTGCCCGACCGCCCCTATCCGTACAAGGTGCTGGTCAGCGAACTGCCGGCCCTGGGCGACCGACCGCCGCTGCGCTTTCTGATCGGCATCGACACCGAAACCTTCTGGCAGGCGCAGCACAGCCTGCTGGTGGCCATCGTCGGCCTCGCGGTGCTGGGTGTGCTGCTGGCATCGGTGCTGGGTTACTGGGTGGCGCGTATCGGCCTGCGCCCGCTGCTGGCCCTGTCCAACGAAGCCCAGGCGCTGGCGCCGCCGCGCCTGGATGGCCGCCTGCAAACCAGCGACCTGGCACCGGAACTGGCGCAGTTCGCCGGCGCCTTCAATGCCGCACTCGACCGGGTCAGCCAGGCCTATTCCCGGCTGGAAGCCTTCAACGCCGACGTCGCCCACGAACTGCGCTCACCGCTGACCAACCTGATCGGCCAGACCCAGGTCGCCCTCACCCGTGGCCGCAGTGCCGAGCATTACTTCGAAGTGCTGCAATCGAACCTGGAGGAGCTCGAGCGCCTGCGCAGCATCATCAACGACATGCTGTTCCTCGCCAGCGCCGACCAGGGCAGCAAGGCCACGGCACTGACCCAGGCGTCGCTGGCCGAAGAGGTAGCCACCACCCTCGATTACCTGGACTACATCCTCGAAGACGCCCAGGTCAGCGTCAGTGTCGATGGCGATGCCCAGGCCCCGATCGAAAAGGCCCAACTGCGCCGGGCACTGATCAACCTGCTGAACAACGCGGTACAGCACACCGCGCCGAACCAGATCATCCGCGTGCATATCGATGCCGGACCGCAGCAGGTCAGCATTGCCGTGAGCAACCCGGGGCCGGCGATCGACGATGCCCACCTGCCACTGCTGTTCGAGCGGTTCTATCGCGTGGATGCGGCCCGCAGCAACAGTGGCGGGGGCAACCATGGGTTGGGGCTGGCGATCGTCAAGGCGATTGCGGTGATGCATGGCGGCGAAGTTTTTGTGTACAGCGAGGCAGGCGCGAACACCTTCGGCATTCGCCTGCCAAGCGCTCAAACTCGCGGGTTTGGGGCGAAAGTCTAATGGCTTTCCAGCAAGATCGTTACCTTTTGCGCAATAGTGCTTATCACCGGGGACGCTGTTTCCAGGGCCTTTAAAGGACTAACTTTAGCCCTGTCCTCATTAGCACTTGCAGCGCAAGAAGGTAGTTTCAAAATGTCCAACAGTATGGGTATTGCCAGCGTTTTCGTTCTGTCTTCCCTGTTGTTGTCGCCCCTGGCCATGGCTGAAGAATCCCAGGCCTTCGTCGCCCGTAACGCAGAACTCGCCGCTGTTCATCAGGAAGCTCGCGAAGCCGTCGCCAATCAGAACGATGCCGTGAAAACCCCGGAACAGAGAGTTTCAAAAGTATCCATCGATACCAACGCCGACAGCTGAGTTCAACTCGTTGTCGCGTAAGTTTTCCCTCGGCTACGTCATGGGCAGCACCGCTGTCGATATGTTAGCCTCTTAAAGCCGCTGCCGATCAGCGGCTTTTTTTATGTGCTTTGACGATCAGCCCGGTTGTTACGTCTCCAACAAGAAAGTTGCACATTCAAAAATAAAAACTGCCTCAACGTCAGACCAAAGGAGCTTGTACCGGTGTCTTCCGCGTTTCGCTTTACCCCGCTGTTCATTGCATTGACTGCAACGATGCCCCTCGCCGCCCAGGCAGATGAAGACAAGGCTGATGGCTTCATCGAAGGCTCGTCGTTCAACCTGCATTTCCGTAACGCCTACTTCAACCGCAACAACCTCAACCCTGGCGCGCGTGACAAGCGCGAATGGGGCCAGGGCGCGGTCGCGCGATTCGAGTCCGGCTACACCCCTGGCGTGATCGGTTTCGGCCTCGACGCCCATGCCATGCTGGGCCTGAAGCTCGACGGTGGTGGCGGCCATGCCGGTACCAGCATCCTGCCTTCGCATGTGAAGGACGACGGCGAGCTGGGCGCTGCCCCGCACTCGTTCTCCACCGCTGGCGCGGCGGTAAAGCTCAAGGCATTCGACACCGAGCTCAAGGCCGGTGACCTGTTCCTCACCAACCCGGTGATCGCTGGCGGCGAAAGCCGCATGCTGCCGCAGACATTCCGTGGTGTGAGCCTGACCAACACCAGCATCGACGGCCTGCTGCTCGAAGGTGGCCAGGCCAGCTTCACCAAACCGTACAACCAGAGCGGCCACCGCCGCATCGACACCTACTACGGTGCGCTGGCCGACGGCGACAAGAGCGAGCACCTGAACTGGGCTGGCGCCTCCTGGACCGGCACCGAAAATTTCAGCGCCAACCTGTATGCCGCCGAGCTGAAGGACATCTGGAACCAGTACTACGCCGACTTCGACTACACCTACGTGGTCAACGACCTGGTCAGCCTCAACCCGGGCGTGCACTTCTACCACACCCAGGACACCGGCCAGGCGCTGCTGGGCAAGATCGACAACAACACCTACAGCCTGCACTTCACGGTCAATGCCGGTTACCACAGCGTCACCGCCGCCTACCAGCGGGTCAACGGCAACACGCCGTTCGACTACATCAACCTGGGCGACAGCGTGTACCTGGACAACTCGCGCATGTACTCGGACTTCAACGCCCCCAACGAGCGTTCGTGGAAGCTGCAGTACGGCTACAACTTCGCCGGTGTCGGCGTGCCTGGGTTGAGCACCACCGTGTCGTACTCGCGCGGTGAGGCAGACCTGACCAAGGCTACCCAGGACACCAGCCACTACGACTACTACCGCGCCGATGGCAAGAACGCCATGCACTGGGAGCGAGACCTGGACGTGAAGTACGTGTTCCAGGAAGGCAACCTCAAGGACCTGTCGGTGCTGGTGCGTTATGCCACCCACCGTGGCAGCCAGGGGTATGCGTCGATCGACAGCAACAGCGACAACGACGAGCTGCGGGTGATCATCGATTATCCATTGAACGTGTTCTGATCTGAGATGGCAGGCGGGGGGCTTGTCCCCCGTTTCGCCGGCAAGCCGGCTCCCACAAGAACTCACCGCTGTACCTGTGGGAGCCGGCTTGCCGGCGGTTGGGCTGCAAAGCAGCCCCCGCACGATTCCGTCGGACAAATCTTGTCCGACAACCCCCGCTTCCCTAGAATGTCGCCGCCGCAAATGGCCCTGCCTCAGCAGTAGCGCGCATGCCCACTCCATTACCGCGTCTCGCACTCTACAGGTCGCACCCCGAGCTGATCCTCAACCTGGGCAGTTGCCTTGCCGTGCTCGCTATCGTGGCCATCGTCAGCTACCTGCTGGCCCGTGAGCGCGACAGTGTCGAGCTGTCGGCCATCCGCGCTTCGAACAACATCGTGCAGCTGATCGAAAGCGATATCCTGCGCAACGCCGAACTCTACGATCAGTCCCTGCAAGGCCTGATCTGGGCGGTCAACCGCAAGGAACTGCCCGAGATTCCCGGGCCACTGCGCCAGCGCCTGCTGTTCAATGAAGCCTTCGTCGACAAGAAACGCGGCGATGTGCTGTGGCTCGACAAACAAGGCGATGTGGTGGGCGACTCCACCAGCAGTGTGCCGCGCAAGGCCAACTTCGCCGACACCGGGGTATTCCAGGCCCATCTGAATGACCCCAACCTCGGTTTGCTGGTGGGCCCGCCGTTCAAGGCCAGGCTGGGCGACCTGGACTGGTGCATCAGTTTCAGCCGGCGAATCTCCGGCCCCTCGGGCGAATTCGCCGGGTTGGCCGCGGGCGCCTTGCGCCTCTCCTATTTCAGCGAGCTGTTCCAACGCCTGGATATCGGTGACGACAGCAGCATCAACCTGTTCAACACCAGCGGCCAGTTGCTCGCCCGGCAACCCACCCGCCCGCAAGACCCACTGATCGGCAACGACTACAGCGAGCGACCGAACTTCAAGCGCGTGCTCGGCGAGCGCAGTGGCAGCTTCACGGCACGTTCGGCCCGTACCGGTGCCCAGCGCATGTACACCTTCGCCCGGGTCGCGGATTTGCCCTTGATCGTGCTGGTGGTGCATTCGGCCGACGAGGTGTTCGAATCATGGCGGCGCACGGCGATTCTGGTCAGTGTCGCCACGGGCGTGCTGTGCATCGGCATCCTCTGGCTGACCTTGCTGCTGGGCCGCGAACTGCAGCGCCGCCAGGAAGCCGAACAAGGCCTGGCCACCCTGGCCGCTACCGACAGCCTCACGGGCCTTGCCAACCGTCGTCGGCTGGACCAGGTGCTGCGTCTGGAATGGGCCCGCGCCCAGCGTAACCGCAAGTCATTGGCGGTGCTGATGGTGGATGTGGACCATTTCAAGGCATTCAACCAACGCCATGGCCATGCCGGTGGCGACCATGCATTGCGTGAAGTGGCCAAAGCCCTCGAACAGTGCTTGCGCCGTCCCGCGGACCTTGCGGCACGCTACGGTGGGGAGGAGTTTCAGGTGATCTTGCCGGAAACTGAACTGTCGGGTGCCCTGCTCCTGGCGGAGCGCATTCGGGCAAGCGTCGAAGCCCTGACGGCGTTTGCCGACGATGCCCGTTCGGTCACGGTCAGCGTCGGCATCGGCGTGTACAACCCAGGTACCCAGCACGACCTGGCCCAGGTACTGGGGGCGGCGGACGAAGCCCTCTACCGAGCCAAGGCCAATGGCCGCAACCGAGTCGAGGGGCCTGCCACCTAGGAGCGAGCGCGGGCGGCGTTACGCAGCGCTTTCACCTGATCATGGTTGCGCTGCACGCCTTGCAACTGTTTCTCGACCAGCGCGTAGCTCTGGTCGCTGGCAGCACGGCCCAGCTTGACCAGCTTCTCGCGTGCTTCCTTGTAGGCCTTCAGGGCATGGTCCTCGCCGCGCTCTACTTCATTGAGCACAGCTTCCTCGTCCTTGCCGGTGACCATCGACTTGAGGTTGACCCAGCCACGGTGCATGTCACCGCTGATGCTGGTGGACGTTTCAGGATCCCCACCCAGCCGGCGCACTTCGCTCTGCAACTCGCTTGCAGCAGCGGAACACTCACCCGCACGCTGAACGAAGAATGCTTTGAGTTCAGGGTTTTTCACATCATCGGCCGAGGTCTTGAAGCCCTTCTCGCCGTCCTTGCTGTACTCGATCAGGTCGTTGAGTACGTCGATCACGTCTTTGTTGGGGTTGCTCATGGCAAAACTCCTTGGCAGGTGAAGGTCAGCTATACCGGAGCAGCCTTCGTGCCAAGCCGTTAATAAAAATAAATCCCTTTTGAATCAATTAGTTAGTGATTGACTAAAAAATTGGGGAAACGGCGTTATGCATGATTGCCGCTTGGGCGCTCGTGCAGATTGCAGTATGGTCGGCGCATTTCTCTTGCAGGTATTCCCCATGAATCCGGAAACCCTCGAACTGCTGGTCACGCGCACCATGCCCTTTGGTAAATACCAGGGGCGGATCATTGCCGATCTGCCAGGTGACTACCTGGCGTGGTTCGCGCGCAAGGGGTTTCCGGCGGGGGAACTGGGAGGGTTACTGGCGTTGATGCACGAGATCGACCACAACGGGCTGGGGGATTTGCTGGTGCCGTTGCGGCAGAAGCATCGACGTTGAGGCCCTATCGCCGGCAAGCCGGCTCCCACAGGTTTCACAGCTCCGCGGACACTGTGGGAGCCGGCTTGCCGGCGATGAGGCCCGTCATGACAGCGAAGGGCTCAACCCTTCACCGGCGCCACCGCCAACTCCACCCGCTCACTTTTCTTGATCAAGGCATACACCACCGCTGTCAGCAGGCTGCCCGCCACGATCGCCAGCAGATACAGCAGCGCATGGTTGATCGCATTGGGGATCAGCAGCACGAACAGCCCCCCATGCGGCGCCATCAGCTTGCAGCCAAAATACATCGACAGCGCCCCGGTCAACGCGCCACCGGCCACGCTCGCCGGGATCACCCGCAGCGGGTCTTTGGCTGCAAAGGGGATCGCCCCCTCCGAGATGAAGCACAAGCCCAACGCCAACGCCGCCTTGCCCGCCTCGCGCTCGCTCTGGGCAAACTTGCGCCGGGCCAGGAACGTGGCGATCCCCAGGCCAATCGGCGGCACCATGCCGGCAGCCATGGTCGCAGCCATCGGCGCGTAGCTCGACGAAGCCAGCAGCCCGACCGAGAAGGCGTAGGCGGCCTTGTTGATCGGCCCGCCCAGGTCGACACACATCATGCCGCCCAGCAGCAGGCCAAGGAGGATCGCATTGGTTGTACCCATGCTGTCGAGAAAGTGCGTCAGCCCTTCGAGCATGGCCGCCACCGGCTGGCCGACCACGTAGATCATCACAAGGCCGGTGAACAGGCTGGCCAGCAGCGGAATGATCAGGATCGGCTTGAGCGCATCGAGGCTGCTCGGCAAGCGCGCCCAACGGGCGATGGCCTTGGCGCTGTAACCGGCCAGAAAGCCGGCGATGATGCCGCCGATGAAACCGGCGCCCAGGGTGCCGGCCAGCAAGCCGCCGATCATCCCCGGGGCCAGGCCCGGACGGTCGGCGATGGACCAGGCGATGTAGCCCGCCAGCAGCGGCACCATCAGTTTGAACGCGGCCTCGCCGCCAATCTGCATCAAGGCGGCCGGCAAGGTGCCGGGCTCCTTGTAGGCCTCGATACCGAAGACGAACGACAACGCGATCAACAGGCCGCCGGCCACCACCATCGGCAGCATGAACGACACGCCCGTGAGCAGATGCTTGTAGACCCCAGCCTTCTCGGCCTTGCCGGCAGCGGCGCTGGCAGCCGTGTCGCCTGCGCTTTCCACCTTGGCCTCGGCCAGGGCCTTGTCCAGCGTCGCCCGCGCCTGCTTGAGCGCGATGCCCGTGCCGCAGCGGTAAATGCGCTTGCCAGCGAAACGGGCCGTGGGCACCTCGATATCGGCGGCCAACAGCACTACATCGGCCTCGGCGATGGCCTGGGCCGAAAGCGGGTTGCGCGCACCAACCGAGCCTTGGGTTTCCACGGTGAGCGAATAGCCCAGCTGCTGGGCGGCCTGCTGCAGGGCCTCGGCAGCCATGAAGGTGTGCGCCACGCCGGTCGGGCAAGCGGTGACCGCGACAATGCGCGCAGCCGCGGGCGGCTGCACGAGGGCAGGCACGTCGACGTGAACCTGGGCGTTGGCGGCAGCCTGGTCGAGAAACCCTTCGCGGTCGGCCAGGGCTTGGGCCGGCGTGCTCTGGTACACACGCTTGCCGGAAAACCGGGCCAGGTCCAGCGCACCGGTACTGACCACCAACACCCAGTCGGCATCGGCAATCTGCTCGGGGGTGAGCTGGCGCTCGGGATGTTCGGCGTCCACGACTTCGACGCAGGTATTCCAGCCGCGGCGCTGCGCGGCCGCCGCCAGCAAGCGCGCACTCAGCACGCTGGACACCTGACCGTTGGGGCAGGCGGTGACAATGGCAATGTTCATCGGCAACCCTCTTGTTGTTCTGTCAGTTGCACGGCGGCTTCCAGGCGCGCCAGTTGTTCGCGGTCGCTGATACCGAAGCCGACCTGAGTCACCGCCTGGGCGGCGATGGCGGTGGCGCGGCGCAGGGTCTGCGCCGGGGCTTCGGCCAGCAGCAGGCCGTGGACCATGCCCGCCACCAGCGAATCACCGGCGCCCACGGTGCTGGCCACACGGACGCGCGGCGGCTGGGCATGCAGCGCCTGGCCAGCCGCGAACCAGCTGACGCCCTGCTCGCCCGCCGACACCACCACATGCGCGACACCACTGGCCAGCAACTGCTCGGCGGCGGCGCGCTGTTCGGCAGGACCGTCCACGACCAGGCCGAGCACTTCACCGAGCTCTTCGGTATTGGGCTTGACCAGCCAAGGTGCGCTCTGCAGACCGGCGCGCAGAGCGTCGCCGCTGCTGTCGAGGGCGACCTTCAGGCCCTGCGCCTTCAGTTGTTCGAGCAATTGGCGAAACCACTCCGGGCTGATGCCACGCGGCAAGCTGCCGGCCACCACCACGGCGTCATGCCCCGGTGCTATCGCCTGCAGCCGATGCAGCAGCGCCGCGCGGGCGGCATCATCGACCTGCGGCCCTTGCCCATTGATGTCGGTGACCCGGCCATCGGCCTCGACCAGCTTGAGGTTGCTGCGGGTTTCGCCGGGGACGCGGACAAAGCAGTCGGCAAACCCGCGCCGCTCGATCAGCGCCTCGAACGGCTGCAGGTTGTCTTGGCCAAGGAAGCCACCGACGGTCACGCTGTGCCCCAGGTCGGCCAGTACCTGGGCCACGTTCAGGCCTTTGCCGGCAGCGTGGCTGAGCTGGTCGTGGGCACGGTTGACGTGCCCCGGGCGCAAGGTGTCGAGGCTGACGGTGATGTCCAGTGCCGGGTTCAGGGTCAGGGTGAGGATCTTGGCCATTCAGTAACGCTCCACCAGCGCGCGAACCGCCGCGGCGCTGTCCTGTTGCAGGGCCTCGCGCGCCAGGGCGCGGGCCGTCGGGTGATCGGCCTGGCGAACCAGGGCTTTGACTTCGGCAACGCTGCGGGCGGCCACGCTCAGTTCATCGACATCCAGGCCCAGCAGCACTGCCACGGCCTGCGGGTCGGCGGCCAGTTCGCCGCACACCCCCACCCACTTGCCGTGGGCATGGGCGGCGCGCACGGTCATGTCGATCAGGCTCAGCACCGCCGGGTGCAGGCCATCCGCCTGGGCCGAGAGACTCGGGTGGCCACGGTCGATGGCCAGGGTGTACTGGGTCAGGTCGTTGGTGCCGATGCTGAAGAAGTCCACCTCGCGCGCCAGCTGTGGCGCCAGCAACGCCGCGGATGGCACCTCGACCATGATCCCCAGTTGCAGGTCGGCGACCGGAATTTCTGCGCGCAAGCGTTCGACCATCGCCCGCGCTTCACGCCATTCGTGCACCTGGCCGACCATCGGGAACATGATCCGCAGCGGGCGTTGGTCGGCAGCGCGCAGCAGGGCGCGCAGCTGGTCTTCCATGATCTGCGGCCGCTGCAGGGTCAGACGCACCCCGCGCACGCCGAGGAACGGGTTGTCTTCAGTGGGGATCGGCCAGTAGGGCAAGGGCTTGTCGCCGCCCACATCGAGGGTCCGTACCACCAACGGACGCCCGCCCAGACCGTCGAGCACACGGCGGTACTCGACTTCCTGGGTGGCGACGTCCGGTGCCTGAGGGTGGGCCATGAACAGCAGCTCGGTGCGCAGCAGGCCGATGCCTTCGGCGCCCTGTTCCACCACCTTGTCGATGCCGCTGCTTTCGCCGATGTTGGCGAACACCTCGACGGCATGGCCGTCGCGGGTCACTGCCGGTGCGTGGCGATCGGCCCAGGCCGCTTGCAGACGTTGCTCGCGCTGGTCGCGTTCGGCCAGCGCGCGCTGCAATTCAGCCGCTGGCGGCGCAACGCTGAGGGTGCCGCGCTGGCCATCGAGCAGCAACGGGGTGCCGGCCTGCAGCTGCAGCACCGCCGCCCCCGCGCCGACCACTGCCGGAATGCCCAGGGCCCTGGCGACAATCGCGCTATGGGCAGTGGCACCGCCATGGGCGGTGACGATGCCGGCGACCCGTGCCGGGTCCAGGCGAGCGACATCGGAAGGGCCGACTTCGGCCATCACCAGCACGTAGGCTTGCTCGGGTTCGGCCTGGGCCTGCACGCCACACAACTGCGCCAGCACCCGACGCCCGACATCGCGCAGGTCGGCAGCGCGCTCGGCCAGCAGCGCATCGTGCAGCGCCTCCTGCTGGCGTGCCGCCGCTTCGATGACGGCCATCCACGCGGCTGCGGCACTCTCGCCCTGGGCCAGGCGCAGTTCGACATCGTCGCTCAGCGCTGGGTCGGCGAGCATTTCCTGGTGGGTGACGAAGATCTCGCCGATGGCTTTGTCGCTGCGCTGTACAAGCGCCTGCAGCGCGTTGTTCACCGCTGCCATGGCCTGCTGCAGCTTCAGCCGTTCTTGCGCGGGCGACTCGCCACGCAATGGGTAGTCGATCTCGCGTTCGACGCAGACATGCGCCGGCCCACTGGCAATGCCCGGTGCCGCGCCCACGGCCTGGATGCGGCTGCCCGCAGCCGGTGCCTGAAGCACTTCGACGGGTGCTGGCGGAACCTGCACCGCAGCTTCAGGCAGTGGTTCCACCTCCTCGCCCAGGCCTTCCTTGATCGCCGTCAGCAGCACTGGCAAGGCGTCGTTGGCGATGGACGGTTCGGCGGTCAGTTCGAGTACTTGCCCTCGACGGGCACCCAGGCTGAGCAACTTGCTGAGGCTTTTGACCGACACTGCCGGTTGCGCGCTGTCCAGCACGCGCAGGCGAATCTCGCCGTCGAAGCCCTTGGCCAGTTGCGCGAGGATCTTCGCCGGGCGGGCGTGCAGGCCGTGAGGGTTGGCCAAGGCGATGCGCGCACTGGGCCAGTCTGCCGGCGCCTCGCCACCCAGCACTTCGAGCACCGCGCGGCTGCTGGTCGCCTGGTACAGCGTCTGACCCCGACCTTCGATCAGCACTTCGCAAAGACGCTCCAGTAGCGCCTGGTGCGCAGCCCCGAGGCTGGCCAGGCAGAACACGCCATTCAAGGGCTGATCGCGATGACGCAAGGGTTGCTGCGGAGTGACGAACGCCAGCCCCGGCTGGCGTACCTGGCGCTCGCTGTGCAGCCACCACAGGCCCTCGCCCAGGGGCAACGGCTCGGCCTGCTGCAACACGGCGGTAAAGCCGCTGTCGACGCAACCGGCGCGTTGCAGCAAGCGCGCACCGCGCCAGGCCAGCTCGTCGAAATCCTCGGCGGGCAGGTTCAGGCCGACCAGTTGCGCATCCAGGGCCAGCTCCTGTGGCGCGCTTTGCAGCAGCTTGAGCAGCGCCTCGGCGGAATTGGCCCGGCGCAGAGCCTCGGCCAAATCGGTCTCGCCCAGGGCACGGGTCAGCAATTGCAACAGGCGCAGGTGCTCATCGGAGCGGGCTGCAATGCCAATGGCCAGGTAGACGATTTGTCCGTCACCCCAATCGACACCCTCGGGAAACTGCAGCAAGCGCACCCCGGTGGCATGCACCAGGTCACGGGTCTGCGGGGTGCCGTGGGGGATGGCGATGCCCTGGCCTAGGAATGTCGAGCCTTGCGCCTCCCGCGCCTGCAGCCCTTGCAGGTAGCCTTCGGCGACCAGGCCATCGGCCACCAGCCACTGCGCCAGCAAGCGCAATGCCTCGGCCTTGTCGGCGGCCGTCTGGCCCATGGCTATCTGCTCTTTGGCGAGCTCGAGCATGACCTTCTCCTTTTGCAGCCCCTTGCTCTAAATGCCGGGTACTGAGGTATTGTTGTGAAATTCACGTATTCAGCCAGTTCAGCAGCCTTGCACGCGCGGCAGCCGAGGCAGAAAAATATTCAGCTGAAACGTTTAACCTGACCAAGTGGCCACGTTACTCGATAATCTTCCAGGGAAAAAGCCCCATCCTGTCGGACAATTGCGACAATGGTCGTCTGCGCGTGGCAGCCTGCTCGGGTCAAACTACTCGGTCCTGTCCCACGACCAGTCCCGGTAATAACAAGGAAAACTCGGTGAAACTCAGCGATATCGCCCGTCTGGCCGGTGTGTCCGTGACCACTGCCAGTTACGTCATCAATGGCAAGGCCGAACAGCAGCGCATCAGCAACAGCACTGTCGAGCGTGTGCGCGCGGTGGTCGAGGCCCATGGCTTCACGCCCAACCCTCAGGCCGCAGGCCTGCGCAGCCGGCACACCCGTACCCTGGGCTTCATTCTCCCGGATCTGGAGAACCCCAGCTACGCCCGCATCGCCAAACAACTGGAACAAGGCGCCCGCGCCCGTGGCTACCAGTTGCTGATTGCCAGCAGCGACGACCAACCGGACAGCGAGCGCCAACTGCAGCAGCTGTTCCGTGCCCGGCGCTGCGATGCCCTGTTCGTCGCCAGCTGCCTGCCGCCAGAAGACGACAGCTACCGCGAATTGCAGGACAAAGGCCTGCCGGTGATCGCCATCGACCGACGCCTGGACCCGACGCACTTCTGCTCGGTCATCAGTGACGACCGCGATGCCAGCCGCCAGTTGGCCGGCAGCCTGTTGGCCACCGCGCCGCGCAGCATCGCGTTGATCGGTGCGCGTCCGGAGCTGTCGGTCAGCCAGGCCCGCGCCGGCGGTTTCGACGAAGCCTTGCAAGGGTTTGCCGGCGATGTGCGTCGCTACGAGGGCGAGGCCTTCAGCCGTGCGTGCGGTCAACGCCTGATGGCGCAACTGATCGATGAGCTGGGCGGGTTGCCAGAAGCCCTGGTGACCACCTCCTATGTGCTGCTGCAAGGCGTGTTCGACACCCTGCAAGCGCGCCCGGCCGATTCGCGCCACCTGCAACTGGGCACCTTCGGTGACAACCAGCTGCTCGACTTCCTGCCGCTGCCGGTCAATGCCATGGCCCAGCAGCATGGCCTGATCGCCGCCACAGCGCTGGAACTGGCCTTGGCCGCGATCGAAGAAAAACGCTACGAACCCGGCGTGCATGCCATTGGTCGAACCTTCAAGCAACGCATTGCAGCAGGCTGAACATGCGCCTGATCGACACCCACACGCACCTGGACTTCCCTGACTTCGACGCCGACCGCTCGCGCCTGCTGGCCAATGCGGCGGCGCGCGGTGTGCAGCGGATGGTGGTGCTTGGGGTGTACCAGGCCAATTTCCAGCGGGTCTGGGACCTGGCGTGCAGCGAAGCGCGCGTGCAGGCGGCACTTGGGTTGCATCCGGTCTACCTGGACCAGCATCGCCCCGAACACCTGGTTCAGTTGCGCGAATGGCTGGAGCGCCTGCAGGGTGACCCGCGGCTGTGCGCCGTGGGCGAGTTCGGCCTGGACTATTACCTCGAAGACCTGGACAAGGCGCGCCAGCAGGCATTGTTCGAAGCACAGTTGCAAATGGGCTGTGACTTCGCCCTGCCCGTCCTGCTGCATGTGCGTCGCAGCCATGCCCAGGTGATTGCCACGCTCAAGCGCTACAAGCCTGCGCGGGCGGGGGTCATTCATGCCTTCGCCGGCAGTTATGAAGAGGCGCGCGAGTACATCAAGCTGGGTTTCAGACTTGGGCTGGGCGGTGCGGCGACCTGGCCGCAGGCGTTGCGGTTGCGCAAGACCATTGCGCGGTTGCCGCTGGAAAGCATCGTGCTGGAGACCGACTCGCCGGACATGGCGCCAGCGATGTTCGCCGGGCAGCGCAACAGCCCCGAGCACTTGCCTGAGATTGCCGGGGCGCTGGCCGAGCTGATGGGCATCGAGGCAGAAGTCTTGGCGGACGCCAGCAGCAAGAATGCCTGTGAGTTGTTTGGCTGGTAGTACTGGCCCTATCGCTGGCAAGCCAGCTCCCACAGGTTTCGCAGCGCCGCGGACACTGTGGGAGCCGGCTTGCCGGCGATAGCGCCGGCACTGACCGACCTAGACCTTGAATGCCCCAATCACCCGCTTCAACTCCACCACCTGCTGCGACAACGCCCGGCTGGCATCCTCGGTCTGGCAAGCACCCAGCGTGGTGTCCTGCGCCGCCCGGTTGATCGCGACAATATTGCGATCGATGTCATGGGCCACCGCCGTCTGCTGCTCGACCGCCGCCGCGATCTGCTGGTTCTGCTCGACGATGCCTCCCACCGCCCCCAGGATATTGCCCAGCGCCTGCTGCACCTGGCGCGCTTCCTCGACCGTCGCCGTCGCCATCTGATGGCTGCTGCCCATGGCCCGCACGGCCGCGCCGACTCCGTCCTGCAGGCGCTGGATCATCTGCGCGATCTGCGCCGTGGAGTCCTGGGTACGCCTTGCCAACGTGCGCACCTCGTCGGCGACCACGGCAAAACCCCTGCCCTGCTCACCGGCCCGGGCCGCCTCGATGGCGGCATTGAGCGCCAGCAAGTTGGTCTGTTCGGCAATGCTGCGGATCACCTCCAGCACCTGGCCAATCGCCTGACTGTCGTCTGCCAGCTGGTTGATCGCCAACACCGTCTGGTCGATTTCGGCAGCCAGCCGGCCGATGCCGCCCTGCTGGCTTTGCACCAGGCTACGGCCATTGGCGCTTTCGTGATTGACCTGCTGCGCACCACCGGCGGCCAGCGCCGCGCTGCGCGCCACTTCCTGGGCGGTGGCCGTCATCTGGTTCATCGCCGTGGCGACCTGCTCGATCTGCTCGCGCTGGCCGCTGACCGCCTGGTTGCTTCGCGCCGACACCGCCAGCACCTGCCCGGCCTGCTCCTCGACGGCCACCACGGTGCGCCCGACCTGATCGATCAGCCCGCGGATACGCTGCACCGTTTCGCTGAAGTCCCGCCCCAACTCGCCCAGCTCATCACGGCTGTGGGCCTGGAAAGTGACCGTCATGTCACCCGCTGCCACCTTGTCCATGGCGCCACCCAAATTGCGCAGGGTCGCCCGGGTCGATACGTAGAAACCGCCGTACAGATAGACGATCAGGGCAAAAACGCCTGCCAACACGGTGCCCAGGCCGACCATTCGCCAGCGCTGCTCGACAAGACGCTCCTGCAGTTGCCCCTGGACATGGGCAATGACCGCATCGTTCAGGCGATAGGTGTGGGCCATCAGATCGGTGACCTGCTGGTAAAAGGCCGGCCAGGGTGCATCCAGGGTTTCGGCCACCACCACCTGTTCCTCGAACAAGGCAGCCGCTTGCCTGATGGTTGCCTGACTGGCCTTGGCGACTGCCGCCAGGCCTGACGTGGCAGCAGGGTCACTGGCCAGGGCATCGTCCAGGCGCAGGGAATAGTCTGCGGCCAGACGCTCCAGGCGTTGCAGCAGATCTTCGAAGCGAGCGCTGCCGGACGAGTCGATGAAACCTCGGCCAAGCGCAACGGAACCCATCACGCGCCCTTCGCCCAGGGCCTGGTTGGCCTGGGCCGTGGCCACACCGAGCAAATCGATCAGCTGCCGCACCGAAAGCTGGCTGTCCAGGCTCAGCCCCGACTGGCTGGCCACCTGCCTGCTCAGCACCTGGGCTTGCACCAGCGACTTGTCGAAAAGCGCAGCCTTGCTCAGCAACGACGACTCGCCCCGCGCACTGGCCAGTGTGCTGGCCAGTTCTTCGCGCTTGTCCTGTGGGACCGACTCCTCGCCTGCCAGCGCCTGCAGCTGCGCCTGGACCTTGTCCTGCAAGACTGCGATGCGCGACTCCAGGTCGCCGGCCTTGCCGGACTGGCCCAGCGCCGTATTGATCTGCACCAGGTTGCCGAGGGTCTCCAAGTCTGCGCGCAGTGCCAGGCTGCCGCTCAACGGGCCTATGCCTTGCAACTCGGCGCGGGTGAAATGGAACTGCCGGTAGGCGTCGCGGACCAGGTAAACACTGGTGGCCAGCATGGGCAGGAAGAACAGGACGCTGATCAGGCTGAACTTCTGGCCAAAGCTCAGCCGGTTCATCAGTGCGATTGCCGGGTAGAGCGAACGCTTCACGGGCACCTCCATGGATTCTTGTTATTCTGCGAGAGATAGCACTAGGCCACCCTGTTATAGCGCAGATCGAATCGGAGGTTTGTAACTTAAGGTTAACCGGCGGCTTGCCCCCATTCCTGTGGGAGCCGGCTTGCCGGCGATGAGGCCGGTACAGGCACGACACAGTTTTTGGGTTGCCTGTTCGGGCCCTATCGCCGGCAAGCCGGCTCCCACAGGGGAAAGCAGGTCAGGTCAGACCAGCACCGTCCACAAGGCAAAGCCCGCATACCACAGCACGGCAGCGCGCAGCAGCAATTCCCACAGGCTATCCAGCCGCCCCAAGCCACGCTGGCTATCTTCTTGATCGGGAATGTCGTCGGCAATCCGCCCGACCCTGGCCACCAGATGCGCCGCACTGATATGCCAGTTGAGCACCTCGTGCAGCATCACGCGGGTCACCGCGAGGAAGTTGCCCACCAGGGCGAAACTCATGGCCAGCAGCCGGACCGGCAGCCAGTCCATCACATGGCGCAATTGCTCGGCACGGGCCTTGAGCGCAGGCTGCCCGCTGTGCTCGGCTGTCAGTGCCAGCAGCCGATAACCCAGTGCCGCCCCAGGGCCAAGCACGAAATACCAGAAAATCACCGCGAAGAAGCCCTGGTACACCTGCCACAACAGGTTGCCCTGTACCCGCACCAGCAGGCTGTGCGGCTCGTCGGCCGCCAACCCCAGGTCGCGCTCGGCCACATGCAGCGCGGCCTGGTCGTCACCCCGCCGCCAGGCATCACGGAATGGCCCGAGGGATGCCTTGGCATCGCCACGGCCCAGGCTGTAGATCAGCACCAGCAGGTGCACCGGCAAGGCCAGCAAGCCGTAGGCCACCGGGTCGAGCACATGCAGCAGCAACACCAGCACCGCCACCGGCGCCAGTACCAGAATGGCCAGGGTCCACCAGGGATGCACCTTGCCGCTGCGCTCCAGGCGTATCAGTTCACCCAGGAAGAAACCATCCCGTTGCACCTGATGGCGCAGGGCAGAAAACTTCTCGACCCACAGTGCCAGCAACAACACCAGAAAACTCATGCCTTGTCCTCGTTGTCCTTCACGTCGGCGCGATAGCGCGGCCAATCGAAAGCTGGGCCGGGGTCGGTCTTGCGTTGCGGGGCGATGTCGCTGTGGCCCTGAATGCGCCCCAGGTCGATCGCCGGCCAGGCCGCCTGGATGTGCCGGGTCAGTTGCGCCAGCACGGCGTACTGGGCATCGGTATAGGGCAGATCGTCGGTACCTTCCAGCTCGATACCGATGGAAAAGTCGTTGCAGCCTTCACGCCCGTCGAAGCGCGAAACCCCGGCATGCCAGGCGCGTTCGAGCAGGGATACGAACTGGGTCACGGCGCCGTCACGCTCGACGAACAGGTGCGCCGACACGGTCAGGTGGCTGATGCTGGCGAAGTAGGGATGTTCATCGGGGTCCAGGCGGTTCTGGAAGAAGGCCTGCACCTTGCCGCTGCCAAAACAGGCGGGCGGCAGGCTGATGTTGTGGATCACCAGCAGGGAAATCGATTCGCCCTCGGGGCGGGCATTGAAGTTCGGCGAGGGGCAGTGGGTGATTCCGATTCCGTGGAACCAGCCAGTGGCACGGTCCAATTGCATGGGGAAGATCCTGAAAAACGCCGGGTACAGAACGGCAGTATGCCCTGCCCAGGCGGCGCATTGCATGTGAATCATTGTAATGCCGGCAGCGCGACTGCCTTCAATGAACCTGTTGCTGGCGCAAGCGTTCGAGCACTGCCCCCAACGCCCGCTCGAACAGCAGCCCGTCATCCAGCACCCGCACTTCACCGCGGCGCAACGCCAGGGCCAGGCCGGCGGTATTCCATTCGCGCACCTTCATGCCGGTACGGTTGGCAAAGACCAGGCGGTCGCTGCTGTCGATACGCGCCACCAGCTTGCAGCGCAGCGGCTCGTCATCGTCGCGCACCTCGACCCAGGTGCCGATACGCAGCTGCCGCACCACGCGCCATTCCACGGCCTGCTCGTCGAGCGGGCGCAGCGGCGCACAGGTTGGCCCTTCGGCGATGGCCAACACGATCGCTTCATCCACTTGCACGTCAGCCAGCGCCGGATCAGCGCTACCGGCCATGCCCGGCGCCCCGACGCAGGCGCGCAGGTGCAGTTGCTCCAGCTGCAGGAAGAATTCGCGGGTGGCCGCCGAGTCCAGCGCCACCCCGGCCAGGCCGTCGCGCAGCGCCTTGAGCAAGCCTGGCACCTGTTGCAGCAAGGTCTCCGGCTCGGGGTGCGGGGTGATGCTGGCGAGCAGCCTGTCCATGGTCGCCAGTGCGTCGTGCCACGCCTGGGAGGCCTCGCCGTGCTTCAGCCAGGCCAGCAACAGCACCTGGCTCCATGACTGCACCAGCATCTGCACCACCACCTGCGGCAGCACACGCCCATGCAGGCGCTGGTTGAGCGCCTGCTGCACCTGCAGGCGGGCCTGCAAGGCACGGGCGCGCCCTTCTTCGGCGTCGCGGGTGCGTTGTTCGAGCAGCTCGTTACGACGGCGCTCGTCATGGCTGAAGGCGTGGAAATCTTCGAGCAGCTCGGCGAACACCGCCGGGTCTTCGGAGAAATCGTTGAGCAGGCGCTGGACGATCCGCTCCACCCGCACGTGCAAGCTGTCCCGCAGGCCCTCGCCGCCGGTATCCCAACCGATCGCCACGGCAGCGATCTCGTTGAGCAGGCGACGAGCCGGGTGGCTGGCCTTGCTGAACAGCCCGTTGTCCAGCAATGCCACCTTGAGTAGCGGGATGTGCAGCCGTGCGAGCAGCGCACGCAGGCTCAGCGGCACGTTGTCGTCGGCCTGGATGGACGCGAACAGCAGGCCGACCAGGTTGATCATGTCGACGTCGGCCGTGGCGATGCACCGACGGGTACCGCTGCGCACGCTGACTCGCAACAGCAACTGCTCCAGCTGCTGGCCGAGGTCGAAGTCGTCATCCTCGACCGTGACAGGCACGTAGCGCTGCAGGTGCGAAAGCAGGCGCAGCAGGTCGGCGGTATTGATCGGCTGCGCTGCACCATGGGCTTGCAGGCGCGGCGCGATACGCTCACGAGCCGGCGCCAGGAGCACTTGCAGCGAGGCGAAGAACGCCTGGCCGGCGTTGTCCGCGCCAATGGCATCGTCCGCCGACAGGTTGGCCTTCACCCGTTGGGCGATCTGGCGACGGTCCTCGGCACGCCGGCGCGGCGCTGGCGTGAGCGCTGGCAGTACACCGGCGGCAGCCAGCAGCTGGTTGGCCTCGCCATAGAGCACGTCGACGTCACGCAACACATAGCGTTCGAACAAGGTCAGCAGGATCAGCTTGACCCGCAGACCGACACCCAGGCTACGCCCCGCATCCAGGAAGTACCTGCACAGTGCCGCTGGCCCAAGTGGGTTTTGCCGCTCGGCCAGCGGCCGTTCGAGCAGGTTTTGCAAACGCAGGCCCAATTGTGCGAAGGCAACACCGTCACGCGACAGCACCCGCGCGACCATGCCATCGACGGCGGCTGCGCGCTCCCGTTGCGCGTTGTTGCCAAGGCTGTCGGCCTCGCCCAAGGGATCGACTTGGCCGATATGTGCGAAGGTGGCATGGAAGCTGTCGAGGAAGCCCCGCTCGATGCTCTTGCGCTTCAGACGCAGGTCACGCATGGCTTCGAAATAGAGATGCTGGTCATGCCGGTCGAGCGCCTTGTCAGCCATCTCGAAGAGGGTGTCGTCGGCATTGTCGAACAATGCCTGCAGGCCTAGACGCAGTTGGACGGCGGCCTTGTCGCGAATCTGCAGGAGCAACACCGGGAGGCAAGGCAAGGGCGTGCGCGCCCCTCGATCGATGGCGGCCGCCAAGGGCACCACCTTGCCTTCTTTATGCATCCCGGACTCCTTGCTGGGTGATGAGTGCGATGGCGCAAAACATCGTCAAAGCTATGACGCCAAATACTAGGCGCCATTATCGGTAAAAAAACTGACAGCTGCCAGCGGCTCTTCGCTTGCTGCTCAAAGACCCTGCTTTTGAGCAAATGCTCTGCCGGCCTGACCAAAGGTCAGCTGCAAGGCCGCTGTACACACCGGCCCCCTGCCCTATAATCGCCGGCATCTTGCTTGTGGAGCCGAACATGCCGAACCTACGCCTTGCCGACCTGACCGCCGAGATCGAAGCCAACGTGCGCCGCGCGCTGCTGGAGGACATTGGCAGTGGCGACATCACCGCGCAGCTGATCCCGGCCGAGCGCCTGGCCAAGGCCACCATCATCACCCGTGAAGATTGCGTGATTGCCGGCACGGCTTGGGTCGATGCCGTGTTCCGCCAGCTCGACCCGCGTGTAGCGGTGCACTGGCAGGTGAGCGACGGCGACCGTGCCACTGCCAACCAGCCGCTGTTCCACCTCGAAGGCCCGGCCCGTTCGCTGCTCAGCGGCGAGCGCAGTGCGCTGAACTTCCTGCAGATGCTGTCGGGCGTGGCCACCCGCGCGCGCTTTCTCGCCGATCTGGTCGGCGACACCCAGGTGCGCTTGCTCGACACCCGCAAGACTCTCCCCGGCCTGCGCCTGGCGCAGAAGTACGCCGTGACCTGCGGCGGTTGCCACAACCACCGTATCGGCCTTTACGATGCCTTCCTGATCAAGGAAAACCACATTGCCGCCAGTGGTGGCGTGGCCGAGGCCGTGACGGCGGCGCACCGCATCGCGCCGGGCAAGCCCGTGGAAATCGAGGTGGAAAGCCTGGACGAGTTGCGCCAGGCGCTGGCGGCCGGTGCCGATATCATCATGCTCGATGAACTGACCCTGGACGAAATGCGCGAAGCGGTGCGCATCACTGCGGGCAAGGCCAAGCTCGAAGCCAGTGGTGGGGTGAACGAGAGCACCCTGCGGGTGATCGCCGAGACGGGTGTGGATTACATCTCGATTGGTGCCATGACCAAGGATGTGAAGGCTGTGGACCTGTCGATGCGGTTGAGTTTGTGACTGATCGCGGGCAATAAAAAAACCGGCCAATGGGCCGGTTTTTTTTTGCAGTGGCTGAGGGCCCTATCGCCGGCAAGCCGGCTCCCACAGGTAGTGCGCTGCTTTTCTGTGGGAGCCGGCTTGCCGGCGATGGGCTGCAAAGCAGCCCCGGCGATATCAGATCAGAACGAGGCGTTGGCCAGCCCGTCCAGGTAACGCTCGACATCCAGCGCCGCCATGCAGCCCGCGCCCGCCGAGGTAATGGCCTGGCGGTAAACGTGGTCAGCCACGTCACCGGCGGCGAATACGCCTTCGACGTTGGTCGCGGTGGCATTGCCTTCACGGCCACCGTTGACCACCAGGTAGCCGTCCTTGAGGGTCAGCTGGCCTTCGAACAGCGAGGTGTTCGGGGTGTGGCCAATGGCGATGAACACACCGTCGACCTTGATTTCGTCGCTGCTGCCGTCGTTGTTCTTCAGGCGCGCACCGGTCACGCCCATGTTGTCGCCCAGCACTTCGTCCAGGGTGGCGTTGAGCTTGAGCTCGATCTTGCCTTCGGCCACACGGGCGTTGAGCTTGTCGACCAGGATCTTCTCGGCGCGGAAGGTCTCGCGACGGTGCACCAGGGTCACCTTGCTGGCGATGTTGGCCAGGTACAGCGCCTCTTCCACGGCGGTGTTGCCGCCGCCGACAACCGCTACCGGCTTGTTGCGGTAGAAGAAGCCGTCGCAGGTTGCGCAGGCGGAAACGCCTTTGCCCATGAACGCTTCTTCCGACGGCAGGCCCAGGTAACGTGCGCTGGCGCCAGTGGCGATGATCAGGGCGTCGCAGGTGTACTTGCCGCTGTCACCCTGCAGGGTGTACGGCTTGTTGGCCAGGTCGACGGCATTGATGTGGTCGAAGACGATCTCGGTCTCGAAGCGCTCGGCGTGCTCCTGCATGCGCTGCATCAGCGCCGGGCCGGTCAGGCCGTGGGGGTCGCCCGGCCAGTTGTCGACTTCGGTGGTGGTGGTCAGCTGGCCGCCGGCCTGCATGCCGGTGATCAGCAGCGGCTTGAGGTTGGCACGGGCGGCATAGACCGCGGCGCTGTAACCGGCAGGGCCGGAACCGAGGATGATGACGCGCGAATGACGTACTTCAGACATGTCGAACTCCTGTCGAGCGGGGCGCAGGGGCCAGCATCGGGATACCGGCGGCGCCAGCTGGAAAGTTAAAAAGGACCCACGCAGCACTTGGGGAAGGCTACAACGCGCAGGTCCAGAAAGCGGAAAGTTGAGCGAACTGTAGCGAGGTGGCAGAGATTAAGGAAATATCCTTCGACAATCCACCTCATAGGCATCCTCTATCTGCGGATTCCATCGGTTAAAAACCGCTCTGGAGCATTTGTTACAGGTGGTTTCTTCATGGTCGCCTGCCTTTCGTCGGCGCAACAAACTCGGTAAGGTCAGCGCGTTTTCCTTCTGTGCGGAGCGTATCGATGCAAGCCCCTGTCCTCTCTGGCACCCAGTACCTGCGCGAAGGCCTGAAACTGGTGCTGAGCCCCAACCTGCGGTTGTTCGTGCTGCTGCCTTTGGCGATCAACCTGCTGCTGTTCGGCGGCCTGATCTACTTCGCCGGGCACCAGTTCAGCCTGTGGCTCGACTCCCTGATGCCGACCCTGCCGGACTGGCTGAGCTTCCTCAACTACATCCTCTGGCCACTGTTCGTCGCCTTGCTGGTGCTGATGGTGTTCTTCACCTTCACCCTGGTGGCCAACATCATCGCCGCGCCGTTCAACGGGTTTCTGGCCGAGAAGGTCGAGGTGGTGGTGCGCGGCCAGGACAACTTCCCGGCATTCAGCTGGGGTGAACTGGTGGCCATGGTGCCGCGTACCTTCGGCCGCGAGATGCGCAAGCTCGGCTACTTCCTACCGCGCGCCATCGGCCTGTTCATCCTGTCGTTCATCCCGGTGGTCAACGTGATCGCCGCACCGCTGTGGCTGATCTTCGGCGTGTGGATGATGGCCATCCAGTACATCGACTACCCGGCGGACAACAACAAGATGAGCTGGCAGGACATGCTGGCCTGGTTGCGGCAGAAGCGCTGGCAGAGCATGGGCTTCGGTGGGATCACCTACCTCGCGTTGATGATCCCGTTCGTCAATATCCTGATGATGCCTGCAGCGGTGGCGGGGGCGACGTTGTTCTGGGTGCGCGAGCGCAACTGAAAGCCATGGCGCCGCATCGCGGCGCCTTCGCTCACTGACTCAACTGACTGGAAAACTGCCCCACCGCATCCACCACCTTCTTCGCGCCTTCCTGAATCTCGACGATCACCCCACCTGTATCCGCCGCCAGCGCCAGCCCCTGTTCGGCCTGGCGCTTGCTGGTATCGATGATGTCCACCGCCGCCTGAGCCAGCTGCTCGTTCTGCTGTACCACCTTGGCGATCTCTTCGGTGGCGCTGCTGGTGCGCGATGCCAACTGCCGGACTTCGTCGGCGACCACGGCAAAACCGCGGCCCTGTTCGCCGGCCCGGGCGGCCTCGATGGCGGCGTTGAGCGCCAGCAGGTTGGTCTGTCCGGCGATGTCGCTGATGGTCTTGATGATCGCGCCGATCACCTTCGACTGCTTGTCCAGCGCCTGAATGCCTTCGGCGGCGTCCTGCATCGAGCCCTCCAGGCCGCGCATCACTTCCACGGTCTGGGTCACCACATCGGTGGCCTTGCGCGCACTGTGGTCGGTTTCCAGCGAGGTGGTGTAGGCGATGTCCGCCGCCTGCGCCACGGCTTGCTCCTGGTTGACCTGCTCGGTGATGACGGTGGCGAACTTGACGACTTTGTACAGCACGTCGTGGGTATCGAAGATCGGGTTGTAGGACGCTTCCAGCCAGACGGTGCGCCCATGGGCGTCGACGCGCTTGAATCGTTCGGCCACGTATTCGCCGCGGCGCAACTTGTCCCAGAACGCCTGGTAGCCCGCAGAGCTGGCCTCCTCCGGCTCACAGAACATGCGGTGATGCTTGCCGCGTACCTGCTCCAGGCTGTAACCCAGGGTTTGCAGGAAACGCTCGTTGGCCGTGAGCACCTGGCCATCGAGGTTGAATTCGATCACGGCGGTGGAGCGCATCAATGCCTTGATCAGGCTCTCGTGCTCGCGCGAGGTCTCGATGGTGCGGGTCAGGTCGCTGGAATGCATGGAAAAGTACTTGATCCGGCCGTCAGCGGTCTTGACCGGTTGCAGGATCGAGCGCAGCCAGGCTTCCTCGCCATTGCCGCGCTGCAGGCGGAACGCCCCGTTGAGGTGCTCACCACGGCTGATGGCGCTTTTCATGCGCTGGTAGAAATCGAGCTGCTTCACATGCGCCGGCACGATCTCTTCGATATTGCGTCCGATCAGTTGTTCGGCACGGTAGAGCATCTCTTTTTCGAAGTTGCCATTGACCTCCTCGATGCGACCTTGGGGGTCGAGTTGCAGTACCAGCATTTCGCTGTCCAGGCTGTGCTTGACCTGCTCGACGCACAGCAGCTCCTCACGCAGTTGCTGGATTTCTTTCTTGAGCTTGCTGTTGAACATTCCCGCTCTCCCGGAGCGCATGACCTGATCGAATGCAACTTCATCGGCTGCCCGGCGGGGGTTCTTGAGCAGCCTGCAAGGAAAAACTCACACAGCTGAAATGGCCGGCGTTCAGCCGTCATCTGCATGTCATGCGGCCGTCACAAGCGCGCAATGCAGCAAGCGGACACTTTTTCTCATGAATACACCTGCCCTACGCATCACCCTGGTCAGCGAGACCTTCCCCCCCGAAATCAATGGGGTGGCCAATACCCTTGGCCGCCTGAGCGACGGGCTGCGCCAGCGTGGCCATCCTGTGGAGATCGTGCGGCCGCGCCAGGCGGGCGAAGTGCCTGTGGATAACGACCAGCAGCTGCTGCTGTGCCGCGGCTGGGCGCTGCCCGGCTACCCTGGCCTGCAGTGGGGCGAAGTGTCGATGCACACCCTGCTGCGGCGTTGGCGCAGGCAGCGCCCGGACGTGCTGTATATCGCCACGGAAGGCCCGCTGGGGCTTAGCGCGCTGCGCGCGGCCCGGCGCCTGGGCGTACCGGTGGTCAGTGGTTTCCACACCAACTTTCCGCAGTATTCCGGCCAGTATGGCCTGGGCCTGCTAGCGCGCCTGCTCACCCACTACCTGCGCTGGTTCCACCGGCGCACCGTCGCCACCTTGGTGCCCAGCGCCAGCCAACGCGTGGAACTGGAACGCCGCGGCTTCGAGCGCCTGGCGCTGATGGCCCGTGGCGTCGATGCCTGCCTGTTCAACCCGGCCCGGCGCAGCCAGTCACTGCGCGAGGCCTGGGGGCTTGGTGCGGATGACATTGCCGTGCTGCATGTCGGGCGCCTGGCCGCGGAAAAGAACCTGGCACTGCTGCGCCCTTGCATGGCGGCGCTGCAGAAAACCTATCCACAGCAGCGCTTGCGCTTGATCGTCGTCGGTGACGGCCCCCAGCGGGCAGCCCTGGAACAACAACTGCCAGAAGCGCTGTTCTGCGGCGCGCAGCGGGGTGAGACCCTGGCCGAACATTACGCCAGCGGCGACCTGTTCCTGTTCCCGAGCCTGACCGAAACCTTCGGCAATGTGGTGCTCGAAGCCATGGCTTCGGGCCTGGCGGTGGTCGCCTATGACGAGGCCGCCGCTGCGCAGCACATTCGCCATGGCCACAGTGGTGCCCTGGCCATGCCCGGCGACCAGGCGGCCTTCATCGATGCGGCCTGCTGGTTGCTGGAAGAAAGCGAAACCTTGCGCCGGGTTCGACTCAACGCTCGCCAGCATGCCAGCCGTCAAGGCTGGCCAGCGATCGTCGAGCAGTTCGAGATGCACCTGAGCAATGCCTGCCGCGCGCTGCCCGCCAGCAGCCCGGTGACAGACCCTGCCTTGGCCATCAAGCCAGGGTCGACAGCGCCTCGCGGCTGAACGGCAGCACGTCTGCCTCACGGCCCTGGCGCACTTTCTGCGCCCATTCGGCGTCCACCAGCAAGGCCCGGCCCACCGCCACCAGGTCGAACTCCTCGTCGCCCAGGCGGCGCAGCAGGCCTTCCAGGCTGGCTGGCTTGGCCACTTTGTCGGTATCGACCATGAACTGCAGAAACTCGCCATCGAGCCCCACGCTGCCCACGGTGATGGTCGGTTTGCCGGTCAGCTGGCGCGTCCAGCCGGCGAGGTTCAATGCCGAGCCTTCGAACTCCGGCTCCCAGAAACGCCGAGTGGAGCAGTGGAAGATATCCACACCCGCGTCGGACAGTGGCTTGAGGAAGGCAGCCAAGGCCTCTGGCGTTTCCACCAGGCGCGCACTGTAGTCCTGCTGCTTCCATTGCGAGAATCGGAAGATGATCGGGAAGTCTGGCCCCACCGCCGCCCGCACGGCCTGGATCAGCTCGATGGCGAAGCGCGAGCGGCCAGCCAGGTCGCCACCGTATTCATCGTCACGGCGGTTACTGGCGGCCCAGAAGAACTGGTCGATCAGGTACCCGTGGGCACCATGGATCTCCACGCCATCCATGCCGATGGCCTGGGCATCACGGGCGGCCTGGGCGAAGGCGGCGATCACTTCACGGATATCGTCGTGGCTCATGCCCTGCACCAGTACCTGGCCATCCTTGACCTTCTCGCTCGGCCCGTAGCCCGGCACGCTGGCGTCCGGCTCGGTGCCCAGGCGGCGCACCGCGCCTACGTGCCAGAGCTGCGGGACGATTCGCCCGCCTTCGGCATGGACCGCATCGACCACCTGCTTCCAGCCTGCCAAGGCGTCTTCACCGTGAAAGCGCGGAACATTGGGGTAACCGTTGGCGGCCTTGTGCTCGACCGTGGTGCCCTCGGTGATGATCAGGCCCACGCCAGCAGCGGCGCGGCGGCGGTAGTACTCGACCACACCGGCATGGGGGACGCCACTGGGGCAGAACGTACGGGTCATGGGCGCCATGACGACACGGGTCGACAGCTCGAGCGCGCCGAGGGTGAAGGGCTGGAACAGGGGATTGGTGGACATGGGCGCTTCCGTCTGAGGGAGGAAATGCGCCTGAGGTTAGGGGCAGAGGGGAGCTGAGCACAGCATTATTGATTTGAGTGATTCTGATGTATCGCTGGGGGCGCTTCGCACCCCAATCGCCGGCAAGCCGGCTCCCACCCTGATCTGCGGCGCCGCAACACCTGTGGGAGCCGGCTTGCCGGCGATTGGGGCGCGAAGCGGCCCCCTGTGCTCAGCCCAAGGCCTTTTCGATAGCCTGCAGCACGACCGGATCATCCGGCGCGGTACGCGGGGCGAAACGCGCCAACACCCGCCCATCCTTGCCCACCAGGAACTTCTCGAAATTCCAGGTGATGTCACCAGGAAACTCGGCTCCCTCGCCCGCCAGCAGTCGGTACAACGAGTGGCGCTGCGGCCCGTTGACCTCGAGCTTGGCGCCCAGCGGGAAGCTCACCCCATAGTTGAGGCTGCAAAAATCCTGGATTTCCTTTTCGCTGCCAGGCTCCTGGCCGGCGAACTGATTGCAGGGCAGGCCAAGCACATTGAACCCCTTGCCCTTGAACTGCTGCTGGAGCTTCTCGAGCGAGGCGTATTGCGGCGTCAGGCCACACTTGGAGGCGACATTGACCACCAGCACCACCTGGCCCTTGAACGGAGCCAGGGGCAGGTCCTGGCCGTTCAGCGCCTTCAATGTCAGGTCGTGAAATGCACTCATGTTGTATCCCCTCTCAGGTTCCCGGTTGCCGCTGGGGCGAATTGCGCCCACTAAAAAGGCGCTCATCCAAGCCGTGCACCTCCCTCGGGGAGGCGAGCCGGCTTGTCCGAGCGCCTGGCGACCTTCTGAGCTTAGCGCAGAAAATCAGTGGTGATGGCCACCTTCGCCATGGATGTGGCGGTGAGCGATTTCTTCTTCGCTGGCATCACGCACATCGATGACCTTGACCTTGAAGTTCAGGCGCTGGCCAGCCAGTGGGTGGTTGCCGTCGACGGTGACGTCGTCGCCGTCGATGTCGCGGATGGTAACGATCTGCATCTGGCCGTCCGGCGCCGAAGCGTGGAACTGCATGCCCACTTCCAGCTCGTCGACGCCTTCGAACAGGCTACGGTTCAGGGTGCTGACCAGCTCGGCCAGGTATTCGCCGTAGGCCTCTTCCGGCTCGATGGCAACTTCCAGCTCGTCACCAGCCTGTTTGCCTTCCAGGGCTTTTTCCAGGCCCGGGATGATGTTGGCAGCACCGTGCAGGTATACCAGCGGTGCACCGCCGGAGGAGCTGTCAATGACCTCCCCAGCGTCGTTGGTCAGGGTATAGTCGATGGAGACAGCCTTGTTGGCGGCGATCAGCATGGGTAAGACCTTTTGCATAAGAATGTAGAACTCACAAGTGTAACCAAGGCATCGCCTGATTGCGAACGCGCCTCGGACGAGGGGCGACCCACCAGTCGGATCACGGGCTTTCATCAGGACGAAGACGGCCACTGGGTGGTCGAGCTGTCCTGCGGCCACAGCCAGCACCTGCGCCACCAGCCGCCCTGGCAGGCGCGCCCGTGGGTGCTCGACCCAGAGCAACGGGCGCAGCGCATCGGCCAGGCTTTCGCCTGTGGCTGGTGTGCACAGCAGGCCGATAGCGCTACCCTTGGCCGTTGACTCCTTGCAACGCTTATTTCGAGAAGCACATGCAGACATTTTTCATCGCGCCGACCGATTTTGGTGTCGGCCTGACTTCGATCAGCCTGGGCCTGGTGCGCACGTTGGAGCGCGCCGGGCTCAAGGTCGGCTTCTTCAAGCCGATCGCCCAGCCGCACCCCGGCGACACCGGCCCGGAACGCTCCACCGAGCTGATCGCCCGCACCCACGGCATCAAGCCCCCCATGCCTCTGAGCCTGGCCCAGGTCGAGCGCATGCTTGGCGATGGCCAGCTCGACGAATTGCTCGAAGAAATCATCCGTCTCTACCAGCAAGCCTGCGTCGGCAATGATGTGGTGGTGGTCGAAGGCATGGTGCCGACCCGCCATGCCAGCTATGCGGCACGGGTCAACCTGCACCTGGCCAAGAGCCTCGACGCCGAGGTGATCCTGGTCTCGGCGCCGGAAAACGAAGTGCTCAGCGAGCTGTCAGGGCGCGTCGAGCTGCAGGCCCAGTTGTTCGGCGGCCCGCGTGATCCGAAGGTGCTCGGGGTAATCCTCAACAAAGTGCGCACCGACGAAAGCATGGCCGACTTCGCCACTCGCTTGCGCGAACATTCGCCATTGCTGCGCGGCAACGACTTCCGTCTGCTCGGCTGCATCCCCTACCAACCCGAACTGAACGCCCCGCGCACCCGCGATGTGGCCGATCTGCTCGGTGCCCAGGTGCTCAATGCCGGCGACTATGAGCAGCGGCGCATGAACAAGATCATCATCTGCGCCCGCACCGTGGCCAATACCGTGCCGCTGCTCACCCCGGGCACCTTGGTGGTCACGCCGGGTGATCGCGATGACATCATCCTGGCCGTGAGCCTGGCGGCGATCAATGGCGTGCCGCTGGCCGGCCTGCTGCTGACCAGCGACAGCAAGCCCGATGCCCGCATTCTTGGCCTGTGCCGTGGTGCCCTGCAGGCCGGGCTGCCGATCCTGTCGGTCAGCACCGGCTCCTATGACACGGCCAATCAGCTCAATTCGCTGAACCGCGAAATCCCGGTGGACGACCGCGAACGCGCCGAGTTCATCACCGATTTCGTCGCCAGCCACCTCGATGCTGCCTGGCTGCACCAGCGTTGTGGCACGCCCCGCGAGCTGCGCCTGTCGCCTGCGGTATTCCGCTACCAGCTGATCCAGCGGGCACAGCAGGCCAACAAGCGCATCGTCCTGCCGGAAGGTGCCGAGCCGCTGCTGGTACAGGCCGCCGCGATCTGCCAGGCGCGCGGCATCGCCCGCTGCGTGCTGCTGGCCAAGCCCGAGGAAGTCGAGGCCGTCGCCCGCGCCCAGGGCATTACCCTGCCAGCCGACCTGGAAGTGCTGGACCCCGAGCTGATTCGCGGCCGCTACGTCGAACCGATGGTCGACCTGCGCAAGAGCAAGAACCTCAACGCGCCCATGGCCGAACAGCAGCTGGAAGACCCGGTGGTGATCGGCACCATGATGCTGGCGCTGGATGA
Source organism: Pseudomonas sp. NPDC089396 (assembly GCF_044749545.1). Lineage (NCBI taxonomy): Bacteria > Pseudomonadati > Pseudomonadota > Gammaproteobacteria > Pseudomonadales > Pseudomonadaceae > Pseudomonas > Pseudomonas sp. NPDC089396. The sequence continues at coordinate 145,340 of NZ_JBIVIC010000002.1, read as the reverse complement.
GGTCGACGGCCTGGTGTCGGGCCTGGTCCACTCCACCGCCAACACCATCCGCCCTGCCCTGCAGTTGATCAAGACCGCGCCGGGCGCCAGCCTGGTGTCGTCGGTGTACTTCATGCTGTTTCCCGAGCAGGTGCTGGTGTATGGCGACTGTGTGATGAACCCGCACCCCAGTGCCGAGGCGCTTGCGGAAATCGCCCGGCAGAGCGCCGATTCGGCGCAAGCCTTCGGCATTGCCCCACGGGTGGCGATGATCAGTTACTCAAGCGATTCGGCAAGCGATGAAGAAGTGGAGAAAGTGCGCGAAGCGACGCGCCTGGCGCAAACCGCAGACCACGGTTTGCTGATCGATGGGCCGCTTCAATACGACGCCGCCGCCAACCCGCAGATTGCCCGTCAGCTGGCGCCGCAAAGCCCGGTGGCCGGGCGCGCGACGGTGTTCGTATTCCCTGACCTGAACACCGGCAACACCACCCACAAGGCGGTGCAGCGCAGTGCCGACGGGGTCAGCCTGGGGCCGATGCTGCAGGGCTTGCGCAAGCCGGTGAACGACTTGCCGCGAGGGGCTCAGGTGGACGATATCGTGCATACCATCGCCCTGACCGCGATTCAGGCGAGCGAGGTGCGCTGAGGCCTGGGGCTGGCTCCCACATTATCTGCGGCGCTGCAGTACCTGTGGGAGCCGGCTTGCCGGCGATTGGGTCGCGAAGCGACCCCGGTCCTGTTAGTACTGCTGACCAGGAATCGGCTTCAGGTTGACCTCGACCCGGCGGTTCTGCGCCCGGCCATTGGTATCGGCGTTGCTGGCGATCGGCTGATCCGGGCCCATGCCGCGCGCCGATATGCGCGTGGCATCGATACCCTGCGAGGTCAGGTAGCTGCTGACCGCCTGGGCGCGACGCTGGGACAGGTCCATGTTGTGCTGGCGGCTGCCAGTGCTGTCAGTGAAGCCAACCACTTCGATGGTGTTCTGGTTGAACTGCTTGAACGAGTTCGCCAGGTTGTTCAGCGGCGCGTAGAAGCTCGGGGAAATGTTCGCCGAATCGGTGGCGAAGGTGATGTTGCCCGGCATGATCAGCTTGATCTGGTCACCCTCGCGCTGTACTTCGACGCCGGTATTGGCCATTTTGGCGCGCAGTTCGGCTTCCTGCTTGTCGGCATAGTAGCCGTAGCCGGCGGCGGCGGCACCGACCGCGGCGGCGCCGATCAGCGCACCCTTGCCACGGTTGTCGTGATCGATGGCGGCACCGGCAATGGCGCCGGCCAGCGCGCCCAGGCCGCCGTACTTGGCGGTCTTGCTCATCCCGGTGGAGCCGCCCTGCGCCTGACCTTGGTTGTCATAAGCATTTTGGCCGGCGCAGCCGGTCATCAGGGCTGCGGCAGTTGCGACGATAATCAGACGGCGCATGTTGAACATGGACAAGCTCCTACAAAAATTCAGTTGTGCGGCAGATCGCAGAGGGATCAATGCCAGCCTTGGATTGCATGAAGGCGAAATAATTCCATGAAACCACTTTCATGTGGTTTCAGGCCCGCACGAACGGGTTCTCGCGCATCTCGTCACCCAGTCGGGTATCGGGGCCGTGGCCGGTGACCACGATGGCGTCTTCATCCAGGCGATACAGACGCTCCTTGATCGAGCGCACGATGGCGCGCTGGTCACCACCCCACAAATCGGTGCGGCCGATACCCCGGCGGAACAGGGTATCACCGGCAATCAGCAACTTGGCGTCGGCGAACCAGAAGCTCATCGAACCTGGCGTATGCCCCGGCGTGTGCAGGGCCACACCGCAGCCACAGGCCAGCGCTTCGTCATCACCGAGCCAGCGGTCTGGCGAGGGCACCGGGGTGTAGGGCACGCCGAACATCTGGCATTGCATTTCAAGGTTGTCCCACAGGGCCTGGTCGTCCTTGTGCAGGTGCAACGTGGCGCCGGTGAGCTCCTTGAGCTTGCCCGAGGCGAGGAAATGGTCGAAGTGCGCATGGGTGTGGATGATGCTCACCAGGGTCAGGCCGTGGGCCTGCAGACGGGCGAGAATCTTATCCGGATCGCCGCCCGGGTCGACGACGATGGCTTTCTTGGTGAGCGGGTCGCCGATCAGCGTGCAGTTGCACTGCAGGGGGCCTACGGGGAAGGTTTCGCGGATGAGGGCTAGCGATGTGTTTTCCATGAGAATCAATCAATCGAATAGCGTTTGAATGCGAGCCAATGCGTCGAGGATAACCACCTCCGGAACCGACTCGATACGTTTGGCACCTCGGGCTTCAAGGTCGACCGTGCGAATCTGATTGCAGAGCACTACCCCTTGGGTCTGAGTGCCTGCGCCACTAAGGGTAACCGCAAAGCCTGCATGCCTGGCGAAATCTGCGCCCTGGGAAATGGGTACGATCACGGCGAGCCCTGCTGCATTGAAGGCAGCTGGCGTGATGACCAGGGCCGGGCGCCCACTGCCCTGTTGTTCCCGGCCAAGCGTAGGGTCCAGGTTGATTCGAACGATATCGCCTCTGCCGAACCTGACCCGCTTCACACTTCACGCCCCACTGGACGCATTGCGTTCCAGTCGGCCATATCCTCAGGCTCGGGAGCATTCAGGTCACATTGCGCCATCAGCTCTTCAAGGGTGTACTTGGGTTTGGGCCGCACGGGCTTGAGCACAAGCGTTTCCCCTGTCGTGTCCAGGCTCAGGGTCGAACCGACACCGAGGCGCATTTGTTTGAGCACTGCCGCCGGCAGGCGAATGGCGGCACTGTTGCCCCATTGCTGAATCTTGATCTGCATGAGTATCTCCCAAGGTAGATACATAGTAGAAACCCTCCAAGTGATTGCAAGTGAAATGTAGAAACGTCGTATCTACAATGTCACCCGCCGGGCCCCTAAAAAAGCCCGGATATCACGAGAAAGCGCTTCCTCACAATGCCTTGGGAAACGGCTTACAAACGCTCACTTGGCGCTCACGGCAAGTACAACTTGAACAGCCCTCCCCCAAGCGCCCCGCCATTGGCAATCTCGATGCGCCCCCGTACCCCGTCGCGCTCATGCAGCGCCGCGATCCGCGCCGCGAAGTACAGGCCGAGGCCGGTGCCACCGCTTTGCGCATCGATGCTCTGCACATAATCCTGTTGCCGTTCGATCATAAGTGCCGGGTAACCGGGGCCGTCATCGTTGACGCTGATGACCAGTTGCTCGTCTTCTTCCTCGATGCTGATCAACAGCGCATGCCCGGCATAGCGCGTGGCATTGGTGACCACATTGGCGATCACCGAGGCGACCAGCTCACGGTCGAAGAAGCCCAGCGGGTTGTCGCTGTCGATACGCCAGGTGGCGAGGATGTCATTGTGCTCCAGCACTTGCTGGTGGGCCGCCAGCTGGGCTTCGATGAAGTCGTCAAGCTCGTGGTAGTCCGGGCAGACCGGCAACTGATTGACGCCCAGTTTGTACAACCCGAGCAACTGCACCAGCATGCCGTTGAGGTGGCGGAATTCGTGTTCGATCACACCTTGCTCGGTGCCGCCACGCAGGTCTTCGGGCAAGCGTGCCAGCCACTGATCGTGGGACTGGATCAGCGCTGACAGCGAGTTTTTCAGGTCATGCACGGTGGAGGCGATCACCGTGGAAAAATCCAGCCCCTGATTGTCCTGGCTCATGCGCCGAATACCTTGATGTGCAATTTGCGGTAGCGGTCGTAACGGCTGTCGCTGGGGGGAATACCGGCCACACTGGACAGGCAGCTACGGCATTCCTGCAGGATGGCCGGCGGCGTGACTTCGCCACCGATGCGCAGCAGCGCCTGGGACGTATTGAGCGCGATGCTGATGTTCTTCGGTTGCAGCGACAGGGCTTTGCGGAACATCTGCAACGCTTCGTTGAGCTGCCCGGCCTGGTAGCTGCGCACCCCTTGGCGGTTGAGGTCGACGGCCTCGGTGACAGCGTTGAGTACGCTCGGGTCGTCGGTGAGTGCGGCCACGCTCTGCATGACCTTGGGATCGTCACCGTAGGTTTCCACGCAGCTTTTGAGGATGGTGCCACTTGCGGCTTCCTGGCCAAACGCCTGCAGCTGCCTGGCCACGGTCAGGGCGGCTTCGACCGAGAAAAACTGCTCCATCTTGTCCAGCCGGGCAATGGCCTGCTCTGTGAGCTTGGCGGCCGTTTCGGCATCGCCGGCCTGCTGCAGACTGGCGGCCTTCATCATGCGCGCACGCACTTGCAGCCCCTGGTCTTCGGCATTGTCCTTGGCCACTTCGCTGAGCACGGTATTGATCTCGACACGGGCACGGGCATCCAGGCCAAAACCGGCATTCTTGCTCATCAAGGCCTGCACCAGGCCAAGGTTGCTTTCAGGATCCTTGTAGCGAGAACTCTTGCCTTGGTTGACTGCATGGCGGAACGCCTTCGAGGCGCTCTCGAAGTCTTCGTTCGCCAGCGCCAACTTGCCCAGCGTGGCCTGACGCCGCACCGCCAGCGGCGACAGGCGCACCGCCTCTTCAAGCATGTTCTGGGCACGCTTGGTGTCACCTTGGGCGACCAATACGTCGGCCATGCCATCGTACAGCCCAGGCATGATCGGGAAGGCCTTGAGCGCCTGCTCATAGACGCCCTGGGCCTGGGCATTCTGGCCGCGCTTGTGCATCAGGCTGCCCAGTGCCGAGTACACCCATGGCTGCGGACGGCTGGCGAGGATGCTTTTGAGGAACTTCTCCAGCTCCTCGAAGCGGTTGAGGTGACGCAAGGCATCGGCCCGGTAGCGCAGGCACAAGGGCGCGAAGCGCGGGTCTTTCTTGCACAGTTCGGCACAGGCCACCAGCACTTCGGCTGGGCGGCCGCGGTCCAGGGCCTGGAGGATCGGCTTGAGCAAGGTCTTGCGTTGCGTGAGCTTGTCCAGGCGCTGAGCCAGGCCCACGCGGTTGAACGGCTTGGTCAGGTAGGCATCAGGCTCATGCTCGAGGGCGCTGAGCACGATGGCCTGGCTGCTTTCGGCGGTGACCATGATGAACACGCACTCATGGCTGATCAGCTTGTCGAGGATCAGGTCCTCGAGCACTTGCTGGCCGTTCTTCTTGCCGTCACCGAGGTGGAAGTCCTGGAGAATGTAGTCATAGCGCTTCTGCCCGCACATGCGCAGGGCCTGCTCACCACTGTCGGCAGTGTCCACGTCGCGCACGCCCAGTTCTCGCAGCATCGAACGGGTCGAGGTGCGGAAATCGGTGAAGTCGTCGACGATCAGAAAGCTCTTTTGCCCGTACTGCAGCATCAACACGACCTGTATTGGGATGATGGGTGGATGGCGTGAGGCGATGCATACCGCCGACTCCTTTATCGGCCGTTGGTCGGAAAAGATGAGGGCAAGCATGAAGGGCTCAAGGCCAGCGCTTTATCGGCCCCTTCGCTGAACAGCCTGCTGTCAGGCCAGCAGGCCCAGCGACTTGGCCCGTGCCACCGCCTGGGTTCGCCGCTCCACACCCAGCTTGCTGTTGATATGGCTGGCGTGGGTCTTGACGGTATGGAGGGAGATGAACAACCGCTCGCTGATCTGCTGGTTGGAACACCCCTGCGCGATCAGCTCCAGCACCGCCAGCTCGCGGCCGCTCAGGGATTCGCCAGTGCCGCCTGGCGCGATGGCTATCTCGGGCAAGCGCGCCAGCAGCTCGGCCTGCAGCGGGCAGGCGGGACGCGCGAGCAACTGCTCACGCAGCCATAGCGGATGCGATTCGATCAGCCGCTGGAACGGCAACACCACGCCACCCTGGGCTGCCGCCAGGGCTATCGGCAGCAGCTCGGCAGCCTCGGTTTCGCGGCCTTGCACCAACAACAGGTCGATCCACTGGCACGACGCGCTCAGCGCCAGCAACATGCCGCCACTGGCCTGCCCGCGCTCGACCAGGTCGCGCAAACGAACCACGGCCTCGTCGCTGCGCCCCTGAACACGTTCGAGCAATGCCTGCTGCAATTCGATATGCAAGGGCAGCAACGGGTGAAACTCGGGCGCCGCCGCACGTTGCTCGCCGCCATAGGTCTGCCCCAGGCGCAGCAACCAGGACTCGGCCAGGTCAGTACGCCCCTGGGCCAGCCACAATTCACACTTCACCAACGTAATCATGGCCAGGTAGAAAATGGGCGGCACATCCCAGATGTGCATCAGCCGCTCGGCCTCGGCCAGCTCGGCGAACGCCTCTGCATAATTGCCCTCCCGGCCATCGAGCCCGGCGATCACACAATGGCCGATCAGTACGCTGATGTCGCGACAGGCACGCGCCTCGCCCAGCCCTGCACGCAAGCGCGCGCGCCCTTGGGCAGGTTGCAGGCGCCACACCAGTAGATAACCCTCGTACAAGGTGAGGCGCGCACGCACGGCGAACAGGCGCTGCGCCTGCAGGCCCTGCAGTCGCGCCAGCCCCTGGCGTACTTCTTCCAGCGCGCGCAGCACCTCACCACGGGCATGCAACACCCGCGCGCGATCGTAGTGCGCCAAGGCTTCGAACAAAGGGTTGCCGACCCGCTGGGCAAGCTCGAGCGCTTCACGGTTCCAGCTCCGCGCGCGCCAGTAGTCGGCATCGGCGATGGCCAGGTTCGACAGCGTCGACAAACACACCAGGCGCTGCCCATAGCGCTTGCACGGCAGGCTCTGCAGGGCTTCGCCGCAATAGGCCAGGGTGCGCTTGCGATCCCCCCGCCCACGGGCGATGACCCCGCTCAACGCCAGCCACTGCGCCAGCATCGACCGTTGCGCCGTAGCTGAGGGGGCGGGCAGAAAACGGCTGAGGTGGCTTGCCAGTTCTTCCGCGGCATCGAGCTGGCAGGCCAGGCCCAATGCCCAGCTGTACAGCACGATCAGCCGCGGCGTGCTGATGAGCAGGCTGTCGGGCAGGTCCATTTTCCAGCGCAATAGCATGCCGACGTTCTGCTCGGCCAGCAGTTGCTCCTCCGAAAGGCTCTGTACCAGGTTGGCGGCAACGTCCAGGTGGCCGGCACGCAATGCCTGCTCCACGGCCTCGTCAAGCAGGCCCTGGGCCTGGAACCAGCGACAGGCGCGAAGGTGCAGGCGGGCCGGCGGTTCGCTGGCCTGTCGGCTGCGTAGCAGGTCGGAGAACAGATGGTGGTAGCGATACCAGTGACCATGCTCGTCCAGCGGCACCAGGAATACCTGATGGGCTTGCAGGTAGCTGAGGATCGCAGCACTGTCGTGACGTTCGCGCACGGCATCGCACAACGCCGCGCAGAAGCGCTCCTGGCAGGCGGTGTCGAACAGGAAGGCCTGCACGTCCGACGGCAGTATGTCGATGACTTCTTCCAGCAGGTAATCGCGAATCAGCCCTTCGCCGCCATGCAGCGCCTGGGGCAAAGCGTACTCATCGCCGCACTCGCTGGCCGCCAGTTGCCAGAAGCGCAGCCCGGCCACCCAGCCGTCACTGCGCTGGATGAGGTTGTCCAGGGCCTGGCCACGCAGGCCCGTCGGCTGACGACCGATGACGGCCAGGGCCTCATCGGCGGTAAGGCGCAGATCCTGCTCGTTCAGCTCGACCAGCTGCCGCGACAGGCGCAGCCGCGCCAGGTGCCAGTCCGGGCGCTGGCGGCTGGTGACGAGCAAGACCAGGCCGCCGGGCAGGTGATTGAGGAAGAACTGCAGACAGCGGTCGAGCACGGGACCCTGGGCCAGGTGATAGTCGTCCAGCACCAGCAGCAACGGCGTGTCGGCCTGCAAGTAGAGCGCAAGCTCGTCGAGCAGGCCGTCGATCCACTCCTCGAAGGCGAACGGCTGATGGCGCTGGCGCATCTTCAGCAGCCCCATGGCCTGGCCGCCCAGTGCCGGGCAGTATTGCTGGAGCCCTTCAAGCAGGCGTTCGAGGAAGCGGCCCGGTTCGGCATCGCGCTGGCTCAGGCCGAGCCAAAGGCTGCGCCAGTGGTCGGGCAGCGCTTCACAGAATTCGATGGCAAGGGAGCTTTTGCCAAAACCCGCCGGGGCATTGACCAGCAGCAAGCGCCCGCCCAGGCCGGCGTGCAGACGCTGGCACAGCCGTGCACGCGCCACGTGGCCGTCCGGCAATGGCGGCCGGAAGAAACGCCCGTCCAGCAGGCCCAGGGCCTGGCTGGCGAATCCATGCGTACGGGACAAATCTGTCATGGCCGGCTCGTTCTGGTTGGAAGACTACGGCGATACGGATTGTTGCGAGACTAGCGGGTAACGTGGCGCATTTGAAGATGATGGGCACCATTACCGTCGAAAAGTCTGCGACAAAAAGCAACTTGGCTGCTGGACAGCGGGCTGGCGCGGGGGTTTGGCGGGGTATTCAGCAGAATGATTGCCGGAGCAGAACAGAAATGCCCCGGCAAGCCGGGGCATTCTGGGAGATCACACGAAGTTGCGGGTTTTCGACTCAGCGAATACCGGACTGGCGCAGGGCGGCAGGCTGGAAGTCGGCCTTGCTGGCATTGAAGCCGAAGTCGTAGGCACGCTTCTCTTCGTTCTTCATGCCCAGGGCCAGGTAGCGGCCCGACTGCAGGTCGTAGATGGCTTCCAGGGTGTACCACGGCACTTGCACGTTGTAGTAATCCTGGGCATGCGCCTCGGATACACGCCACAGCTGGTTACGGCCGTCATACTGGTCGATCACCGCAGCCTGCCAGGTGTCTTCGTCGATGTAGAAGTCACGCTTGGCGTAGATGTGCCGTTGGCCCGGCTTGAGCGTCGCGACCACATGCCATACCCGGCGTAGCTCGTAACGGGCCAGATCCTGGTTGATGTGGCCAGCCTTGATGATGTCGCCGTACTTGAGCTTCGGATCGTCGAGCTTGTAGGCGTTCGAGGCGATGTACATCTCCTTCTTGCCTTCGAGCTTCCAGTCGTAACGGTCTGGGGCACCGTTGTACATGTCCAGGTTGTCCGAGGTACGCAGGCCGTCGGCAGCCGTACCCGGGCCATCGTAGGACACTTGCGGCGCCTGGCGCACCCGGCGCTGGCCGGCGTTGTAGATCCACGCCTTGCGCGGTTCCTTGACCTGGTCGAGCGTCTCGTGCACCAGCAGTACGGTACCGGCCAGGCGCGCTGGCGCAGTCACTTCCTGCTTGAAGTAGAAGAGGATGTTGCCCGGGTTGTTCGGGTCGTAGTCCTTCATCCTGTCGCGGAACACGAATTGGTCGGAGAAGTACACCAGGCTGTAGGAGCCGTTCTGCTGTGGGGTGGCCTGGGTCACGAGGCGACTGACGCTGCCGCCACGGTAGCGAGTGATGTGGTTCCAGATCACTTCCAGCCCACTTTTGGGAATCGGGAACGGCACGGCGGTCTGGAAGTTGTTCAGCCCGTTGCCGCCTTCGACCAGGGTGGTGCTGGTGGCGTTTTTCTTGATGGCGGCGAACACCTCGTCAGGCACGGTGGCGCCACGGTGGGTCTTGTACACCGGGATCTTGAAGGTGTCCGGGTAGCGCTTGAGCATCGCCATCTGGCCCGGCGACAGCTTGTCCTTGTACTGCTCGGCGTTCTGCGCGGTGATGGTGAACAGCGGCTTGTCGCTGCCATAAGGGTCGGAGAGGAAACCCCTGGCATCTACGCTGCCCGCGGTCTTGGACAGTGGCTGCCAAGGGCCGATGGAGCCATCGGCATTGCCGGCTTTTTCCGCGCCCATTGGCGTGAGGGTGCTGCCCAGCTTGGCCGCTTCGTCGGCGGAAACTGCCGCCATGACGCTGCTCGCCAGCAGGGACAGGCCCAGCACACCGGCTTTCAGCAGACTTCTGGTCTTGTTCATGTGGTGTCGTCCTGGATCTGAGTGCTTAGAAGTTCACGCCGAAGCTGAGGGCGACGAAGTCGCGATCATCCACGGTGGTGTACTCGCCATCGAAGAAATTGGTGTACGACAGGCTGGCGGTGTAGGTGTTCTGGTACTCGGCGTCCAAGCCCAGGCTGATCGCCTTGCGGCCTTCCTCGAAGTTGGCGCCAGGGCCCGGCGAGTAGCCGGACACGTCATGGGACCAGGCCACGTTGGGCTTGAGGTTGATCCCGGCGAACACGTCGTTGTAGTCCCAGATGACCCGGGCGCGATAACCCCAGGAGGTGCTGGTGGTGAAGCCGTCGTTTTCGCAGTTGCGGTTCAGGTTGGCGGTCGAGGTACCGGGGCCAGCGCCGGCGATGGTGCTGGCATTGAGCGCCTGGCAGGTATTGGCGCCGCCCGTGGATGGCAGCGGACCCGGGCCGAACACAGGGTCGCGACCATAACGGGTATCGTGCGCGCTCTCGAGGCCACCGACGTGGGTGACGCCCACTTCGCCGACCACGGTCATGCGGCTGGCGCCCATCACCTGGTCGAAGAAGTGCGTCAGGGTGGTCTGGAACTGGGTGATTTCCTTGCGGCGATAGCCGTGCAGGTCCTCTCCAGGAGTGCCGGTGAGCAGCGAAGCGTTGCTCAGCGCGCCACCAATAGGGCGCACGCCGGCGAACAGGATATCGGTGGTGTTCAGTTGCACCGGCGCATTCGGCCGGTAGCTGAGCTCGCCGCTCCACGCGGTGCCGGTGGGCAGCGTGGTGGAGAAGCTCAGGCCATACAGGCGGATATCCTCGGGGTACTCGACGAAGTACTGCGAGTTGCCCGCCACGATCAACGGCGCCAGCGCACGCAATTGCGGAGGCAGCCTGCTTAGGCTGCCGAATACCGCCGGCGAAGCGCCGGTGGCGCTGAAGATCGGCGCGCGGCTGTGGTAGTTCATGAAGTAGGCACCGAACTCGGTGTCCAGCGGCTCGAACATGTAGCGCATGGCCACGCCGAACTGGCCGCTGTCGCGGGCATCGCGGTCAGCACCACGGGCCACCATCACGCCTTCTTCGTTGATGTCCACGCCCTGGGTGGCGAGGAACTGCTGGGCCGGCACCGGCACGGTACGGCTGCTGTTGAGCACGCGCAGGTTGTTGTTGCAACCATCGGCGATGATGTCGGGCTGGGAGAAGAAGGTGCCGCAGTTGTCGACGACGGTCTGGTCCCATTCGATCTGGTAGAAGGCTTCGGCCGACAGGTTGTCGGTGAGGCTCTGCGAGATGTAGAACATGTTGACTGGAATCAGGCCTTCCTTGATCTCGGCACCTGGGCGGCGGAACGCGGCCACGTCGATCGGGTTGATCGAGTTGATGCCACCGCCGATGAAGGTGCTCTCACCCCAGCTCACCACCTGCTTGCCCAGGCGCACCGAGCCCGGCTGATCGCCGATCGAGTAGTTGTGGTAGACGAAGGCGTCGAGCAGTTGGGCGCCGGAGGATTTGGCGCCTTCCTTGCGGCCGGAATCGCTGATGTCCTTGAACGGACGGCTCTCGTCCTTGAGTTCGAAGTCGTACCAGTACTTGCCCCGCACGAACACGCCGGTGTCGCCGTACTTGAGCTCCAGGTCATGGATGCCCTTGAAGATCTTCGAGAAGGTTTCTCCCTTCTTGAAGTTCAGGTGACCATCGTCGGAGGTTTGCGACAGGCCCTTGCCACCATTGTTGACCCCGATCAGGTTCTGGTTCGGGTTGGCAGTCGACCAGCTGGCCCCGACAGAGAGCGACGAGTCGAACTGGCCTTCGATTTCACCGATGTTGAAACTGACCGCAAAAGCAGGACTTGCGAGCGTGGAAGCAAGGCTGACCGCCAAGGGCAGCTTGGCCCGGCGCCAGAACGTATTTGCAGATGTCATCGACGCTACTCCATGTACTTTTTTTGTTATGGCAGTGAGTCCTTTCAAGAACGGTCCGTGAGACCGGTATGCGGGCTTGCACCCGCGGCGACACATGTTGCACACGTCGCCTTCCCCCATTCCTGAAGATCCCCTGGCCCCGACTATAGCCAGCAGGCGCAGGTGCTTGATCCCTCTAAAGTGTGATTTGCGAGCTGGGGCGCCATTTCACCCCGGTGTTTCCAGTTTGCACGCTGGCAGTGCTGAAGGATGGCGTATTTTTTTCGTTTGGCAAGGATCAAGCCGCTCTAGCTCGCGGGTCGCGTTCTGTCGCACGCGACCCGCGCTACACCTAAACGGTGGACAGGAAGGCGCTGTTACTGGCCTGCCACTGGACGATGTCCTGGCGGATGCGCTTCTTGTCGAGCTTGCCGACACTGGTCTTGGGAATTTCAGTAACAACGGCGATCTGGCTGGGAATCGCCCACTTGTTGATATGTCCTTGCTCGACAAAAGGCTTGAGGTGTTCCTTGAGCGACTTGGCATCGATGGCCTGGCCGTCACGTGACACCAACAGGGCGAACGGGCGCTCGCCCCATTGCGGATCGGCCACCCCCACCACCGCCACTTCGCGCACGGCAGGGTGGCGGCTGATCAGGTCCTCGAGGTCGAGTGACGAGATCCACTCGCCACCGGTCTTGATGACATCCTTGATGCGGTCGCGAATATCGATGTAGCCCATGCCGTCCAGCGTGGCGACGTCGCCGGTGTGCAGCCAGCCACCCTGCCACAGCTCTTCGCTCTTCTGCGGCTCCTTGAAGTAACCCATGGTCAGCCAGGGCGCACGCAGCACCAGTTCACCCTGGGTCTCGCCATCGGCCGGAAGGAAGTTGCCATCGCCATCGACGATCGCCGCCTCCACCAACGGCACCGGCACGCCGGCCTTGATCCGGTAGGTAACGCGCTCGTCCTCGCTGCCGGCCTGCAGTTCATCGTTGAGGTGCGCGGCGGAGATCAGCGGGCAGGTTTCGGACATGCCGTAGGCCGCCGTCAGCTGGATGCCACGGGCCAGGGCAGCCTGGTACAGCGAGCGGTTGAGCGCGCTGCCGCCAATGATGATCTTCCAGCCGCCGAAGTCCTCGCCCTGCGAACTCGGGCAATTGAGCAGCATCTGCAGGATGGTCGGTACGCAGTGGGAGAAGGTGACCTTCTCCTCACGCCACAGCTTGACCAGCATGTCCGGCTCGTAACGCCCGGGGTAGACCTGCTTCATGCCCAGCATGGTCGCAGCGTAGGGAATGCCCCAGGCATGTACGTGGAACATCGGCGTGATCGGCATGTAGACGTCGTTGCTGCCGAGCAGGCGAACACTGTCGATGCTGCCGGTGACCGACGCCTCGGCGAGGGTGTGCAGCACCAGCTGGCGATGGGTGAAGTACACCCCCTTCGGGTTGCCGGTGGTGCCGGTGGTGTAGAAGGTGGTGGCCACCGAGTTTTCGTCGAAGTCCGGGAAGTCGTACTGGGGGCTGGCCGCAGCGAGCAGTTGCTCGTACTCGCCCACCAGGTTGGGCAGCTCGGCCGTCTTCGCCTCGCCATCGGTCAGCAGCAAGGTCTTGTCGACCGTGGTCAGTTGCCCGGCAATGCCCTGGTAGAGCCCGACGAAGTCGCTGTTGACCAGTACCACGCGGTCTTCGGCGTGGTTCATGGTGTAGAGGATCTGCTCGGGTGACAGGCGCACGTTGATGGTGTGCACCACTGCGCCGATCATCGGGATGGCGAACATGCATTCGAGGTAGCGGTGGCTGTCCCAATCCATCACCGCCACGGTGTCGCCGGCCTTGACCCCGGCCTCGGTCAGCACGTTGGCCAGGCGTGCGATACGCTCGTTGAGTTGTGGATAAGTCAGCCGCAGCTGGTCGCGATAGACGATTTCACGGGTTTTCTCGTAACGGCTGCCAGACATCAGCAGGCGCTTGATCAACAGGGGGAATGAATAGGCGCCCTCGGCGGGCTTGATGATGCGGGTCTGCAGCATGGGTATCCCTTCTTGAAAAGCGAGCCGGACAAGTCTGGCATCTACTGTAGTTCGCCAATGTGACGACCAAATCAGCCGAAGGAATGATTTGGCTGCAGAAGGTATGAGTGGCATTGTGCGGATTGACCGATCACCCCCGTCAATGCCTCTGGAGCCTTACCGATGCCCAGCCCGCGTCGCGCCGTGTTTCTCGATCACCAGTCCCTGGACCTCGGTGACCTCGACCTTTCCCCGCTGCACGATCAGTTCGACGAACTGCACCTGTTCGCCTCGACCCGCCCCGAACAGGTGGCCGAGCGCCTGCAGGGCGCCGTCGCAGTGGTGAGCAACAAGGTCATGCTCGACGCCGAGGCGCTGGCAGCCAACCCTCAGCTCAAGCTGATCCTGGTGGCCGCCACCGGCACCAACAACGTCGACCTGGCGGCGGCCCGCGCCCAAGGCATCACCGTGTGCAACTGCCAAGGCTATGGCACGCCCTCGGTGGCGCAACACACCATCGCCCTGTTGCTGGCCCTGGCCACGCGCCTGTGCGATTACAACCGGGCGGTGGCAGACGGGCAATGGGCCAAGGCCAGCCAGTTCTGCCTGCTGGATTACCCAATCGTCGAACTGGAGGGCAAAACCCTTGGCCTGCTTGGCCATGGCGAACTCGGTGGCGCTGTCGCGCGGCTGGCCGAGGCCTTTGGCATGCGCGTCCTGAGTGGTCAGATCCCTGGCCGTCCGGCACGCGACGACCGGCTGCCGCTGGACGAACTGCTGCCGCAGGTGGATGCCCTGACCCTGCACTGCCCCCTCAACGAACACACCCGGCACATGATCGGTGCCCGCGAACTGGCGTCGCTCAAGCCGGGTGCGCTGGTGGTCAATACCGCCCGGGGTGGCCTGATCGACGAGCAAGCGTTGGCGGACGCCCTGCGCAACGGCCATCTGGGCGGCGCCGCCACCGACGTCCTGAGCGTCGAGCCGCCGGTCGGTGGCAACCCGCTGCTGGCCCAGGACATCCCAGGCCTGGTCATTACCCCGCACAGCGCCTGGGGCGCGGTGGAGTCGCGCCAGCGCATCGTCGGCCAGCTCAGCGAGAACGCCCAGGCCTTCTTCGCCGGCCAGCCGCGCCGCGTGGTCTGCTGAGCGTCGCGGTCGGCTCTGCTACACTGCGCCACTTTTTTTCAGGAGGCGTCTGTCCATGGACCCGCGCAGTGAAGTGTTGCTCCGCCAGGCGGACCTGTTCCAGGGTCCGCTGCTGCTCGCCGGCGCCCCCGCCGACGACCTGCTTGGCCAACTGCCCAAGGCCCATGGCTGGACCTGGCATGCGGGTGATCAGGCCATGCTCGACAGCCGCTTCGCCGGGCGCAGCCATTACAGCGTCGAGGCGCCGCCTGTCGCTTTCGAAGCAGCCGTTCTGTTCCTGCCCAAATCCCGAGAACTGGCGGCGTACCTGCTCAATGCCCTGGCCTCGCGCCTGGGCGGCCGTGAACTTTACCTGGTGGGCGAAAAGCGCGGTGGCATCGAAGGCGCAGCCAAGCAGCTGCAGGCTTTCGGCAAGCCACGCAAGCTCGACAGCGCCCGGCACTGCCAGCTGTGGCAGGTCACCGTGGAGAATGCGCCTGAAGCCAAGCCGCTGGAGAGCCTGGCCGAACGCTTCACCCTCGATCTGGAGGACGGCCCGCTGCAGGTGGTGAGCCTGCCCGGCGTCTTCAGCCACGGCCGCCTGGACCGCGGCACGGCGCTGTTGCTCAAGCACCTGGACAATCTGCCGGTCGGCCATGTGCTGGACTTCGGCTGCGGCGCCGGCGTGCTCGGGGCAACGGTCAAGCGCCGTTATCCACAGAGCCAGGTCACCCTGCTGGATGTGGATGCCTTCGCCGTGGCTGCCAGCCGCCTGACCTTGGCGGCTAATCAGCTGGAAGGCCAGGTCATCAGCGGTGACGGCATCGACGCGGCCCCCCGCGACCTGAGCCTGATCCTGAGCAACCCGCCGTTCCATACGGGTGTGCACACCAACTACCAGGCCTCGGAAAACCTGCTGAAAAAATCAGGCGAACATCTGCGAAAAGGGGGCGAAATGCGTTTGGTTGCCAACAGCTTCCTGCGTTACCAGCCGCTGATCGAAGGGGCTTTGGGCAACTGCCAGACCTGCGCTGAAGCCGATGGCTTTCGCATCTACCGGGCAACCCGCGGATAAAAACAGGGCTTGCCGAAACCGTTACAGCTAGGCAGAATCCGCTCCGTCCTAGGGGAGTAGTCTCCCGCGAGCGCCCTGCTCGCCCGGCACGCGTCAACACACTTGGCCCACAGGCCATGGCGCGTGCGACCCACGATCTGCGCAGACAGATCCAGGGTTTGACAAGACCTATGACACGCACACCTTACCCGGGGCGGGGAGGCTGTACGTGTCATAGCCGTGTCGACCCGCCCCCGTAGGAAACCTGATGCTGGAATCTCTGTTGGTCCCCACCGCAATCGTCGCCCTCGCCGAAATTGGCGACAAGACGCAATTGCTCGCGCTCATTCTCGCTGCACGCTTCCGCAAACCCTGGCCGATCATCGCGGGCATCATCGCCGCTACCTTGGCCAACCATGCCGCCGCGGGTGCAGTAGGCGCCTGGGTCAGTGGGTTCTTCTCCGAGACGACGCTGCACTGGATCCTCGCCGCGAGCTTCGCCGCCACGGCGCTGTGGACGCTGGTGCCGGACAAGATGGATGACGACGAGAACCCGGCGCGCCGCTTCGGCCCGTTCCTCACTACGCTGATTGCGTTCTTCCTGGCCGAGATCGGCGACAAGACCCAGGTCGCCACGGTGATGCTGGCAGCGCAGTATCCGCACCTGATCATGGTCATCATCGGTACCACCCTGGGCATGCTGATCGCCAACGTGCCGGTGGTGCTGGCGGGTAACTTTGCGGCGGAGAAACTGCCGTTGACACTGATTCGCCGCCTGGCGTCGGCCGCCTTCTTCGTGCTGGCGATCGTGGCGGTGTATTCGGCGATGAAGGCCAGTGGTTGGGTGGGGTAACGGGGAAAGACGGGGCCGCTTTGCGGCCCCTGGCGCACTTACTTCTTGGCCGCTTCGTACAACGGCATCACCTTCGGAATCGCAGCCTGCAGCGAAGCGATCCGGCTTTCGGATGCCGGGTGAGTGCTCATGAACTCAGGCGGCGCACCCTCGGAAGCCTTGCTCATCTTGTTCCACAGCGTGATCGCGGCATTCGGGTCGTAGCCCGCACGCGCCGACAGCTCCAGTCCGATCAGGTCGGCTTCGTTCTCGTTGGCACGGCTGTTGGGCAGGGTCATGGCGTAGTTCACCACCTGGTCTGCCAGCGCGATGCTGCTCTGGCCAAGACCAAACAGCGCACCGGCGCCCTGACGGGCCATTTCCACGCCATATGCCTTGGACATCGCTTCACGGCTGTGCTCGCGCAAGGCGTGGGCAATTTCGTGACCGACCACGGCGGCGATCTCGGCATCGGTCAGCTTGAGCTGATCGATCAGGCCGGTGTAGACGATGATCTTGCCGCCCGGACCGCAGTTGGCATTGAGCTCATCACTCTTGATCACGTTGACTTCCCATTGCCACTGCGCGGCATCCGGGCGGAACTTCGGCGCCTGGGCAATCAAGCGATCAGCGATGACCTGAACGCGCTTGGCATCGGCGCTGGACTTGTCCAGCACACCCTTTTGCGACGCCTCGCCAAGGGTCTGCTGGTACGACTGGGCGTACATCTGGTTGACCTCATCGGTCGAGAGCATGCTGAACATGTACTGTTTGCGCTCAACGCCGACAGCACCGCCGCTGGTGGTGTTCACCGCCTGGCAGCCGGCTAGCAGGATGCCAGCACTCAACAGACTGACGACAAAAGACTTACGCATGAAAACACTCCCTGGATACATGGGCAGTATCCTAGGCCGAGTCGCGTGGGGCCGCCATAGCCGCAGGGAAGAATTGTTTGCCAGGCCCAGCGCGGCCTTCACATCAGGCCGGGGTCAGGCATTCCGGGGCATCCAGCCCGGGATCATTGACGAAATTGGCTAGCGCCCGCTCGCGCAGCGTGGCTGGAGGACTGGCCAGCAGTTCATGAAGCCGCGGCAAAGGCGTTTCGGCGTCGAGCCAGGCCGCCTGCCCTGCCTCATCGAGGATCAGCGGTCGGCGCTGATTCATCGCCGCCTGAGTCACCACCGCGCAACTCAGCCACACCTGGTCCTGCACCGGATACGCCTCCCACACCGCCGCGAAACACAACGTAGAGCCTTCCCCTGGGGTCAGCCAGTAGGGGCGTTTGCGCACCGTTCCGCGCCACTCGTAGAAACCATTGGCCGGCATCAGGCAACGGCGCTGCCGGAATGCTTCGCGGAACATTGGCTGTTCGGCCAAGGTTTCGGCCCGGGCGTGCGCCGGCGTTCGGGAGAGGTCGGTGAGCCAGGCCGGCGTCAGCCCCCAGCGCGCCTTGGCCAGCTGCATCTGGCCGTCAAGCTGGCGCTGGATCAGCACCGAGGCACCTGGCGAGATGTTCCACTGCGCGGGCTGGCCGACAGGAAAACCTGGCAGCCCGGCAATTGCCTGGGGCCAGCGAAACAGGGCATAGCGTCCACACATGAGCGAATTCAGAACCTAGCAGATCAAGGTACCGGGATAACTCTCCGGTTCGTCGCCGGCAAGCGGCTGGGCTCCATTGTACGCATCGATCAGCTGCCGCGCGTAACCGGCCTGCTCATCGGGCACTGCCAGTCCAAGCAGGCCCTGCAACGGCAGCTCACCCGCAGCGCCCATCAGGTCACGACCGACCAGGTGCACCTCGATGCCCTCGCTGGCCAGCATGCCGACCAGCATTTCAGCCTCCAGCAGGTTTTCCGGTTCGTAGATCCGCTGCATCAGTCATTCTCGCCGTAGACGTCCAGCATCCACTCTTCGCCATGCACCTGCAGCACGAAGCGAATAGGCTTGCAGCACACCTGACAGTCCTCTATGTACTCCTGGTCTCCCCCGGACAGGTCCACAGTGGTTTCGACTTCCTCGCCACAATAGGGGCAATCGTATATCGCTTGTTCGAGCATCGCGGCCTCCGGGGTGACTTTTGCGTATAATTGCCGGTCTGTTTACAGGGCTTGCGTGTGTCCGAGCCGTTTTTCGGGCCCCACCCCTACCTTATTACCCTAGCCGTTTCCAACAAGAGAGCATGATGGGCGAATTCGATGCCATCCGACCGTACGACGACGCTGAGGTCCCTGCCGTTCTGGCACGCCTGCTCAGCGACCCGGCATTCCTCGATATCCTCACCCACTTCCGCTTCCCGCGCGCCGCAGGCGCCCTCGGCTGGCTGCTCAAGCCACTGATCGCCCGTCGCCTGCGCAAGGAGTTCGCCGGTGTCACCTGCGTCTCTACCCTGCAGGACAAGGTCGAGTATTACGTCGACCAGACCATCGAGCGCGCCACGGACGGCGTCACCTACTCCGGTGTCGAACAGCTCAAGTCGGGGACTGCCTACCTGTTCCTGGCCAATCACCGCGACATCGTCATGGATCCGGCTTTCGTCAACTACGCGGTGTACCACGCGGGCCTGCCCACGCCGCGCATCGCCATCGGCGATAACTTGCTGCAAAAGCCGTTCGTCAGCGACATGATGCGCCTGAACAAAAGCTTCATCGTTCACCGCTCGATCACCGGTCGGCGTGAGAAGCTCGCGGCCTACCAGTTGCTGTCGGCCTACATCAACCATTCGATCCGCAACGACGGCACTTCGATCTGGATCGCCCAGGCCGAAGGGCGGGCCAAGGATGGTGACGACCGCACCGACTCGGCGATCCTCAAGATGTTCCACATGAGCCGCAAGGACGAGCCGTTCGGTGCCGTGATCCAGAGCCTGAACCTGATCCCGGTGTCGATCAGCTACGAGTACGACCCTTGCGACCAGGCCAAGGCGCGCGAGCTGTACATCCGCGCCACGACCGGCACCTACAAGAAGGCCCCGGGCGAGGACGACAACAGCATCGCCAAGGGCATTACTGGCTACAAGGGCCGCGTGCACATCAACTTCTCCGCGCCTGTCACCGACTTCTTCGAGGACACCAAGCAGCTGGCCCAGGAGATCGACCGACAAATCCTGGGTGGCTACCGGTTGTTCCCGGTGCACTACCTGGCCTACGCGATGTGGAGCGAGAAGGACGAGGCGCTGCAGGTGCCGAGTGCCGAGAAGGTGTTCCCGGCAGCGGAGCTTGCGAAGGCTCAGGAGGAATGGCAGCGCCGCCTGGACGCTTGCCCTGAGGAGCAGCGGCCGTATCTGGTGTTGCAGTACGCAACGCCGGTGCGCAATCAGTATCAGGTCAAGCTACAGGCGCCGGTGGCCTGACCTGCTGGGGCTGCGTTGCAGCCCAATCGCCGGCAAGCCGGCTCCCACAGTGTCATTGTGGGAGCCGGCTTGCCGGCGATTGCCCTCAGATCCAGGTGCTGAACCAGGACAGCAGCAACGCCATGGCCAGGCAGGAAAAACCAAGGATGTAGTAGTAACGCGGCACACGCTGGTCGAACGCATCCACCACTCCCTCCTCCACTGCCAGGCTCTCACGACTGACGGCCTCGCGGCGTCGTGCGCTGTGCAGCAGCAATCCGCCCGGGCAGGTCATCACCAGCGCCAGCAGATTGATCAGTTTGGTTGGGTGGGCAGACAGAAAGCCCCAGAGCACTTGCAAGGACATCACGCGACCTCGGATAGACGACAGCGAAGGCCGGCATTCTACCGAAGTCCACCCGTGGTGCCCGGTCTTGGCGACCAAGTGCCACTAAATTTCATCTGTCACACGCTCGTCATCAGAACAGGCCACCCTGTCGGCCTCTTCTTAGCAACGGAGTTTGCTCATGCTGCACGCCGAAAACCAGGACCGTCTCTATCTCGTGGCGCAGAGCGATGAGCAGCAGACGCTGATCGACGGTTTCGCCATCAATGTCCAGGACCGCCAGTGGCTGGTCTACTGTGCCTTGGGCGGGCATGCACATGAGCACCTGCCAGAGGTGGACTTGCTGACTGGCTTGAGCGTGCTGGATTTCTACAACGAAGCAGCTTGAGACCCGTACAGACAAAATAAAAAGCCCGCTGCCTGTATCCCAGGCAGCGGGCTTTTCAATTCAGCGCGAAGATTACTCGCCCAGCACCTGACCGATGGTCGGGTCCTTGAACAAGCGGGTCAACGCATCGCTCAACACATCACCCACCAGCTTGGTGTTGGTTTCCTGATTCGGCGCCATGCCGAAGCGCTGGTCCAGCGAAGCACCATAGCGACCGCTGTAACGGCGGTTGGCGTTGGACACGTCGGCACGGAAGGTGGCGCCAATGGTGGCCTCGGTCACGTACAGGTTGTCCTTGGGCGACTGGTACTTGAGTTCAGCCAGGGTCACGGTCAACTGCGGCGCGTTGGAGGCGTTCGGTGTCGGGGTGAAGCCCAGCAGGCGCACGGCAGCTTCGGCCTGGGCTTGCAGCTTGGGCACGACATCGTTGCCACTGACGCTGATGGTGCTGGTTTCAGGGTACATGCCACCCCGAGTACCCAGCGACTGCGAAGCCCGGCCGTCGACCACCTTGACCACCACCGGCTGGCCGTGGCCGACCGGGGCGAGTTGGGCATTGAGCTTGGGTTGCGGGCTGAGTTGTTGCGGGCTGTGGGCACAACCGGCCAGGCTGAGGCTGGCTACGGCGATCAAACCGAACAACAGTCGTTGCAACATGCGCGTTTCTCCAGAAAATGCGGCAAAGGCCCACAGTATACCTAGCCAGGGGCTGACCAGTCATCGGTCCGCCCCGCTTGTCACAATCGTTTCATGGCCCCGCCGCTATCCTTGCGCCAGCCCAAACGCACAGGACTCGCTGCCATGGCTTCGCTCTGGAACCTGCTCATGCAACGCCCGCGCGACAACTGCTATGCCCGCCTCGACGATGCAGGCAAATGCCTGGCGTTCAAGCAATGCAGCCAATTACCGCAAGGCAGCGGCTGGGTCCGGATCGGCGAAATCCGCTTGGCCTGGCTAGGCCTGGAGTTGCCCGCCGAAGCCCGAATTTGCACCCATGCAAGCCATGACTGGCAGCAGCGCAGCCTCCCCGCCTGACAATCGCTGCAATAAAAACCACGATTTACGACCTTTCTGTCCGCGACATCGCTATAATCTCCCCCCGATTATAAGGACGTCTCCTGATCGGGCCCCGCATTTGCCGTTTGACCCCGGCACCTTCAACGCTTCGCCCACAGAGAGCCTTCCACTCAGGTCTTGCATCGGCTGTCGTGCCTGCTTTTCCGGCCCTTCGCACTGCATGAACCTATGGGTTGCCATCGCGCATTCCCCTTTTGAGGTTCACGACTCCAAAAGAGCGTGAAAAAACGGTTTTTCACAACTTCACGAGAGTGTGGCGAGCAATGAACAGTCTGGCATGTGCAAAAGCGACAGATGTGTCCCTAACAGCCCTGAACAGGCGGCTAAAACGCTCATTCCCCATGGGTAATTGAGGCCGCTCCCATAGCGCACGCACGACACCTTGACCATAAGTCGAATTGCCGCACCCGTGGCAAACGGCGTTCAATACTCGAACCCGAAGACTGATTGGCGGTGTCCGCGGAAGTTGCAAGAACTGCGAAGAGTCGGACATGGCGATCCTGGTGACCCTGGGGTCCTATGCTGTCAATTAGGTAGCTGTAGATTGTGGAGACGCGTTAAATGGCGCAGAACGAATCGGTTGATGTGGTACTGGTAGGCGCGGGCATCATGAGTGCCACCCTGGCCGTACTGCTCAAGGAGCTCGACCCGACCCTCAAGCTGGAGGTCGTCGAGGCGATGGACTCCGGGGCCGCGGAAAGCTCCAACCCCTGGAACAACGCAGGTACCGGCCACGCCGGCCTGTGCGAGCTTAACTACACGCCTCAGGCCGCCGATGGCAGCATCGACATCAAGAAGGCCGTGCACATCAATGCCCAGTTCGAGGTCTCGCGCCAGTTCTGGGCCTACCTGAGCAAGAAAGGCAATTTCGGCTCGGCCCGTGCCTTCATCAACCCGGTCCCGCACCTGAGCTACGTCGAAGGTGACAAGGGTGTGTCCTTCCTCAAGAAGCGCTTCGAGCTGCTCAAGCAGCACCACGCCTTCTCCGAGATGGAATACACCGAAGACCAGGCGGTGATGAAGGACTGGATCCCGCTGATGATGCCAGGCCGTCCGGCCGACCAGCGCATCGCCGCCACCCGCGTGACGAAAGGCACCGACGTCAACTTCGGCGCCTTGACCAACAAGCTGCTCAAGGTGCTGGCCGACGCGCCGGACGCGCAGGTCAAGTACAGCAAGAAAGTGGTTGGCCTGCGCCGTAACGGCAGCGGTTGGACCGTCAGCATCAAGGACGTCAACAGCGGCGGCAGCCGTGAAGTCGACGCCCGCTTCGTGTTCCTCGGCGCCGGTGGCGCGGCGCTGCCGTTGCTGCAACTGTCCGGCATCCCGGAGAGCAAAGGCTTCGGCGGCTTCCCGGTCAGCGGCCAGTGGCTGCGTTGCGACAACCCGGAAATCGTCAAGCAGCACCAGGCCAAGGTCTACAGCCAGGCCGCGGTCGGTGCGCCGCCGATGTCGGTACCGCACCTGGACACCCGCGTGGTGGACGGCAAGACCTCGCTGCTGTTCGGCCCGTACGCAGGCTTCACCACCAAGTTCCTCAAGCACGGTTCGTTGATGGACCTGCCGCTGTCGGTGCGCATGGGCAACATCGGCCCGATGCTGGCCGTGGCCCGCGACAACATGGACCTGACCAAGTACCTGGTCAGCGAAGTGATGCAGTCGATGGAACAGCGCCTGGAATCCCTGCGCCGCTTCTACCCAGAGGCCAAAGCAGAAGACTGGCGCCTGGAAGTGGCCGGCCAGCGCGTGCAGATCATCAAGAAAGACCCGAAGAAAGGCGGCATCCTGCAGTTCGGTACCGAGCTGGTCTCGGCTCAGGACGGCAGCCTGGCGGCACTGCTCGGCGCCTCGCCGGGTGCTTCGGTGACCGTGTCGATCATGCTTGAGCTGATCGAACGCTGCTTCCCCGAGCAGGCCAAAGGTGCCTGGGCTGCCAAGCTCAAGGAAATCTTCCCGGCTCGCGAGAAGATCCTGGCTACCGATGCAGCCCTGTACCGCAAGATCAGCGCCGAAAACGATGTGGCACTGGAACTGGTGGAAGACAGCCCGGCCAAGCATTACGCCTGAACCGGCTGAAACGAAAAAACGCCCCTCGGGGCGTTTTTTTGTGCCTGGACTGCGGCGGCTTCATCGCCGGCAAGCCGGCCCCCACAGGTACACCTCAGTTCTTGAAATCTGCGCTGTACCTGTGGGAGCCGGCTTGCCGGCGATGAGGCCGGTGCGGGCTACAGCTCAGCCACGGGCCTTATTGATGATCTCGACATACTCAGGCGCATTGCGCTGGTCGGCGATCTGCTCGACGAAGGTCTTGCCGTGCTCGTCCTTGCCATCGAGGTCATAGCCTGCCTCGACGAAGAAGCCGACGAAACGCTCGAAGTCATCGACGCGCAGGCCGCGGTAGGCCTTGACCAGCTTGTGCAGCGACGGCGAGGTCACGCCATCGGCCGGCTCGAACTGGAGGAACGTCTTGACGTAGTCATCGCTGATCTCGTCACCAATCACCTGCTTCTTGTCTTTGCGCATTGCCGGCTCCAACTGGACCATCACGGGATTTCGAAGGCCGGCAGTGTACCCCCCACAGGCGGCGCGCCTCAACGCGTACGTACGGTCCCTGTGTGCAGGTCAGCCCAGACATGGCCATTGGCATAGGTGAGAAACTGCACGTAGACGGTCTCGTTGCGCAGCAGGTCCATGATCACCCGGTAATCACTGACCGGGTAGTTGAGGCTCAGGGTCCGGCTTTTTTCGTCGTAAACCGGTTTCTTCAGGCTCTTGCCCGCTTCGCCATCGAAGGTGAGCAGCACCTGGCCGATGGTCGCGCCCTTGCTCAGTGGCTTGCCCTTGAGGCGCATCTGCAGGGAGGCGGTGATCGGAATGGGCTGCTGGTCGGACTGGCGCTGGGCACCCACCACCACCGAGTAATCGGTCACCTGGAGCAATTGCTGGGCGGTTGGCGCTTCCTGGCGCAAGGCTTGGTCATCGGGGGGGAGAAACTGGCTGTGCAGGGGAGCGGCGGCCAGAGGCAGGCTGAACGCCAACAACAGGGGAACAATCGCACGCATGTGAAGCTCCTTGGCATGAAGGCGCACTCTAGCATGCTGAACCACAGCCGCCGTCAATCGAACTGCGCGAGCATCCAGGTGAGGTACTCGGCCATACCCTCTTCGCCCTCGCGTGGCGCCCACTGGGCTTGCTCGTCCTGGGTCAGCGGTATATAGGGCCCCGCCTTGCAGTCGAACAACACACTGTCGGCTTCGAGCACTACCAGCGAATGGTAGACGCCAGGCGGCAGGTCCACGCCGATGCAATCACCACCGGCCTCCAGGACGCGCTTGTCGATAACCGCACCTTGGTCGTCGAATACCAGCAGACCCAGCCGCCCCTTCAGCGCCAGCAGGGTTTCAGCCTTGTCATCACTGAGGTGGCGGTGGGGTGCAACGTAGGTGGACGGCTGCAAGCCAACTGCCAGGCGATGGAAAGGCTCCAGTGCGTCATGGAAGCTGTGATGATGCCGCCCACGTGGGGATTCTGCAGCTTTGAGCGCCAGCCCGGCAAACAGCGATTGGTCGATGAAAGCAGGCTGGCTCATGATTACATTCCCTTGACGGCGAAGATGCCGTTTGCGTTGCGCCAGTAAGCTTTATAGTCCATGCCATAACCAAAGATATAGCGGTCCACGCAGGACAGGCCCACGTAAGTGGCCTTGAGGTCCGGGCTGGCCTTGCGGTCGTGGTCCTTGTCGATCAGCACGGCGGTGTGCACCGAACGGGCGCCGGCATGCTTGCAGAACTCGATGATGGCACTGAGGGTGTGGCCTTCGTCGAGAATGTCGTCGACGATCAGTACGTCGCGGTCGATGAACGACACTTCAGGCTTGGCCTTCCAGAACAGTTCACCACCGCTGGTCTGGTTGCGGTAGCGCGTGGCGTGCAGGTACGAAGCTTCCAGCGGAAACTGCAAGTGGGTCAGCAGCTTGCCGGCGAAGATCAGGCCGCCGTTCATCACGCAGAACACCACCGGGTTCTTGTCGTGCAGGTCGTTGCAGATCTGCTTGCCGACCTCGGCGATGGCCGCTTCCACTTCGGCTTCGTTGTACAGGCAGTCTGCCTCGCGCATGACTTGACGGATGTGCTCGAGATCAGCGGACATGGCGCTCTCCGGGGGGTGCATTTTGGAAAAGCGGGCAAAGGTACGCATCCGCTCGTCACAGATCAAGCATTTATGGACTAACGTGCAAAAGGACTGCACGACAGCAAAGGCTGAATAGATTAACCTAGCGCGGTTTTTTTGCCCGCCTTTCGGAGCCCCCCTATGCCCACTCGTGAGATCCGCCACCCGCTGATCCGCCACAAGCTCGGCCTGATGCGCCGTGCCGACATCAGCACCAAGAATTTTCGCGAACTCGCCCAGGAAGTCGGCGCCCTTCTGACCTATGAAGCCACCCAGGACCTGCCCCTCGAAACCTACGAGATCGAAGGCTGGTGTGGCAAGGTCGAAGTGGAAAAAATCGCCGGCAAAAAGATCACCGTGGTACCGATCCTGCGCGCCGGTATCGGCATGCTCGACGGCGTCCTCAGCCTGATCCCGGGCGCCAAGGTCAGTGCCGTCGGCGTCGCGCGCAACGAGGAAACCCTCGAAGCCCACACCTACCTGGAAAAGCTCGCGCCGGACATCAACCAGCGCCTGGCCCTGATCATCGACCCGATGCTGGCCACTGGCAACTCGATGGTCGCCACCATCGACCTGCTGAAGAAGGCTGGCTGCAAGGAAATCCGTGCCATGGTTCTGGTCGCGGCGCCTGAGGGCATCGCCGTGGTGGAAAAAGCCCACCCGGACGTGCATATCTACACCGCGTCGATCGACCAGCGCCTCAATGAACACGGCTATATCGTGCCGGGTCTGGGCGATGCCGGTGACAAGATCTTCGGCACCAAGCAGAAGGACGCCTGACCATGCAGGACGGCTTCAACGACCCGCTCTGGCGCCAGGTCGTTTCGGGCGCGCAGATGCTCTTCGTGGCATTTGGCGCGCTGGTGCTGATGCCGCTGATCACCGGCCTCGATCCGAACGTCGCACTGTTCACCGCCGGCATCGGCACGCTGCTGTTCCAGCTGGTCACCGGCCGTCAGGTTCCGGTGTTCCTGGCCTCGAGCTTTGCCTTCATCACCCCGATCATCCTCGCCAAGGGCCAGTTCGGCCTGGCCGAAACCATGGGCGGGGTGGTGGCTGCAGGCTTCGTCTACACCTTCATGGGCCTGATGGTGAAGATCAAGGGCACCGGTTTCATCGACCGCATGCTGCCCCCGGTGGTCATCGGCCCGGTGATCATCTCCATCGGCCTGGCCATGGCGCCGATCGCCGCCAACATGGCGATGGGCAAGGCCGGTGACGGCAGCGTACTGCTGCCCTACCAGACCGCCATGCTGATCTCGATGCCGGCGCTGCTGACCACCCTCATCGTCGCCGTGTTCGGCAAAGGCATCTTCCGCCTGGTGCCGATCATTTCCGGCGTGCTGGTCGGCTTTGCCCTGTCGTTCGCCTTCGGCGTGGTCGACACCGCCAAGATCGCCGCCGCGCCGTGGCTGGAGATTCCCAACTTCACCGCCCCGGCGTTCAACTGGCAGGCGATCCTGTTCATCGTTCCGGTCGCGTTGGCGCCGGCGATCGAGCACATCGGCGGGGTAATTGCGGTGGGCAGCGTGACCGGCCGTGACTACCTGAAAAAGCCCGGCCTGCATCGCACCTTGCTGGGTGACGGCCTGGCGACCACCGCCGCCGGCCTGTTCGGCGGTCCGCCCAACACCACCTACGCCGAAGTCACCGGCGCGGTGATGCTGACCAAGAACTACAACCCGAAGATCATGACCTGGGCGGCGATCTTCGCCATTACCCTGGCCTTCATCGGCAAGTTCGGCGCGCTGCTGCAGAGCATTCCGGTACCGGTGATGGGCGGCATCCTGTGCTTGCTGTTCGGTTCGATCGCGGCGGTGGGCATGAATACCATGATTCGCCACAAGATCGACCTGTCCGAGGCGCGCAACCTGGTGATCGTTTCGGTGACCCTGGTGTTCGGTATCGGTGGCGTATTGATCGGCAGCGGCGACGGCCCGGACGACTGGGGCCTGAAGGGCATCGCCCTGTGCGCCGTGGTGGCTATTGCGCTGAACCTGATCCTGCCGGGCAACGACAGCTGGAAGCACAAGCAGCTGGATGATCAGTTGCCTTGAGGTAACTGACCTTCAGTTCTGCAGGGACTGCACGGGCCCTATCACCGGCAAGCCGGCTCCCACAGGGACAACACACAACCTGTGGGAGCCGGCTTGCCAGCGATAGCGCCAGTACAGGCAACCAGGAAATCAGGCCTTTTCACACAGCCCCGCCAACACCCTCACCCACTCCGGGTGATCATTCAGGCACGGCACCAGCACCAACTCCTCGCCCCCTGCCTCGATGAACTGCTCCTTGCCGCGATCGCCAATCTCTTCCAGCGTCTCGATGCAATCGGCGACGAACGCCGGGCACATCACCAGCAGCTTCTTCACCCCAGCCTTGCCCAGTTCGTCCAGGCGCGTCTCGGTGTAGGGTTCGATCCACTTGGCCCGCCCCAACCTTGACTGGAACGACACCGACCACTTGCCATCGGGGATGCCCATCTTCGCCGCAAAGGCCTTGGCCGTCGCCAGGCATTGCCCGCGATAGCACACCGCACGCATCTCGGCGCTGGCGTCCTTGCAGCAATCCGCTGCCTGGAAGTCATGCTTGCCGGTAGGGTCGAGCTTCTTCAAGTGCCGCTCCGGCAAACCATGGAAGCTCAGCAACAGGTGGTCGTAGTCCTGCTGCAGATACGGCCTGGCACTGGCGGCCAGGGCATCGATGTACTCGGGGTGATTGTAGAACGGCTGCAGCACGCGCAATTCCAGCGGCAAGCCCCGCTCGGCGACGGCCTGTTCGGCCTGGGCCACCACCGTGGTCACCGTGCTGTCGGCGAACTGTGGATAAAGCGGCGCCAGCGTCACTTTGCGCACGCCTTGAGCGGCCAGGCGGGCAAGCACTTCGGGCAAGGCCGGCTGGCCATAGCGCATGGCCATTTCCACCGGGCCATGGGGCCAGTACTCGACCATTGCTGCCTGCAGACGACGGGTCAACACCACCAGCGGCGAGCCCTCGTCCCACCAGATCGAGGCATAGGCATGGGCAGACTGTTCCGGGCGCTTGATCAGGATCAGCGACACCAGCAAACGCCGCACCGGCCAGGGCAGATCGATCACGTAGGGGTCCATCAGGAACTGGTTGAGATAGCGGCGCACATCGGCCACCGAGGTAGAGGCCGGGGAACCCAGGTTGACCAGCAGCAGGGCGTGATCGGTCATGCAGCGTCCTATGTCAGAGGCGGCTGGACAAATTATCCAGGGCCGATTGCAGATCGTTGAAGCGGAAAGTGAAGCCCGCTGCCAGCAGGCGTACCGGGCGCGCCCGCTGACCGCCGAGCAGCAAGGTCGACAGCTCGCCAAGCCCGGCCTTGAGCAGCAGCGACGGCATCGGCATGAACGCCGGCCGGTGCAGGGCACGGCCCAGGCGCCTGGCGAACTCGCGGTTGCGCACCGGCTCCGGCGCGCAGGCATTATAAGGACCGCTGGCGTCCTTGTGCTGCAAGAGAAAATCAATCAGGGCGACCTGGTCGTCTATATGGACCCATGGCATCCACTGCCGACCATCGCCCAACGGCCCACCCAGCCCCAGTTTGAACGGCAGGCGCAGGCGCGACAAAAAGCCGCCATCGCTGGCCAGCACCAGACCCGTGCGCACCAGCGCTACCCGGATGCCAAGACTTTGCGCACGCTGGGCGGTTTCTTCCCAGGCTATGCACAACTGGCTGGCGAAGTCTTCGCGCACGGGTTGCGAGACCTCGGTCAACTCCCGCTCGCCACCATCGCCGTACCAACCTACGGCGGAACCGGAAATCAACACCTCCGGGCGCTGCTCGCGGCTTTCCAACCAGGCCAGCAATTGCTCGGTAAGGGTGATGCGGCTGGTCCACAACAGCTGTCGTCGGGCAGCCGTCCAGGGCCGGTCGGCGATCGGCGCACCCGCCAGGTTGATCACGGCGTCCAGCGGGTCATCCGTAGCCAGTTCCTGCAGTTGCGCGATGCCTCGCACGCCCTTGCCGCATAAACGCGGCACCTGATCGGGGCGCCGGCTCCACACCGTAAGCCGGTGGCCCTGCCCTAGCCAGAACTGGCACAGGTGCTGGCCGATCAAGCCGGTACCGCCTGTCAGCAATATATGCATGGCTGTGTCCTCGCAGAGTGCGGCGATGGTCTATTTTTAACAACAAGGCACTTTTTTAACCAAACGCTCTCGGATAAACATAGGCCAACCTGCCTCATAAGCGGAATAACCTTATACAAACATTGTGCATTGTACAGGTTTGCCTGACAGCGTAGTCTGCGAACAGCAAGGTTTGAAGAGGCCATCATGACAGTACCTATTGCCATCATCGGTGCCGGTATCGCCGGCCTGTCCGCCGCCCAGGCCTTGCAAAAGGCCGGGCAGTCCGTTCACTTGTTCGACAAAGGCCACGGCAGTGGCGGGCGCATGGCCAGCAAACGCAGCGAAGCCGGTGCCCTCGACCTGGGCGCACAGTACTTCACCGCCCGCGACCGGCGCTTCGTCGAACAGGTGCAGCACTGGGTGGAAGCTGGCTGGGCGGAACAGTGGAAGCCTCAGCTGTACAACTACCGTGATGGCGAGCTCACGCCCTCCCCCGACGAACAGACCCGCTGGGTCGGTGTACCGCGCATGAGTGCCATTACCCGCGGCCTGCTCAAGGACGTGACGGTGAATTTTGGCTGCCGCATTGCCGAAGTGTTCCGTGGCAAACAGTACTGGCACCTGCAGGACACCGAAGGCTGCAGCCACGGCCCGTACAGCCGTGTGGTGATTGCCGTACCGGCGCCCCAGGCCACGCCGTTGCTGGCCGCCACCCCCAAGCTCGCGGCGGTGGCCGCCGGGGTGGTGATGGAACCTACCTGGGCCGTCGCCCTGGCATTCCAGACCCCACTGGACACCCCGATGCAAGGCTGCTTCGTGCAGGACAGCCCCCTCGACTGGCTCGCCCGCAACCGCAGCAAACCCGGTCGCGACGAACACCTCGACACCTGGGTACTGCATGCCACTTCGGCCTGGAGCAAACAGCACATCGACCTGGCCAAGGAAGAAGTGATCGAGCAGCTTTGGGGGGAGTTTGCCGAGCTGGTCGGCTGCGTCGTACCCGCGCCCAGCTTCGCCCTCGCCCATCGCTGGTTGTATGCACGGCCTGCCGGTAACCATGAATGGGGCGCGCTCGCCGATGCCGACCAGGGGCTTTACGCCTGCGGCGACTGGTGTCTGTCCGGCCGCGTCGAAGGCGCCTGGCTCAGTGGCCAGGAAGCCGCAAGACGGCTGCTTGAACACCTCGATTAGCCTGCGCGAAAAAGCTGTACAGAAGAAATCACTTGCATAAGTTCGCAGCTATGCTGGAATAAACTTGTACATGCCATCTTCCATGTACAAGTTTATTACGGAGATAGCCATGCTCGACGTCGCTGCCACGTCCAAACCTCGTATCGCCATCAGTGCCTGCCTGAGCGGGCATAGCGTGCGTTACAACGGCGGGCACAAGGCCTCCGAACTGTGCCGCGAGCAACTGGAACAACACTTCGACTGGCTGCCCGTCTGCCCGGAAGTCGCCATCGGCCTGGGCGTGCCGCGCGACCCGATAAGACTGGTTGGCGACCCGGACCACCCTGCAGTGGTGAGTACCCGCAACCCCGGCATGGATCTGACTGGCCCACTGCGCAGTTATGGCGAGCAGATGGCCAGTGAGCTGAATGATATCTGCGGCTATATCTTCATGCAGAAGTCACCATCGTGCGGACTCGCACGGGTCAAGGTCTACCAGGACAACGGCCACCCTGCCCCACAAGGTGGCACAGGTGCCTATGCGGGGGCGTTCTGCGCCCTGCGCCCTGACCTGCCGGTGGAAGAAGAAGGCCGCCTGCACGACCCGGTGCTGCGGGAAAACTTCATCAGCCGCGTCTATGCCTACGCCGATTGGCAACGCCTGTTGAGTGAAGGTTTGAGCCGCGGCGCCCTGGTGCGCTTCCATTCGCGCTACAAGTACCTGTTGATGGCCAACAACCCACACGCCTATCGCCAACTCGGTCGCCTGCTCGGCAGCATGAGCCGGGATGACGACCCGCAGGTGATCGGGCCTCGCTATTTCAGCGCGCTGATGCAGGCCCTGCGCCGATGCGCCAGCCGAGGCACCCACGGCAACGTCCTGCAGCACCTGAGCGGCTATTTCAAAGGGGCACTGACGCAACAGGACAAAGCGGAGCTTGCGCACATCATCGATCAGTACCAACAAGGGGTGGTGCCCCTTGTCGTACCGCTGACCTTGCTCAAGCACTACCTGCGCAAGCACCCTGACCCCTATCTGCAGCAGCAGGCCTACCTGCAACCACACCCCGACAGCCTGGGGCTGCGCAATGCCGTCTGAAGGGCTTCTGCCCATCGGTGAACTGGCGCGCCGCACCGGCGTGAACCCGGTGACGCTGCGTGCGTGGGAGCGGCGCTATGGCTTGCTGAAACCGCAACGTACTGCCAAAGGACATCGCCTGTATACCGACGAGCAGGTGGAACGGGTCGAAGCGATTCTCGCCTGGCTCGAACGCGGCGCATCGGTGGGCCAGGTGCGCGAACTGATCGACAAACCAACCGGCGCCACTCCCCGGGGCGATTGGCAGGTGCGGCAGGCGCAGCTCATCGAAGCCATTGCCGGCCTTTCCCAGCGCACCCTGGACCAGCAGTTGAACCAGGCCATGGCCTTGTACCCTGCCATCACCCTGTGCGAACAGCTGCTGCTGCCGTTGCTGGAAAGCCTGACCCTGCGCTGGCGCACCTATTTCAACGCCCAGCTCGAACAGGTGTTTTTCCACACCTGGCTGCGCAGCAAGCTGGGCGCACGCGTCTACCATGACAACCTGCTGCTGCAGGGACCAGCGGTACTGCTGGCCGAAGACGCTGAGCGCCCCTTCGACCCCACCCTGTGGCTATGTGCCTGGCTGCTGAGCAGCAACGGTATAGCCGTTGAAGTGCTGGAACAGCCCGTCAGCGGCGCGCAACTGCAACGCGCTATAACCGCACTGCAACCCAGAGCGCTGCTCCTGCACCTGGGCCCACGTATCGACGCAAAGACCTTGCAGCGCACACTCCAGGGAATGACCGGGGTGAAGTTGCTCGGCGGCGCCACGGTTTCGCTTCATCAGGCGCAGTTGCAAGCGTTCGATCTTCCCGAGCTTTTTCTGTTCGATACCCCCCAGGCGGCACTGCGTTTACTGCAACGCCATGACCACCGGATTACCGAGATGAATTCACGATGCAATTGATCTGGTTGCGCACTGACCTGCGCATCGACGACAACACCGCCCTGAGCGCCGCCGCCGAGCGCGGCCCGGTCGTGGCGTTGTGGCTGGCCAGCCCCGGCCAATGGCAGGACCATGACGACGCGGCGTGCAAGGTGGACTTCTGGCTGCGCAACCTGCGCGACCTGCGCCAGTCCCTTGGCAAGCTGAACATTCCGCTGTTGATTCGCAAGATCGACAGGTGGGATGAAGCAGCGCCCTGCGTACTTGAAGTGTGCCGTCAGCACGCGATCGAGGCGGTGCACTGGAACGATGAGTACGGCATCAACGAAAGCCGGCGCGACCAGACCACCCGAGCGCTGCTGCAGGCTAACGGCATCCAGGCCCATGGCTATCTGGACCAGTTGCTGCTGCGCCCCGGCACGATCCTGACCCGCAGCGGCGATTACTTCCAGGTATTCAGCCAATTCAAGAAAGCCTGCCTTGAGCACCTGCACCGTGCCCTGCCTGCGCTTGCCCAGCGGGTAAACCGGCAAGCGCCACTGGACATCAGCAGCGACCCTATACCCCAACATATCGAGGGCTTCGACAAACCCGCGCGTGCGCTCAGCGAGCACTGGCCTGCCGGTGAGGAAGAAGCGCAGGCGCGGCTTGCGCGTTTTCTCGACGAAACCGTCGAAGACTACCAACACCTGCGCGATCTTCCGGCCAAAGCGGGCACCAGCCAGCTGTCGGCCTACCTGGCCGCCGGCGTGATCTCGCCACGGCAATGCCTGCACGCTGCGCTGGCCAGCAACCGGGGTGAGTTCGACAGTGGTAGCAGCGGCATCCAGACCTGGATCAACGAGTTGCTTTGGCGCGAGTTCTACAAGCACATCCTGAACGGTTATCCACAGGTATCGCGCCATCGCGCTTTCCGCGCCCACACCGAAGCCTTGCCCTGGCGTGATGCGCCCGAGGATCTGCAGGCCTGGAAAGAGGGGCGCACCGGTTTCCCGATCATCGACGCCGCCATGCGCCAGTTGCTGCACACCGGTTGGATGCACAATCGCCTGCGCATGATCGTAGCCATGTTCCTCAGCAAGAACCTGCTGATCGACTGGCGTTTGGGCGAGCGCCACTTCATGCGTCACCTGATAGACGGTGACCTGGCCGCCAACAATGGCGGTTGGCAGTGGAGCGCTTCCACCGGCACCGATGCAGTGCCCTATTTCCGGCTGTTCAACCCGGTTTCCCAATCGGAGCGCTTCGACCCGGAGGGGCGTTTTATCCGTCAATGGTTACCAGAATTGAGGGTACTGGATAATAAAACTATTCATCAGCCCGTGAAGTCTGACGATCTATTAGCTATTAATTCTTATCACAGTCCGATCGTCGATCTCGGAAGTAGTCGTCAGCGCGCTCTGAAGGCCTTCAAAAGCCTTTCGCGCTGACAGGAGCAGAGGGCCGTCATTTGAAAAACTCGCGCAGTTTCTGGGTTACGGGGGCCACCAACGGACTGGGTATGGCTTTGCTGGACGGATTGCTCGAACAAGGGCACCGGGTGGCCGCCAGCGGCAAGGACGACAAGGCACTGGAGGCTTTGGCGTCGCGCCATGGAAGCAGGCTGTTGCAGTTGCCCTGGCAATTGCATGACGAAGAGCAGGCTGCCAGTGCCTGCCAACAGCTATGCGACGCTTGGGGAGCACTGGATGGTCTGATTATCAATGCAGGCACCTCTGACTACCTGACTGACGATGTGCCGGACAGCGAATTGTTCGAAAGCATCGTCAGCACCAATCAATTGGCCGGCGAACATTGCCTGGCCAAGGTCTTGCCACTGTTGGCGAAAGGCAACGCCCCGCAGGTGATGGCCATCTTCAACCGCTATTCGGCTTTGCAGTTGTATTCACCGACGCAGGTGACCGCGGGCTGGAACACAATGCCCCAGTGGTTGCGCGAGGAGCGCGACGAGCTGACGAAACGGGGTATTACTTTGACGGTGGTAGCCCCGCAGTCACTCAAGACACCGGTGACATCGGTGCAGGCCGCGCCCGATGCCTGGACCCCGCAGAGTGCCGCAGAGGAACTGCTGCGGCGCTTGCCATTGCGAGAGCCTGAACTGGTGCTGGAAGTGTTGGACTTGAGTGGCCTATGGCCGTTGTCGCGCTGACACCGCTTTTTCACATCGCAAAGCGTTGCACACTGCCGGCGCCCTGCCACAGCACAGGGAGGATCTTGCTCAGTAATTGCGGATCGCCGCTGGTCCAGAAGGCGGCCTCGCGCACAGGGCCGTCGGACAACAGGCTGCGCGCCGCCAGCAAGCGTTGCAGCTGGCGCGCCACGGCCGCGCCGGTGTCGATGATGGCCACGTCAGCAGGCACCATCGTGGCCAGCAGCGGGCGCAGGAAGGGGTAATGGGTACAGCCGAGGATCAGCGTGTCACAACCTGCAGCCAGCAGCGGTTGTACATAGCCCAGCAGCAGCTGGCGCAATGGCTCGCTGCCCAGGTCGCCGGTCTCGATCCGCTCGACCAACCCAGGGCAAGGTTGCGTGACCACCCGCACATCGTTGGCGAAGCGGTCGAGCAAGGCGGCAAATTTGGCACTCTGCAAGGTACCGGTCGTAGCCAGCACCCCCACCACCCCGGAACGGGTGGCTGCAGCAGCAGGCTTGACCGCCGGCTCCATCCCCACCAGCGGCCAATCGGGGTACAGCTCGCGCAGGTCGGCAACCGCCGCCACGGTCGCGGTATTGCACGCCAGCACCATTGCCTTGGCACCTTGCGCCTGGAAGAACTCGGCAATGTGCCGAAGGCGCTGGCGAATATAGTCCGGGGTTTTCTCGCCATACGGCACATGGCCGCTGTCGGCCACGTAGAACAGCGATTCGTTGGGCAACAGCCGCTGGATCTCGGCGAGGACCGACAAACCGCCGACCCCCGAATCCATCACGCCGATCGGCGCTGAACGCTCAGCCATCGCGCTTGCCGCACACGGCGCAGGCCGGATCACGCTTGACCCGCAGCTCGCGCAGGCGGGTGCCGAGGGCATCGATCAGCAGCAGGCGGCCCACCAGCGGCTCGCCGAAACCGGCCAGCAACTTCATCGCCTCCAGCGCCTGCAGGCTGCCAACCAGCCCTACCAGCGGGCCAATCACGCCGGCTTCGCTGCAAGTCAGTTCGGCCTCGCTGCCGTGGCCATACAAGCAGTGGTAACAGGGGCTGTAGTCGCGCCGCGGGTCGAACACCGACAACTGCCCTTCGAGGCGGATCGCCGCGCCGCTGACCAGCGGTTTGCCCATGGCGAAGCACGCTGCATTGACCGCCTCGCGGGTAGAAAAATTGTCGGAGCAGTCCAGCACCAGGTCGACCGCCGCCACGGCGGCGGCCAGGGAATCTTCGTCCAGTGCCTGGCGGTGAGAGACCAGGCCGATCTCGGGGTTGATCGCCTGCAGGCGCTGCACAGCCGAGTCCACCTTGCTCATGCCAACGCTATCGCTGTCGTGAATCACCTGGCGCTGCAGGTTGGTGAGGTCGACGGTATCGAAATCGGCCAGGTGCAATTCGCCAACCCCTGCCGCGGCAAGGTACAGCGCCACCGGCGAGCCGAGGCCACCCAGGCCGACGATCAACGCCTTGCTGCGTTTGAGCCGCAACTGCCCATCGATGTCCACCTGCGCCAGCAGGATTTGCCGGCTGTAACGCAACAGTTCCTGATCGGTCAGCATGGCAAACGCCCCAAGGAAATACGTTCATGGCCACCAAGGTCCTTGCGGCTGGCAACCTCGATGAAACCCTGCGCGGTCAGCAGTTCACGCACTGCCGCTGCCTGGTCGTAACCATGTTCGAGCAGCAACCAGCCCCCTGGCAACAGGTACTGTGGTGCCTGGCTGACGATCGTTCGCAGGTCGTCCAGGCCATCGGCACCCGCCACCAGCGCACTGCTGGGTTCGAAGCGTACATCACCCGCGACAAGGTGCGGATCTTCGGCGGCAATGTAGGGCGGGTTGCTGAGAATGAGGTCGAAACGCTGGCCGGCCAGGTTGTCGAACCAGTGGCTGGCCAGCACCTGAACATTGCCCAGGCCCAGGCGCTGCCGATTGCGCTCGGCCAGGGCCACCGCCTCCTCCACCCGGTCCACCGCAGTGACCTGCCAGGCCGGGCGATCATTGGCCAGGGCCAGGGCAATGGCACCGGTTCCGGTGCCCAGGTCGAGGACCTTCGACGGCGTCGCCGGCTGCAACTCAAGGGCCGCTTCGACCAGCAGCTCGGTGTCCGGCCGCGGAATCAGCGTGTGCGGCGCTACTTCCAGGTCTAGCTTCCAGAAACCCTGCTGACCCAGGATGTAGGCGACCGGCTCACCGCCACGGCGCCGCTGCAGGTAGCCGGCGTAGGTCGCGGCATCCTCACTGCTGACGATGCGCTCGGGCCAGGTGTGCAGGTAGCTGCGCGACTTGCCGATGGCCGCGGCCAGCAACAGTTCCGCGTCCAGGCGCTCGGTAGGCGAGTCGGGCAATTGCGCGTTGCGCAGCAGGCTGGCAATGATGGTCATCAGTCCCCCAGGGCGGCCAATTGGTCGGCCTGGTATTCGGCCAGCAAAGGTTCGATCACGGCGTCCACGCCACCGGCGAGGATGTCGTCGAGGGAGTACAGGGTCAGGTTGATGCGGTGATCGGTGACCCGGCCCTGTGGATAGTTGTAGGTGCGAATGCGCTCGGAGCGGTCGCCGGAGCCCACCAGGAGCTTGCGCTCGCTGGCGATGGCGTTCTGTGCAGCACTGGTCTGCATGTCATTGAGCTTGGCCGACAGCCAGGACATGGCACGCGCACGGTTCTTGTGCTGCGAGCGCTCTTCCTGGCACTCGACCACGATGCCGGTGGGCAGGTGGGTAATGCGGATCGCCGAGTCGGTCTTGTTGACGTGCTGACCGCCAGCACCGGAGGCGCGGTAGGTGTCCACGCGCAGGTCGGCCGGGTTGATCTCGATCGCTACCTGCTCGTCGGGCTCCGGCAGTACCGCCACGGTGCACGCCGAGGTGTGGATGCGGCCCTGGGACTCGGTCTCTGGTACACGTTGCACGCGGTGCGCGCCGGACTCGAACTTGAGCTTGCCGTACACACTGTCGCCTTCGACGCGGGCGATGACCTCCTTGTAGCCGCCATGCTCGCCTTCGTTCTCCGACAGGATCTCCAGGCGCCAGCCACGCCGCTCGGCGTAACGCGAGTACATGCGGAACAGGTCGCCCGAGAAGATGGCTGCCTCGTCGCCACCGGTGCCGGCGCGGATTTCCAGGAACACGTTGCGACCGTCGTTGGGGTCCTTGGGCAGCAACATGCGCTGCAGCTGCGACTCCAGGCCGACCAGCTGTTCCTTGGCATCGCGTACTTCTTCCACGGCCATTTCACGCAGGTCGGGGTCGGCGTCCTTGAGCAGCGCCTGGGCGCCCTCGAGGTCGTCCTGCACCTTGCGCCAGTCTTGATAGGCGGCGATCACCGGCTCCACTTCGGCGTATTCGCGGGAATAGGCGCGAAAGCGGGTCTGGTCGGATATGACTTCGGCGTCACCAAGCAGCGCGGTGAGTTCCTCGAAGCGGTCCTGGAGCGTGTCCAGTTTGTTCAGCAGCGACGCTTTCATTGCGGGGTTTTGTCCGTCGAGCCCTCATTGAGGGCAAAGAGTTCCTGGGCCATGGCCAGCGCATCGAGGCGGCCCTCGGCCGAGAGCTTTTTCAGTTGCACGCTGGGCGCGTGCAGGAGTTTGTTGGTCAGCCCACGGGCCAGTTGGGCCAGTACATCCTCGGGGTTGCCGCCGTTGGCCAGCAGGCGCTGGGCCTTTTGCAGTTCTTCGTCGCGCAGACGCTCGCTCTGCTGGCGGTAGGCGCGCAGCACGTCCACCGCAGCCAGCTCGCGCAGGCGCAGCATGAAGTCCTCGGCGCCCACCGAGACCAACTCCTCGGCAGCCTGGGCCGCGCCTTGGCGGCTCTTGAGGTTTTCCGCGACCACTTCGTGCAGGTCGTCGACGGTATACAGGTAGACGTCGTCGAGTTCACCCACTTCCGGCTCGATGTCGCGCGGCACGGCGATATCGACCATGAAGATCGGCTTGTGCCGGCGCTGCTTCAGCGCGCTCTCCACGGCGCCCTTGCCAAGGATCGGCAACTGGCTGGCGGTGGAGCTGATGACGATGTCGCTGTGCGCCAGCTCCTGGGGGATATCGGCCAGCAACACGGCGTGGGCACCGAACTGCGCGGCGAGGGTACTGGCCCGCTCCAGCGTGCGGTTGGCCACGACGATACGGCGCACGCCCTGCTCATGCAGGTGGCGGGCAACCAGCGTGATGGTTTCACCCGCACCGATCAGCAGCGCCTGGCTACGGCCCAGGTCGCTGAAGATCTGCTTGGCCAGGCTGACCGCGGCGAAGGCCACCGACACCGGGTTCTCGCCGATCGCGGTATCGGTACGCACCTGTTTGGCGGCACTGAAGGTCGCCTGGAACAGGCGCCCGAGCAGCGGGCCGATGGTACCGGCCTCGCGCGCCACGGCGTAGGCCGACTTCATCTGGCCGAGGATCTGCGGCTCGCCGAGCACCAGCGAGTCCAGGCCCGAGGCCACCCGCATCATGTGCCGGACGGCGTCGTGTTCCTCGTGGATGTAGGCACTGGCGCGCAGTTCATCCAGGCTCAGCCGGTGGTATTCGGCCAGCCACTTCAGAACGGCGTCGGCAGACAGGTGGTCCTGCTCTATATAGAGCTCGCTACGGTTGCAGGTGGACAGGATCGCCGCCTCGCGGCTGGCGGTCAGTCGGCAGAGCTGCTGCAGGGCGTCGACCAGCTGCTCTGGGGTAAACGCCACGCGCTCGCGTACGTCTACCGAGGCAGTCTTATGGTTGATACCAAGTGCAAGAAAGGCCATGCAAGGTCGCTGGTTGTGACGGGAAGCCGATAATTGTCCTCTTTCGCAGGTTTTAGAACAACCACCGTTCGCTATTGGAGTGATGGCAGGCTGCGCCCTGCCGGCAGATGCCCGTGTGGAGGTCCTCGCCCTGAGGGCAAAAGTCCCTGTGGGAGCCGGCTTGCCGGCGATGCAGGCACCGCGAATGCCTGGCACCGGCTTCACCGGTGATCGCCGGCAAGCCGGCTCCCACAAAAGTCGCTTTGATCCACCGAGCCATGTATGCGTCAGTCAGCGCTGGGCTGACCGCCGAAAGCCGTTTAACAATTAAACAAAGCCTCGAAACTTTTCCTACATAAAGTGAGTGTCAATAACATATTTCGACACATCCGCACGGACTTATTACATCAACTTGTAGTCCTTTTCCGAAATTGCACCCCAGCCATTGCATTACCCAGTATCAATGCCTAGCCTTGCCATCACTGCCCGGAGCAAGTTCCCACCCGCATATACAAAATTCTCACACCCAATGATTACCAAGGAGCGGTACGCATGGCTTTTGACGCTTACATAAAAATCGACGAAATCCCCGGCGAAGCCCTGGACGAGAAATACAACAAATGGATCGAAGTCACGGGCTATGACTTCGGTGTCAGCCAAAGCACTTCCGCCACTGCAAGTTCAGCCGGTGGTGCGACATCGGGTCGTACTGCCGTAAGCAACTTCACGTTCACCAAGTTCCTCGACAGTGCCAGCTGCAAACTGATGGAAGCCAGCTGTGCAGGCCAGCATCTCAAGGAAGTCAGACTTGCGCTCTGCCGCGCGGGCGGAGACAAGCTCAAGTATTACGAGATTGTCCTCGAAGAAGTGATCATTGCCGATTACACCCAGAGTGCAGCCGATGGCGTTCCGATCGAAGTGGTTCAGCTCGACTACGGCAGGATCAAGACCACTTATACCCAGCAGAAACGTATCGACGGCAGCGGCGGCGGCAACATCGCCGGCGGCTGGGACCGGATCGGCAACAAGAAGTACGCGTGAGGGTATCGCCATGTCCCAAGCTCGCGCCTATATCAATCCCAGGATGCAGAACTACCACACGCTCAAGGCTGGCCTTGCCCTGACGGGGCACGCTGCCAGCAAGTTCGATGTGCTGAATTCGCATATCTACAACTCAGTGGTGAAAAGTGGCGAACTGGTCGTCATGGGTGATTGGTCTACACCCTCATGCACCAGCCATGAAGCCTTCCTGATGGCGAAAGCCTCCATCACGCACATCGGCCTGATGCGCAGCGGCCAGGGTGCTGACGAATTCTTTCTGGAGAATTTCGAACTGCTCAAGAGGCTACTGGCCCACGCTTCGATGGGCGCGGGCGTAATCAGCGATGCATGGGGCAAGCATCTGAGGGCCATTCAGGACACGCTGCTGGAAATTGAACAGCTGCATAAGGAGTACCTTGGCACAGGTACGCTCAAGGCGCGTGACCAGTTTTATGCGAGGCGAGCTGCGCTGTTCGTGAAGCTAGAAGAACAATTGAGCAGGCTGGCAGCTTTCGGGGCCGGCCTGCGAAATAAAGAGTCGGTCAAAAGGGCGCTGGCGATTTCCACGAAAAGTTATCTGCATACCGGCGAGATTGCAGGGTATGCCGATAAGGTTGCAGGAGTCGCAAAGGCCGCCAATCTGATCAAGAAAGGTACCTATATTGGCATAGCGCTTGAGGTTGCGGCTACCGGACTAGAAATCCAGAAGGCATGCACATTAGGACGCGAGGAGGCCTGTAGAAAAGCAAAATACATCGAGGGTGCATCATTAGCGGGAAGCCTTGCTGGTACTGCTGGCGGGGCAACCATAGGCAGCTACGCTCTTGGGCAGCTATGCCTCGCCATCGGCCTCCCAAGCGGCGGGATGGGAACATTGGCATGCGCAGTCATTGGGGGTGCAGCAGGAGGGATGGTAGCTGGAGAATACGCCAAGGGACAGGCGACAAAATTTGGAGACTTTTTGTACGAGGCGTTTGATAAATGACAAGCTCGCCGTGGATGTTCATTTCATTTTTTATGTTGATCTCACTAATGATCAGTCTTGTGGCGCTCATTTACATCGCCTGCCGACATGTCGAAACCATTGAGTCTCAGCTAATTAATTGCAAGTTTGTGCAAGGAAACCGTTCGATGTACTCCACTGCAGGAATTCTCGGCAAGATGATGAGACTCTGCGGGATCGCCGGGATGCTCTCGACCCCAAATTTTTATATACGCCGAAACTTGGCAGACCCCATTGACATCCAAAGCATCCCGCAGAAAACCAGGCGCCTGCTTCTGTTTTTCTGGTATTACCTGATACTCTCCGTTTCATCACTAATCATCTACGAAGGTTTCACAAGGTATTTTGAGCGAGGTTAACTCAAGAGATAAAGGCGAGGCGAGCGTGTTAAAAGTGGAGCTAGTACCCTCGCCCAAACTGCAGCAGAGACAGCCGACATTCAGCGCCTCAATATCTGCTCAGAGCGTATTCGGCCCGACTTTCAAAGCCCTCAGACTCAGTGCACAGCCTGCTTTCACATATTCAACCTGAGCAGTAACCGCATCCTTGACAATGGCCTCACCCAGATCAGTGAGTTCTTGCTTCTTGATATGCTCGACACTCAGATGCAGCATATGCATGGCTAGATCCATGGCCTTCTGAAACGCCAGTCATGTGGTGTGTTCCTCCCACCGCCTCGGCAGATCCCTCAGAACCTCCGCCCCCCGCCATGGTCCGACCCATACAGCCCCACGCTGTAAACCTCGACCTTCGCAGGTGGGTTTGCCCCCGCGCTTGTGTCATCATGCTCCGACCGCCGGTAAGTCCTTCTAAGCCTTTATATGAACAGACCCTACGCATTGCTGCTTGCCTTCGCCCTGCTCCAGGGCTGCCAGAGCCTGGCCCCGCAAAATGCCGAGCCGCCCGTTGCCGAGGCCGGCAAAGACGCGGCGCAAAAGCCCGTGGCGTATGGGTCGTTCACGCAAGACACGCTGTACAGCCTGCTG
Source organism: Pseudomonas sp. NPDC089396 (assembly GCF_044749545.1). Classification (NCBI taxonomy): domain Bacteria; kingdom Pseudomonadati; phylum Pseudomonadota; class Gammaproteobacteria; order Pseudomonadales; family Pseudomonadaceae; genus Pseudomonas; species Pseudomonas sp. NPDC089396. The sequence goes on along the minus strand of NZ_JBIVIC010000002.1, from coordinate 102,248 downwards.
GTGGCTGAACTGGCCGGGCAACGCAACCGCTTCGACATCGCCTTGGCCAACTACACCGACCAGGCCGCCAAGACCCAGGACCCCGGCATTTCCGAGCGCGCCTACCGCATCGCCGAATACCTCGGTGCCGACGAGCCGGCCCTCGACAACGCACTGGTCTGGGCCCGCAACGACCCGCAGAACCTCGACGCCCAGCGCGCCGCCGCCATTCAGCTGGCGCGTGTCGGCCGCTACGACGACTCCATGACTTATATGGAGAAGGTACTGCAGGGCAAAGGCGACACCCACTTCGACTTCCTTGCCCTGTCGGCCGCAGAAACCGACCAGGGCACCCGCGATGGTCTGATGCAGAGCTTCGACCGCCTGCTGGTCAAGTACCCGGACAACAGTCAGCTGGTGTTTGGCAAGGCCTTGCTGCTCAACCAGGACGGCAAGACCGAAGAGGCGCTCGAACTGCTTGAGGCGCACCCGACACAAGATAGCGAAATCGCTCCGATCCTGCTCCGCGCCCGCCTGCTCCAGGCCCTTGACCGCGGCCCGGAAGCCCTGCCGCTGCTGCGTGGGGCGATTCGCGACAATCCGGATGACAAACGCCTGCGCCTGACCTATGCGCGCACCCTGGTCGAACAGGACCGTATCGCCGACGCCAAGGGCGAATTCATCAGCCTGGTCCAGCAATACCCCGATGACGATGAGCTGCGCTACTCCCTGGCTCTGGTGTGCCTGGAGAACAAGGACTGGGACGAGGCCGAAAGCTACCTGCGCGAAATGATCGAACGCGACAGCAATGTCGATGCCGCGCACCTGAACCTGGGCCGCATCGCCGAAGAACGCCATGACCCGGCGGGCGCCCTGCGCGAGTATGCGCAAGTCGGCCCCGGCCCCGATTACCTGCCGGCGCAATTGCGCCAGGCCGATATTCTCATCGCCAACGGCCGTGGCAGCGAAGCCTCGCGCCAACTTGCCGCGGCCCGTGAAGCGCAGCCGGACATCGCCGTCCAGCTGTACCTGATCGAGTCGGAAAGCTACAGCAACAACAACAAGGACGCCCAGGCCAACCAGGTGCTGCAACAAGCCCTCCAGCACTACCCGGACGACCTCAACCTGCTTTACACCCGCGCCATGCTGGCGGAAAAACGCAACGACCTGGCGCAGATGGAAAAAGACCTGCGCGCCATCATTGCCCGCGAGCCGGAAAACGCCATGGCCCTGAACGCCCTGGGCTACACCTTGGCCGACCGCACCACCCGCTATAGCGAAGCCAAGGCGCTGATCGACAAGGCCCACCAGCTGACCCCCGACGACCCGGCCGTGCTCGACAGCCTGGGCTGGGTCGCCTACCGCCTGGGCAACCTCGATGAAGCCGAACGCTACCTGCGCCAGGCGCTGGAGCGCTTCCCCGACCATGAAGTGGCTGCCCACCTGGGTGAAGTCCTGTGGGCCAACGGCAAGCGCCGCGAAGCGCGTCAGGTCTGGGCCAAGGCCTTCGAAACCCAGCCCGACAGCCCTATCCTGCGCAAGACCGTTTTGCGCCTGACCGGATCCGAGACTCTCTAACGCCATGTTCTTGCGCCATTGCATCACCTTTACCCTGATTGCCCTGCTGGCCGGCTGCGCCGGCTTCGGTAGCCGCGAAGCCCTGCAGGGCCAAGGCGACCCACAGCAGTGGCGCGCTCATAAAGCGCAGCTGAGCACCCTTGATGGCTGGCAGATCAACGGCAAGGTCGGCATCCGTGCCCCGCGCGATTCCGGCAGCGGCACGCTGTTCTGGCTGCAGCGTCAGGACTACTACGACATCCGCCTGGCCGGCCCACTGGGCCGTGGCGCCGCACGCCTGACCGGTCGCCCTGGCGGCGTGGTGCTGGAAGTGGCCAACCAGGGCCGCTACCAGGCAGAAAGCCCCGAAGCCCTGCTGGAAGAGCAGCTTGGCTGGCAACTGCCGGTTTCGCACCTGGTCTGGTGGGTGCGCGGCCTGCCCGCCCCCGACAGCAAGAGCAAGCTGACCCTGGACGGCGACAGCCGCCTGGCCAGCCTCGACCAGGATGGCTGGCAGGTGCAGTACCTGAGCTACACCGAGCAGAACGGCTACTGGCTGCCCGATCGCCTGAAACTGCACGGCAAGAACCTGGACGTGACCCTGGTGGTCAAGGACTGGCAGCCGCGCCAGCTGGGGCACTGATCGATGCACAAGATCACCCTGCCCGCCCCGGCCAAGCTCAACCTGTGGCTGCACATCATCGGTCGCCGTCCCGACGGCTACCACGAGCTGGAAACCGTATTCCAATTCCTCGACCACGGCGACGAGCTGACCTTCGCCCGGCGTGACGACGGTGTGATCCGCCTGCACACCGAGATCGCCGCAGTGCCCCACGACAGCAACCTGATCGTGCGCGCCGCGCGCAAGCTGCAGGAGCAATCCGGCACCGGCCTGGGCGCCGACATCTGGCTGAACAAGGTACTGCCCATGGGTGGCGGTATCGGGGGTGGCAGTTCGGATGCCGCCACCACCCTGCTGGCTCTGGCTCATCTGTGGCAACTGGACTGGGACGAAGACCGCCTCGCCGGCCTGGGCCTGACCCTGGGCGCCGACGTTCCAGTGTTCGTGCGGGGCCACGCCGCGTTCGCCCAAGGCGTGGGCGAGCAACTGACCCCGGTCGACCCGGAGGAACCCTGGTATGTCGTGCTGGTGCCGCAAGTGTCTGTCAGCACTGTAGAAATTTTTTCACATCCGCTGTTGACACGTGATTCCCTCCCCCTTAAGATGCGCCCCGTTCCCGAGGGAAACAGTCGAAATGACTGCCAACCGGTGGTAGAGCAGAGTTACCCAGAAGTTCGCAATGCGTTGAATTCATTGGGTAAATTCACAAAGGCTCGACTGACCGGCACTGGAAGTTGTGTGTTTGGGGCCTTCCCAAGCAAAGCCGAAGCTGATAAAGTTCTGGCCCTTCTTTCAGAGACCCAAACAGGGTTTGTGGCGAAAGGAAGCAATGTTTCGATGTTGCATCGTGAGCTACAGAGTCTGATCAAGAAGTCGAGTGCCTAGCGCTCGCAGCAACAGATACAGGGGCGTCGCCAAGCGGTAAGGCAGCAGGTTTTGATCCTGCCATGCGTTGGTTCGAATCCAGCCGCCCCTGCCATTTTCCTTATACTCATCCAGGTATACCCTCAGCCTTCAGGTACTGCGCGTGTCCAAGATGATGGTCTTTACGGGGAACGCTAACCCCGATCTGGCTCGGCGTGTCGTACGTCAGCTGCATATTCCACTGGGTGATGTTTCTGTCGGTAAGTTCTCCGACGGCGAAATCAGTGCTGAGATCAATGAAAATGTCCGTGGTAAGGACGTCTTCATCATCCAGCCAACCTGTGCCCCTACCAACGACAATCTGATGGAACTGGTCGTGATGGCTGATGCCTTCCGCCGCTCCTCTGCGTCGCGAATCACTGCTGTGATTCCTTACTTCGGATACGCCCGCCAGGACCGCCGTCCGCGTTCGGCACGTGTAGCCATCAGCGCCAAAGTTGTCGCTGACATGCTCACTGTCGTGGGTATCGACCGTGTACTCACCGTCGACCTGCACGCTGACCAGATCCAGGGCTTCTTCGATATCCCCGTCGACAACATCTACGGCTCGCCCGTACTGGTCGACGACATCGAAGACCAGCGTTTCGAGAACCTGATGATCGTCTCCCCGGACATCGGTGGTGTCGTGCGTGCACGTGCCGTCGCCAAGTCCCTGGGTGTCGACCTGGGTATCATCGACAAACGCCGCGAAAAGGCCAATCACTCCGAAGTGATGCACATCATCGGTGATGTCGAAGGGCGCACTTGCATCCTGGTAGACGACATGGTCGATACCGCCGGCACCCTGTGCCACGCGGCCAAGGCCCTGAAAGAACACGGCGCTGCCAAGGTTTACGCCTACTGCACGCACCCTGTCCTGTCGGGCCGCGCGATCGAGAATATCGAGAAGTCGGTACTGGACGAGCTGGTGGTGACCAACACCGTCCCGCTGTCCGCCGCTGCTCAAGCCTGTGACCGTATCCGCCAGCTGGATATCGCACCGGTTGTCGCTGAAGCGGTACGCCGCATCAGCAATGAAGAATCGATCAGTGCGATGTTCCGCTAAGCGGAACAGGTATTGATGTGAAGCGCCCCGCCCCAGCATTCGTTGGGGCGGGGCTTTTTTGCCATCCCCGTTGGCGCTGGTCGCAAACGCCCTCGGGGGGCTATTTTGGAGAAACAAAATGACTGATTTCATTCTGAACGCCCAAGCGCGTACTGACCTGGGGAAAGGTGCGAGCCGCCGCCTGCGTCACTCCGCCAACATCCCAGCCGTTGTATACGGTGGCGATAAAGAAGCTCAATCCCTGACCATCGTGGCCAAGGAAATCGCCAAGCTGTTCGAAAACGAAGCTGCCTTCAGCCACGTTATCGAGCTGAACGTCGACGGTGCCAAGCAGAACGTCGTCGTCAAGGCCATGCAGCGTCACCCAGCCAAAGGCTTCATCATGCACGCCGACTTCGTTCGCGTCGTTGCTGGCCAGAAGCTGACCGCCAAGGTTCCAGTTCACTTCGTTGGCGAAGAAGCCCCGATCAAGAAAGGCGGCGAAATCTCGCACGTTGTTTCCGAGATCGAAGTTTCCTGCGAAGCCAAAGACCTGCCTGAGTTCATCGAAGTCGACCTGGCCAACGCCGAAATCGGCAGCATCATCCACCTGTCGGACCTGAAAGCTCCGAAAGGCGTAGAGTTCGTCGCTCTGGCCCACGGTGATGACAAAGCTGTTGCCAACGTTCACGCGCCACGCGTTGCTCCAGAAGCTGAAGCAGGCGCCGCTGAGTAATCCACTCGCGCGCCGGTGTTGATCGGGTTACAGTGCCGCGCACCGTAACCCACCAACTCCAAGGAAGAGCCCCTACGTGACCGCCATCCAGTTGATCGTCGGCCTGGGTAACCCCGGCCCCGAATACGAACAGACCCGGCATAACGCAGGGGCTCTTTTCGTTGAACGCATTGCCAGCGCCCAGCGCGTTTCATTGACCGCTGACCGCAAGTATTTCGGCCTGACGGCTAAATTCAGCCATCAGGGCAACGACGTTCGTCTGCTCATCCCCACCACCTACATGAACCGTAGCGGCCAGTCCGTGGCGGCCTTGGCCAATTTCTTCCGCATCAAGCCGGAAGCAATCCTGGTGGCGCATGACGAACTCGACCTGCCTCCAGGCGTCGCCAAGCTCAAGCGCGGCGGTGGCCATGGTGGGCACAACGGCCTGCGCGACATCATCGCGCAGCTCGGCAACCAGAACGACTTCCACCGCCTGCGGCTTGGCATCGGCCACCCGGGTGACGCCAAACTGGTCTCCAACTTCGTCCTGGGCCGCGCGCCGCGCGCCGAGCAGGAGAAGCTCGACGCCAGCATCGATTTTGCCCTCGGCGTGCTGCCGGACGTGCTCGCTGGCGACTTTGCCAAGGCGATGCGCGAGCTGCACAGCCAGAAGGCCTGATTTCCTAGAGAGGGGAATACCCATGGGTTTCAATTGCGGCATCGTCGGCCTGCCCAACGTCGGCAAGTCCACCCTGTTCAACGCCCTGACCAAGTCTGGCATTGCGGCGGAGAACTTCCCCTTCTGCACCATCGAGCCGAACAGCGGCATCGTGCCGATGCCCGACGCGCGCCTGGCGGCGCTGGCGGAAATCGTCAAGCCCAACCGCATCCTGCCGACCACCATGGAGTTCGTCGACATCGCCGGCCTGGTAGCCGGTGCCTCGAAGGGTGAAGGCCTGGGCAACAAGTTCCTCGCCAACATCCGCGAGACCGACGCCATCGCCCACGTAGTGCGCTGCTTCGAAGACGAGAACGTGATTCACGTTTCCAACAGCGTCGACCCCAAGCGCGACATCGAGATCATCGACCTGGAGCTGATCTTCGCTGACCTCGACAGCTGCGAGAAGCAACTGCAGAAGGTCACCCGCAACGCCAAGGGCGGCGACAAGGAAGCCCTGGCGCAGAAGGCCATCCTGGAAAAACTGATCCCGCACTTCACCGAGGGCAAGCCGGCGCGCAGCCTGATGAAGAACATGGCTGACGACGAAAAGGCCGTCATCCGTGGCTTCCACCTGCTGACCAGCAAGCCGGTGATGTACATCGCCAACGTCGCCGAAGACGGCTTCGACAACAACCCGCACCTGGACGTGGTCAAGGCCATCGCCGAGGAAGAAGGCGCGGTCGTGGTACCGGTGTGCAACAAGATCGAAGCCGAAATCGCCGAGCTCGATGACGGCGAAGAAAAAGACATGTTCCTCGAGGCCCTGGGCCTGGAAGAGCCTGGCCTGAACCGCGTGATTCGCGCCGGTTACGAACTGCTCAACCTGCAGACCTACTTCACTGCCGGCGTGCAGGAAGTGCGTGCCTGGACCGTCCGCGTCGGCGCTACCGCGCCGCAGGCCGCTGGCGTGATCCACACCGACTTCGAAAAGGGCTTCATCCGCGCCGAAGTGGTGGCCTATGACGACTTCATCCAGTTCAAGGGTGAAGGCGGTGCCAAGGAAGCCGGCAAGTGGCGCCTGGAAGGCAAGGACTACATCGTTAAAGACGGCGATGTGATGCACTTCCGCTTCAACGTATAACGCAACATCAGCGGCGCCCCGATTGCCGGCGAGCCGGCTCCCACAGGTAAAAACACTGACTTCAAGAACAGTGGGGTACCTGTGGGAGCCGGCTTGCCGGCGATCGGGGCGCCGCCGTTTCAGCCCTGGAAAAGCACTTGCTGCTTCCCTGAGCCAAGGCTCAGAATGGCTCGACGCGGTTCATGCGTCCTCTGTCCGGAGCCTCGACCATGCATGGAACGCCTCCCCGCCCTCGCTTCGACTGGAAGCGCTGGCTCCCCGGCCTGGCCACGCTGCTGCACTATCAAGCGGCCTGGCTGCCCAAGGACATCGCTGCCGGCCTGGTGCTGACCACCATGCTGGTGCCTGTCGGCATCGCCTACGCCGAAGCATCCGGGGTACCGGGCATCTATGGCCTGTACGCCACCATCATCCCCCTGCTCGCCTACGCCCTGTTCGGCCCCAGTCGAATCCTCGTGCTCGGCCCGGACTCGGCACTGGCTGCACCCATCCTCGCGGTGGTGGTGCAGTACGCGGCAAGCGACCCACAACGGGCAATCGCCATCGCCAGCATGATGGCCCTGGTGGCCGGTGCTTTCTGTGTGATCGCCGGGTTACTGCGCCTGGGCTTCATCACCGAACTGCTGTCCAAACCGATCCGCTATGGCTACATGAACGGCATCGCCCTGACGGTGCTGATCAGCCAGTTGCCGAAGCTGTTCGGCCTTTCGTTCGACAGCCAGGGGCCAGTGCGCGACCTGTGGACACTGGCCCAGGCGTTGCTGGCTGGCCAGGGTCACTGGCCCAGTTTTGCCATCGGTGCCGGCAGCCTCGCGCTGATCCTGCTGCTAAAGCCTTTCAAGCGCCTGCCGGGCATTCTCATCGCCGTGGTGCTGGCAACGCTGGCGGTAAGCCTGTTCAAGCTCGACCAGCTGGGCGTCAAGGTGCTCGGCGAGCTGCCTCAGGGCCTGCCGAGCTTCGTGTTCCCTTGGGTAAGCGACATCGACCTGGTCGAAGTACTGCTGGGCGGGATCGCCGTGGCCCTGGTGTCGTTCGCCGACACCAGCGTGCTGTCGCGCACCTACGCCGCACGCCTGAAAACCCCAGTCGATCCGAATCAGGAGATGTTCGGCCTGGGCGTGGCGAACCTGGCCGCCGGCTTGTTCCAGGGCATCCCCATCAGCAGCAGCTCGTCGCGTACGCCGGTGGCTGAAGCGGCAGGCTCGAAAACCCAGCTCACCGGCATCATTGGTGCACTGGCGGTCACCCTGCTGCTGCTGGTGGCGCCCAACCTGATGCAGCACCTGCCCAACAGTGCCTTGGCCGCCGTGGTGATTGCCGCAGCCCTGGGGCTGTTCGAGTTCGCCGACCTCAAGCGCATCTTCCGCATGCAGCAATGGGAGTTCTGGCTATCGTTCACCTGCTTCGTCGGGGTCGCGGTGTTCGGCGCCATCCCCGGCATCTGCATTGCCGTGGCGATCTCGGTGATCGAGTTCCTCTGGGACGGTTGGCGCCCGCACTACGCGGTGCTCGGCCGGGTCGACGGCACCCGTGGCTACCATGATGTGCAACGCTATCCACAGGCCCGGCGAATCCCGGGCTTTGTGCTGCTGCGCTGGGACGCGCCGCTGTTCTTCGCCAACGCCGAGCAGTTCCAGCACACGGTGCTCGCTGCCGTGGATGAATCCCCTACCCCCGTGCAGCGGTTGGTGATCGCGGCGGAGCCGGTGACCAGCATCGACGTCACTTCCGCAGACATGCTCGCCGAGCTGGACCGGGCGCTGGAAGCGCGGGGGGTGGAGCTGCAGTTTGCCGAGATGAAGGACCCGGTGAAGGACAAGATGAAACGCTTTGGCTTGTTCCAGCACATGGGCGAGAACGCCTTTCACCCAACGGTCGGGGCTGCAGTGGATGCCTACCTTGCAGACAGCGGCGTCGACTGGCAGCCCTAGGTAGCCAGTCCCGGCCCTATCGCCGGCAAGCCGGCTCCCACATTTCAAAGCCTGTGGTGTGCCTGTGGGAGCCGGCTTGCCGGCGATAGGGCCGGTACCGACAACTAGGCAGCCCGAACCCGGCGCCGATCAATCCAGGTCAACATGGCACTGGCATACAGCGACACCGCCAGGAACAGCGCCATGCGCACGGCAAAGGCGCCATACACATCCTGGCCGTTGGCGCTGTCCTGCACCGACTGGCCAAGCAGGATCAGCATGGTGGTCAGGCAGCTGACCCAGTAGCCCGGGCTGTGCCGGGTCAACACCACGCGGTAGAGCCGGCGCGCCTGCCAAAGGGTGAACAGCAGCACCCACAGGAAAAACATCCACAGGTGCGCGAACAGGCTCAACGCCCCCCACATCAGAATGGCCAGCACTCCGGCCAGCAAGGTCGAGCCGATCAGCTCGCGGCTGGCGTGCCGGGCGCGGGTTTCCTCGGCCTGCTGGCCCAGGCTCACCGACTTCATGATCAGCGGCATGAACTGATCCGGGGCAATCATTGCCAGCAGGAACGCCGGCATCACGATCAACGTGGCGCGCAAGGCGACCCAGCTGACCGCCTCGGGGGGAAGCAATGGCGGCGAGGGTTGCGCAGGCGCATCGGCAGGCTCGGGGAACAGCACATGGGCCACGGCAGTCGCCAGCGTCGCCAGCATCATGCCCTTGGCCAAGGCCTCGACCACCGAAAGCGCCAGGGTGAAATCGCTGGTGCCGGCCGCGGCAATCATGGTCAAGCCGATCACCAACAAGTTGGCCAGCAAGCCATTACCGCCCTTGAGCGCGTAACGCAGCACCAGGAACACCCCGACGCCGACCAGCAGTACCCCGCTCAACGGGGCATGACGCAACAGCGGAATCAACAACAGACCACTGCCGCAACTGAGCAGCACCAGCACCGCCAGCGCCGGTGCGGCGCGCACCGGCAGCGGCGCGCTGCGCATGGCCAGCAGCAATACCGCGAACACCGGCGCCAGGATCGGCACCGGCAGCCCCAGGCCAAAGCTCGCCGCCAGGCACAGCGCTACACCCCAGGCCAGGCGCAAGGCCCGCAGGCGGCGCAACTCAATAGGCATAGGCCAACCAGCTCATCAGCCACATGAACATCCGGCCCAACAGGTTCAACGGGTTGCCCTCGCCGGGCAAGGCCATGACTTCGGCCTGGCCGCCCACACGCAACCCGGACCTGTCCTGCAACTGGTCGGCGTCGAGTTCGACGATCACCGGGAAGCGTTGCGCCGAGCGCAGCCACTCTCGGCTGTTCTGCACCGTTGGCAGGCTGCCAGGGGGCGCAGCCTGGCCGACGCTCACGCCATAGCCGATGCTGCGGATCCGCCCCTTCAGCACCTCACCGGGCATGGCATCGAGGATCACCAGTACCGGCACACCAGGGCGCAGTCGACCCAGGTTGTTCTCGGTCATGTCGGCACTGATCCACACATCATGGATGGCGATCAGGGTCATCATCGGCGTACCGGCGCCGACATAATGGCCAACGTCGGTACGCAGGTCAGTGATCAGCCCGTTGGCGTCGGCGCGCACGACCGTGCGGGCGAGGTCCAGGCGGGCTTTTTCCACGTTCGCTGCCGCACTGCGCAACTGCGCGTTGTCGGCGTCGTCCCCCCCTTGCTGCTCACGTGCCCGTGCCACTTCGGCGCGAGCCGCCGCCACCTTGCTGATGGCCTGGTCACGGGTGGCCTGCGCCCCTTCCAGACGGCGTACCGACACCGTGCCCGGGTCTTCTTCGATCAGCCGCTTGAGCCGCTCGGCATCCTGGCGCGCCTTGCGCTCGTTGGCCTGCGCCGCCACCAGCGAGGCCTTGGCCGAATCGATGCCTGCCGTACTGGCGCCCACCTGCCGCCTTACGGTATCGAGGTCGGCCTCGGCACGGGCCAGGGCGATGCGGTACTGGTCCTGATCCAGCTCGAACAGTACATCGCCCCGACGCACTTCCTGGTTGTTGCCCACCGCCACACGCTTGACCTGCCCTGCCACTTCGGGCGCCACCGGGACCACGTAGGCCTGCAGGCGAGCCTGCTGGGTGTAGGGCGTGAAACGGTCGGCGAGCAGGTACCAGACCAGGCTCACGACAATCAACAACAGCACCCAGTGAATGCCGCGATCGGGTGCCTGTGCCTCTGCAGCGGACACATTCTTTACTTCGCTCATTGCGTTCCACCCTGTTCAGGTTCGTCGAGCAGATCGCCCCAGTCGGTACGTTGCTGCATCTGCTGACGCGTTTCGCGGTCGATGGGCGCGTGCTGGGCATCCCAGCCCCCGCCCAACGCCTTGTACAAATTCACCAGGCTGCTGACTGCGTTGCCCCGACTGACCAGGTAGCCATCCTGCTGCTGCAGCAACAATTGCTGGGCATCGAGCACACGCTGGAAGTCGGCGAAACCTTCGCGGTATTGCGAGCTGGCCAGGTTCAGTGAGCGCTGGGCAGCCTCGGAAGCGTCGTGCCGGATAGTGGCACTTTGCAGCGAGCGCACCAGGCCACTGGCGGCATCGTCGGCCTCGCGCGCCGCTTCGCGCACGCCCTGGTGGTACAGCTCGATCAGTTGCTGCAGGCGCGCATCTTCCACGCGCACGGCGTTCTTGCGTCGGCCGTAGTCGAACGGGTTCCAGATCATGCTTGGCCCGGCGGCGATGTCGAAACTGTTGGGCAGGTTATTGGCCGAAAGGAAACTCCAGCCAATGCTGCCGAGCAGGCTCAGCTGTGGATAAAGGTCCGCTTCGGCGACACCGACCAAGGCCGATTGCGCCGCCACTGCCTGCTCGGCCGCGCGCACATCCGGGCGGCGCAGCAACAGGTTGGCAGGCACGTCCTGCAGCAATGCCCGGTCGGGCATCGGCAACTGGCCGTGGCGCGCCTGCAACTCCGGGAACGGCCCAGGTGCCCGGCCAAGCAGGGAACTGAGCACATTGCGCAAGGCATTGAGCTGATTTTCGAACTCGGGGATGGTGGCCTGGGTTGCAAGGTACTGAGTGCGCGCCTGTTGCCAGTCGAGCTCATCGTTCTCGCCGTGGCGGAACAGCCGCTCGGTGATTTCCAGGCTACGGGCCTGGCGCTTGGCGTTCTCTTCGGCAATGGCCAGCCGTGCTTCGGTGGTGCGCACGGCGAAGTAGGTATCGGCCACTTGGGCGCGCAGCAGCACCATGACGTCGGCGTAGTTGGCCTGGGAGGCGAAGTAGGCAGCGTCGGCGCTTTCGATGGCGCGGCTGAAGCGGCCCCAGAAGTCGATCTCCCAACCGATGTCGAAGCCTACGCTGGACTGCCAGAACACCGAATCGCGGGCGCTGGACGCGCCCGACTGGTCCTGCTTGAGGTACAAGCTTTGCGCACGCATCTGCTGCAGCTGTGGATAACGCCCGGTCTGGACGATCGACAACTGCGCGCGCGCCTCGGCAATGCGCAGGCCTGCGACCCGCAGGTTGGTGTTGTGCGCGTCGGCTTCGGCAATCAGTGCATCCAGGGTCGGGTCGGCGAACACCGCCCACCACTGTTGCAGGTCGGGCGTCGCCGCGCGCTGCCCGGCCTGTTCCAGCACCGGTGTGTTCCAGTCGGCCAACCAAGCGTCTTTCGGCGCCTGGAAGTCCGGGCCGACCTGGGTGCAGCCTGCCAGCAGGGCGAGCAGGCTAACGGCGTTACAGGCAAAAGGCCATTTGATGCAGTGTCTCACGCGTCCGGCTCAACAGGGGTTTCCGGCACTTGCAGGGCGACCCATTGCCAGAACAGCACGTAGGTCACGCCGAGAATCACCGGGCCGATGAACAGGCCGATGATGCCCTTGACCACCATGCCGCCCAAGGCACCGATCAGCACCACCGGCATCGGCACATCCACCCCGCGCCCCAGCAGCAGCGGCTTGAGCACGTTGTCGGCGAGACCGGCAACGAAGGTGTAGACGGCGAAGATGATGGTCGCGGCGGTGAAACCGTCGGCATGGAAGACATACAGGATCACCGGCAGCGTGATCAAGGTCGCCGGGGCCTGGGCAATCCCCAGCATGAGCACGGCGATGGCCAGCATCCCTGCCCCTGGTACGCCCTTGACCACGAAGCCGACGCCAATCAGCAGCATCTGGATGAAGGCGATGCCGATCACCCCTTGGGCCACTGCGCGAATGGTCGCGGTGCACAGTCTGGCGATCGGCTTGCCACGCTCCTCACCGGAAACGCGCATGGCAATACGCTGCGCCGCGATCTCGCCGCGCTCGCCAAAGGCCATGATGACCCCGGAGATGATGACCGCCGCGATGAACAGCAGGAAGGCACCGCCCGCACTGGCAGCCGCGCCCAGCATGCCCAGGCCGGCGCCCTTGAGGTAAGGCATCATGTTGTTCAGCACCGGCGCCAGGCTTTCGGAGGCCGACAACCACAAGGCATGCACCTTAGGCCCGATCAGCGGCCAGCTGGCAACCGAGTCAGGCGGTGTCGGCACGCTCCAGGCGCCGCTCTTGAGCAGGGTCACCATGCTTTCCACCGACTCGCTGATGGACACCACCACCAGGTAGATCGGTACCAGCAGCACGACCAGCATCAACAGCACCACCAGGGTCGCGGAAAAACCGTCCTTGAGGCCCGTGCCGCGTCTGATCCGCTGCTGCAGCGGGTACAGCGTGACCGCAAGGATCACCGCCCACAGCATCAGCTCCAGAAAGGGCTGGAACACCTGGAAGGAGAAGATCACCAGCGCGGCAATCAACCCGGCCTTGATCAGCACATCAAGCAAACCCCGTGACAGGGCGCTGTCCAACTTCAAACCTTGTTGCATTGTTCAATCTCCGAACATTCAGGACGCCATAGGGCGTCGTTCACTCGCCGGTTTCGGGTACACGCTGAGCGTTGGTGTCGTCCCGTAACTGACGCGCCAGGCCCAGCATCACCAGAGGCACCACTGCCATTGACAGGGTGATGGCGAGCACCAGCAAATCGTGCACCTGCTGCGTCAGCACCTGGTGATCGAGCGCCAGCTTGAACACTACAAAGGCAAATTCGCCGCCAGACGCCAAAACGATGCCCAGGCACAGCGCCTCGGGGTGGTTAAGCCCCCCAGCGAAGCGCCCCAAGGCAAACAACACCGGCATCTTTATGCTGACCAGCAGCAGGGTCAGCCCCAGAACAACCCAGGGCATGGAAAACAACAGGTTAAGGTCAGCGCTCATCCCTACGCCGACGAAAAAGAGCCCGAGCAGCAGGCCCTTGATCGGTTCGATCTGGGTCTCCAGTTCGTGACGGAAGGGTGAATCGGCCATCAGTACGCCCGCGAGGAAAGCGCCCAGCGCCATGGACACACCGACATGCTCCATGATCCAGGCGGTGCCCAGTACCACCAGCAATGCCATGGCTGTGGACAGCTCGGGCAGGCCGGAACCCACGGTCCACTTGAACACCGGGGTCAACAGGTAACGGCCACAGACGATCACCACCCCGATGCCCCCCGCTACCGCCAGCATCGGCCAGTTACGTTCGTCGACGACACTGGCACCACCACCCAGCATCGGCACCACGGCAATCAGCGGGATAGCGGCGATGTCCTGGAACAGGAGGATGGCGACCGCAAGGCGCCCGTGCGGCTTGCTCAGGTCCTTGCGCTCGGCCAGGACCTGCAGGCCAAAAGCGGTGGACGACAGCGCCAGGCCCACGCCCAGGACTATCGCCGCCGCTTTGGACTGATCGAACAGAAAGTACGCCAGCAGACCCAGCATCACGGCGGTAAGCCCCACCTGCAGCGAACCGATGCCGAACAGCGCCCGGCGCATGGTCCACAGCCGTCGTGGCGAAAGCTCCAATCCAATCACGAACAACAACATCACCACGCCCATTTCCGAAAGGCGTGCGACGTTGTCCGGGTTGCCCAGCAGACCCAATACCGATGGGCCAATGAGGATGCCGGCCAGCAGGTAGCCTGGCACCGCGCCCATTTTCAACCGTTGCGCCAGTGGTACCAGAAGCACCACGGCCAACAGAAAAACGACTGTCGCCTGTAACAGGCTGCCATCATGTGGCATGGAAGCGACTCCCTAGGTTTTTCGAAGGGGGCGCATCATACGCGTTCAGGGATAACTTTGAAGGGGTAGTCTACGGCCTTGTATTTGCCGATCTTGCCGCGTTTAGGCAGCTTCACCACCTCCTCGCGGGTGATGTCCTTGTACGGAACTTGCGTCAGAAGGTGACTGATGATGTTGAGTCGGGCACGACGCTTGTCGTCGGAGGGCGCCATGAACCAGGGTGCCCATGAGGTATCCGAGGCGGCGAACATGGCATCGCGGGCGCGGGTGTAATCGTCCCAGCGGGTGTACGACTTGAGGTCCATGGGCGACAGTTTCCACAGCTTGCGGCCGTCGTTGATACGGTCCTGCAGGCGGCGGGTCTGTTCATCGGGGCTGACTTCGAGCCAGTACTTGAGGAGGATGATCCCCGACTCGACCATCAGCTTCTCAAGCAACGGCGTCACCGCCAGGAACTTGTCGGCCTGGTCTTGCGTGCAAAAGCCCATTACCCGCTCGACGCCGGCGCGGTTGTACCAGCTGCGGTCGAAGATCACCACTTCGCCGGCGGCCGGCAGGTGGTTGAGGTAACGCTGGGCGTACATCTGGCTCTTTTCACGCTCGGTCGGCGCGGGCAGCGCCACCGTACGAAACACCCGTGGGCTGACGCGCTCGGTGATGGCCTTGATGGTGCCACCCTTGCCAGCGCCGTCACGGCCTTCGAACACGATGCACACCTTGAGGCCCTTGGCCACGACCCACTCCTGCAGCTTCACGAGCTCGACATGCAGGTCTTTCAGTTCATTCTCGTAGGCCTTGCGACCGAGCTTTTCCGTAGCGGCATCGAGGTCTTTCTTCCTGGGCGTCTTGGACATCACGTACTCCTTACAGCGAATGAAGAGTCATTATGGTCGATCCACGAAGAGTAGCCGTTTCGCTTGCAGGCGCTGCGTGACGTGCGTCAACCAGATAAGCGCGCGATATAAGTACGGAAAGTCTGAAAATCCAAATCAAAAATTATTTTTGATGCGTTTATTGCGGGGCATGTCATGAGTTCTCGGTTGACAGGAAGATCGAGCGCCGCGCGGGCGGCGCTCGATCGCATGGTCACCCAAAGGGCCGAGTCGAACACTTCACAAATTCCTGAACTAATTATTTCCCCCCAGCGATTTTTCCCCTCCGCACTCCCCACCAGAATCGCTCACCACAATCACAATAACCGTGAGGCCACTCCCGTGGACCAGACACTCCAGGTACGGCAGGCCGCCGCCGACCTCGTAGCCGCCTTCGCCAGCAACGACACCGCACGCTACTTCGCCTGTTTCAGCGAAGATGCCACCTTCCTTTTCCACACCTTGCCGCAACCCTTGCTGTCGCGCCGCGCCTACGAAGACCTCTGGGCCCAATGGCAGGCCGAAGGCTTCGCCGTGCTCGACTGCGCGTCGAGCAATACCCAGGTGAGCCTGCAAGGTGACGTGGCGATCTTCATGCACGATGTCGCCACGCATCTGCGCATCGCCGGTGAGGAACACCAGCTGAGCGAGCGCGAGACCATCGTCTTCCGCCGCCAGGGCGAACGCTGGCTGGCCTGCCACGAGCACCTGTCGGTCGTCAGCGCAGCCTGACCCTTTTTACGCGGCCCTGCCGCCCTGCCATCGCACCCACAATAGGGCCCGTGCACTGCACCGGCCTACAACTACGCGCTGGAGCATCACCATGAGCCACTCGACCGGTATCGAGACCAATGGCGTCGAACAGATCCCCGACGATCAACGCGACGCCTCCCCGCTGGACCTGTTCCGCCTGATCTTCGGCGGCGCCAACACCTTCGCCACCGCTGTATTGGGCAGCTTCCCGGTATTGTTCGGGCTGTCGTTCCAGGCTGGGGTCTGGGCGATTCTGCTCGGCGTCGGCGTAGGCGCGCTGATCCTTGCCCCCATGGGCCTGTTCGGTGCGCTCAACGGCACCAACAACGCCGTGTCATCCGGCGCCCACTTCGGCGTGCACGGGCGCATCGTCGGCTCGTTCCTGTCGCTGCTGACCGCCGTGGCGTTCTTTTCGCTGTCGGTGTGGAGCTCCGGCGATGCCCTGGTCGGCGGCGCCAAGCGCCTGGCCGGGCTGCCGGAAACCGACCTGACCCTGGGCCTGGCCTACGGCCTGTTCGCCGTGCTGGTGCTGGTGGTGTGCATCTTCGGCTTCCGCTTCATGCTGTGGGTCAACAAGATCGCCGTCTGGGCGTCGAGCCTGCTGTTCCTGCTGGGCATCTTCGCCTTCGCCGGGCCGTTCGATGCGGGCTTCGCCGGCAGCGTCAGCCTCGGCCAGGCCGGCTTCTGGGCAGCATTCGTCGGTGCGGCGATCCTGGCCATGAGCAACCCGGTGTCGTTCGGTGCCTTCCTCGGCGACTGGTCGCGCTACATCCCGCGCCAGACCCCCAAGGCACGCATCATGCTGGCGGTCATCGCCGCCCAGGCCGCCACGCTGATTCCGTTCCTGTTCGGCCTGTGCACCGCCACCCTGGTGGCCACCCAGGCACCGGACTACATCGCCGCCAACAACTACGTCGGCGGCCTGCTGGCCGTGGCGCCGAGCTGGTTCTTCCTCCCTGTGTGCCTGATTGCAGTGATCGGCGGCATGTCTACCGGGACCACCGCGCTCTACGGCACCGGGCTGGACATGTCCAGCGTGTTCCCGCGCCTGCTCAGCCGCGCCGGCGCCACCCTGCTGATCGGCGTGCTGGCCATCGGTTTCATCTTCATCGGCCGCTTCACCTTCAACCTGGTACAGAGCGTGTCCACCTTCGCGGTGCTGATCATCACCTGCACAAGCCCCTGGATGGTGATCATGATCCTCGGCCTCATCACTCGACGCGGCTTCTACCACGCCGACGACCTGCAGGTATTCACCCGCGGCCAGCGCGGTGGCCACTACTGGTTCCTGCATGGCTGGAACTGGCGCGGCATGGGCGCGTGGATCCCCAGCGCGGCGGTCGGCCTGTGCTTCGTCAACCTGCCGGGGCAATTCGTCGGCCCGCTGGGCGACCTGGCCGGCGGCATCGACCTGAGCCTGCCGGTCACCCTGGGTATCGCCTGCCTGCTGTACCTGTTGCTGCTCAACCTGTTCCCTGAACCTGCTGGCGTGTATGGCCCCAATGGCCCGCGCTGGGTGCGCTGCAAGAGCACCCGGCACATGCCGGTGACCACCGCCGAAATGGCCTGACTGGAATACCACCATGACCACTTCCCACTACATCGCTGGCCGCTGGGTCGAAGGCCAAGGCAGCGACTGCATCAGCGTCAACGACCCGGCCCTGGGCCTGCCCTTCGCCGAGATGATGGCCGCCAGCGTTGCCCAGGTCGACCAGGCCGTGGCGGCTGCACGCGAGGCCTTGCCGTCCTGGAAGAACCTCGGCGCAGCCACCCGCGCAGCGTTTCTGCGCGGCTTTGCCGAGCAACTCGGCCAACGCCGCGAAGCGCTGATCGCCCTGCAGATGCGCAACAACGGCAAGCCGCGCCACGAGGCCGAAATCGACCTGGACGACGCCATCGCCACCTTCGCCTACTACGCCGAGCTGGCCGAGCAACTGCCGGAAAAGAACCGTGAAGTGCCACTGGCCGCTCCCGGCTTCACTGCCCGCACGCGCCTGGAACCGGTGGGCGTGGTCGGCCTGATCGTGCCGTGGAACTTCCCGCTGGTGACCAGCGCGTGGAAACTCGCCCCGGCCCTGGCCGCGGGCTGCACCGTGGTGCTCAAGCCCTCGGAAGTCACCCCGCTGATCGAACAAGCCTACGGCCAGATCGCCGAGGCCCTGGGCCTGCCTGCCGGCGTGCTGAACATCGTCAACGGCAAGGCCGAGACCGGCGCGGCCCTGAGCAGCCACAACGGCCTGGACAAGTTGTCGTTCACCGGCAGCAACAGCGTTGGCAGCCAGGTGATGCGCAGTGCTTCGGCACAGTGTCGGCCGGTGACCCTGGAACTGGGTGGCAAGTCGGCGATCGTGGTGTTCGATGATTGCGACGTGGGCCAGGCGGTGGAATGGATCGTCGCTGGCATCACCTGGAATGCCGGGCAGATGTGCTCGGCGACCTCGCGCCTGCTGGTGCAGGACGGCATTGCCGATGCACTGCTGCCCCGCCTGCAGCAGGCACTGGAAACGCTGCGCGTCGGTAATCCATCGAGCGAAGAAGTGGACATGGGGCCGCTCACCAGCCAGGCGCAATGGCTGAAGGTTGCCAGCTACTTCGCCACGGCCCGTGAAGAGGGTTTGCAGTGCCTGGCCGGTGGCAAGGCGCTGGACCGCGAGGGCTGGTTCGTCAGCCCGACACTGTATGCCGATGTGCCTGTGGACAGCCGCCTGTGGACCGAAGAGATCTTCGGCCCGGTGCTGTGTGCGCGTCGCTTCTCGACCGAGGCGCAAGCGATTGCCGAAGCCAACGACAGCCGCTTCGGCCTGGTCGCCACCGTCTGCTCCGCCGACCTGGAACGCGCCGAGCGCGTGGCCGATGCGCTGGAGGTCGGGCATGTGTGGATCAACTCGGTGCAGGCGGTGTTCGTCGAAACGTCGTGGGGCGGCACCAAGGGCAGTGGGATCGGGCGAGAGCTCGGGCCCTGGGGGTTGTCTGGGTATCTGTCGGTGAAACATGTGACGCGGTGCATGGGCTGACGACCGCAGGGGGCCGCTTTGCGGCCCAATCGCCGGCAAGCCGGCTCCCACAGGTAATGCAACCGACGCCGTCTTTGTGGGAGCCGGCTTGCCGGCGATCGAGGGCAAAGCCCTCGCCAAGCTGCAGAAATCTCCACTTGATCAAGTGACTTTCCCACCTCCCTGCCAAGTCCCACTCCCTGGTACCCCCACAATCACAAGACCAGGCCGGACCACCATGCACCCTCAACGCACCGCCTTGCACAACGAATTGCACGCCCGCCCGTCACTGTATTTCGACGGCCCGGCGCATGTCTTCCACCTGGCCCTGCTCGGCGGCGATGCAGCCTGCGCCGCGCTGTTGCAACGCTGCTGCCCCGATGCCGTCGATGCCCAGGCCGTACAAGGCATCAGCGCGCTGAACGGGCACCCCTTCAAGTGGGAACGGCACACGGAATTTTTCACCCTGACCCTGGTGGTGCCCTGCTCCAGCGCCGAAACCGAATGGCAAGCGCTACCGCCCGTGCTGGCCGATGCCATCGCCCCGCAGGCCGCCCAGGTGATCAACGCGGTACAGGTGCTGGTGCGCGACGAGCAAGGCCTGGACTTGCCCCGCTACGGCTTCAAGGACCCGAGCGGCTCCTGCGTCGGCGGGGGTGATGCGGTGGTGTGGAGCGACTTTCGCCTGACCGCCGACGGCACCAACCGCTTCCTGTTCATCAACCGCCGGCTCAATGCCTACCGCCAGGGCCGCATGATCCGCCGCCTGCTGGAGATCGAGACGTATCGCATGATGGCCTCGCTGACCCTGACCACGGCCAAGGCGCTGAGCCAGGAGCTGGACGCCTTCGACAAGACGTTGGTCAGCCTTTCCGAACGCAGTGCCGGGGGCGATGGCCACGACGCCAAGGGCCTGCTCGAAGCCATCGCCCAGCTGTCGCGGCAGGTGGTCAGCCGCACGGTCAAGACCCGCCATCGTTTCGGTGCCACGCAGGCCTATGCACAGCTGGTGTTCGAGCGCCTTGGTGAATTGCGCGAGAGCCATGTCGGCGATTGCCAGCGTCTGGGCGTGTTCATCGAGCGCCGATTCAAACCGACCGTGCGCTACTGCGCCGCCACCGAGCAACGCCTGGAACAGTTGGCCAAGAACGTCGCCAACCTGGGCGACCTGCTGCAAGCGCGTGTGCAGGTAGAGATGGAAGAGCAGAATGCCGAGATCCTGCGCAGCCTCAATGCCCGGGCCGATGCCCAGGTGAAGATTCAGCGCGCGGTGGAGGGGCTGTCGATCATTGCCATCACCTATTACCTGCTGAACCTGTTCAAGCTGCTGTATGGCGGGTTGAATCTGCTGGGGGTAGGGCTGACGGCGCGCGATGCCCTGTTGGGCATGGCACCGCCCGTGTTGCTGGTGCTGCTGGTGATCCTGTTGCGGATCAGGCAGGCGAAACAGCATTGAGGCTGGGGGCCGCTTTGCGGCCCAATCGCCGGCTCCCACAGGGTAATCACAGCGCTCAAGAACGGTGGGATACCTGTGGGAGCCGGCTTGCCGGCGATTGGGGTCACGCCGGCTCGTCAGCCGGGCGCGCCCCTTCCTGCACCAGCACCATGCTCTGCGGCGAAGACAGGGAAATGCCCTCGTCGCGCAACTGGCCGAGGATGGTGAACAGCAAGTCGCTGCGCGCCCCCGACACCTGCCGCGGCCCCGCCACATAACCACTGACCCCGATCACCATGCCGCTGGTGGTCAGGTCCTTGAAGGTCACCGACGTCGCCGGCGCATCGAGCACCGCCTCGTGTTCCTTGAAGGCCTTGAGCAATACCTCACGTACCCGGCTGGCATCGGTCTCCAGTGGCAAGGTCAGGGTAATGCCCACCACGCCCAGGGCGTTGCCCATGGTCACGTTGCGCACGTTCTGCGAGATGAACTGCGAGTTGGGCACGATCACCGTGGAGCGGTCGGACATCTGGATCTCGGTGGCGCGCACGTTGATGCGGCGAATGTCACCCTCGACCCCGGCCAGGCTCACCCAGTCACCCACCTTGACCGGGCGCTCGGTGAGCAGGATCAGGCCGGAAATGAAGTTCTGCACGATCTGCTGCAAGCCGAAACCGATACCGACCGACAGCGCACTGACCACCCAGGTCAGGCTGGTGAGGTTGATGTGCAAGGTCGACATCACCAGCATGGCCAGGAACAGGAAGCCCAGGTAGCCCACCAGGGTCACCAGCGAGGCACGCATGCCGGCGTCCATGTCGGTTTCCGGCAGCAGGCGTTCGCTCAGCCAGCGCTTGAGTACGCGAATGGCGAACAGGCCACCGAAGAAGATCACCACGGCGAGCAGGATGTCCCGGGGGACGATGTTCAAGTTGCCCAGCAGCTTGCCACCCGTGCCGTCCCAGTCGCCCAGGCTCAGCAACAGCTCGCTCGGGCTGGTGCCCGACGGCATCAGCGCCAGCAACACGGCGAGCAGCAGCAGCGTGGTGCGGGCGATACCGCTCAGTATGGTGCTGGCCTGCGCCTGGTGGCGTGGCGCCAGTCCCAGCGTCGAGGCGAGCGCCAGGCCACCGGGTTGGCGGGGCGACAGCAAGGTTTCGCAAAGGTCGCCGAGGAAGGTGGTCAACAGGTAGGCGCAGGTGGCTACCACGGCGATCCACAACAGCTTGGCCGCAAGGAAATAGGCCAGGGTCAGGTAGCCAGCCAACAGCGCCAGCGTGATCAGCGCGACCCACACCACGACCACGAACGGAATCAACCCGGCCAGGCCGCTTGGGCGCTCCAGCCCATGCTTGCGCCGGGTGCGGCGGTAACACACCAGTGCCGCCGAGAAGATCACCACCACCACCAGCGCAGTCAGGCCGTTGGTCGCCACGGTCAGCGCCAGGCTGGTGCCGATCGTGCTGTTGATGCGCTCCATGGTCAACATCACCATCAGCGACAGGGCTAGCAGCTTGGGGAACCAACCCAGGGCGTTAGCCACTTCGTCATCGATCGGTGGCAGGCGCCAGGACGGGCGCTGCAGCATCAACATGGCGCGACCCAGCCCGGAAATGAAGGCGCTGAACACCACCAGGGCGAGGAAATGGTTGGTCAGGCTGGCGATATCGGAGCCCAGTTCCGAGCTGCTTTCCAGGCCCCAACGCAGCAACGAAACCGAGCCGGCGATGGTCCCCAAGGTGGCCAGGCTCACGCTCAAGGCCAGTGCGCTTCGGCGCAGGCGACCTTCCGGCAGCCAGCGGACCATGGCGTCGGCGAGCAGACGTTCGAGCACCCGGCGTACCAGCGTCCAGACCAGGATCGCCGCCACCAGGCTGGTAAGGAAGAACCAGCGTTGCCCGGCACTGAAGGCACTGGCCACGGCATCGGCGGCCTCGCCACGCAGGTCGCGCAGGCGCACCACGTCTTCGTCGGTGGGACGGATCAGCGACTTCCAGAAGGCCGGCGTCAGTGGGCTGGCCGCGCGACTGGTGACCTGCGAGTTGAACTGGCTGCGGCGCAGGTTGACGATCTGCGTGGACAGGTCGCGGGCCGACTGCGTCAGCTTGGTGGCCTGTTCCTGTTCGCCGAGCACCGACTTCTTCGCGGCTTCGAGCTCACTGCGCTGCAAGGTCAGGCTCTGGGCTTCGTCCGGTTGCAGGGGGCCGATGACCTTGAGCTTGTCGTCCAGTTTCTGCACATCGGCCGCGCGCAAGACGCTCAGGGCCTCGGCCTGACGCTGGACCTGCATGGCAGCCAGGCGCAACTGCGACAGCACGTCGTCGTTGGCACTGCTGGTCACGCCTTGACGAATCTGGTCCAGCCGATCGCTCAACTGCGCGAGGCTGGCGTCCTCATCCAGCGCTGGCAGTTCGGCGGCGGCCAGGCTGGACACCGGCGTGGCGGGTGCCGACCAGGCCGGGGTGGCCAATGCCAGCATCAGGGCCAACATCCCAAGGTAAAAACGGGAAAGGCTGCAACGCCTCATCGGGTATTCCTCTTTACACTTAAATCTGGCCGTGGATTCTACGCGGCTTGTGGCAATCAGAAGAGTGCCGTTTCTCGCAACAATCTAAGGCCATTACCTCGAGGCAGAAGAAAGTGATCGGATGAAGCCTAGAATAGAATGGCGCTGCAGCCCCGCCCCTGCACAGAATTCACGGTACGCCGGGGACCTTCTGATCGCTACTGGCCGTATTGGCCCTATCGCCGGCAAGCCGGCTCCCACAGGTACCCCACCGCTCTTGAAATCTGTGGTGATCCTGTGGGAGCCGGCTTGCCGGCGATAAGGCCAGCACTGCCCACATCACTCCCCCAGGTCCGCCACCGCCCGCAGCTTGCCCACCCGTCGATACGACTGCCGGGCAAAACACACGAACAGCCCGGCCATGATCGCCAGCGCCATCGGCAACCCGTGCGGCGCCACATCCATCGCTGCCCCGCTGACCAACGGCCCGACTAGACTGCCGACGCCCCACAGCAAGCCGACGCTGGCATTGGCCGTGACCAGGTCCTGGCCTTTGAAGCGTTGCCCGATCAACACCAGCGCCAAGGTATAGATCCCCCCCGCCACCGCGCCAAGCACGACCAACAGAGGCCACAGCAGCCAGTTCATGTGCAGCAGCCATGGCAAGGCGATACCGATTGCCATCGCCACCAGCCCGCACACCAGGTGCAGCCCCGTCCGCTCGACGCGGTCGGCCAGCCAGCCCAACGGCATCTGGAAGACCATGTCACCGGCGAACACCACCGTTACCATCAACGCCGCCACGCCAACGGCAATCCCATGGCTGGTGGCATACACCGGCAGCAGCGACAGCACCACCGCATCGAAGAACGAGAAGAACAGCACCGCCACGCACAGCGCCGGCGCGACCCGGAAGAAACCGGCCAGGCCAAAGCTCTTCTCGCCTTCCTCGCCATGTTCGACATGGTCGTTGGGCACGGTGAGCAGGATGCACAGCAAGGCCAGGCCATAGCAGACCGTCACCACACCGGTGATCCACGGGCTGTTGGCACCGAGCAGCGCCA
Source organism: Pseudomonas sp. NPDC089396 (assembly GCF_044749545.1). NCBI lineage: Bacteria > Pseudomonadati > Pseudomonadota > Gammaproteobacteria > Pseudomonadales > Pseudomonadaceae > Pseudomonas > Pseudomonas sp. NPDC089396. Next base: position 78,015 of record NZ_JBIVIC010000002.1, on the reverse strand, counting down.
ACAGCGCCGGGCCGAGCACCTGGAAGCCGGTGAAACTGGTCGCATACAGCGCCATGATCTTGCCGCGGTTATGGTCCGGGCACAGTTCGTTGACCCAGGACTCGCCGAGAATGATGGCGATGCCCATGCCGATGCCCAGGCCCAGGCGCAGCACGGCCAGCAGCCAGAGAGAATCGAACGCCGATTCGAGCAACGCGATGCTCACGGTGCACAGACTGAAGCACAGCAGGTAGATGGTGCGCCGGGTCAGCAGGCGGCAGCAGGCGTCGACCATGAAGGCCGAAAGCATCATGCCTGCGGCGGGAATGGCCGAGATGATGCCGATTTCCAGGGTCCCGGCGCCGGCTTCATGCAAGCGCAACGACACCAGTGGCAGGCTGGCTCCCAAACTGAAGCCGACGACCGAAACGGCGAACAGAAGGCCCACCAGCAAACGCATGTTCATGTACCACTCCAAGCAAAACTGAAAAGACGCGCAGATACAGGCGCCCACGCGCACGCCGCAAGGGCGGACGACGCAGAGGCGCGGGGTCAGTTCAGGGCAAGGTGTGGCGAGAAGGTGAAGGCGAACAGCACGCTGCGTCGACGCTTGAGCACCGTGTCGCTCGGCCACGCGCGACGCATCGCCTGGAGGGCAGGCTGGCGGGCGTGGGGGAGGCTCTGGGTACGGCGCATTGCTTTGAGACTACGCAGCTGTGGAAAAAGAGGCGGCACTCTAGGCCAGCCGGGTTGAGTCGTCAATTGCTGGGGGCCGCTGTGCGGCCCAATCGCCGGCAAGCCGGCTCCCACAGGTACCCCACTGTTCTTTCCTGTGGGAGCCGGCTTGCCGGCGATTGGGCTGCAAAGCAGCCCCAACGGTCTCAACGCTTGCTGGTATTAGGCAGGAACACCGCCAACAACCCGAACAACGGCAGGAACGAACACAGCCCATACACGTATTCGATCCCCCGCAAGTCCGCCAGGTAACCCAGCAACGCCGCACCAATCCCGCCAAAGCCAAACATCAGCCCAAAGAAGATCCCGGCAATCATCCCCACGCTACCCGGCACCAGCTCCTGCGCATACACCACGATCGCCGAAAACGCCGACGCCAGGATGAAGCCGATCACCACGCTGAGCACGGTGGTCCAGAACAGGTCGGCATAGGGCAATGCCAGGGTGAACGGCGCCACGCCAAGGATCGAGAACCAGATCACCGCCTTGCGCCCGATGCGGTCACCGATGGGCCCACCGAAGAACGTGCCTGCGGCCACCGCGCCAAGGAACAGGAACAGGTGCAACTGCGAGCTGGCCACCGACAGGTCGAACTTCTCGATCAGGTAGAAGGTGAAGTAGCTGGTGAAGCTGGCCATGTAGAAGTACTTGGAGAACACCAGCAGACCCAGCACGATCAACGCCGCGATCACCCGTTGGCGCGAAATGCCATGGGTGGCCTGCACGGCCTTGCGCGCCTTGGCCTGGTTGAGGTGCTCCTTGTACCAGCGGCGCAGCATCAGGGTGACGGCGAAGAACAGCAGCCCGGCAACGCCGAACCAGGCCACGTGGGTCTGGCCGAACGGGATGACGATGGCGGCCGCCAGCAAGGGGCCGAACGCGGAACCTGCGTTGCCACCGACCTGGAAGGTCGACTGCGCCAGACCAAAGCGCCCACCCGAGGCCAGACGTGCAATGCGCGAAGTCTCCGGGTGGAAGGTCGACGAACCAATGCCCACCAGTGCCGAAGCCAGCAGGATCATCGGGAAGCTGCCGACGAAGGCCAGCATGACGATGCCCACCAGGGTACACAGGGTGCCGAGCGGCAGCAGATTCGGCGCCGGCCGACGGTCGGTGAAAAAGCCGACCCAGGGCTGCAACAGCGAAGCAGTGATCTGGAAGGTCAGGGTGATCAGGCCAATCTGGGCAAAGCTCAGGTTGTAGTTGGCCTTGAGCATCGGGTAGATCGCCGGCAGCACCGACTGGATAAGGTCGTTGATCAGGTGCGCCAGGGCGCAGAAGGTGATGATGCGCATCACCAGCGGGTTGGCTTGGCTCGCCGAACCGGTGCTGGCGGTGGAGGTGCTGCTGATGGCCATGAGCTTGAGTTCCGTCCGCAGGTTTGGGATCCGATTATCAGGAAACAAATAGATACATAGCTACCTTTTTTGTCCCTCGCTCGTCGCGTACTTGTAAATGGTTCTCAATACAATTAGCATCTTTGCACCACTTTCCCCCGTAATCGTTGGGCGAAACCGCCCTTATGCGAGCACACCGACCGATGAGCCCGATGCCCGTCACGCAGATTCAGGCCGATCCCCAGCAGGAAGCTCTGGAATGGTTTTCACGCCTGCGCCAACCTGGCTGCGATGAACGCGAACGTCAGGCGTTCGGCCGCTGGTGCCAGGACCCGCGCAATGCCCACGCCTATGCCACGCTCGAAGCCTGCTGGCAGCAACTGCAACCGCCCCCCGCGCGGCCACGACCTCGGGAGACCGATGTAAAACGCAGCCGCCACGGGCTGGGTCTGGCCTTGCTGTTCCTGCTGCTGTTGGGTGCGCTGGCCTATCTTTACTGGCCGCTCATGCAGCGCCTGGGCAGCGAACTGTATACCGACGCCGGCGAACGCCGCAGCGTGCGCCTGGCCGACGGCTCGACCTTGCACCTGGACAGCGCCAGCGCGATGAATGTCGACCTGCGTGCGCGTACCCGAGTGCTGCAGCTGGTGCAGGGCCAGGTGTACCTGGAGGTGAAGCTCGATGGCCGCGCCCTGGAGGTGCAGGTAGACGATACGCGCATCCAGGTGTTCGGCACACGGCTGATGGTGGCACGCCATGCCGGGCATGACGAACTGGTGGTGTTCAACGGTAAAGCGATGATCGTTCAGGGCGCTGACCAGCGCCTGGTGGCGGCCGGTGAACGCGTGACGTTCAACGAGGCGCGGATCGATCCGGTGCACAAGGCCGATGTAAAAGCAGCGCACGCCTGGCGCATGGGCCTACTGCGCGCCAGCGACATGCCCTTGGGCCAGGTCATCGAGCGCTTGGCCAGTTACCAGGGGCGGCGTGTGTGGATGATGGACGAACAAACCGCTTATCGGCGCGTGAGCGGCGATTTCAACCTCGACCGCCCCGGCGAAACCCTCCAGACGCTGGCTGCCGGGCAGCAACTGCAGCTATACGACGTCCTCGGCCAGTGGCTGATCGTGCGCTAAACCGCGCTTGGCGGCTAAGTTTTTGAAAGCGTGCAAATTTTTTTTGAAATGAGTGTTGACACAGGGGCATCACAAGGGAATAATGCGCGCCATTGGCTACATAGCTCAGTTGGTTAGAGCATAGCATTCATAATGCTGGGGTCCGGGGTTCAAGTCCCTGTGTAGCCACCAAACTTGAAAAGGGCTTACCGCAAGGTAAGCCCTTTTCTTTTGCCTGCAGAAAAGTTCAGCGCCCTCCCCTCAGCGCACGCCCGCCACCACCACAGCCAGACCCAGCCCGATCAGCGCCACACCGATCACGCGGTCGACTACCTGCTGTCGCTCGATCATCGCCTTGCGCAGCCCCGCACTCGAAAAGAACACGGCTACCAGACTGAACCAGGCCCAGTGGGCGAACGACATGAATGCACCGTAGGCAAAATCCAGCGCCAGCGGGCTGCCCGGCTGCACCACCTGGGTGTAGGCGCTGATCACGAAGAGCATGGTCTTGGGGTTGAGGGCGTTGGTCAGGAAGCCCGTGCGCAACACGGCCAGCAAGCTCGAACCTGAAGGCTGGCCCTCCAGGTTGATGCGGGCCGAGTTGGTCAGTGATTGGTAACCCAGGTAGATCAGGTAGCCGGCCCCGAGCACCTTCATGCCCAGGAACAGCGCTGGGCTCTGGCTGATGATCAGCGCAATGCCCAGCACCGTGTACAGCACATGCACCTGCACGCCCAGGGCAATCCCCACCGCAGCCGCCAGGCCGGCCTTGCGGCCCTGTGCATAACTGCTGCGGGTGACCATGGCGAAATCGGCGCCGGGGCTGATGACGGCCAGGATGGTGAACAGGGCAACGGCGAGCAGTTCGGTCACGGGGGATCCTCGATAGGCGATGAAAATGCACAGAGGCGTTCATTATCGAGGGGGCTCATTCGAGGGAAAATCGATTTATAGTGAGGCAGATTCGCTAGGTTTTCTCACAGAAATGCGTTGTTGGTGCTGGCCCTATCGCTGGCAAGCCAGCTCCCACAGGTACACCACCGAGCCTTGTGGGAGCCGGCTTGCCGGCGATGAGGCCAGCACTGACGAAACAGGACCCCATGAAACTGCCCCCACTCACCGCCTTGCGCTACTTCGACATCGCCGCCGAAACCGAAAGCTTCGTGCGCGCCGCCGAGCGCCTGCATGTCACCCACGGCGCCGTCAGTCGCCAGGTGCGCCAACTGGAGGAAAGCCTGGGCATCGAACTGTTCGAAAGACGCAACCGCGCCATCTACCTCACCGCCGCCGGCCGCGCCCTGCACGGCACCACCCAGGCGATCTTCGAACAGCTCGAAGGCGCCGTGCAGCGCCTGCAGCAGCAGGAACGCGACAACGTACTGGTACTGTCCTGCGAGCCGACCATCGCCATGCGCTGGCTGATCCCACGCCTGCCGCGCTTCCATGCCGCCCACCCGGACCTGCAGCTGCACCTGGTGGCCGCTGGTGGGCCCGTGGATTTTGCGCGCAGTGGGGTCGACCTGGCACTAAGGCGCGATGACTTCCACTGGCCGCCGGCACTGCACAGCCTGAAGATCTGTGATGAATGGATCGGCCCGGTGGGTAGCGATTCCCGTACATCGCTCGATGGCCAGCGCCTGCTACACAGCAATACGCGACCAAGCGCATGGCCCGCGTGGCTGCGCCTGAGCGGCCAGCACGCGCGGCACAGCGAGCGCAGCGACTATGAGCATTTCTACCTGTCGCTCCAGGCCGCCAGCGCTGGCCTGGGCCTGGCCATCGCCTCGGCACTGATGGTGTGCGACGAACTCGACAGCGGCCAGTTGCAGGCACCGTTCGACTTCCTGCGTGACGGTTCTGCGTACCACCTACTGAGTCCGCAGCCCCTCAGCGACGGCGGCAAGCGCCAACGCTTCGCCGAGTGGGTGATGAGCGAAAGCCAGACCTGCCTCGCTCAGCTGGGCTTGCTGCAGAACGACGACCCGGAACTGCCATCACCCCCCCAGGTTCGATAGCCCGCCGTATCGATATGGATGCGCCCGCTCGGGTAGCGCCCCAGGCCCATGTTCCAGGTCTGTCCGTATTGCTGCCAGAAGCGGCACAACGGATTGGGGTCGGCCCAGCCCGGCAGCAGGATATCGACCGCAAAGGCTCGGGTGTGGGCGCTGGCCACGGCACCGCCGGCGCAGCGGTTGAGGCTTGGGTCGCGGTAGGCCGACACCACTTCGAACTGGCGCAGGATGCCTTGCGTGTCGAGGGTCTTGATCAGCGCCAGCGTGGACCGTACCGCAGGCCAGTTGGCGGAAGGCGGCACGGCGAATGGCGAGGCCCGGCACAGCTTCCAGTCGGACGCCGAGCGCAGCAGTTGGTGAATCGGCACCACACCATACAGGCGGGCGTCTACCAGCATCTCGCGAAAAGGCCGGGTCTGATGGTCCCCGGCCCATTGGGCGAACATCCACAGGTCCCGCTCATCGGCCTGGGCCGCCCCCGTGAGCAACGCCACTGCTATCAGCCATCCTCTTGCCCGCTCCATCCCTGCCCCCGCTCCATGGCCTTTCACGCGACCCCTGTGGGAGCCGGCTTGCCGGCGATAGGGCCCGCGCAGTCAACCCAAGGTCAGTCTTCGAGCAACGTACACGCCATCACCAGCGCATCCTCGCGCCCACCTGCAACAGGATAGTAGTCACGCCGCCGCCCGATCTCATTGAAACCATAGCGCTCATACAACCGATACGCCGATTGGTTACTGGCCCGCACTTCCAGGAAGCACTCCCGCCCATTGAGCTGATAGGCCCGCGCCATCAGGTGTTCGAGCAAGCGCAGTCCCAGGCCACATCCCTGGTTCTCGGGCTTGACGGTGATATTGAGCAAGTGCGCCTCGTCGATGATCACATTGATCACGCCATGCCCAACCTGCTGCTGGCCATCGAACATCAGCCACACTTCGTAGGACTTGAGCGCATCCTGGAAGATGCCGCGGGTCCAGGGATGGCTGAACGCGGCATATTCGATCTTAAGCACGGCATCCAGATCCGCCTCGGTCATCGGGCGGAAACTGATCGATTCACTCATTCAACGCTCTTCCAGCGCGCCATCAGCTGGCGCATCGCTTTCCAGACGTCCGCCTTGCGCTGCGGCTCGTCCATCAACAGTTCAAGGCCCGGTAAGGCCCAGGCGTCGCCCAGGCCGTCGAGCTTCAGTACTTGGTAATAGGCTTGGTCCTCGACACCGGCGGCGAAGCGCAGGGCCGGCAGGCCGATCAGCCACAGGCAGGTGCAGGGTGCTTCTTCCAGGCGCGCCTGGATAAAGCCCTGGACGAAATCACGCGCGGCGCCGGGGCCCTGGTCCATGTTGCCGCGCACCAGCAGCGGCCAGCGCACCGGCTCGCCGATGATCTGCGGCGCATCGGGCAAGCCAGCGGCGCGCAGCATGTCCTTGAGCAGCAGGTAGGACGGGTCGCGGCTCTGGAACGGCTGTGCGGTGGCCAGCTCCACCAGCAACAGGCAACTGCCGGCACGCAGCAGCTGCAACGAGAAGCGTGGGGGCGGCACCGGTGCTGGTCGTGGCGCGGGGGCCTCTTGCTCAGCCTCGACCGGCTTGGCAACAGGCTTGGGCGTGCTGCCTGGGCGCGGGATTTCGATTTTCGGGCGTTCGCCGGAGCGGGCCTGGGGTGCGGCCGGTGCCTCGTTGGCAGCCGGTGCGAAGGGCCTGACCTCGAATTCGGCTTCCTCGACCGGAACCTGCGGCAACAGCAGCTCGGGGCGCGACGGTGCGGCGAACGGCAGTTCGGCGCGCGGCAGCCAATGCACCACTTGCATGGCGGAAAGGTAGGCGCGGCGGCGGGACTCGGTCAGCAAGGCACGGGTATCCGGGGGGCTAAATCAATCGGGCATTCTAACGCTGTTGGCCTTTGAGCGCCGCAACTGGTCGGCAGAAAGTTGTTGTCTCCACTGACCTCATCGCCGGCAAGCCGGCTCCCACAGGGCCCCCACTGCACCTGTGGGAGGCGGCTTGCCGGCGATGAGGCCGGAGAATCCCCCAGATAAACCAGGGTTATCCCTCATTACAGACCAAGGGGTGAAATCCTCCCCCCGGGATGCAGTACAATCGCCCCCTTTTTACTTGGCAACGAGTAGACGCCAATGATCGAACCCAAGCGCGTCCTGCGCGCCCTAGCCGAACACTGGGCACTGATCGAGCCGCTGTGCGAGCGCTTCGACCAGGGCACCCTGAGCCTGGTCGAACTGCGCCAGCAAGTGGGTCGCCAGCAGGTGGAAAGCACGCCGCAGGACATCACCCAGCTGCTCGACGTATGGATCCGCCTGGATATCCTGGTGCCAGTGGCCAAGAGCCCGAACCGTTTCGAGCTCAACGCCCAGATCCACGATTTCCTCGCCTACCTGCGCCGCGAGCACCGTCTGGGCCTGTGCCTGGAAATCGAGGCTTACCTGCGCCACCTGGAGCGCCTTGCCGGGCACATCCAGGACGCCTTCGACAACCGCGACAGCGACGACCTGGCGCGCCAGTTGCGTCTGCTCGACATGCGCGTGCGGGATGTCCTGAAGAAGCTCGACAACGATGAGCAGGCACTGGTCGCCGTGGCCGAACGGGCCAAGACCAGCAACCGGCAGATTCCGCTGCGCCAGCGTTATGCCGAGGTGCTCGCGACCTGGGACGAGTACGTCGAGCCGATGATCCAGCTGGTCAACGCCGACGGCGCCTTCGAACAGGGCGTGCGCAAGGTCGAGACGGTACTGTTGAAACTGCTGGGCGAACAGGCACGCCTGGGCCACCTGGTCGACGACGACATGCTGCTGCGCACCCACGCGCGGATCCTGGAGATGCAGACCAGCGCCCAGCTGACCCTGCGCCATGCCCGTGAGCTGCTGCTGCCGCTGCGCGAAGAAGCGCGCCGGCACAACGCCGTGACCCGGGGTGCCGCGCTGGCCCTGTCGGTGATCCGGCGCAAGGGCATCGACGCTGTGCCCCAGGCCGCCATGCCGCTGTTCACCCGCCCGCAGAGCACCTTCCTCGGCAGCGCCAGCCAGGTCGAGGCGTATGTCTACGCCCTGGCCCGCTTCGAGCCGAAACCGGCCAAGTTCCCCAAGGCCCACAAGACCCAGAGCGGCCCGCTGCCGCGCGCGCCACGCACTGTCAAGGAAATGCTCGAACGCTGCGAAGGCGCCCTGCCGCTGCCCGACCTGATGGTCTGGCTGCTGGAGCAGGAACCCGAAGGCGCCACCGACGAACTGCTGTACTGGTTCTCGCGCCTGTCGCGAGAGAAGCGCTTCAAGCGCGAGCGCCTGGAACGGCGTGAGTACACCACCCAAGAACACCTGGTCAGCCTGCGCTCGTTCGCCCTGTCGTCCGGCCGCGAAGCGCAACCTGAAACCAACGCGAGCCCAGCCCATGCATCTTGATCTTTCCGAACTGTCCCAGCTCGCGCCGATCTTCCGCGAGCTGTTCAAAGGTTTCCACGTCAGCCGCCGCGACCCGGAAATGTACGCCCAGCTGTCGAACTTCCAGGACCAGTACCGCACGCTGTTCAAGGCCCTGGGCTTCGAGCTGGTCTGCGATACCCGCGGTTTCTACTACTTCGTTCCCGAGCAGGCTGCCGCGCAGGTCAACAAGACTGCCCAGCGCCTGTCGCTGTTCACCTTCATCCTGGTCGAGCACCTGGCCGACCAGGGCCGCGACCCGATGGCCGTGCTCGACGGTGGCAGCATCGGCCGCGACGAACTGCCCTCGCTGCTGGACAAGTACCGCGACCTGTTCCTTCAGGCCGAAGTGCAGACCGTCGACGAGCTGGAAGAAAAGATCATGCGCCGCATGACCCAGCTCGGCTTCGCCCATGAAGAAGGCGGCATCTACCGCTTCCTGCCGCCGATGCACCGCTTCCTCGACGTGTGCCTGTCGGTGCAGCAGGACCGCGACCTGGCCGCCAGCCTGCACAGCGACCTGCCGCTGCCGACCCCGGTACTGGTCGAGGAAGAGAGCGCCGAAGCACTGGCGCGCACCGACGACCCGCTCGACCTGACCCCGTTCGAGGCCGAGGAAAGCGAAGAAGAGGCCCTGGCCCGGGCCATCCGCGAAGAGCAACAGGAGATTGATGCATGAGCCAGGAACGCTACGGCATCCGCCGCTTCGCGCTGCTCAACACCGCCGGCTACAGCCTTGGCCTGTTCCCCCTGGAGCACCCGCTGTCGGTCTACGGCGCCAACAACCTGGGTAAATCGGCGTCGATCAACGCCCTGCAGTTCCCGATCCTGGCGCGCATGTCCGACATGAGCTTCGGCAAGTACAGCCTGGAGCAGTCGCGTCGTTTCTACTTCGCCAGCGACACCTCGTACATCCTCTGCGAACTGAACCTGCCCCACGGCCCGCACGTGATCGGCGTGGTCGGCCGTGGCCCAGGTGGCGGTTTCGGCCACCAGTTCTTCGCCTACAAAGGCGAGCTGGACCTGGCCCATTATCAGAAGAACGACACCTGCCTGCGCCAGAAGGAGCTGTTCACCAACCTCGAGCGCCTGGGCCTGAAAGCCTATGAGCTCAAGCCCGACGAACTGCGCCGGCTGCTGGTCGGTGGCCATACTTCGGTGCCGCTGGACCTGACCATGATCCCGCTGCGCTCGACCAGCGAGCAAAGCCTGAAAACCTTCCGCGCACTGTTCATCAACCTGCTGCACATGCGCGAGATCACCGCCGCCAAGCTCAAGCAGTTGTTCCTCGATGCCTTCGAGCACAGCCTGCGCTCGGGCAGCGTCGACTACATCGCCGCCTGCGAAGAAGCCTTCCGCGACGTGCGCCGCATGGAGCAGGACTACAACGCCCTGGTCGCCGCTGGACCCTTGGTCGAGGCCCTGGCCGGCGGCGTGGCCCAGCGCGACATCCTGCGCGGCAAGCTGCACCGTCTTTCGCCACTGCTCGACAACCTGCTGGGCACCTGGCAGGAATACGCCATGGCGCGCAAGGAAGAGCTGGTCATCCAGGCCGAGCACTACCGCGGCGAGCAGGACCGCCTGCAGAACGACCAGCGTGGCGGCACCCAGGAGCTGATGCGCCTGGAGCGTGAAATCACCGGCATCCAGCGCTGGCTGGGCGAGCTGTCGGTGCTCAAGCACCGCTTCGCCCTGGTCGATGACGTCAAGGTCCTGGAGCAGCAGCTGCTGGCGGCCAAGGACGCCCACGACGAACTGGCCGGCGCCCTGGCCCAGTCGCGCCAGTTCTCCGCCGAAGACCTCGACGAGCGCGTGCGCGACCTGGAAAAACGCCTGAGGCAGGTCAAGCAGCAGCTCGACCACGCCGACAACAACAGCTACGCACGCCTGCGCGAAGAGTTCTCGCAGCAGGACGTCGACCGCCTGATGCGCCTGTTCAACGGTGCGCTGTTCAGCCTGCCGCTGGGCGACCGCGGCATCGAGCTGGATGACAGCGACCTGTGGGTGAAATCCCTGGAAGCGGTGCTCGAAGGCTTCAAGGGCGAGCGCTTCGAAGCACCTGGCATTTCCATCGATATCTCGCACATCGACCCACCGGCCCTGCAGGCCCTGGCCGACCGCGCCGCGCTGCGCGACCAGAAAGACCGCCTGGATCGCGAGCTCAAGCAGCTCAAGACCCAGCAATCGGTGGCCGCCGACCGCACCGCCTCCAAGGCGCAGACCGAAGCCCTGTACCAACAGGTACTGGATGCCCAGAAGGCGCTGGAAGACTACCGCCGTAGCGAAACCCTGGCTGCCGAAGAGCCCGAGAAGCTGGAGCAACTGGCGCAGCTGGAAGCTGCCCAGGACGAGCTCAAGCGCTCCAGCGATGCGTTCACCGAGCGCGTCCAGCAACTGTCGGCCAAGCTGCAGCTGGTCGGCCGCCAGATCGGCGATTTGGAGTCCAAGCAGCGCACCCTGGAAGATGCCCTGCGTCGTCGCCAGCTGCTGCCGGCCGACCTGCCGTACGGCACGCCGTTCATGGAAGCGGTCGACGACTCCATGGACAACCTGCTGCCGCTGCTCAACGACTACCAGGACAGCTGGCAGGGCCTGCAGCGCGTCGACAACCAGATCGAAGCCCTGTACGCCCAGGTGCGCCTCAAGGGCGTGGCCAAGTTCGACAGCGAAGACGACATGGAGCGCCGCCTGCAGCTGCTGGTGAACGCCTATGCGCACCGTACCGACGAGGCCCTGACCCTGGCCAAGGCACGCCGCGCCGCAGTCACCGACATCGCCCGTACCCTGCGCAACATCCGCAGCGACTACGACAGCCTCGAGCACCAGCTGGCCCTGTTCAACCGCGAGATCAACAAGCGCCAGGTGTCCAACCTGGAGAGCTTCCGCGTGGTGCTGGCGCCGAACAAGGAAGCGCTCAAGCACATCGACCAGATCATCCACAGCGCCGGCCAATACGAGGAAGGCGAGACCCTGTCGGTGTTCGACCTGACGCAAAGTGCCGATCAGGACCACAAGAACGAAGAGGCCAAGGAATACCTGGCACGGCTGGTGGCGGCCAACCACAACCAGCTGGGGCTCAAAGACCTGTTCGAACTGGCGTTCGAGATCACCAAGATCAACAGCCAGCCAGTGATCCACGCCGACATCGATGGCGCTGCCTCCAACGGCACCACCATGACCATCAAGGCGCTGACCAACATGTACCTGTTGCTGCACCTGATGGACCGCGACCTGGCCGGACGCATTCGCTTGCCGTACTACCTCGACGAGGCGGCGGACATCGACGAACGCAACCAGGCGGCGCTGCTGGAGACCAGCCTGCAGCTGGGCTTCGTGCCGATTCTGGCGAGCGTGAAGCCGCAAGTGTCGGCGCATGTGGCGATCGATCTGGAAGGGGGTAGCGGGCCGAATGGCATCTACATCGACGAGGCGGACTGGAAGTTCATCAGTCGGCTGGATGAGGTGAAGGCGGTCGTGCGCGAGGATGAGGCTGAGGAATTGGTCTGATTCGGGGTATTGGGGCCGCTTTGCGGCCCTTTCGCGACACAAGGCCGCTCCTACAGGGGAATGCGTAACCCTGTAGGAGCGGCCTTGTGTCGCGAAAGGAGACCAAAGGCCTCCCTAGGGCCTCAGTGCGCCCAAGGCAGGATCGGTATCGCCGTCACCGCATTCTGCGGGCTGCCCTCGATCATGCGGTCGCTATACACCAGGTACACCAGCGTATTGCGCTTCTTGTCCAGGAAGCGCACCACCTGCATGGTCTTGAACACCAGCGAAGTGCGCTCCTTGAACACTTCCTCGCCGTCCTTCAACTCCCCGCTAAAGCTGATCGGCCCAACCTGACGGCAAGCAATCGACGCCTCCGCCCGGTCCTCCGCCAGCCCCAGGCCGCCTTTCACACCCCCCGTCTTGGCCCGCGACAGGTAACAAGTCACGCCCTGAACCTTCGGGTCATCGAAAGCCTCGACGACGATGCGATCATTCGGCCCGACGAACTTGAACACGGTGGACACCTGGCCAATTTCCTCGGCCCCGGCAACCATCGGCAACGCCAGCGCCAACACGGCCATCGCCCGCTTGAGCACGCTCATACCAGCACCAGGTTGTCGCGGTGCACAAGCTCCGGCTCTGCGCTGTAACCCAGCAGGGACTCGATGGCATCGGACGGCTGACCAATGATCTTCTGTGCTTCCAGCGCACTGTAGTTGGCCAGGCCACGGGCCACTTCGAGACCATCCGGACCGACACAGACCACCATCTCGCCACGGCGGAAGCTGCCCTGTACGGCCTTCACGCCGACCGGCAGCAGGCTCTTGTTGGCCTCACGCAGCGCCTGCACGGCACCGGTGTCGAGCACCAGGGTGCCGCGGGTCTGCAGGTGGCCCGCCAGCCATTGCTTGCGCGCCGCCAGCATGCCGCGCTCGGGCGACAGCAGCGTGCCCAGGCGTTCGCCGGCCTTGAGACGGTCGAGCACGCGCTCGATACGGCCACCGATGATGATGGTGTGGGCACCGGAACGGGCCGCCAGGCGCGCGGCGCGCAGCTTGGTCTGCATGCCGCCACGGCCCAGGGCGCCACCGGTACCACCGGCCACGGCATCGAGCGATGGGTCGTCGGCACGGGCTTCGTAGATGAGCTGCGCTTCGGGGTTGTTGCGCGGGTCGGCGTCGAACATGCCGTCGCGGTCGGTGAGGATCACCAGCAGGTCGGCTTCGACCAGGTTGGCCACCAGCGCGGCCAGGGTGTCGTTGTCGCCGAAGCGGATTTCGTCGGTGACCACGGTGTCGTTTTCGTTGATCACCGGCACCACTTCGAGGTCGACCAGGGTACGCAGGGTGCTGCGCGCGTTCAGGTAACGCTTGCGGTCGGACAGGTCGTCGTGGGTCAGAAGGATCTGCGCGGTGTGCTTGCCGTGCTCGCCGAAGCTCGACTCCCAGGCTTGCACCAGGCGCATCTGACCGATCGAGGCAGCGGCCTGCAGCTCGTTCATCGCGCTCGGTCGCGAAGTCCAGCCCAGCTGGCTCATGCCGGCAGCCACGGCCCCGGAGGAGACCAGTACCAACTCCACGCCTGCTTCACGCAGCGCGACCATCTGCTCGACCCACACGGCCATGGCGCCACGGTCGAGGCCCTTGCCATCCGCCGTGAGCAGCGCACTACCGATCTTCACGACCCAGCGCTTGGCGCCAGTCACCTTGCTTCGCATCTTGTCTTCCAACCTATGTCGAATCTGTAGATACCGTAGATACAAAAACGCCGCTCCAAAGAGCGGCGTTTAGTGTACTGCAACCGATCAGTCGCGCACGTAAATGATTTCCGGGCCGTCTTCGTCGTCCTCGAAATCATCGTCCCAGGCATCGTCGTCGCCGATGTCGTGCACGCTCTTGACGCCGGTACGGCGCAGGGTGCGGGCGTCGTCCAGGGCCTGCAGCTGTGCACGGGCTTCGTCTTCGATGCGCTGGTCGAGCTCGGCCAGCTCTTCGGCGTAGGCCGGGTCGTTGGCCAGGCGGTCGGCGCGGTCTTCGATGTAGCGCATCAGGTCGTGGCTGAGCTGCTCGGTGCCCTGCTTGGAGATAGCCGAGATCACGTAGACCGGGCCTTCCCACTGCAGGCGCTCGACGACTTCCTTGACGCGCTCGTCGCGCTCGTCGTCCATCAGCATGTCGGCCTTGTTCAGCACCAGCCAGCGCTCACGGTCGGTCAGCGACGGGCTGAAGCGGGTCAGCTCGTTGATGATGACTTCGGCGGCATCGGCCGGGCTGCTGCCGTCCAGCGGCGCCAGGTCGACCAGGTGCAGCAGCACGCGGGTACGCGCCAGGTGCTTGAGGAAGCGGATACCCAGGCCGGCACCGTCGGAGGCGCCTTCGATCAGGCCGGGGATGTCGGCGATGACGAAGCTCTTCCAGCGGTCGACACTGACCACGCCCAGGTTTGGTACCAGGGTGGTGAACGGGTAGTCGGCGACTTTCGGCTTGGCGGCCGAGACCGAACGGATGAAGGTGCTCTTGCCGGCGTTCGGCAAGCCCAGCAGGCCAACGTCGGCCAATACCTTCAGTTCCATTTTCAGGTCGCGCTGATCACCCGGCTTGCCTGGGGTGGTCTGGCGCGGCGCACGGTTGGTGCTGGACTTGAAACGGGTGTTGCCCAGGCCGTGCCAGCCGCCTTGGGCGACCATCAGCTTCTGACCTGGAGTGACCAGGTCGCCGATCACTTCCTGGGTCGAGGCGTCGATCACGGTGGTGCCGACCGGCACGCGCAGGAACAGGTCTTCACCCTTCTTGCCGGTGCAGTCGGTGCTGCCACCGTTGGAGCCGCGCTGGGCTTCGTGGTGACGGGTATAGCGGTAGTCCACCAGGGTGTTGAGGTTTTCGTCGGCAACCATGTACACCGAGCCGCCGTCGCCACCGTCACCGCCGTTGGGGCCACCGTTCTCGATGAACTTCTCGCGACGGAAGCTCATGCAACCGTTACCGCCGTCACCGGCTTTGACCCGAATGGATACTTCGTCAACAAACTTCATTCAAAAACCGCCTCTCGTCGATCGACGAGTTGAAGACTTAAAAAACCTGAGGCTCTTGCAAAAATGAGCGCGGCGGCCCCGTACGACCGTAGAAACCCACGCCGGCAGCCCATACAAACAGCTTTGCAAGAGGCTCACCACAAACGAAAAAGCCCCGTCGCATGACGGGGCTTCTGGAGCGACGTCGCGATTAAGCGGCGACGATGCTCACGTAACGGCGGTTGAACTCGCCTTTCTTCTCGAACTTGATCACGCCTTCGATCTTGGCGAACAGGGTGTGATCCTTGCCCATGCCAACGCCGTAGCCGGCGTGGAACTGGGTGCCGCGCTGACGGACGATGATGTTGCCGGCCTTGACGACCTGGCTGCCATACATCTTCACGCCAAGGCGTTTCGATTCTGAGTCGCGACCGTTACGGGTACTACCACCAGCCTTCTTGTGAGCCATGGTTCAATTCTCCAAATAAATTCAGGGGATCTAGGGGATTAAGCCTGGATGCCGGTGATTTTGATCTCGGTGAACCACTGGCGGTGGCCCATACGCTTCATGTGGTGCTTACGGCGACGGAACTTGATGATGCGTACTTTATCGTGACGGCCTTGCGAAACGACTTCGGCAACAACTTTAGCGCCAGCGACGACTGGTGCGCCGATGGTGACTTCTTCACCGTTGGCAACCAGCAGAACGCGATCGAAAGTCACGGACTCGCCAGTGGCGATTTCCAGTTTTTCGATCTTGAGGAATTCACCTTCAGCGACTTTGTACTGCTTGCCGCCGGTAACGATTACTGCGTAAGACATGGGTATTTCTCCGATAATCCTGCTCACCCAGCGCTTTATATGATGAGTATTGGCTGGCATGGCTGCATGGGGCTGGAACGGCCCTGTGCAATTGCGTAAGGCAGGTGCTGCCCAGGAAGTTAGGGTGCGCGATTGTACGCAACCCGGCTTTTGCTTGCAAGTACCGGCCCCGGCCCACGGGCAGCGCGCCTTGACACACCGGGACCTGCGACCTAGCATGCCGCGCAACCTCACTGGAGCAGCCGATGCAACCCCAAACCTTCTACCGCGCGGTAGCTGACGATTTCAGCGCCGTCGACGAGATCATCAAGAAGCAGCTGACCTCGCGCGTGCCGCTGGTATCGAAGATCGGCGACTATATCACGTCCGCCGGCGGCAAACGCCTGCGCCCCCTGCTGGTGCTGCTGTGCGGCAAGGCCTTGGGTCGCGAGGGCGATGACCTGCGCCTGCTGGCCGCGACCATCGAATTCCTGCACACCGCCACCCTGCTGCACGACGACGTGGTCGACATGTCCGGCATGCGCCGTGGCCGTTCCACCGCCAACGCGCTGTGGGGCAACGCGCCGAGCGTGCTGGTGGGCGACTTCCTTTATTCGCGCTCGTTCGAAATGATGGTCGAGCTGGGCTCGATGCCGGTCATGCAGATTCTTTCCAAGGCCACCCGTGTGATCGCCGAGGGCGAAGTGCTGCAGCTGTCGCGTGTTCGCGATGCCAGCACCACCGAAGACGTCTACATGGAAGTCATCCGCGGCAAGACCGCGATGCTGTTCGAAGCTTCGACCCACAGCGCCGCCGCGCTGGCCGAGGCCACCGAGCAGCAACGCGAGGCCCTGCGCACCTTCGGTGACCACCTGGGCGTGGCCTTCCAGCTGGTCGACGACCTGCTCGACTACAAGGGCGACTCGCAGACCCTGGGCAAGAACGTCGGCGACGACCTGGCCGAAGGCAAGCCGACCCTGCCGCTGATCTACACCATGCGTGAAGGCACGCCTGAGCAGGCGGCACTGGTTCGCCAGGCGATCCAGAAGGGTGGCCTGGAAGACCTGGAGCAGATTCGTGTGGCGGTGGAAGCGTCCGGCGCCCTGGACTACACCGCGCAGCTGGCTCGCGACTACGTGGCCAAGGCCATCGAGTGCCTGGAAGTGCTGCCGGCCAGCGAATACCGGGATGCGCTGGTTGAGCTGAGCGAGTTTGCCGTAGCGCGTACGCACTAAACATCGCGTCGCCTTCATCGCGGGCAAGCCCGCTCCTACAGGATCTGCATGGTCCCCTGTAGGAGCGGGCTTGCCCGCGATGCTTTTGTGCAGACAAAACACTTCCTGGAGAAAACCTTATACAATATGGGCCTTTACCGCCTGTCTGTTTAAGGAACCGAAGTGAGCACTCTGCCAGCCTGTCCAAAATGCAACTCCGAATACACCTATGAGGATGGCACTCAACTGATCTGCCCCGAATGCGCCCACGAGTGGTCGGCCAACGGCGAAGCCGAAGCCGCCAGCGACGACGTGGTGAAGAAGGATTCGGTCGGCAACGTGCTGCAGGACGGTGACACCGTCACCGTGATCAAGGACCTCAAGGTCAAGGGTTCATCCCTGGTGGTCAAGGTCGGCACCAAGGTCAAGAACATCCGCCTGTGCGACGGCGACCACGACATCGACTGCAAGATCGACGGCATCGGCGCCATGAAGCTGAAGTCGGAATTCGTGCGCAAGGTCTGATTGCACAAATCCGCCAATTGGCGCTTGCTATTCTGATAATAAGAATTATTCTCATTGGAACCGCTATCCAAGGAGAATAGCCATGACTTATCTGATCGACGCCTGGCTGGACCGCCCCCACCCCTACCTGCGCATCCTGCACCGTGAAACCGGTGAAGTGTGCGCCGTGCTCGAAGAAGAAGCGCTGGATGAACTGCGCGACCAGGGTGACCTGGACCTTGAAGGGCTGAATTCGAGCGAGCCGGTGGTGCTCAAGGAGTTGGTGCGAAATCTGTTTCTGTTCTGCTATGCGCGGGCGTTGCGCCCTGCGGGAACAGACTGGAACTGAGGTAGGACACATCGCCGGCAAGCCGGCTCCCACAGTGACCGCGCAGCGTGCACGATACCTTGTGGGAGCCGGCTTGCCGGCGATTGCGTTCTTACAGAACGTCGAGCAGTTCGACGTCGAACACCAGTACGCTGTGCGGCGGGATGCTACCAACGCCCTGGGCGCCGTAAGCCAGCTCGCTCGGCACGTACAGGCGCCATTTGCTGCCAGCATTCATCAGCTGCAGTGCTTCGGTCCAGCCAGCGATCACGCCACCCACCGGGAATTCAGCCGGCTGGCCACGGTCGTACGAGCTGTCGAACACGGTGCCGTCGATCAGGGTGCCGTGGTAGTGGGTGCGCACGTTGCTTTCGCGGGTCGGCTTGGCGCCGTCACCTGCGGTCAGCACTTCGAACTGCAGGCCCGAAGCCAGGGTAGTGATGCCTTCGCGCTTGGCGTTCTCGGCCAGGAATTCCTTGCCCGAGGCAGCAGCAGCTTCGGCCTTGGCGGCAGCTTCGGCTTGCATCAGTTCACGGATGACCTTGAAGCTGGCCGACAGGTCGGCTTCGTTGACGCGGCTGTCGGCGCCGTTGAAGGCGTCGGTCAGGCCGGCCAGGATGGCTTCCAGGCTCACGCCCGGTGGCGGGTTGTCGCGCAGCTGGCCGCCCAGCTGACGGCCGATGCCGTAGCTAACGCGGGTTTCGTCGGTAGACAGGTTGAGTTCGGACATTGTCGTGCTCCACTGCAGGGCGCAGTGCAGCCGCGCCCTTGATGAAAAGGGCGAGCAGCCTAGCACACTGGGAAGCTGCGAGCAGCTACCAGGCCGAACGCTGGGAAATCGGCACCTTGAGGTCTTCTTCGGGGTGGGAACCCATACCGCACATTTCATCCTGCACGGACCAGTGCACCAGGTTCATCGAGACCATCGGGATGGTCTGCAACAACTTGCGCGCATCCTCCACCGAATGTACCCGCAGGCGCTCGCCACGGGTGTCGGCCAGAGGGTGGGCGCGGCCCTTGACCCGGGCCTCGATCAGATAGTCACCGCCTTCGATGGCGATCAGGTTGACTTCGTCGACATGGCCAGCCCTGGCCTCGGTATTGAGCTGATGCAGGTTCATGGGAGCACCTCGCTGGTGGAACCAGGCATGAGTGCTCATTTTTTGTACAGGGATTGGGATTACACAAGGCATAACTGACGCCGCTCGTCAGTTGGCCACAGCATGGCAATCGCTGTAGGAGCGGCCTTGTGTCGCGAAAGGGCCGCAAAGCGGCCCTGATAATCCTTGCTGCGAAGCTGAGATCCTGGGGCCGCTGCGCAGCCCTTTCGCGACACAAGGCCGCTCCTACAACAACCGCGCAGCGAAGGACTCAGTGCTTGGTGAGCTTGTCCAGATAGCCCATGCAGAACGCCGACACCACGAAGGTCATGTGGATGATCACGTACCACATCAGGTAATCGGTGGAGATGTTCTGCGCATCCATGAACACCCGCAGCAGGTGGATGGACGAAATCGCCACGATCGAGGCGGCCACCTTCATCTTCAGCGACGAGGAGTCCATCTTGCCCAACCAGTTGAGCTTCTCCTTGCTGTCGTCGATGTCCAGCTGCGACACGAAGTTCTCGTAGCCCGAGATCATCACCATCACCAGCAGGCCGCCGACCAGCGACATGTCGATCAGCGAGAGGATCACCAGGATCAGGTCGGCTTCGCTCAGGGCGAAGACGTTGGG
This sequence comes from Pseudomonas sp. NPDC089396, assembly GCF_044749545.1. Taxonomy (NCBI): domain Bacteria; kingdom Pseudomonadati; phylum Pseudomonadota; class Gammaproteobacteria; order Pseudomonadales; family Pseudomonadaceae; genus Pseudomonas; species Pseudomonas sp. NPDC089396. The sequence continues at coordinate 58,328 of NZ_JBIVIC010000002.1, read as the reverse complement.
CAGGACGTGGATGACTTCCTGGAAGAATTTCAGCGCCAGGGCCAGCAGGCCGAGGGACAAACCGAAGTAGATGGGGGCGAGCAGCCAGCGCGAGGCATACATCGCGTTTTCGAGAATACGTTCCATGGAGGGTTTGGGACTCGTCAGGTGACTGGAAAAGCGAGCGCGAGTATAGCCAGCCGCCTGTGACAGCAAAAGCCCGGATTGGAGGGGCTGCGGTGCAGCCCAATCGCCGGCAAGCCGGCTCCCACAAAGACTGCGGTGCGCCCTGCTCTCAGGATTCAGGATGGAACTGGTAGTCCCCAAGGTTGCGGCAGCGCTCGCCATTGATTCGCCGCAACTGTGCCTGCAAATGCAGGGTCCAGATCTGCGGCCCCTCGGTCACCTGATACCCATGCAGGGTCAGGCTGTCGACGATGGCGTTGAGCACCGACTCGGCCACCAGCGGCCCATGGAAAGGCCCCTGTGCCTTGATCGCCGAGGGTTGTTCACCGGACATGCCGGCGGCGAACAGCAAGGTCCACATGCCGTTGTCCCCGGCCAGCGGACGGATGCTGCATTCGATGCGGGTCACCAGGCCCAGGCACTGGCGAGTAAGGCTGAGGTTGCGCATGGTCGCGTCCCCTCCAATGAGCCCTGTTCAGCCCGAAGCTCCCAGGCTGTTTCCATCCTGAACGCTGATGCCGTCCTTAGGTTCCATCATAGAAGAACAGCACAGAAAGATTGAAAACCGGCGCTGAACGGTAGCACATGGCCGCCAGCGCCGATTTATTGACTCAGGCGGGTTTGGCCTGGGCAATCACCTCTTCCAGGCGCTCCTTTTCCGCCCTCTCGATCTCTTCTTCGCTGATCATCTCGGCGATCTCGCGCAGGCGCTCGACCACCCGGGCATTGACGCTGCCTTCGGTGAACTGGCCCTTGTCGTCCAGCTCCCCGGCGTCCTCGCCCACCAGCAGGCTCAGCGCCTCGTCAGCCTGGCTGACCGCGTAGACATGGAACTGGCCGTTCTCCACCGCCTGCAGCACCCGCTCATCGAGCATCAGGGTAGCGACGTTGGCGCGCGGGATGATCACCCCCTGCTCGCCGGTCAGGCCACGGGCCTCGCAGAGGCGGAAGAAGCCTTCGATCTTCTCGTTGACCCCGCCCACCGCCTGCACTTCACCGAACTGGTTGATGGAACCTGTGATGGCGAAGCACTGCTTGAGCGGTGTGCGCGAGAGTGCCGAGATCAGCGTGCAGGCCTCACCCAGCGAAGCGCTGTCGCCGTCCACATAGCCGTAGGACTGCTCCAGGGCGATGCTCGCCGAAATCGCCAGGGGGAATTCCTGGGCATAGCGGCTGCCCAGGTAACCGGTGAGGATCATCACCCCTTTGGAGTGGATCGGCTGGCCCAGGTTGACCTCGCGCTCGATGTCGACGATACCGCTGCCGCCCGGGTAGACGGTGGCGGAAATACGCGCCGGCATGCCGAACGCCGAGTCGCCGACTTCCAGCACGGTGAGCCCGTTGCACTTGCCGATTGCCGCGCCCTCGGTGTCGATCAGGATGATGCCGGCGAGCATGTCGTCCAGCACCCGCTGCGAGACGCGACCGGTGCGGGTGGCCTTGGCCTTCAGCGCACGTTCGATATGCCCGGCGTCGGTCATCTCGTCACTGGCCAGCTGGCGAATGAAATCGGCCTCGCTGACCAGCTGGAACAAGTCACCGATACGTGCCGACAGGCGCGACTGGTTTTCCGCCAGGCGCGCGCTGTAGGTGGCCAGGCGCGCTACCGCATCGCTGGTCAGCGGCGCCATGCCCTCCTCGTTGGTGCGGGTGCGCAGCAACTGGGCGAACTGCTCCAGGTTCTCGTCGACCATCGGCATGTCTTCGTCGAAGTCCACCAGCACCCGGAACATCTCCTGGAAGTCCGAGTCGTGGTCCTGCAGCGCGTAGTACAGCTGGCGCGAGCCGATGATCACCAGCTTGACGTTGAGCGGGATCATCTGCGGCGTCAGGCTGACGGTGGCAACCCGGCCCAGCTCGCCCAGCGGCGACTCCATCTTCAGCTTGCGCGACTGCAGGGCACGCTTGAGCGCATCCCACACGAACGGCTCGCCGAGCATTTTCTCGGCTTCGAGGATCAGGAACCCGCCGTTGGCACGGTGCAGCGCACCCGGGCGCAGCTGGCGGTAGGAGGTGTACAGGGCGCCCTGGTCGGTGCTGTATTCGATCCGGCCGAACAGGTTGTCGTAGGTCGGGTGCGGCTCGAACACCACAGGCGCGCCACCGTCAGCGTTGTGGCCCACCACCAGGCTCGGGGCGTACTGCTCTTCGAGCAGCTTGCGCGCGGCAGCGTCGGTCTTGCTGTCATCGACCAGTTGCTCGACCACGGTACGCAGCAGGTTCAGCTGCACGGACTGCAGGTAGGCACACACCGCCGCGTTCTCGGCGTACTTTTCCGACAGCGGCGCCAGCAGGGGTTGCAGGGCCAGGGTGATGGTTTCTTCGTTGAGCTGGCGCAGATGGTTGTTCGACTCGCGCTTCCATTGCGGCAGGCTCGCCAGCTCCTCGTTGAGGCGCTCTTCGAGCAGGGCGATGTCCTCGTGGAACTGCTCACGCACCTCTTCCGGCAGCTGGCCGAACTCGGCCTCGTCCAGCGCCTTGCCATCGGCCATCGGGGTGAAGGCGACATTGCTGGCGTCGCGGTACAGGGCCACGTCCTTTTCCAGCGAAGCGCGCTCGATCACATCCAGGGCGCGGTCGTATCGCTGATTGAAGGCGCGGTCGATGGCGCCCTTCTTCTGCTGGTACGACGGGTGCTCGAACACCGCCGGGAAGGTGGCCAGCAGGTTGTCGATCAGCCCGCCCATGTCGCTGATGAACGCCGCGGCGCTGCCCGAGGGCAGTTCCAGGGCACGCGGCTCGCGTGCATCGTCGTAGTGGTTGACGTAGACCCAGTCGGCCGGGGTCTGTTGGCGCTTGCCCTCGGCCTTGAGGTAGCGCTTGACGAACGAGAAGCGGCCGGTGCCGGGTTCGCCCATCACATACACGTTGTAGCCAGGGCGCGGCATGGCCACGCCGAATTGCAGGGCCTCGACGGCACGCTCCTGGCCCAGGACGCCACGAAACGGCTCCAGATCGTCGGTATGGGTAAAGGCAAACTGCTCGGGGGAGAAACGCCGGGTCAGGGCTTCAGGCGCGAGACGCAGGCGCGCAGCGACAGGATCGGGCATTGGGTTTCCTTACTTCGGCGGGGCGGATACGCAGCATTCTGGCGCTGCCCGCGCGCGCCTTGCAAGGCTCGGCGGGACTTTATGTCGCAGCGCCCACGCGATAGTACAGGAGCAAATTTTTCGCAATGAACGACGCAACCTTTAGATCGTGCCTAAACTCCAAGCTGCGCGGGTGGGTGAAACGCTTTCCCGACCTGGCAACCGAGTTGCCAGAAACCCTGACCCTTGGTTAAGACAAATAGAGAACAAATGCTATGAAACGGATTCTTCTGGGTACTCTGTTCACCGTGGTCTCCCTCAACGCCATGGCCGAAGCGCCAGGTGGCCCGAACTGCGGCTGGGGCAACATGCTGTTCGAAGGCCAGCGCGGCACCCCGGCTCACTTCCTGGCCTCCACCACCAACGGCACCTCCGGCAACGCCACCTTCGGCATGACCTCCGGCACCAACGGCTGCTCCACCAAGGCCTCGCTGACCTACGGCGGCAAGTCCTGGTTCGCCATGAACGGCATGATGAACGAACTGTCCGAAGACATGGCCATGGGCCAGGGCGAAGCCCTGACCACCTACGCCGTGGTCCTGGGCGTGGCACCGGAAGACCGCGGCTACTTCGCCTCGGTTGCCCACCAGCATTTCAACCAGATCTTCAGCAGCGCCGACGTGACTGCCGAGACTGTCCACAGCAACACCCTCGCCGTTCTGAAGAACGACCCGCGTCTGGCCAAGTACGCTACCGAGGCCTAAACGCAGCTACTCCCGCCCCACCCCGGGGCGGGTTTCGCCTTTTTCGGCATCGTTAAGAAGTAGTTGCCCGACATGCTCAAACGCCTCGCTTACCTGGCGCTGTGTATCTGCGCCCCCGTTCAGGCTGCACCGGCGCTGGACGACGCCCGTGTGCAACAACTGGCCAACACCCCCTACTGGATCGCCCTGGGCCATTACGAAACCGCCAAGCTCGGGGGTTGGCGCAGCTATGTGGACGATGACGCATTCTTCCTCGCCGAGGACGGCGCGCACCACCCGGACCAGGAACTGCGGGCCACGGTGCAGGCGCTTTATGCCCCGGCCAACCTGGGCGACAAACACGCCCAATGCGTGTTCCCCGCGCGCACCCGCTGGCTGCGCGAGCAGCTTGACCTGCAAGGCCTGCCGCAGCCGGACTGTCAGGAGTTCAAGACCTGGTACCAGTCGATCGACCCGCACAGCGCCGCGTTGATCTTCCCGGCAGCCTACCTGAACAGCCCGTCGTCGATGTTCGGCCATACCCTGCTGCGCATCGATCAGTCCACTACCCGCAGCGACGACACCACGCTGCTGAGCTACGCGATCAACTTCGGTGCCTATATCGAAGGCAGCGACAACAGCATTCTGTATGCCTGGAAAGGCCTGATGGGCGGCTACCCGGGCCTGTTCGCGCTGATGCCCTACCAGGAAAAACTCTCCGAGTACCGCAGCCTGGAGAACCGTGACCTGTGGGAGTACCAGCTGGACCTGACGCCCGAGGAGACCGGACGCATGGTCGAGCATGTGTGGGAGCTCAAGCAGATCCAGTTCGACTACTTCTTCTTCGACGAAAACTGCTCCTACCGCCTGCTGGAGCTCCTGCAGGTGGCCCGGCCGAGCCTGGACCTGACTTCGCAGTTCCCGATCACCGCCATCCCCACCGACACGGTCAAGGCCGTCAAGCAATCGGGCCTGGTGGCCAGTGAGACCTACCGCCCTTCGCGCGAACGCGAACTGCTCGCCCGCGCCGAGCCGCTGGCCCCCGACGAAAAGCGCCAAGTGCTGGCGGTGAGTGCCGACACGGCGCAACTGCAAAGCCCCGCGTTCACCGCCCTGCCCCGCGAGCGCCAGGCGCTGGTGCAGGATGCCGCCTACCGCCTGGAGCGCTACCGCGCCAACGGCCAGGAGCGCGACCCCGGCCAGGCAGCCCGCAGTTTCGAGCTGCTACGGGCGATCAACCGCAACCCGCCGCCGCCACTGGAAATCGAACGCCCCGGCCTGCCTGAAGACGGGCACGACTCGCGCACCTGGCAGCTGGGGGTCGGTACCCGTGAAGACCGCGCTTATGCCGAGTACGGCCTGCGCATGGCCTATCACGACCTCAACGACAACGCCTATGGCTTCCCACTTGGCGCCCAGATCGAAATCCTCCAGCTCAAGCTGCGCCAGTACGAAGGCAACGACTGGCAGGTGCAGCGCCTGGACCTGGCCACCATTCGCTCGCTGACGCCGCGCAACGCGCTGCTCAAGCCCTGGTCGTGGCAGGTTGCCGGCGGCCTGGAGCGGGTGCCGGGCAAGCATGATGACGAGGTGCTGGTGAGTCATGTGAACGGCGGTGCTGGGGGCACTTGGCAGTTGGCCGATGGGTTGCTGGGCTTTGCCCTGGGGACGGTGCGGATCGAGCACCACAACGACTTCGCCCAGTTCATCGCACCGGCGGCGGGGTTCAATGGCGGGCTGTTGTGGCGTAATGGGCTGGGCAACCTGACGCTGGAGGCCAAGGGTGACTACTTCACCAATGGCGAGGTGCGGCGCAGTGTGAGCCTGAACCAGCAGTGGGAGATCAGCCAGAACCTTGGGCTGAGACTGAGTGCTTCGCGGGAGTTCAGCCATTTGGCGACGGCGCAGAATGAGGTGATGCTGGAGTTGAAGTGGTATCACTACTGAGTTGAGGTTGACTGTACTGGCCCTATCGCCGGCAAGCCGGCTTCCACAGGTACAACACAGGTTTCAAATACTGTGCTGTACCTGTGGGAGCCGGCTTGCCGGCGAAAGGGCCAGTTGCCAATGTGAACCAACCGACGCTTTGACACTGTTTTGACAGCCCCACGACAACTGGCCACCTAGACTTTCCTGTATCACGCAGAGGGTCTCGAAGTTCATGTCGCGGTACTGGTTCGGCTTATGCATTGCCTTGTTGCTGTCAGGTTGCGAAACCACCCACGAGCAGATGCTCAGCCAAGGCTATCCACCCTCCTACGCCGACGGCTTCCAGGACGGCTGCAGCAGCGGCCGCCAGGCCGCCGGGGTCATGGCTGGCGACTTTCGCAAGGATGTCCCGCGCTACCTGCACAACCGCCAGTACGAAACCGGCTGGGACGATGGCTTTCGCCAGTGCAATGCCATGAAGAATGGCGAGGATGAACGCCAGTACCGTGACCGCTACTGGGACGAGCGTGACCGCGAATGGCAGCAGGAGAAAGACCGCGACGCCGCGCGTGCCTATCGTCACGACTAGGTCGCAAACGGACATCCGTTGCAACCTGCGACCTGTCACCATGGTCTCCAGCACAAGGAGGCCCGCCCATGAGCCGAGCATTCGTCAACGAGGACCAGGCTGCCGCCCAGGCCGATCAACCGGTAGAGCGGCGCGTCAGCGACCAACCCAACTACGTCACCGCCAGTGGCCTGCGCCAGCTGCAGCAGCGCGTGGCCGCACTCAATGCGCTACGCAGCGATTTGCAGGCCCAGGGTGAGGGTGCGGACAAGCAGCGCCTGGCGGATACCGAGCGCGATCTGCGCTACTTCAGCGCTCGGGTGCAGAGCGCACAGGTGGTGCCTGCCGCCACCTCGACGGACAAGGTGCAGATTGGTAGTCGGGTGAGGTTTGTCGATGAGCAGGACCAGGAGCATGTGGTGCAACTGGTGGGGGAGGATGAGGCCGATGCTGGCCGGGGGCTGATCAATTGGGGGTCGCCGCTGGGGCGGGCGTTGTTGGGCGCAGGGACTGGGGATGAAGTGGTGTGGCGGCGGCCTGCGGGGGATCAGTCGATCGAGATCATCGAGATTGGTATTGAAGCCTGAAAGGCGGGCCGCTGCGCGCCCCAATCGCCGGCAAGCCGGCTCCCACAGGATCAGCGGCGCTGCTGTACCTGTGGGAGCCGGCTTGCCGGCGATTGGGGCTGCAAAGCAGCCCCAACTACATCAGACCACGCCCTGAGCCAGCATGGCGTCGGCTACCTTGACGAAGCCCGCGATGTTGGCGCCCTTCACGTAGTTGATCGTGCCATCGGCCTCTTCACCGTAGTGCACACAAGCATGGTGGATCGACTGCATGATGTTGTGCAGCTTGCTGTCCACTTCACCGGCAGTCCACAGCAGGCGCATGGCGTTCTGCGACATCTCCAGGCCCGACACCGCAACGCCACCGGCGTTGGAGGCCTTGCCCGGGGCATACAGGATGCCGGCGTCGATGAAGATATCCACCGCTTCCAGGGTAGTCGGCATGTTGGCGCCTTCGGCCACGCAGATGCAGCCGTTGCGCAGCAGGGTGCGGGCGTCTTCGCTGTCCAGCTCGTTCTGCGTGGCGCACGGCAGGGCGATGTCGCACGGCAGGCTCCACGGGGTCTGGCCCTTGCGGAACTCAAGCCCGAACTGCTCGGCCAGCTCGCTGATACGGCCACGCTTGACGTTCTTCAGCTCCATCAGCGCGTCCCACTGGGCGTCGGTCAGGCCCGCTTCGGCGTACAGGGTGCCTTCGGAGTCCGACAGCGAGATCACCTTGCCGCCCAGGTCCATGACCTTGCGCGCAGCGTACTGGGCAACGTTGCCGGAACCGGAGACGGCTACGCGGCGGCCATCGATGCGCAGGTCCCGGCGCTTGAGCATTTCTTCGGCGAAGTACACGCAGCCGTAGCCGGTGGCTTCAGGGCGGATCAGGCTGCCGCCGTAGGTCATGCCCTTGCCGGTCAGCACCGAAGTGAACTGGTTGGCCAGGCGCTTGTACTGGCCGAACATGAAGCCGATCTCGCGGGCACCCACGCCGATGTCACCGGCCGGCACATCGACGTCGGCGCCGATGTGGCGGTACAGCTCGCTCATGAAGGCCTGGCAGAAGCGCATGACTTCGGCATCGCTCTTGCCTTTCGGGTCGAAGTCCGAGCCACCTTTGCCGCCGCCCATGGGCAGCGAGGTCAGGGAGTTCTTGAACACTTGTTCGAAGGCCAGGAACTTGAGCACGCCCAGGTTCACCGACGGGTGGAAGCGCAGGCCGCCCTTGTACGGGCCGATGGCGCTGCTCATCTGGATGCGGTAGCCGCGGTTGACCTGGACCTTGCCCTGGTCATCGACCCACGACACGCGGAACAGCACAGCGCGCTCGGGCTCGACCATGCGTTCGAGAATGCCGGCTTGCAGGTAGTGAGGGTTGGCTTCGAGGAACGGCCAGAGGCTGCGTAGCACCTCTTCGACGGCCTGGTGGAATTCAGGCTGGGCAGGATCGCGTTGTTTCAGACGCGCAAGGAAATGGTCGACAGATTCGATCATGGTAGACATCTCACCAAGAGGGATTGGACTTATTGGTTTTTTCCGCAATGTACCAAGAAGCAATCGCACGGGAATAGGGCGAAATGTCGTTTTTTTGAAATTATTTGGTGCGTTTTATATAAATGTATACAAAACACCAGGATTCGTGTTGGCAAAACCGCCCCCTTGGCGGGGCAAGCCCGCTTCCCCAGGGGGACTGCAGAACCCCTGAAATCATGGGAGATTCTGTGGGAGCGGGCTTGCCCCGCGAAGGGGACACCACCTTTTAGGCCACGCACAAAAATGGGGCCCCTGAGGGCCCCATTCTTGTGCATCCGAAACCGGCTTACTGCGCCAGTTTCTTGTGCCGTACACGGTGCGGCTGGGCAGCAGCATCGCCCAGGCGCTTCTTGCGATCCGCTTCGTACTCGGTGTAGTTGCCCTCGAAGAACACCACGTTCGAGTCGTCTTCGTAAGCCAGGATGTGGGTAGCCACACGGTCCAGGAACCAACGGTCGTGGGAAATCACGATCGCGGCGCCTGGGAAGTCCAGCAGGGCTTCTTCCAGCGAACGCAGGGTTTCGACGTCGAGGTCGTTGGACGGTTCGTCGAGCAGCAGGACGTTGCCGCCCTCCTTCAGGGTCAGGGCCAGGTGCAGACGGCCACGCTCACCACCGGAGAGGTCCTTGACGAACTTCTGCTGGTCGCCGCCCTTGAAGTTGAAGCGGCCAACGTAGGTACGCGACGGGATCTCGTAGCTGCCGATGCGGATCATGTCCGAACCGTCGGAAACCTGCTGGAACACGGTCTTGCCACCGTCCAGGTCTTCACGGCTCTGGTCCACGCAGGCCAGCTGCACGGTTTCACCGATCTCGATGCTGCCCGAATCCGGTTGCTCCTTGCCCATCAGCATGCGGAACAGGGTCGACTTACCGGCACCGTTACCACCGATCACGCCGACGATCGCGCCTTTAGGCATGGCGAACGACAGGTTGTCGATCAGCACGCGATCGCCATAGCCCTTGGTGACGTTCTTGAATTCGATGACCTTGTCGCCTAGGCGCGGACCGGCCGGGATGTAGATCTCGTTGGTTTCGCTGCGCTTCTGGAATTCCTGCGATTGCATTTCTTCGAAGCGCTGCAGACGGGCCTTGGATTTGGACTGGCGGGCCTTGGCGCCTTTGCGCACCCACTCCAGTTCCTCTTTCATGGCCTTCTCGTGGGCGCTCTGCTGCTTGGATTCCTGCGCCAGACGGTCCGACTTGGCTTCCAGCCAGCCCGAGTAGTTGCCTTCGTACGGGATGCCGGCGCCGCGGTCCAGTTCGAGGATCCAGCCGGCGACGTTGTCGAGGAAGTAACGGTCGTGGGTGATCGCTACCACGGTGCCCGGGAAGTCGTGCAGGAAGCGCTCAAGCCAGGCCACCGAGTCGGCGTCCAGGTGGTTGGTCGGTTCGTCGAGCAGCAGCATGTCGGGGGCCGACAGCAGCAGGCGGCACAGCGCCACACGGCGCTTCTCGCCACCGGACAGGTGCTCGATGCGGGCATCCCAGGCGGGCAGGCGCAGGGCGTCGGCGGCGACGTCCAGCTGACGCTCCAGGTTGTGGCCGTCGGCCGCCTGCAGGATGGATTCGAGCTTGGCCTGCTCGGCAGCCAGCTTGTCGAAGTCGGCATCCGGTTCGGCGTAAGCCGCGTAGACCTCGTCCAGGCGCGCCTGGGCGTCCTTGATCACGCTGACCGCTTCCTCGACCACTTCGCGCACGGACTTGTTCGGGTCCAGTTGCGGCTCCTGGGGCAGGTAGCCAACGTTGATGTCGGGCATCGGACGGGCTTCGCCGTCGAATTCCTTGTCGACGCCCGCCATGATCCGCAGCAGGGTCGACTTACCCGCGCCGTTCAGGCCGAGCACGCCGATCTTGGCGCCAGGGAAGAACGACAGGGAAATGTTCTTGAGAATTTCCCGCTTCGGCGGCACGACTTTGCTCAGCCGATGCATGGTGTAGACGTATTGAGCCAAAACCAAGCCCTCTAATCAGATAGATAAAGACATCGACGATCGCCCCGGCTTGGGCCAGGGCGATGTGTTTACGGGGTGTGAATGAACAAAGACGCCCATTCTACGCCAACGCGCGGCGTTTCACAGGGTGGTCGGATGGTGGGGGGATTGGGGCCGCTGTGCGGCCCTTTCGCTGGCAAGCCAGCTCCCACAGCTGCTGGGAGCTGGGGTGACTGTGGGAGCCGGCTTGCCGGCGATGGAGCCAGCGCCGACCTCACAAGATTCAGACGTGGCGCTGCTTGGCCTTGCCCCGCGGCAACCGGCAACGGTCACCCTGCTCGGCCAGGCGCGCGGCATAGGCGGCCTTCACGCTGAAGCCGCCACTGCGGGCAGGCTGTTCAACGGCCTTGGCCGGCTTGGCAGCCGGTGCGCTGGCGACCTTGGCCGCGGGCTTGGCCACCGCTGCAACCGCAGCCGGTTCTGCCGCCGCCTTGGCGGTCTTGCGCAGTTCGGCCAGCGATGGCGTCTTGTTCTTCGCGGCAGCTGCCGCCTCAGGCTTGACCAGCGAGCGCTGGCACGACTTGCACGATACGTCCTCGGTCACGGCAGTGCTGACAAGGGTCTGACTGCTGCGCCCACAGGCGGAATCGAGGCCATTGGTGGAAAAGTGAGTAACCAAAACCGAACATCTCCGAAGCGTTGTCATTGAAGCGGCCGGCATTCTCGCACAGGAAGCAGGGTCTTGCCGAACCCACCGCCCCCGACCACGACCGCCGGCAGCAGACAAGCGAACTGGCACTTTGCCATAATACTGGCCCGTTTCGGGTGCCCGGCTTATAGTGCGCCACCACGGTCCCGGCGCCTGCGGGCACCGGCATACACCGTGCATATCTATCCCTGCCATCGCCAGCCCAATCGCAGGACCGCCGCTTGACCAATCTCAATCATCCGTCGTCGCTGTGCCCTGCCACCTCGGCCCCGGTCGCGTCCCTGCGCGGTTCGATCAAGGGTGCGTTGGCCCTGCTCGCGTTGGTCCTGCTGGCGTTGCTGCTGTGGCAACTGTTCGCCCAGTTTCGCCATACCCAGGCCGACCAGCGCCAGCAGAACCTGGAGGCAAGCGCGGAACTTGCCGACCACCTGAGCCTGAACATGGCGCTGCAGGCCCAGCAGGCACTGAATGTGGTGCAGCCCTACGTCAAGGCGCCGACACCGGCAGCCCTGCCCAGCCTGCTGGCCACCCTGCGCGAACGCCTGCCCAGCCTGCGCGACATGGTTTGGATCGACAACAGCGGACAACTGAGCAGCGACAGCCTGGCCGGCAGCCCCGACCGCCAGCTGATTGACGAGCTGTTGATGCTGAACCAGGGCCGTTCATTCTTCTTCACCAACTCGCCAGACAACCGCACCCTCTACCTGTTGCTGCGCCAAGCCAGCGAACAGGACCGCGGCTACTGGCTGCTGCGCCTGTCCAGCGACTATTACCGCACCCTGACCGTGCACCTGGACGGCCCCGGCCACCCGCTGTGGTTGCTGGAAAACAGCCGCAGCGGCGACGTGCTGGAACGCCATGGCCCGGCAGCGACCAGCGACCAGCCACTGCAAAGCGTGATGCTGGCCTACATCGACAACAGCACCTGGCAGCTTCGCGGCCTGTACGACGCAGCCCTGGCCCGGGAAAAGCTGCTGCCGGCGTTGCTCGGCAAGTGCCTGCTGGCGTTGTTCTGCGCCCTGCTGCCGGTGCTGGCGCTGTTCAAGATGCGCCGCCGCCAGCGCGCGCTGCAGGAAGACCGCCGGCGCTATCAGGAAATCTTCGAGGGCACCGGCGTGGCCCTGTGCGTGCTCGACCTGGCCAGCCTGCCCGGGCAGCTCGACCGCTACCACCTGCGCAACCGCGCGGCGCTCAAGCAGAGCCTGGCCCTGGACTGCAACCTGCGGCGCACGTTGCTGCACGAGCTGAAGATCACCGAAATCAACCAGGTCGCACGCCAACTGCTCAACGTCGACTGCCACCAAGGCGCCTGGCAACGGCTGATCGATGGCAGCGGCGATGGCCGCGACAGCATCGGCATGCAACTGATCGACGCGCTGATCGAACAGCGCCCGCTGCTCGAACTGGAGGTGCGCCTGCCGGCGCCGCTGGGCGGCGAGCTGCACCTGTGGCTGATGGCCCGCCTGCCGCAGCAGCGCCGTGACTACCAGGCGGTGATTCTCAGCATCAGCGACATCACCAGCCGCAAGCAGGTGGAGCTGTCGCTGCTGGAGCGGGAAAGCTTCTGGTCGGACGTGGTGCGGACCGTTCCCGATCAGCTGTACGTGCAGGACGTGTTCAGCCAGCGGATGATCTTCGCCAACCGCCACCTCGGCCAGACCCTGGGCTACGACCGCACCGAGCTGACGCAGATGGGCGAGCGCTTCTGGGAGCTGCTGCTGCACCCCGAGGACGCCGCCAACTACCAGGCCCTGCGTCAGCAGCAGCGTGACAACGGCCACAGCCAGGCGCTGCATACCCAACTGCGCTTCCGCCACCGCGACGGCGGCTGGCGCTGCTACGACATTCGCGAACAAGTGCTGACCCGCGACGGCGACGGCCAGGTCACCCGCATCATCGGCGTGGGCAAGGACGTCACCGTGCAGATCGAAGCCAGCCAGTCGCTGCGCGACAGCGAGCAGCGCTACCGCATGCTCGCCGAGAGCATCAGCGATGTGATCTTCTCCACCGACAGCCAGCTGCAGCTCAACTATGTAAGCCCCTCCGTTAAAGCGGTGCTGGGCTACCCGGCCGAGTGGATCTTCGACAACGGCTGGCAGTCGATCGTCGCCAACCCCGCCCAGCTCACCGGCATCTACAGCCTGATGGAGCGGGTCAGCCGGGCCATGGGCGACCGCGAACAACTGGCACAACTGCGCCAGCACCTGCCCACCCAGCTGTTCCTGTTCGACTGCCTGCGCGCCGATGGCCGCAAGATCCCCATCGAGCTGCGCCTGGTGCTGGTATGGGACGATCACGAACGTTTCGAGGGCGTGCTCGGCGTGGGCCGCGACATCAGCCAGCAGCGCCGAGCGGAAAAAGACCTGCGCATGGCCGCGACGGTGTTCGAGCACTCCACCTCGGCGATCCTCATCACCGACCCGGCCGGCTACATCGTGCAGGCCAACGAAGCTTTCAGCCGCGTGAGCGGTTATGCGGTGAGCGATGTGCTCGACCAATTGCCCGGCATGCTCACGGTCGACGAGCAGCAGGAAAGCCACCTGCGCTATGTGCTCAAGCAGCTGCACCTGCGGGGCAGCTGGGAAGGCGAAGTGTGGCTCAAGCGCCGCGACGGCGACCACTACCCGGCCTGGGTCGGCATTACCGCGGTGCTGGACGACGAGGGCGACCTGGCCAGCTACGTGTGCTTCTTCACCGACATCAGCGAGCGCAAGGCCAGCGAACAGCGCATCCACCGCCTGGCCTACTACGACGCGCTCACCCACCTGCCCAACCGCACGCTGTTCCAGGACCGCCTGCACACGGCGCTGCAGCAGGCCGAGCGGCAGAAGTCGTGGGTGGTGCTGATGTTCCTCGACCTCGACCGCTTCAAGCCGATCAACGACTCCCTGGGCCACGCCGCGGGCGACCGCATGCTCAAGGACATGGCCCTGCGCCTGCTGGCCTGCGTCGACGATGACGACACCGTGGCGCGCATGGGCGGCGACGAGTTCACCCTGCTGCTGCAACCGCGCGCCACCCGCGAGATGGCGCTGAACCGCGCCATCCATGTGGCCGAGAACATCCTCGCCAGCCTGGTGCGGCCGTTCGTGCTGGAAAACCGCGAGTTCTTCGTCACGGCCAGCATCGGCATCGCCCTCAGCCCGCAGGACGGCAGCGAGCTGAGCCAGCTGATGAAAAACGCCGACACCGCCATGTACCACGCCAAGGAGCGCGGCAAGAACAACTTCCAGTTCTACCAGGCCGAAATGAACGCCAGCGCCCTGGAGCGCCTTGAGCTGGAAAGCGACCTGCGCCACGCCCTGGAGCAGAACGAGTTCATCCTCTACTACCAGCCGCAGTTCAGCGGTGACGGCAAGCGTCTGACCGGTGCCGAGGCGCTGCTGCGCTGGCGCCACCCGACCCGCGGCCTGGTGCCGCCGGGCGACTTCATCCCGGTGATCGAGGAATTGGGCCTGGTGGTGGACGTCGGCGACTGGGTGCTGCGCGAAGCCAGCCGCCAGCTCAAGGCCTGGCACAAGGCCAAGGTGCGCGTGCCGAAGGTGTCGGTGAACATCTCGGCGCGGCAGTTCTCCGACGGTCAGCTGGGCAACCGCATCGCCAGGATCCTTGAGGAAACCGGGCTGCCGCCGGCGTGCCTGGAACTGGAGCTGACCGAAAGTATCCTGATGCGCGACGTCTACGAAGCGATGCAGATACTCGATGGCCTGAAGGTGCTGGGCCTGAGCATTGCGGTCGACGACTTCGGCACGGGCTACTCGTCGCTCAACTACCTCAAGCAGTTCCCCATCGACGTGCTGAAGATCGACCGCACCTTCGTCGACGGCCTGCCCGAAGGCGAGCAGGACGCGCAGATTGCCCGGGCGATCATCGCCATGGCCCACAGCCTCAACCTGGCGGTGATCGCCGAGGGGGTGGAAACCCATGAGCAGCTGGAGTTCCTGCGCGAGCATGGTTGTGACGAGGTGCAGGGGTATCTGTTCGGGCGGCCGATGCCGGCGAACCAGTTCGAGGCGCAGTTCGCCAACGAGACGCTGTTCATGTTCCAGTAGCCAACGCGGTCTTGTGTAGGAGCGGCCTTGTGTCGCGAAAGGGCTGCGCAGCAGCCCCAGCTATTTCTGCTGCGCTGCTGAAACCCTGGGGCTGCTGCGCAGCCCTTTCGCGACACAAGGCCGCTCCTACAGGACCACGCCAGCGCCTGAAAAAGCGGACCCAAAAGTCAACTCCCTCCCCCACGCCAGCCCAGAAACGGCGCGGGATGCAACATGAAGCCCATTGGTCCGCGACTTGACGCCAGTTCATATGCCAGGCGCGAATCAATCGGTTAGAATGCCCCCCCAATCCCGCCCGATCCTTGAGGACCGTTATGTTCAGCCGTGATTTGACCATTGCCAAGTACGACGCCGAGCTCTTCGAAGCCATGCAGCAAGAAGCTCTGCGCCAGGAAGAGCATATCGAGCTGATCGCTTCGGAAAACTACACCAGCCCAGCCATCATGGAAGCCCAGGGTTCGGTGCTGACCAACAAGTACGCCGAAGGCTACCCAGGCAAGCGCTACTACGGTGGTTGCGAGTACGTCGACGTGGTCGAGCAACTGGCCATCGACCGCGCCAAGGAACTGTTCGGCGCCGACTACGCCAACGTCCAGCCGCACGCCGGCTCCCAGGCCAACGCCGCCGTCTACCTGGCCCTGCTGTCGGCCGGTGACACCATCCTGGGCATGAGCCTGGCCCACGGTGGCCACCTGACCCACGGTGCTTCCGTCAGCTCCTCGGGCAAGCTGTACAACGCCATCCAGTACGGCATCGACGCCAACGGCCTGATCGACTACGACGAAGTCGAGCGCCTGGCTGTCGAGCACAAGCCGAAGATGATCGTTGCCGGCTTCTCGGCCTACTCGCAAGTGCTGGACTTCCCACGCTTCCGCGCCATCGCCGACAAGGTCGGTGCCTACCTGTTCGTCGACATGGCCCACGTCGCTGGCCTGGTTGCCGCAGGCGTGTACCCGAACCCGGTGCCGTTCGCCGACGTGGTCACCACCACCACCCACAAGACCCTGCGCGGTCCACGTGGCGGCCTGATCCTGGCCCGTGCCAACGCCGACATCGAGAAGAAGCTGAACTCCGCCGTCTTCCCAGGCGCCCAGGGCGGCCCGCTGGAGCACGTGATCGCCGCCAAGGCCATCTGCTTCAAAGAAGCCCTGCAGCCTGAGTTCAAGGCCTACCAGCAGCAAGTGGTGAAGAACGCCCAGGCCATGGCCAGCGTGTTCATCGAGCGTGGTTTCGACGTCGTTTCCGGCGGCACCCAGAACCACCTGTTCCTGCTGTCGCTGATCAAGCAGGAAATCTCCGGTAAGGACGCCGACGCCGCGCTGGGCAAAGCCTTCATCACCGTCAACAAGAACTCGGTGCCGAACGACCCTCGTTCGCCGTTCGTGACCTCGGGCCTGCGTTTCGGCACCCCAGCCGTCACCACCCGTGGCTTCAAGGAAGCCGAGTGCAAGGAACTGGCTGGCTGGATCTGCGACATCCTCGCCGACCTGAACAACGCAGCGGTGATCGACGCCGTGCGTGAGAAGGTCAAGGCCATCTGCAAGAAGCTGCCGGTTTACGGCAACTGATCGGCAATCGCCTGATGTGCAAAAGCCCGGCCTTGTGCCGGGCTTTTTTGTGCCTGGGTGCGGAAAACGTTCCACATGGGTTGCGCCGCCAAGGCCACCTAGCCTTTGCGCTCCTTCAACCTGGAGCACGCCCATGAGCACCGATGTCGCACGCTCGTTCATCGCTACCCTGCAACACGACGGGTCGCCAATCAACGTCTTCGACGCCATGACCACCGGCCCTGTAATACTCGAAAGCCCGAACCAGACCCCCGCCTTCGCCATCGACGGTGCACGCACCCTGGGCTTGCTCGATGGCAGCGACGCAGACTGGCAACTTGGCCAGGAGCAAGGGCTGGTCACCTTCAGCAAAGGCCCAGAACCTGCACCCTTGATGCTGTATTTCCGCTACAGCCAGGCCGGCTACCGGCTTTACATACGTAACGGTACGCACCTTGGAGAGGGCGTGTTTTGCAATGCTTATGGTGTGGTGAATGCCCAGTTGATCGAAGCGACAGATCCAACCTTGTGGCTCATCACACATGAGCAAAGCGGCAAGCCATTCGACGTGACTGAAACCGAGGGCGATAGCCAGGACATTCAACTGACCAACCGCCACGGCCATCCGCTGCAGGTTCACGGCCTGTATCCCGTGGGTGGCTACCTGGTCTGCCACGCTGCCGCGGGCAAGAGCACATTGCGACTGTCCATCGTGGCGCGCAATGTCGATTGGCTGAACACCGACTGATCGAGCGCTGAATCCGGCCCTGCAGGCGCATACGTTGTCGAACCCGCAGGGCCTCCACGTTGCGACGAGCACGCTAGCGCCCTTCCGTATTACCCTGTGCCATTTCAGCCCACCGAGCACAGGCGCCGCCTTGACCAGAGAACAACTCGAAACCCACCAGATCCCGATCTACTTCGCCGCCGTGATCGCCGCCGTCGCCTTCGGCCTCCTGGCTCCGGGCACCGCGCAGCACCTCCAAGCCCTGGTCACCCCCGCCATCGCAGTGCTGATGTATGCAATGTTTCTGCAGATCCCGTTCCTCGACCTGCGCCAGAACCTGGGCAACCGTCGCTTCATGGCTGCCCTGCTGCTCGCCAACTTCATCCTCGTGCCGTTGCTGGTCTGGGCCATCACCCGCGGCCTGGTCGCGCACCCGGCAATCCTCATCGGCGCCCTGCTCGTATTGCTGACGCCGTGCATCGACTACGTGGTGGTGTTCACTCACATCGGCAAAGGCGACTCACGCCTGACCCTCGCTGCCACGCCCGTGTTGTTGTTGGTGCAGTTGGTGCTGCTACCGGTGTACCTGGCGTTGATGCTCGGCGACAGCAGCGAGGTGAAGATTGCCATTGCACCGTTCGTGGAAGCCTTTGTATTGCTGATCGTGTTGCCCATGATCCTCGCCGTGCTCACCAGCGCTGGTGCTCGGCGTTCTCGGGTGGTGTCGGTGTGGAACGACGCCTGGGCGTGGATGCCGGTGCCGGCGATGGCCTTGGTGCTGATGACGGTGATCGGCTCGCAGATTGCCGTGGTGTGGCACGACTTCGACCGGCTGCTGCCGGTGATTCCGGTGTATGTCGGCTACATGTTGCTGGCACCGGTGCTCGGCTTCGTCGCTGCGCGGCTGCTGTGTTTGCCGGTGACCGAGGCGCGCTCGGTGACCTTCAGCGCCTCGACGCGCAATTCGCTGGTGGTGTTGCCGTTGGCGTTGGCGCTGCCGGAGGAATTGCGCGGATTGGCGGCGGCGGCGGTGATTACCCAGACGTTGGTGGAGTTAGTGAGTGAGCTGGTTTACGTAAGAGCCATCCCTGCCCTGCTACGCGACTGATGCTACACCCCAAATTTTGAAAGCTATGGCGTACCTGTGGGAGCCGGCTTGCCGGCGATAGGGCCCGAACAGACCCTGCAAGGCGACAGTGTTGCGCCTGCCGGCCAAAGCGGGTTTTGCCTGCACCGGCCTCATCGCCGGCAAGCTGTTCTGGTCAAGTTTTGCCGGAGAACAAATGCGAGGATCCTGGATAGATTTAAGGTGGGCATGCATGAGACTCCAAGTTTTAGTTGGAGCTGCCACGATCCTTCCTACGGGATTGGGTGGCAGCTGTGTATGGGGTAGGAATACCGGGAAACTTGAAAACCCGGCCAGGCCGAAGCCTGCCCACACACAGCCGCCATGACACAGCACGGCAGGCACAAAAAAAGCGCCAGCTGTGGTGCAGGGGCGCCTAGTGCATGCGCCAAGTTTACCAACGGGTTCCTACGCCCGGTCGCGGAATTTGCCGCGACTGGGGAAATTTATCCCCGCTTCTTAGAGAGGGCAAGGTTTAGGGCTGTAGGAAGCGTCTTGAAGTTTTGTAGGAATGAAGCCGAAACGTGCCAATGCCACTTCAACGACCCATAGTTGGTTAAGATCCAAGCCAACTGAGATCAAGCAAAAGCGCCCGATCACGATTGCAGGCGCTTTTTTTTGCGCTCTCAGTTTCTTGTGACGGTAGCAGCGCGTGGGAGACTTTCGGGTCTACCGGTTCTTTTCCTCGGTTCGCCAACCTGCGTGCCGCTGCCACCCTATCTTTTTCTTAAAGTCAGAATTACCCGCGAAAGCATCAGTGAGTCCACAGAACCTTCCGCAGGCGACTGGTTGCAGATGGGGTAGAAACGGTGGGGTTTGGGAGGCGCCGGAGGGGTGCGGCGGCAGAGAACGAATGCGAGGATCTTGAACGGATTTCTGGTGGTCATGCATGAGTTCCTTTCGTTGTGGAACTGCCACCGCTCGCGGCCAAGCAAGTTAGGGTGGCTGCAGTGCGCGGGTTGGCCGACCGGGACGAAAGGAGCCCGGCACACCCGAAGGTGTCCCGCGCACCACCGCCATAACGCAACATCGCGGGCACAAAAAAAGCGACTGCGATGAAGACTTGGCGCTGCTGCGCCTTTCGATTCCGACCGGCCAAGGTCGCGTCGCCGATGCTTCGAGGCAATTTATCCCTCTGGCTCTGGTTGAGCAAGTTTCAAGGCCCTGCGCAAAGGCTTCGCCTGTCGTAGGAAAAGAGCATGACTAAGATTGGCGGTCAGAGGTCGAGCAGAAAGCTCGTCAAGGCCGTCAACCAGAGGCGAGCAGGGGAGGAAATTGAGCAGCCGAAAACATGGCAAAAAACTTGCCCATTTAGAAATTATCTTTAGTCGGCGATGCTGACATCTCTAAAATTTTCGCTGAGAGGCCCGTAAACACTGAGTCAGAGCCAAGCGCCAGCAAACCATTATCTTTAAAACAGTCCAATCCGAAGTAGAAAATAACGAACCGCTAACTCGAATGAAGTTTCGGCTTTGGAGGGTAGCTTGCGACTTAAAACTGTTCGGCTCAATAACAAAAAAACCCGCACAAGGCGGGCTTTTTTGGAGGGGCCGAACGCAAGGAAAGCTGCATCGGGCCAACTGTATGTGGTGCCGGAGACAGGAATCGAACCTGCGACCTTCGCGTTACGAGTGCGCTGCTCTACCGACTGAGCTACACCGGCGTGTAGCGCAACGTACCACTGCCGCAGCCGTTACGCAAACCCCTGTTTCCCCTGACTAATTACCCCGCCCTCAAGGCGCCTTGCAGCCGTTCGGCGCCAGGTCTTCCTCGATGTTGGTCGTGCAGCCCCACCCCGTGGCCGAGCGGGTCAGCGTCAGAGTCTTTCCGAGCACAATGGCCGGCGCATCGGCCAGGGTGCAGTCGATGGTGGCGCTGCCATCTGCGGCGGTGCCGCGTGCCGTAATGGCGCAATGGGAAGTGGCAGCCTGCCCGCCCAATGCGGCTACGTCGGCCACGTCCTTGCCTTCGTTCAAGCGCAGGTCCATCGCGGTCTTCAGCGCGGAAATCTCCAGCAACCCGGCAGCCGCCTTGGCGCGGGCCTGGTGGTTGGTGTACATCGGGATGGCGATGGTCGCCAGAATGCCGATGATCGCCACGACGATCATCAGTTCGATCAGGGTGATACCGCGTTGCCCTTTCATGAACGTTTTCCTTTTTGATTCGCATACTCGGTGAGGTCAGGCTCGACCCCGGCTGGCAGCGGCGCAGTAGGCCTGAACAGACACCTTTTGTCACCCCTGCCCGTCCGGGCGTCAGCGTCGCTGAACTACTCTAGTGAGCATCAGGGAAGTGCGCCCCTCCAGGGACTCGGCAAGCTGTTTCCAGGCTTGTCGCATGGGCAAAAAAGGACCTTTGCATGAAGCATTCGACTCAGCGTTACGCCTGGCACGGCACCGATGCCAGTGGCGCAGCCGTCAGTGGCCAGATGAGCGGGCGCAGCCCGGCGTATGTGCGTGCCGGGCTGCAGCGCCAGGGTATTCGCGTTGCGCGCTTGCGGCCGGCCGGTGGGCTGGACTGGCGCTGGCCGAAGGCGCGGGAGAAACGTGACCCGGCGGGCTTCAGTCGGCAGTTGGCGACCTTGCTCAAGGCCGGTGTGCCGCTGCTGCAAGCATTTGAGGTGATGGGCCGCAGCGGCTGCGATGCCGGGCGAGCGGCGTTGCTGCAGCGGTTGCAACAGGATGTAAGCGCGGGGCTGGGGCTGGCGGATGCGATGCAGCGCCACCCGGGCTGGTTCGACGGGCTGTACTGCAACCTGGTGCGGGTGGGTGAGCAGTCCGGCACGCTGGACCGGCAGCTGGAACAGCTGGCGAGCATGCTGGAGCAACGTCAGGCGCTGTACAAGAAAGTGCGCAAGGCGATGCTCTATCCCCTGCTGCTGTTGCTCACCGGCCTGGGCGTATCGGCGATCTTGTTGCTGGAAGTGATTCCACGTTTTCAGAGCCTGTTCGCCGGCTTCGATGCAGGATTGCCGGCCTTCACCCAATGGGTCATCGACTTGTCCACAGGGCTGGGGCGCCATGCGCCGCTGTTGTTGATAACTTCCGTGGCGCTGTGCCTGGGTGTGAACGCGCTGTATCGCCAGCATGCGCCATCACGCCTGTGGATATCTCGACAGGTGCTGCGTTTACCGGTGTTCGGCCGGTTGATTGGGCAGGCCGCGCTGGCGCGCTTTGCGCGCAGCCTGGGGACGGCGTATGCCGCCGGGGTGCCGTTGCTGGATGCGTTGGGCACTGTGGCCGGTGCCTGTGGTGGCGACCTGCAGCAACAGGCGGTACTGCGCCTGCGCCAGGGCATGGCCAATGGGCAGGGGCTGCACCAGGCGATGGCGGCCGAGGCTATGTTTCCACCGCTGCTGATACAGCTCACGGCCATCGGCGAATCCAGCGGCACCCTGGACCAGATGCTGGATAAAGCTGCCAGCCATTACGAGGAACAGGTCAGCCAGGCACTGGAGCAGTTGACCAGCCTGCTGGAGCCGGCCATCGTGGCGATCCTGGGCGTGCTGGTGGGCGGCCTGGTGGTGGCGATGTACCTGCCGATCTTCCAGATGGGTAGTTTGATCTGATGACTTTATCGACTTTCCTGGCTGAGCAGCCGGCGTACTTCATCACCTTGGCGACCTTGCTCGGCCTGTTGGTGGGCAGCTTTCTCAACGTGCTGGTGTATCGCCTGCCGATCATGCTGAACCGTCAATGGCAGCGTGAAGCCCAGGAGGTGCTGGGACTGGTACCCGATGAGCACGCGCGCTTCGATCTGTGCCTGCCCGCCTCCCATTGCCCGCATTGCGGGCACCGCATTCGCGCGTGGGAGAACATCCCGCTGCTGAGCTACCTGGCATTGCGCGGTCGCTGCTCGGCCTGCAAAGGCGCGATCGGCCTGCGTTATCCACTGGTGGAAGTTGCCTGCGCGTTGCTGTCTCTGGTGGTGGCCTGGCGTTTCGGTGCCTCGCTCGAAGCCTTGCTGGCGCTGCCCTTGACCTGGTGCCTGCTGGCCCTGAGCCTGATCGATGCCGACCACGGCCTGCTGCCGGACGTGCTGGTGCTGCCGATGCTGTGGCTGGGGCTGATCGTCAATGCATTCGGCGTCTTCGTGCCATTGACCGAGGCCCTGTGGGGCGCGGTGGCCGGGTACCTCAGCCTGTGGGCGGTGTACTGGCTGTTCAAGCTGGTGACCGGCAAGGAAGGCATGGGGTATGGCGACTTCAAGCTGCTGGCGCTGATCGGTGCCTGGGCAGGTTGGCAGATATTGCCTTTGACCCTGCTGCTGTCGTCGCTGCTGGGCGCGATTATCGGCCTGTGCCTGCTGCGCCTGCGCCGCCGCCCGGTGAGCGTGGCGATACCCTTTGGCCCTTATCTGGCCATTGCGGGGTGGATTGCTGTGCTCTGGGGTGATGAAATATACGCCTCATACCTGCAACTGCTTGGATTCTGATGACCACTGCGGCCTTCACCCCTTGGATTCTCGGCCTTACCGGCGGCATTGGCAGCGGCAAGAGCGCCGCCGCCGAACGCTTCGTCGAGCTTGGCGTGCACCTGGTCGATGCCGACCAGGCGGCGCGCTGGGTCGTCGAACCTGGCCGACCGGCCCTGGCGAGCATCGTCGAGCGCTTCGGCCCTGGCGTGCTGCTGGAAGATGGCCAGCTCGATCGTGCGGCCTTGCGCCAGCTGATCTTCGCCGACCCGGCTCAGCGCAAATGGCTGGAGCAGCTGCTGCACCCGCTGATCGGGCAGGAGATCTTCAGCTACCTGGCCAAGGCCGAATCGCCTTATGCGGTGTATGTGTCGCCGCTGCTGATCGAGTCTGGCCAGCACCTGAAGACCCAGCGCGTGCTGGTGATCGATGCGCCGCAGGCGCTGCAGGTGTCGCGCACCTTGCAGCGCGACAACACCAGCGCCGAGCAGGTGCAGGCGATTCTCAAGGCCCAGTTGGCCCGCGAGGAGCGCCTGCGCCATGCCGATGATGTGGTGGTCAACGACAGCGACCTGGCCGCGTTGCATGGGCAGATCGACCGTTTGCACCACTTTTACCTGACTTTACGAGGAGGCCAGCCATGAGCAAGCCATTGACCGTCGATTGCCCGACCTGTGGCGCACCTGTGGAATGGAACGAGAAGAACGCGTTCCGGCCGTTCTGTTCTGATCGTTGCAAGTTGATCGATCTGGGGGCCTGGGCGGCTGAGGAGCACAAGATTCCGGGGGCTGAAGAGTCTGAGGATGAGCTGTATTCGGGGGATCTGGAGCCGCGGCATTGAGTTGAGTGGCCAGGGGCCTGCTTTGCAGGCCATCGCCGGCAAGCCGGCTCCCATACGGATTGCATCAGCTTTCAGATTATGTGCAAGACCTTTGTTCCCACAGGTACCGCGCAATGCTCAGGCCAACGCTGTAACCTGTGGGAGCCGGCTTGCCGGCGATGAGGCCAGTACAAATTACCGCTCATCCTCCTTCCACGGCGCCTGTAGATAACGGGTGCGGTTGAACGTCTCCAGCCACTCCGGGCAAAACACCACCAGGGCACTGATCACCATGCCGTTGATGAACGCCTCCGGGAACATCATCAACCACAGGTAGCCCACAAAGTCGCTCAGCCACTCCGGCATGGCGAAGCGCCCGTCCAGCCACAGCAAACCCAGCCCCGCCAACAGGCACACCAACACCGTGAGCGCGGCCGGGAAAAAACCCGAACAGAAGATATAGACGAACAGGTTCCGCGGCTGCGCGCGCTCGACCAGAATGGCGCACACCTCGGTAATCAGCACCGGCAGTCCCACCAGCAACAACCCGTTCACGCCCAGCGCAGCCAGGTCCTGCCGGCCAAGCGCCAGCAAGCCAAGCTGAGCGAAGAATCCCCCCAGAATCGCCAGCGGCCAATCCAGCAGCAAGGTCACCGCAGTCATGCCAATGAAGTGATACGACACGCCGGTATCGAAGTCGCGCCGCACCAGCCACAGGGCAAACAGGCAGAACACCGTGCCGAACAGCAAATGCTGACGGCGCCTGTCGGCGAACAGTTCCACCCAGCGGGTGCGGCTGGCCGCCCACAGCAACAAAGGAACGTAACCCAGCCAGCCGACGCTGAGGCTGGTGTCGGACAACACCTGCGCACTGATCACCTGACGCATACCCCTTGCTGGCATGTGGATATGCCTGAGTCTACACCCATTGGAAAACAGCATCTTATCGTCATGGTTTAGCGACTAAGCTTGTCTGCATGGATGACTCAGACTACCTGCGCCTGCTCACCATCCAGGCCGAACAAGCCAATGCTTTCCTCTCCAATGCACGCAAGTGGGAGCGGGAACGTTGGGTATGCCAGCGCCTGCTGCAGGGGCTGAACATTCCCTATCGCAGCGAGGACTTCACCCCGGCCGGCCAGGAGCCGCCAGACGTGCTGTTCCGCGATGCCGCATTCGAGGTGTTTTTCGTGCTGGATGAAGGGCGCCGGCTCAATGACGAATGGCGCGAAGAGCTGCAGCGTCGGCGCAGTGCCTTCTCCCTGGCCCAGCTGGTACGCCGCGAGGCGCGGCCCAGGCGGATCGCCGCCAGCGAGCTGCTGGCGCGTCTGGCACCGACCTTGCGCAAGAAGGCGCACAACTACCGTGAACGTGGGCTGGACCTGAACGAGCTGGACATCATCGCCTTCGCCAGCCTAAAGCGCGAAGTGCTCGACCTGAACACCCACTTTCCGCCGCCCACCGAATACCTGCGCCAGGGTTGGCGCTCGCTGTCGCTGGTCGGGCCGACGTTTGCCCGAGTGCTGTTCGCCCACCCGGACGCGCCGGACTTCCTGCGCGGCAACCTGGGGCGCAGCATCGTTTTCGACGTGGGCATCAGTCTTTGATCCAGTGCCGAGAGTCTTTGCGATGGCGTACACTCGGCGCCAGGGATAGAAAGCATTATCATTTGATTCAAGCGCTTGCATGAACGCTGTAGCGTCCATGCAGTCACATACGTCTACCTGACGAGGCCCACCATGACCAGCCGACTGAATCCGGAAGATCAGCGTCGTGTCGATGAGTATCTGCGAGCCCCCCAGCACCAAGTCGAGCGCAGGCCATTCCGGCCTTGGTTGCTCCTTGTGCTGGTGCTGGTGGTGACCATCGGGTTGGGTCTCATCAGCCGCCTGTTGAGTGGACTGGTGCTATGAGCTGCTTCGCGCTCGCCCTCCCCTCGTGCAGTTTGCGGCCGGCCGGCATGGCCACGAATTCCGTAAACCTTATGAGATATTCCCATGACTCATCGCATCGTGATTGTCGGCGGCGGCGCCGGCGGCCTGGAACTGGCGACCCGCCTGGGTAAAAGCCTGGGCAAGCGCAAGCAGGCCGAAATCACCTTGGTCGACGCCAACCTCACGCACATCTGGAAGCCACTGCTGCACGAAGTGGCCGCCGGCTCGCTGAACTCCTCGGATGACGAACTGAACTACGTGGCCCAGGCCAAGTGGAACCATTTCAATTTCCAGCTGGGGCGCATGAGCGGCCTGGACCGTGAAGGCAAGCAGATTCAACTGGCCGCCACCCTCGACGAAGAGGGCCGCGAGCTGCTGCCTGCGCGTACCCTGGCGTATGACACCCTGGTGATCGCCGTGGGCAGCAACACCAACGACTTCGGCACCCTGGGCGCGGCGCAGCATTGCCTGTTCCTGGATACCCGCAAGCAGGCCGAGCGCTTCCATCAGCAGCTGCTCAACCACTATCTGCGCGCCCATGCCGGCGACGTGGCCAGCGAGAAGATCAGCGTGGCGATCGTCGGTGCCGGTGCCACCGGTGTGGAACTGGCGGCCGAGCTGCACCACGCCGCCCACGAACTGGCGGCCTATGGCCTGGACCGCATCCAGCCCCAGGACATGCACATCACCCTGATCGAGGCCGGCCCGCGGGTACTGCCTGCCCTGCCTGAGCGCATCAGTGTGCCGGTGCACAAGACCCTGGAAAAACTCGGGGTGAAGGTGATGACCAACGCTGCGGTCAGCGAAGTGACCGAAGACGGGCTGAAAACCAAAGACGGTGAAGTGATCCAGGCCAGCCTGAAGGTGTGGGCGGCGGGTATCCGTGCGCCGGGCTTCCTCAAGGACATCGACGGGCTGGAAACCAACCGCATCAACCAGCTGGTGGTGCGCCCTACCCTGCAGACCACCCGCGACGACAACATCTTCGCCTTCGGTGACTGCGCCGCGTGCCCGCAACCGGGCAGCGACCGCAATGTGCCGCCACGGGCCCAGGCGGCACACCAGCAGGCTTCGATGCTGGCGCAGAGCTTGAAGGCGCGGCTGGAGAACAAAGCGCTGCCGACTTACGAGTACAAGGACTACGGCTCGCTGGTGTCGCTGTCGCGCTTCTCGGCGGTGGGCAACTTGATGGGTAACCTGATGGGCAGCGTGAAGCTGGAGGGCTGGTTGGCGCGGATGTTCTATGTGTCGCTGTACCGGATGCACCAGATGGCGCTTTATGGGTTCTTCCGCACGGCGTTGATGATGCTGGGGAGCAAGATTGGGCGGGGCACTGAGCCGCGGTTGAAGCTGCACTGATTTTGGAAGTGGCTTGAGGTCAGGTTGTTTGCACTGGCCTCATCGCCGGCAAGCCGGCTCCCACAGGAATCGCGTCAACTATTAGAAATTGAGCAAGACAGTTGCTCCCACAGGGTACGCACAGCATTCAAGGCTTGTGAAACACCTGTGGGAGCCGGCTTGCCGGCGATAGGGCCAGCAGCCCGCCTACCAACAGCAGCCCGTGCCATGGCTGAATGACTACAGAAGATCTGCACCGAAAGGTGCATTTTTTATGCGCGGGATAAATTCGAGGCAAAAGAAAAAGGGCATCTCTGTCGAGATGCCCTCTTTACATGGTGGGTCGTGTAGGATTCGAACCTACGACCAATTGGTTAAAAGCCAACTGCTCTACCAACTGAGCTAACGACCCGGAAAGTGGTCGGGGTGAGGGGATTCGAACTCCTGACATCCTGCTCCCAAAGCAGGCGCGCTACCGGACTGCGCTACACCCCGAGATTGGCTCCGCGACCTGGACTCGAACCAGGGACCCAATGATTAACAGTCATTTGCTCTACCGACTGAGCTATCGCGGAACTGAACTTCGGTACAACTCCGAAGACTGTGTTCGCTTCGGACTCTTTAGCTTCTTCGCTTTCGCTTTGTCGCTGCTGAGGCCGGCTATTCTACATTCTTCGTTTTGCTTGTCAACCCCTTTTTTTCATTCAACTTACTGATTTGTAAGTTGTTTTGCGATCACCGTTGTTGCTAGTGATTCGCTTAGTGGCTGACAACGCGGCGTATATTAGGGGCACTCTGAATTTGATGCAAGCAAAAATTTCAAAATTTTCAGCAAGTTATCAAAAAAGGCTGGAAGGCCTAGGTTTTGCGGGGTCTGGGCGGGCCCTATCGCCGGCAAGCCGGCTCCCACACGGGTCCCTGCCCGTCTTTGAAACTGTGCTGTACCTGTGGGAGCTGGCTTGCCAGCGATGGGGGCAGCGCGATTTCAGGCAAAAAAAAGCCCCGCAGAGGCGGGGCTTTTTTACAGCAGGGATCAGGCAAACACGATTTCGTCGCCTTCCACCTTGGCGGTAATCGCCGAACCAGGCAGGAACTTGCCGGCCAGGATCAGTTGCGCCAGCGGGTTCTCGATCCAGCGCTGGATCGCCCGCTTCAGCGGCCGTGCGCCATACACCGGGTCGTAACCCACGGCAATCAGCTTGTCCAACGCCTCGGGGCTCAGGCTCAGCGCCAGCTCGCGTTCGAGCAGACGGCTGCGCAGGCGGCCAAGCTGGATCTCGGTGATACCGGCGATCTGGTCGCGGCCCAATGGCTCGAACACCACCACCTCGTCGATACGGTTGACGAACTCCGGACGGAAGTGCGAACCCACCGCATCCATCACCGCCGCACGCTGTGCTTCGCGATCCCCCACCAGCTCCTGGATCTGCGCCGAGCCCAGGTTGGAGGTCATCACGATCACCGTGTTGCGGAAGTCCACGGTGCGTCCATGGCTGTCGGTCAGGCGGCCGTCTTCGAGCACCTGCAGCAGCACGTTGAACACATCCGGGTGGGCCTTCTCCACCTCGTCCAGCAGCACCACCGAGTAAGGCTTGCGCCGTACCGCTTCGGTCAGGTAACCGCCCTCTTCATAACCTACATAGCCTGGTGGAGCGCCGATCAAGCGAGCCACGGAGTGTTTCTCCATGAACTCGGACATGTCGATACGCACCATGGCCTCTTCGGTGTCGAACAGGAACTCGGCCAGGGCCTTGCACAGCTCGGTCTTGCCCACACCGGTCGGGCCGAGGAACAGGAACGAACCACTCGGCCGGTTCGGGTCGGACAGGCCGGCACGCGAACGGCGCACAGCGTTGGCCACGGCGGTGACGGCTTCGTTCTGGCCGATCACGCGCTGGTGCAGCAGGTCTTCCATCTTCAGCAGCTTCTCGCGCTCGCCTTCGAGCATCTTGGCCACTGGGATGCCGGTCCACTTGGAGACCACCTCGGCAATCTCTTCCTCGGTCACCTTGTTGCGCAGCAACTGGTTCTCCGTCTTGCCGTGCTGGTCGACCATCTGCAGGCTGCGCTCCAGGTCCGGGATCACCCCGTACTGCAGTTCGGCCATGCGGTTCAGGTCGCCTTTGCGACGGGCGGCTTCCAGCTCTTGGCGGGCCTGCTCGATCTTTTGCTGGATCTGGGCCGAGCCTTGAACTTCAGCTTTTTCCGACGCCCAGATTTCTTCCAGGTCGGAATATTCGCGCTCCAGCCGCTCGATTTCCTCGGTCAGCTTCTCCAGGCGCTTCTTGGCCGCTTCGTCTTCTTCCTTCTTCAGCGCCTGGGACTCCACCTTCAGCTGGATCAGGCGACGGTCGAGACGGTCGAGCACTTCCGGCTTGGAGTCGATCTCCATGCGGATGCGGCTGGCCGCTTCGTCGATCAGGTCGATGGCCTTGTCCGGCAGCTGGCGGTCGGTGATGTAGCGGTGGCTGAGCTTGGCCGCAGCGATGATCGCACCGTCGGTGATGGCCACCTTGTGGTGCACTTCATAGCGCTCTTTCAGGCCGCGCAGGATGGCAATGGTGTCTTCCTCGCTCGGCTCCTCCACCAGCACTTTCTGGAAGCGACGCTCCAGCGCCGCGTCCTTCTCGATGAACTGGCGGTATTCGTTGAGCGTGGTGGCGCCAACGCAGTGCAGCTCGCCACGGGCCAGGGCCGGCTTGAGCATGTTGCCGGCGTCCATGGCGCCCTCACCTTTACCGGCGCCGACCATGGTGTGCAGTTCGTCGATGAACAGGATGATCTGGCCTTCCTGCTTGGACAGCTCGTTGAGCAGGCCTTTGAGGCGCTCTTCGAACTCACCGCGGTACTTGGCACCGGCGATCAGCGCACCCATGTCCAGCGCCAGCAGGCGCTTGCCTTTGAGGCCATCGGGCACTTCGCCGTTGATGATGCGCTGGGCCAGGCCTTCGGCGATGGCGGTCTTACCCACGCCGGGCTCGCCGATCAGGACCGGGTTGTTCTTGGTACGGCGTTGCAGCACCTGGACAGTACGGCGGATTTCGTCGTCACGGCCGATCACCGGGTCGAGCTTGCCCTCTTCGGCACGCTTGGTCAGGTCGACGGTGTACTTGTCCAGCGCCTGGCGCGACTCTTCGGCATTGGCGTCGTTGACTGCCGCACCGCCGCGCAGGTTGTTGATGGCGTTTTCCAGGGCCTTCTTGGTCACGCCCTGGCCGAGCAGCAACTTACCGAGCTTGCTGTTCTCGTCCATGGCCGCCAGCAGCACCATCTCGCTGGAGATGAACTGGTCGCCCTTCTGCTGGGCCAGGCGGTCAGCCTGGTTGAGCAGGCGCGCCAGGTCCTGCGACATGTTCACGTCGCCGGTGGGGTTCTGGATTTTCGGCAGTTGATCGAGTTCTTTGACCAATGCCTGGCGCAGGTTGTTGATGTCGAAACCGACCTGCATCAGCAGCGGTTTGATGGAGCCGCCCTGCTGCTCGATCAGCGCCTGCAGCAGGTGCACGGGCTCGATGGCAGGGTGATCCATGCCAACGGCCAGGGATTGGGCATCGGATATTGCAAGTTGCAGCTTGCTGGTTAAACGGTCTATTCGCATGGGGATACCTTCCTGTAAGGGCAGGTCGGAGCGATGGACAGCGCCTTTAATGAAGAAACCTGCCTGAGATGACCTTATAGATAAGGCTGATTCTGGAAGATTCAAGCGTAGCGGGGTTGACCGGGGTCAGTCTGATGGATTAGTGGGGATTCATCGCCGGCAAGCCGGCTCCCACAGGGATCCCACATGGCCTGAGGCTTGCGCTGTAACTGTGGGAGCCGGCTTGCCGGCGATGCGGCCGGTACTGACTAGCGAGGATCCAGCCAGACCATTGAAGCGAAGCGCCCACCCTGCGGGGTACGGCGATAGGAGAAGAACCGCTCATCACTGACCGTGCAGTAGCCCCCGCCATAAACGGCAGTGACCCCACGCGCCGCCAGACGAATGCGCGCCAGTTCATAGATGTCGGCCATCAGCTTGCCCGGCCGCTCGCCGTCGACAAACGCCCTGCCCGCTTCCGGATGCACCGCGGTAAAGGCATCACGCACCTCCAGCCCCACCTCGAACGCCTGCGGGCCAATGGCCGGGCCCAACCACACCAGCACCTCTTCAGGCGGCAGTGCCAGGCGATCGAGGGTGGCTTCCAGTACACCACCCGCCAACCCACGCCAGCCGGCATGGGCGGCAGCCACGCGCGTACCGGCGCGGTCGCAGAACAGCGCGGGCAGGCAATCGGCGGTCATCACGGTACAGGCAATGCCGGGCTGGTCGGTCCAGCTGGCATCGGCTTCGGCCAACACGGCCGGGTCGGCATCCGCCACCACCCGCCCATGCACCTGCTTGAGCCAGGCCGGCTGGATGGCGAACGCGTCGCTCAGGCGGCGTCGGTTCTCGGCGACCGCAGCGGGGTCGTCGCCCACGTGGTCACCGAGATTGAAAGTCTCATAGGGCGGCACACTGACGCCGCCCTGACGCGTGGTAACGCAGGCGCGCACCGAGGCCGGGGCCGGCCAGTCGGGAAACAGCAGCGACTGCGTCAGACCACTCATCCGATAAACGCCTCGCGGTCCTGATTCAGCAGCGACAACAGCCAGGTGAAGTCGTCCGGCAGCGGCGAAGCCCATTCCATCCGTTCACCGGTGGTCGGGTGATCCAGTGCCAGGAAGCGGGCGTGCAGCGCCTGGCGCGGGAAGTTCTTGACCGCCTCGACCATGGCCACGCTGGCCGCCGGCGGAATGCGGAAACGCACACCGTAAGTCTGGTCGCCGACCAGCGGATAACCCACATGCGCCATGTGCACACGAATCTGGTGGGTACGGCCGGTTTCCAGCTTCACCCGCACATGGGTGTGCGAACGGAAGCGCTTGAGCACCCGGTAGTGGCTGACCGCAGGCTTGCCGCCTTCAGTTACCGCCATGCGCTGGCGCACGCCACCGTGACGGCCGATTGGCGCATCGATCTTGCCCCCAGCGATCACCACCCCGACCACGATGCACTCGTAGATCCGGCTGACCGTGCGGCTTTGCAGCTGCTCGACCAGCTTGGTCTGCGCTTGCAGGGTCTTGGCGACGACCATCAGACCGGTGGTGTCCTTGTCCAGGCGGTGGACAATGCCCGCACGCGGCACGTTGATGATATCCGGCACATGGTGCAGCAACGCGTTGAGCAGGGTGCCACTGGCATGCCCGGCAGCCGGGTGCACCACCAGGCCGGCTGGCTTGTTGATCACCAGGATCTGGTCGTCTTCATAGACGATGTCCAGTTCGATGTCTTCGGCCACCCACTCGCCCTGGGCCTCTTGCTCGGCCTCCAGGGCAAGCAGCGAGCCACCATGGACGGTATCTCGAGGGCGCAGGACCGCGCCATCGACCGTCAGGCGACCCTCTTTGATCCACGAAGTAAGCCGCGAACGCGAGTACTCTGCGAACAATTGGGCGGCGACCTGGTCGAGGCGTTGACCGCCCAGTTCGGACGGTACCTCTGCGCTAAGTTGAATGATCTCGGACATGCTCGATTCGGCGGGCGTACAGCCTTTGGTTTCGACTGCACGCTTGTGGTTAAATACGGCTTCTTTTGTCCCGGGGTTGGCCGGGGCGCTCATCATAACAGGACGGCTCCGCCCAAGACAGCGGCCGTCAAAGGGACGCAAGCCGCCATGCAAGTGAAACACCTGCTGCTGATCGCCATCCTCGGGCTCACCGCGGCCTGTTCCTCCAATAAGGAAGTCATTGACGAGAACCTCAGCGAGGCCGAGCTGTACCAGCAGGCCCAGGCTGACCTGGACAATTCCAGCTACACCAGCGCAGTGAACAAGCTCAAGGCCCTGGAGTCGCGTTACCCGTTCGGCCGCTACGCCGACCAGGCGCAGCTCGAGCTGATCTACGCCAACTACAAGAACGCCGAGCCCGAGGCCGCCAAATCGGCTGCCGAGCGCTTCATCCGCCTGCACCCGCAGCACCCGAACGTCGATTACGCCTACTACCTCAAGGGCCTGACCTCGTTCGACCAGGACCGTGGCCTGCTGGCGCGCTTCCTGCCGCTGGACATGACCAAGCGTGACCCGGGTGCCGCCCGCGACTCGTACAACGAGTTCGCCCAGCTGACCAGCCGTTTCCCCAATAGCCGCTACGCGCCAGACGCCAAGCAGCGCATGATCTACCTGCGCAACCTGCTGGCCGCCTACGAAATCCACGTGGCCGACTACTACCTGACCCGCCAGGCCTACGTCGCCGCCGCCAACCGTGGCCGCTACGTGGTAGAGAACTTCCAGGAAACCCCATCGGTCGGCGACGGCCTGGCAGTGATGGTCGAGGCCTACCAGAAGATGCACCTGGACGACCTGGCCGCCACCAGCCTGGAAACCCTCAAGCTCAACTACCCGAACCACCCGAGCCTGGTCGATGGCCAGTTCGAGCCCAAGCAGACCGAGTCTGATGGCCGCAGCTGGCTGTCCAAGGCCACCCTGGGCATGATCGAGACCGATACCCCGCTGCCACCGGGCGAAACCCGCGCCAACCAGGACGTGGTCCGCCAGTTCCAGGACGCCCGCTCCGAAATGCCGGAAGAGCTGCTGCCCAAGGACGAGAACGGCGACCCGATCCTGCCGGAAGGGCCGAAGGAAGCCGAGAAAGACCGCTCGTGGTTCAGCTACATGACCTTTGGTCTGTTCGACTGATTCAAGCGCTAATAGAAAGGGAGGCCCAGGGCCTCCCTTTTTTATTGGCAGCATCCTAGACTGTCGCCTTCATCATTCGACAAGCTGGACACCATGGTTCGTCTACTTTTCTGGATCGCCGTGATCGCCGCCGCGTACTGGCTGTGGCGCAAATTCAAGATCAGCCAGCAATCGCCTTCCGAACCGAAGCTCGACGCCCCGCTGAAAATGGTGCGCTGCGCCCATTGCGGGGTGCACCTGCCCAATGACCGGGCGCTGCACCGGGGTAACGAGTGGTATTGCAGCCCGGCGCACCTGGAGCAGGGGCCCGGGCGCCAGGGCTGACTGCCGACCTCACTGGCCCTATCGCTGGCAAGCCAGCTCCCACACCGACGACACATGCCTTGAGGCGTGGGCCGTACCTGTAGGAGCCGGCTTGCCGGCGATAAGGCCAGCAAAAACAACCTCACATATCCCTCCCCGACCCTTTCGCACCATTTGCGACCCCGTCCCCACCGCCAGCATTGACCCGCCCCAGCAAAGTTCGCTAAATCCTATTTATCCGCATAAATATGAAAAATAGCGAAATGCTCAAACCCAAACGCAAGCGCCAGAAGCTGTCCGACATGATCGTCGAATCGGTCAAGCGCTCGATCGTGACCGAGGCCCTGCACCCCGGCGACCGCCTGCCCACCGAGCGCGAGCTGATGGAGCACTTCGAATGCTCCAAGGGCACCGCTCGCGAGGCGCTCAAGGCCCTGGAAGTCGAGGGCCTGGTCAGCACCCGCACCGGCCCCAGCGGCGGCGCCTACCTCAATGAAGTCGGCACTGAACCGGCGAGCCGTGCGCTGCGCAACTACCTGCACTTCCAGCACCTGGACGGCGAGCAGGTGTACCAGCTGCGCAAGGTCATCGAGGTCGAGCTGGCAGTGTCGGTCATGGGCCAGTTGAGCGAAGCGGACTACGCCGCCCTGCAGGCCAACATCGACTTCTGCAGTGCCCCGGAAGACAGCGAACAGGGCCAGCGCGAGCAGCGCCTGGCGGAGCTCGAGTTCCATACCCTGCTGGCGCACCGCTGCCCCAACCCGCTGCTGCGCTTCATGGCGGTGTTCCTCAACGACCTGCTGCGCGACCTGGTAGTGCTGAAAAAGGCCTACCTGCCCAAGCGCCAGCAGTTCGCCGCAGCCAATATCGACTACCACAAACAGCTGATGCTGGCCCTGCGTGCCAGCGACGAGCCCGCTGTACGCCGGCTGATGCACGAACACATGTGCGACGCCGAGCACCACATGACCGCCCTCGAAGGCGAGGTCGCCCGCCACTTCCTCCTGGAGTTCGAACACAACCGCTGATCCGCCTGTACAGAGGCCTGCACACAGGCCCGGCCGTACCCGCTTTGTCATTGCCACTCCTGCCTAATAACCACAACCAAGGAGTTACCCATGCAAAGACGTACCCTGCTCAAGGCAGGCCTTGCCCTGGGTGCCATCGGTAGCCTCCCTTTCGGAGCGCACCGGGCATTCGCCGACGAACCGCTGACCTTCTACGGGCTCAAGTCCATGTCTGGCGCCTTTGCCAGCTACGGCAAGTACGCCGACATGGGGTCGCGCCTGGCCATCGCCGAGTACCCGCAGCTGCTCGGCCGCCCGCTCAAGTACAAAGTCATCGACACCGAAGGCAATGCCGGCAAGGCGGTGCGCAAGGTGCAGGAAGCCATCGGCCAGGACGGCGCACGCTTTTTCCAGGGGTGCACCCTGTCGTCCTCGGCGCTGGCGGTGTCGAAGGAAATCCACAAGGCCGGCGGCGTGTTCATGACGCCGGTCGGCGCCGATGAAATCACCGGCAAGGACTGCAACGCCTCGACCTTCCGCTGGTCGGTGCCCACCTACGGCGCCATCCGCGAGACCCTGGTGCCGATGATTCGCCAACTGCCCCAGGCCAAGCGCTGGTACACCATCACCCCGCAGTATGTGTTCGGCGACGCACTGCTGGACAACGCGCGCAAGGTGTTCGCCGAGTTCGGCGTGGAGCACATCGGCAACAGCTACCACTCCCTGCAGGAGCAGGAGTTCTCCGGCTACCTGACCAACGCCATCGCCGCGAAACCCGACGTGCTGGTGCTGCTCAACTTCGGCAGCCAGTCGTCCAACGCCCTGCGCCAGGCGGTGAACTTCGGCATCAAGGACCGCATGAAAGTGCTGCTGGTGTGGTCGGCCGGGCTCGACCAGTTCCAGGAGCTGGGCAGCGACGTGCTCGAAGGTGTGTACCTGGGCGCCCAGTACTGGCACCAGGTCGATACCCCGATGAACCAGCAGCTGGTCGCAGCCACCCGCAAGGCCTACGGCATCAATCCCAACTACCCGCTGGCGGCCGACTACATCGGCACCAAGGTCATGCTCGACGCCATCAGCAAGGCCGGCACCCTCGACGGCGCCAGCGTAGCTGCTGCCCTGCAGGGCATGCGTTTCCAGGGCCCGACCGGCGAAGAGCTGATCCGCCCTGGCGATCACCAGGTCATGAAGGATTACTACCTGCTGCGCGGCAAGCCCCAGGGGCAGATGCGCGACGAGGACGACCTGGCTGAAGTCATCAGCTCGGGCCGTTCGTTCGTCGAGGTCGACCACACCGGTTGCGCCCTGGCCTGAAGCCGCGGCGTTCGTCAAAAACACTCGTACAGGCAGCCGCACCGCGTGCTGTCGAGGGCACACTCATGCTCGATTTGTACCTGTTCCAACTGCTCAACGGCCTGGGCCTGGGGATGATCTACTTTCTCATCGCCGTGGGCCTGACGATCATTTTCGGCCTGCTCAACTTCGTCAACTTCGCCCACGGCGCCTTCTTCCTGCTCGGCGCGTACCTGTGCTACACCGCCGTGGCCGTTACCGGCAACTTCTGGCTGGCGCTGCTGATCGCGCCGCTGGCGGTGGCAGCACTGGCCTGGGCAGTGGAGCGTCTATTGATCAAACGGATCTACCACCTGCCGCATACCTTCCAGATCCTCGTCACGCTGGGGATAGCGCTGATCATCCAGGAAGCCTCGGTGCTGATCTGGGGCCCGGTCGGCAAGAACATCGCCGTGCCGCCCGAGCTGCGCGGGGTGCTGATCATCGGCGACTTCATCTACCCCTACTACCGCCTGTTCCTGATCGGCTTCGCCGCCTTGATCGGCGTGGGCCTGTGGCTGTTGCTGGAGCGCACACGCTTCGGTGCCCTGGTGCGTGCCGGCAGCGAAAGCACCGAGACCGTGTCGCTGCTGGGCACCAACATCTTCCGCCTGTTCTCCCTGACCTTCGCCCTGGGCGTGGGCCTGGCCGGTGTCGCCGGGGTGCTGTTCGCACCATTGCGCGGCGCTCAACCGTTCGTCGGCCCGGAAATCCTGGGCATCGCCTTCGTAGTGGTGGTCATCGGTGGCATGGGTTCGTTTGGCGGCGCCCTGGTGGGCGGCCTGCTGGTGGGCGTGGTGCAAAGCATGATGACCAGCCTCTGGCCGCAAGGCGCCAGCCTCATGATCTACGGCGCCATGGCGGCGGTGATCCTGGTTCGTCCCTACGGCCTGTTCGGGAGAGCATGACATGAGCGAGAAAAATCCATTGCCCGTCGCCAAGGGCCGCGCACCTGCGCTGCTGTTGCTGGTTATCGCCAGCCTGGTGGCGCTGCCGTTGATCCTGCCGTCGGCGACCCTGGCCACCGAGATCCTGATCTTTGCCCTCGCGGCGCTGGCCTGCAACCTGCTGCTCGGCTACACCGGCCTGCTGTCATTCGGTCAGGGCATCTTCTTCGGCGTGGGTGCCTATGGCGCGGCGCTGCTCATGATCCATCTGAAATGGGGAATGTTCAGTGCGCTGCTCGGCGCGGCGGTGTTCGGCGCCTTCCTGGCGCTGCTGGTCGGTGCCCTGGCCATCCGCCGCAAGGGCATCTACTTCGTCATGCTGACCCTGGCTTTCAGCCAGATGGCCTACTTCCTGGCCTACACCCTGAGCGGCTGGACCGGCGGTGACAATGGCCTGCTCGACGTGCCGCGGCCGAACATCGAGATCGCCGGCCATGTGCTGGTCGACTTGGCCGACCCTCGGCACTTCTACGTGTTCGTCGCGGTGCTGTTCCTGCTGATTTTCGCCGGTGCCCTGCGGGTGATCCGCTCGCCGTTCGGCAGCACCCTGCTGGCGATCCGCGAGAACGAAACCCGCGCCGCGGCCATCGGCTATGACACCCGTCACTTCAAGATCCTGGTGTTCATGCTGTCCGGCGCCATCACCGGCATCGCCGGGGCGCTCTACGCGATGCTGCTGCACTTTGCGCCGCTGTCGAACATCGACCTGATGATGAGCGAGAACATCCTGATCATGACCATTGTCGGCGGCACCGGCTCGCTGTTCGGCTCCTTGCTGGGGGCCGGCGCTATCGTCGTGCTGGGCGATGTGCTGTCGGAACTGTGGCCGCGCTGGCTCATGCTGCTGGGGGCGATCCTGATCCTGGTGGTGGTGTTCATGCGCGGCGGCCTGTGGGGCGGCTTGGCCGACCTGGGCAAGCGCCTGCGACCGTCGCGCCGTGACCCGGCCAAGACTCCCGCCAAGACCAAGGAGACCCTGTGATGAGCGACTACCTCCTGGAAACCCGCCATCTCGAGCTGGCCTATGGGCCGTTCAAGGCCGTTGCCGGTGTCGACCTGAAGGTGCGCGCCGGCACCATCCACACGGTGATCGGCCCCAATGGTGCCGGCAAGACCAGCCTGTTCCACTGCCTGACCGGTGAACGCCAGGCCACCGCAGGCAAGATCCTGCTCAACGGCCAGGACATCATCCGCAAGCCGTCCCACGGCCGGGTGGCGCTGGGCATGGCTCGTTCGTTCCAGCTCACCAGCCTGTTCCAGAACCTCTCGGTGCGCGAGAACCTGCGCCTGGCCGCCCAAGGTCGCGACGGCCTGGGGGCGTTGAACTTCTGGCGCAGCGTGGAGCACAAGCGCAGCCACTGGAACACCGCCGACCAGGTGCTGGAACGCCTCAAGCTGACCGCCCGCGCCGACACCCTGGCCGGCGAGCTGTCCCACGGCCAGCAACGGGTGCTGGAAGTGGGCATGTCGATCTGCGCCAAGCCCACCTTGCTGATGCTCGACGAGCCCACTTCGGGCATGGGTATTGACGACATTCCGGTGATGACCGAGCTGATCAGCGACCTGGGGCGCGACCACACCGTGCTGCTGATCGAGCACAACATGAGCATCGTCATGTCGATCAGCCAGCGCATCACTGTCATGAGCCACGGCCAGATCCTGGTCGAGGGTACCCCGGAACAGGTGCGCAACGACGAGCGCGTGCGCACCGCCTACCTTGGAGAGGCCGCCTGATGCTCAACGTCGAATCGATCCACTCCTACTACGACAAGAGCCATGTGCTCGAAGGCGTCTCGCTGCAGGTCGGGGACGGCGAGCTGGTCACACTGCTGGGGCGCAACGGCGCTGGCAAGACCACCACGTTGCGCAGCATCCTCGGCATCGTCCGGCCGCGCCAGGGGCAGATCAGCTTCAACGGCCAGCAACTGGTTGGCCGCGAGATCTTCGACATCGCCCGCCAGGGCATCGCCCTGGTGCCGGAGCATCGCGGCATCTTCCGCCAGCTCAGCGTCGAGGAGAACCTGAAGATCGCCGTGCGCAAGGACAGCCGCTGGCAGCTGGAGGATGTGTACACCATGTTCCCGCGCCTGAAAGAGCGCCGGCGCAACGGCGGCTTCGCGCTCTCCGGCGGCGAGCAGCAGATGCTGGCCATTGCCCGCGCCCTGCTTAACGACCCCAAGCTGCTGATCCTCGACGAGCCCACCGAAGGCCTGGCCCCGGTGATCGTCGACGAGCTGGTGAAGATTCTGCGGCGGATCAAGGGCGAAGGCCTGTCGATCTTGCTGGTGGAACAGAACCTGATGGTCTGCGACGCCCTTGCCGACCGGCATTACGTGCTCGAACAAGGACGCGTGGCCTACCAGGGCAGCGCTGCCCAGTTCCGTGAAGACCCGAGCATCAAGAACCGCTACCTGGCCCTGAGTGCCTGACCTTGTGGTGTCAGTACCGGCGCTATCGCCGGCAAGCCGGCTACCACAGGGATCAGTGCCGCCCGCAAGGCCTGCACTGGACCTGTGGGAGTCGGCTTGCCGGCGATGGGGCCAGCCCTGACAACGCAGATCCTCGCCATTGGAGAGACGCCCCATGAATACCCGCATCGATCCCTCGCAGCACCTGCTCGGCCAGGGCGCCCTGGTCAACCGCGAGCGCCTCTGGCAGTCGTTGATGGACCTGGCCCGGCTCGGCGCCACCGCCAAGGGCGGCGTGTGCAGGCTGGCCCTGACCGACCTCGACCGCCAGGCCCGCGACCTGTTCGTACGCTGGTGCACCGAAGCCGGTTGCACGGTCAGCATCGACGCCATCGGCAACATCTTCGCCCGCCGCCCGGGGCGCAACCCGGCCTTGTCACCGGTGATGACCGGCAGCCATATCGACACCCAGCCCACCGGCGGCAAGTTCGATGGCTGCTACGGGGTGATGGCCGGCCTGGAGGTGATGCGCACCCTCAACGACCTGCAGCTGACCACCGAGGCACCGCTGGAAGTGGTGGTGTGGACCAACGAGGAAGGCTCGCGCTTCCCGCCATGCATGATGGGTTCGGGGGTGTTCGCCGGTAAGTTCGGCCTGCAGGAAACCCTGGACAAGGTCGATGACCAAGGACTGTCGGTCGGCGCCGAGCTGTCGCGTATCGGCTATGCCGGCCCGCGCGTGCCCACCGGTCACCCGGTGGGGGCCTACTTCGAGGCGCACATCGAACAGGGCCCGGTGCTGGAAGACCAGCGCACCACCATTGGCGTGGTCCAGGGGTGCCTGGGGCAGAAGTGGTTCGACCTGGTGCTCACCGGTGTCGAGGCTCACGCAGGCCCTACGCCGATGCACCTGCGCAAGGACGCACTGGTCGGCGCAGCCGAAGTGGTGGCAGCGGTCAACCGTGTGGCTCATGCCCACCAGCCGCATGCCTGTGGCACGGTCGGCTGCCTGAGCCTGCATCCGGGCTCGCGCAACGTCATCCCCGGCCAGGTGAACATGACCATCGACCTGCGCCACCTCGACCCCGGCCATCTGCAAGCCATGGTCGACGAGGTGCGCGCAGCCATCGAGAGCAGCGCGGCCAAGCATGGCCTGCAGTTCGAGCTAACGCCCACTGCCGACTTCCCGCCGCTGTACTTTGCCGAGCAGTGCGTCGATGCCGTGCGCCAGGGCGCGCGCGAACTGGGCCTGAGCCACATGGACATCGTCAGCGGTGCCGGCCACGACGCCATCTTCCTCGCCGAGCTGGGCCCGGCCGGGATGATCTTCGTGCCGTGCGAGGGCGGCATCAGCCACAACGAAATCGAAAACGCCGCGCCGCAGGATTTGGCCGACGGCTGTGATGTGCTGCTGTGTGCCATGTTCCAGGCCGCCAATCAGGGAGCCCATTGAGATGCCCAGCAAGACTGCCATTGGAGAATTCACCGCCGTCGAACTGCTCGACCTCTTTCAGCGCCGGCAACTGTCGCCGGTCGAGGTTGTCGACGATGTACTGGCGCGTATCGACCAGCACAACCCGGCGGTAAACGCTTATTGCCATGTGGATCCCGAAGGTGCCCGCGCCGCCGCCCGCGCCAGCGAGCAACGTTGGCAGCGCGGTGAGCCCTGTGGCCGGCTGGATGGCGTGCCGGCCTCGATCAAGGACCTGACCCTGACCCGCGGCATGCCCACGCGCAAGGGGTCACGCACCACTTCGGCTGCCGGCCCGTGGGACGTGGATGCGCCATTCAGTGCATTCATGCGTGAAGCGGGTGCGGTGCTGGTGGGCAAGACCACCACGCCCGAGTTCGGCTGGAAAGGCGTGACCGACAACCCGCTGTACGGCATCACCCGCAACCCCTGGGACACGCGGCTGACGGCCGGCGGGTCGTCCGGTGGCGCTGCCGCTGCTGCCGCGCTGAACCTCGGCGTGCTGCACCAGGGCAGTGATGCCGGCGGTTCGATTCGCATCCCCTGTGCCTTTACCGGTACTTTCGGCATCAAGCCCACCTTTGGCTATGTGCCGCAATGGCCGACCAGCGCCATGACCGTGCTTTCGCACCTGGGGCCGATGACCCGCACCGTCGAGGACTCAGTATTGATGCTCGACTGCGTGGCTCGCCCAGATGCCCGCGACGGCCTCGCCGGGGCGCCCAGGCAGACACCTTGGCTGGGCCAGGAGCAGGACCTGAGCGGCCTGCGCATCGCCTACAGTGCCGACTTCGGCTACGTCCAGGTCAACCCGCAGATCCAGGCGCTGGTGGCGCAGGCGGTACAGCGCCTGGCGCGGCTCGGCGCGCAGGTGGAAGAAGTCGATCCAGGCTTCAACGACCCGCTGGAGGTCTTCAATACCTTGTGGTTCGCTGGTGCGGCGCGGCTGGCCAGTGGTTTTACCGAACAACAACGGGCGCAGCTCGACCCTGGGCTGCGCTGGATTGCCGAGCAGGGGGCGCGTATCAGCCTGGGCGAATACACCCTGGCACTGGAGGCGCGGGCTGACCTGATCGCGAAAATGAATGCCTTCCACCAACGTTACGACGTGCTGGTCTCGCCGATGCTGCCGCTGGTGGCGTTCGAGGCAGGGCATAACGTGCCGCCGGGGTCGGGGATGGCGCAGTGGATGGAGTGGACGCCGTTCAGCTACCCGTTCAACCTGACTCAGCAGCCGGCGGCTTCGGTGCCGTGCGGGTTCACCCGCGAGGGGTTGCCGGTGGGGTTGCAGGTGGTGGCGGGGCGTTTTGCCGATGAGCAGGTGCTGCGGGTGTGCAAGGTGTACGAGCAGCATTATCCGAGCCGGCATTTGCAGGCACCGATTACTGGCTGAAGGCTTTGTTGGCTTCATCGCCGGCAAGCCGGCTGCCACAGGTACAGCGCGGGTTTCGAGTTCTGTGCAGTACCTGTGGGAGCTGGCTTACCAGCGATTGGCCCGCCAAGCGGGCCCGAGGATCTCAGCCCAGACGCCCTTCCGGCGCATACGGCGCCGGATCGATAATCGGCTCTACGCCCGTCAACAGGTCAGCAAACAACTGGCACGAAGCCGGCGCCAGCACCAACCCATTGCGGTAATGCCCGCAGTTCAGCCACAGCCCGTCATGCCCAGGCACCCGCCCGATATACGGAACACCTTCGGGTGAACCTGGCCGCAATCCAGCCCAGTGCCCCACCACTTCGGCGCCCTCAAGCTCGGGCAGCAATTCGATTGCCGAGGCCTTCAGGCTGGCCAACGCATCCTCGGTCGGGGTCTTGTCGTACCCGGCATGCTCCAAGGTGCTGCCCACCAGAATATGCCCATCCCGACGCGGGATCGCATAGCGCCCCTTGGCCAGGACCATGCTCGGCAGAAAATCCTCGGCGCACTTGAACAGGATCATCTGGCCTTTCACCGGTTCCACCGGCAGCTCAAGGCCAAGTGTGCGCAGCAGGTCGCCGCTCCAGGCGCCGGCGCTGAGCACGACATCATCGGCCTGCAACACACCCTCTTCGGTCTGCACGCCGGTGATGCGCCCACCTTCCTGAACAAAGCCGGTGATCTGGCAGTGTTCGCGCAACGTCACGTTGGGCATTGCCTGCAGCGCCGCCTTGAGCGACTTGACCAGCCGAGGGTTGCGCACGTTCGCCACGCCCGCCATGAAGATCGCATGCTTGAAACCCAGGCCAAGTACCGGCACAGCATCATAAGCGGCCGAGATATCCACAGCACTCAATGGCCGCCCCTCGCGCTCGGCCCAGGCCAGGGCCTCGGCCTCGTCATCCAGGTCGAGCCAGTACAGGCCCGTGGTGTGAACTTCCGGATCGAGGCCCGTGCTGGCGAACAGGCGCTCGCCCAGCTGTGGATAAAAGTCCTGCGACCAGTGTGCCAGGGCAGTCACCGCCGGGCTGTAACGCCAAGGGTACAGCGGCGAGACGATACCGCCACCGGCCCAGGACGACTCGCGGCCGACTTCGCCTTGATCACACACCACCACCTGTCCGACCTTCGCCGCCAGGTTGAATGCTGTCAGCAGGCCGATCACCCCGCCGCCGACCACCACTACTTGCTTGCTCATCTGTCGATCCAACACCTGAAGTAAAACCGCGATGCATGGGCATCATTCACCCCTCAGCTTCCCCAACAGCGCTCGCCGGCCTCGACGCCGCCCGGATTGCTGCGCACGAGCGCCTGGTCCAGCTGGTAATCGCCACAGCGGTCGTCGGCCATCAGGCCATGCGGCAAGCGCCGGGCAAGCAGCGTGAAGGTGTCGCTGCCACGCATGGCCTGCAGGCGGTAATGACGATTGGCGACGGGCAACGCAGGGTCGCCTTCGGCGTACTGGCCGGTGCGCACGCGATGCTGCTCAAGGCGCAGGGCGGCGTCATGCAGCAGGCCGACCACTTCGCTGCGTGCGGCTCGCCGGAGCTGGTCGCTGTAACTGGGGTAGGCAATGGCTGCCAGAATGCCGGTGACGGCCATGACAATCAACAACTCGATCAGGCTAAGGCCTTGCTGCATATCAGTCCTCCCTCAGTCTCTGGCGCCAGAGGATGCGCCGGGGCGCCTGGGTTTGAGCGGTTGGCACGGCATAGACGGCTTCCAACACCTGCCTGGCTGCCAGTTGCTGGCTGACCGCGGTCACTCGGTACAAGGTGACCTGCTCGCCTTCCGGCATATGCGCGGCTTTGCGGGTGACGCCCAGGTTCTGTAGTTGGTAGTAGCCGCTGTTGGTGCGTTGCCATGGCCCTTGCAGTTCGTGAGGCCTCGGCGGCGGCAGGCAACCTTCGCAAAGCTCAGGCGGCA
Source organism: Pseudomonas sp. NPDC089396 (assembly GCF_044749545.1). NCBI lineage: Bacteria > Pseudomonadati > Pseudomonadota > Gammaproteobacteria > Pseudomonadales > Pseudomonadaceae > Pseudomonas > Pseudomonas sp. NPDC089396. The sequence goes on along the minus strand of NZ_JBIVIC010000002.1, from coordinate 13,684 downwards.
CCCGTTGAAATGCCTCCTCACCAGCCAGCAGTGCGGCCTCTGCCTGCTCGAATGCCAACAAGCCATCGCGCATGACGCCTGTCATTCGTGTTTCAACCAGCGCATCGCGCAGGGCTGAGGCAGACAACAGGCTCAATATCAGGCACAGCACCAGCGCCAGCAGCAAGACCACACCCCGCTGGCGGTTCATGGCCCGAGCACCGGGTTGCGCAGCGCTACGCTCAGCTCATGGTGTTGCTCGATCTGAAGCGTGGGCTCATACATCTTCAGTTGCAGGTCGACCCTCTGCCCTTGCGGACTTTGTACAAGTGCCACATGCAGCTCACGAACATGATCGACTAGAGACTGGCTCTGATTGCGCCTTGTGAACATGAGCGTGGTGCCTGACAACGCGTAGCGAGTGCGGCTGATGGGGATTGCCATGAGTTCGGCTGTGCCCGGGTAGCGCCCGTTTTCCACCCGTGCCTCCCGGCTACAGTCCGTCAGCAGAGTCCAGTCCGCCGCTCCGGTATGTCCAGGCAACTCGGCGACGACCAGACTCAGGCTGGAAGGACCAATCTCCAGCGGACGGGCAAAGGCCCGCCAGGCTGTCGGAGCCTTGAAGTCACCTGGCTGCAGTTGCAGGCAACCGAACATTCCGGCCTGGCGGATATCCTGTGCCATGCGCAACAGCGCCAACCGTGCGTCATCCTGCAAGCGCAATGCAGCACTTTGCAGGCGCCAGCTCTGGTGGGCGGTGGCAAACAGTTGAGTGGTCGCCGCCAGCACCATCAGCCCGATGGCCAGCGCCAGCGTGGCTTCGAGCAAACTGAAACCACGCTGACTACGCCTCATTGCCGGCGCCCCTCTCATACTCACTGTGCGCCGCCATCGCCGCCTGCCCATCGCGACGAGCACTGTCGACGGCCTGCAGCGCCTTGAGCTGCAAGGCAGCTGCGGCAAAAATGCCCACGGCCACCACCTGCACTGCCAACAGCACCTCCAAAAGCGTCATGCCCCGCTGCTTTGTGTGCATCCCTGCACCTCCTGCGTCTTTTCCCGCAATTGCCCTGAACTTGCTCGACTGGACCTCATGTCCACCGACCGTGAAGCTACAGCGAAGCACTTCCAGGGAGGAATGCACGGTGAAGCAACGAGGGGTAACACTGATACAAATGATGTTTGCCATGGCCACGGCCGCTTTGCTGATACAGCTCGGGATGCCGGCCTACGCCAGGTTGAGCGATGACCTGCACAGAGCGGCAGCAGCCCGGGATCTGGCTAATGCACTGCGAAGCGCGCGCAGCCACGCCATGCTGCAGGGGCAGCCGGTGATGGTGCAGCCGTTGGAAAACGACTGGGGGAAAGGCTGGCGGGTAATGCTTGAAAGCAACCACCAGTTGTTACGCGAACACCGCCTTGCACGACCCTTGATCATCGCGAGCAATACCGGTGGGCGGGTGAGGTTCAGTGCGCTGGGGGTACCCCTGGGGCCAACCAATAACTTCACAGGCGCAACGCTGGAAATCTGTGGCAGCCAGTATCACGTGGTACTGGCAAGCGCCGGCAGGATAAGCCTGCGCACGGAGGACCGGGAGAATCCCCTGTGCGCAAGCCGCTGATCAGATCAGCGAGCGAACCCGCAGCTCTTTGGGCATGGAGAACGTGATGTTCTCCGGGCGCCCATCCAGCTCTTCGGCGCCAGTGGCACCCCAGGCTTTGAGCTGGTCGATCACGCCACGTACCAGTACTTCGGGAGCCGAAGCACCGGCTGTGATGCCGATCCGCGCCGCCTGGTCGAACCAGTCGCGCTGCATATCCTCGGCACCGTCGATCAGATAGGCCGGGGTACCCATGCGCTCTGCCAGTTCACGCAAGCGGTTGGAGTTGGAGCTGTTGGGGCTGCCCACCACCAGCACCACGTCACACTCGTCAGCCAATTGCTTGACTGCGTCCTGACGGTTCTGTGTGGCGTAGCAGATGTCGTCCTTGCGCGGGCCACCGATGTTCGGGAAGCGCGCACGCAGGGCGTCGATAACCCGGCTGGTGTCGTCCATCGACAGCGTGGTCTGGGTGACGAAGGCCAGGTGGTCGGGGTTTTTCACCTGCAACTTGGCGACATCTTCTTCGTCTTCGACGAGGTAGATGGCGCCGCCGTTGCGGGCGTCATACTGGCCCATGGTGCCTTCGACTTCCGGGTGCCCTTCATGGCCGATCAGGATGGTTTCGCGACCATCACGGCTGTACTTGGCCACCTCGATATGCACCTTGGTGACCAGCGGGCAGGTCGCGTCGAACACCTTCAGGCCACGGCCGGCGGCTTCCTGGCGCACGGCCTGGGAAACGCCATGGGCACTGAAGATGACGATGACATCGTCCGGCACCTGGTCCAGCTCCTCGACGAAGATGGCGCCGCGGTTGCGCAGGTCTTCCACCACGAACTTGTTGTGCACCACTTCATGGCGCACATAGATCGGCGGGCCGAAGACTTCCAGCGCACGGTTGACGATCTCGATCGCCCGGTCGACCCCCGCGCAGAAGCCGCGTGGGTTGGCGAGTTTGATTTGCATGCTGGGCTCCAGGCTTACAGGGCCTTCACCCCGAGGATCTCCACCTCGAAGGTCAGGGTCTTGCCAGCCAGTGGGTGATTGAAGTCGATGGTTACCTGGTCGTCATCGAACGCTTTGACCACACCCGGCAGCTCGGTGTTGGCGGCATCGTTGAAGATGATCAGCAACCCCTCGGACAACTCCATGCCTTCGAAATTGGACCGCGGCATGACCTGCACGTTCTGCGGGTTGGGCTGGCCGAAGGCATTCTCCGGGGCTACTACCACGGTGCGCTTGTCACCGGCCTTGAAGCCGAACAGCGCGCTCTCGAACCCTGGCAGCAGGTTGCCGTCGCCAACCTTGAAGGTGGCCGGGGCCTTGTCGAACGTGCTGTCGACGGTGTCGCCGTTTTCCAGGTGCAGCGCGAAGTGCAGGGTGACTTCGGTGTTCTGGCCGATACGGGTGTCAGTCATGGACCGGATCCTCGGACTTCTTGCTCTTGAACATATCCAGCGCCAGCATCACCGCACCAACGGTGATGGCGCTATCGGCCAGGTTGAAGGCCGGGAAATGATGAATATTCTTCCAATGCACCAGGATGAAATCGACCACATGGCCTAGCACGATGCGGTCGTAGAGGTTACCCAGCGCGCCGCCAAGCACCAGCGCCAGTGCAACCGCCAGCCAGGTCTCGTTGCGCCCAAGGCGCTTGAGCCAGACCACCAGCACACCGCTGACCACCACGGCGATCAGGGCGAACAGCCAGCGCTGCCAGCCGGAGCTGTCGGCCAGGAAGCTGAACGCGGCGCCGGTGTTGTAGGCCAAGGTCCAGCTGAAGTAGTCAGGGATGACCACGATCTGCTGGTACATGCTCAGTGCATTGTTGAAATACAGCTTGGTGGCCTGGTCCAGGACCAGTACCACCAGGCTTAGCCAGAGCCAGGCAAGGCGCCCGAAGCGCCCCGCTGCAGGGTTAGGCATAGTGGCGCACCTCGCCCGAACCGCTCAGGTTGTCGACGCAACGGTCGCAGATTTCCGGGTGCTCCGGGTGGCTGCCGACGTCGGCGCGGAAGTGCCAGCAACGGCCGCACTTGGCGTGACCGGACTTGACCACTTTCAGCTTGAGGCCCTCGACTTCGGTGGCCACCGCTTCGGCCGGCGCCTGGGTGAACGGCACCACGCTGGCGGCGGAGGTGATCAGCACGAAGCGCAGCTCGTCGCCCAGCTTGCCCAGGTCGGCGCTCAGGCCTTCGTCGGCGAACAGGGTGACTTCAGCCTGCAGGTTGCCGCCGATGACCTTGGCGGTGCGCTGGTTTTCCAGCTCCTTGTTCACCGCAGCCTTGACCGCCATCACGCGGTCCCAGTAGGCGCGGTCCAGCTCGGTGCCTTCCGGCAGCTCGCTCAGGCCTTCGTACCAGCCGTTGAGCATGACCGACTCGTTGCGCTCGCCCGGCAGGTACTGCCAGATTTCGTCGGCGGTGAAGGCCAGGATCGGCGCGATCCAGCGCACCAGCGCCTCGCTGATGTGGTACAGCGCGGTCTGGCAGGAACGGCGGGCGACACTGTTGGCGCCGGTGGTGTACTGGCGGTCCTTGATGATGTCGAGGTAGAAGCCGCCCAGCTCCTGCACGCAGAAGTTGTGGATCTTCGAGTAGACGTTCCAGAAACGGTATTCGCCGTAGTGCTCTTCCAGCTCGCGCTGCAGCAGCAGGGTGCGATCCACGGCCCAACGGTCCAGGGCAATCATTTCTTCCGGCGCCAGCAAGTCGCGGGAAGGGTCGAAGCCGGACAGGTTGGAGAGCAGGAAGCGCGCGGTGTTGCGGATTCGACGGTAAGCGTCGGCGCTGCGCTGCAGGATCTGCTCGGAAACGGCCATTTCACCGGAGTAGTCGGTGGCCGAGACCCACAGGCGCAGGATGTCGGCACCCAGGGTGTTGTTGACCTTCTCTGGCTCGATGGTGTTGCCCAGCGACTTGGACATCTTGCGGCCGCTCTCGTCCACGGTGAAGCCGTGGGTCAGCAGCTCGCGGTACGGCGCGTGGTTGTCGATCGCGCAACCGGTCAGCAGGGACGAGTGGAACCAGCCACGGTGCTGGTCGGAACCTTCCAGGTACAGATCGGCGCGCGGACCGGTGGCATGGCCGATGTCGTGCGAACCGCGCAGGACGTGCCAGTGCGTGGTACCGGAGTCGAACCAGACGTCCAGGGTGTCGGCGATCTTGTCGTACTGGCCGGCTTCGTCACCGAGCAGTTCGGCGGCGTCCAGCTTGAACCAGGCTTCGATGCCTTCCTGCTCGACGCGCTTGGCGACTTGCTCCATCAGCTCGACGGTGCGCGGGTGCAGCTCGCCGGTCTGCTTGTGCAGGAAGAACGGGATTGGCACGCCCCAGTTGCGCTGACGCGAGATGCACCAGTCCGGGCGGTTGGCGATCATCGAGTGCAGGCGTGCCTGGCCCCAGGCCGGGACGAACTTGGTGTCTTCGATGGCTTTCAGTGCGCGTTCGCGCAGCGGCTCGCCAGTGCTCGGCTGCTTGTCCATGCCGACGAACCACTGCGCGGTGGCGCGGTAGATCAGCGGGGTCTTGTGGCGCCAGCAGTGCATGTAGCTGTGGCTGATGGTTTCGGTGTGCATCAGCGCACCGACTTCGCTCAGCTTCTCGACGATGGCCGGGTTGGCCTTCCAGATGAACTGGCCGCCGAAGAATGGCAGCGACTCGACGTACACGCCGTTGCTCTGCACCGGGGTGAGGATGTCGTCGTTGACCATGCCATAACGCTTGCAGGTGACGAAGTCGTCTTCACCGTAGGCAGGCGCGGAGTGGACCACGCCGGTACCGGCGCCCAGTTCGACGTAGTCGGCCAGGTAGATCGGCGACAGGCGGTCGTAGAACGGGTGGCGGAAGTTGACCAGCTCCAGGGCAGAACCTTGGGCGGTGGCGATGACCGAGCCTTCCAGGTTGTAGCGCTTGAGGCAGGACTCGACCAGCTCTTCGGCCAGCACCAGCAGGCGCTCACCGGTGTCGACCAGGGCGTACTTGAACTCCGGGTGGATGTTCAGTGCCTGGTTGGCAGGGATGGTCCACGGGGTGGTGGTCCAGATGACGATGGCGGCAGGCTTGGCCAGGGCTGGCAGGCCGAACGCAGCGGCCAGCTTGTCGGCGTCGGCGACCGGGAAGGCCACGTCGATGGTCTGGGACTTCTTGTCGGCGTACTCGACTTCGGCCTCGGCCAGTGCCGATGCGCAGTCGAAGCACCAGTTCACAGGCTTGAGGCCCTTGAACACGAAACCTTGCTTGACCATTTCTGCCAGGGCGCGGATTTCGCCGGCCTCGTTGGCGAAGTTCATGGTCTTGTAAGGGTTATCCCAGTCACCCAGCACGCCCAGACGGATGAACTCGGTCTTCTGCCCTTCGATCTGCTCGGCAGCGTACTCGCGGCACAGCTCGCGGGTACGGTCGGCGGTCAGGTGCTTGCCGTGGGTGACTTCGACCTTGTGCTCGATCGGCAGGCCATGGCAGTCCCAGCCCGGCACGTAGGGTGCGTCGAAGCCCGACAGGGTCTTGGAGCGGACGATCATGTCCTTGAGAATCTTGTTCAGCGCATGACCGATGTGAATCTTGCCGTTGGCATAGGGCGGGCCGTCGTGCAGGACGAACTTGGGACGATCCTTGCCAATTTCGCGCAGCTTCCGGTACAGGCCAATGCTGTCCCAGCGCTGCAGGATCTGCGGTTCGCGCTGAGGCAGGCCGGCCTTCATGGGGAAGGCGGTGTCCGGAAGGTTAAGCGTGGCTTTGTAGTCGGTCATTTCAGGCTCTTCGTTAGCGGTTGAGCGTGCCAATGTGCACGTGCGGCGGCGATATCCGCATCGATCGCCGACTTCAGCGCCTCCAGGGAGGCGAATCGCTGCTCTTCACGCAGCTTGTGGTGGAATTCCACCGTCAGGCGCCGGCCATACAGATCGCCGGCATAATCCAGTAGATGAATCTCGAGGTGCGGGCGGCCGTCACCGGCCACGGTGGGGCGTACCCCGATGTTGCCGACACCCGGCCAGGCCTTGCCGTCGATTTCGATGCTGGCCAGGTATACCCCGGACAGCGGCACGCGGCGGCGCTTGAGCTGGATGTTGGCGGTGGGCGTACCCAGCTGGCGGGCCAGCTTCTGGCCGTGCAACACGCGCCCGGTGATTCGATAGGGGCGGCCCAGCAAGTGCTCGGCCAGCTCGAAGTTGCCTTCGGACAGCGCCTTGCGCACCTCGGTGCTGCTGACCCGCAGGCCATCCTGGATCACCGTGTTGGCGGCCTCGACGGTGAACCCGTATTGCTTGCCGGCGTCGACCAGGAAGGCGAAATCGCCGGCACGGTCGCAGCCGAAGCGGAAGTCGTCGCCTACTTCGAGGTGACGCACACCCAGGCCGTCGACCAGGATCGCCTTGACGAATTCATCGGCGCTGAGCTTGCTCAAGCGCTGGTTGAAAGCCAGGCACAACACCCGGTCGATCCCTTCCGCGGCCAGCAGCTCGACCTTGTCGCGCAGGCGCGCCAGGCGGGCCGGTGCGGTGTCGGGAGCAAAATACTCGCGCGGCTGCGGTTCGAAGATCACCACGCAGGTCGGCAGGCCCAAAGCCTGGCCGCGCTCGCGCAGACGCGCCAGGATAGCCTGGTGGCCACGGTGAACCCCGTCGAAGTTGCCAATGGTGGCGACACAGCCCCGGTGCTCGGGGCGCAGGTTGTGAAGACCTCGAACCAGCTGCATAACGCGCTTCTTGCTCATAAAGTGGCCGATTATAACCACACCCGGGCGCTGGTGACAGGCAGCAGCGCCCGGGGGCGGCGTGGAATACGAAAAACCGACGCCTGACCCGCCTCGCGCCTCAGTGCAGGGCCTTGCGGGCGAAATGCCGGGGCCTGAAGCCGCACAGGTAGAGGCAACCGAAATAAGTCACGACGCCTGCCAGGATCAACGCTCCCAGACGCACGAAGCGATCAAGCATGTTGCCTTGTTCCCAGGCCGGCAGATAGTGCATGCCCAATAGCAGGACCGCGGACATCAGCGTCACCGCCAGCACCAGCTTGAGCAGGAACATCGTCCAGCCCGGTTGGGGTTGGAACAACTGCTGGCTGCGCAGCTTCCAGAACAGCAGGCTGGCGTTCAGGCAGGCACCGAGGCTGATCGCCAGGGCCAGGCCGGCGTGCTTGAGCGGGCCGACCAGCGCCAGGTTGAACAGCTGGGTGCAGACCAGGGTGAAGATCGCGATCTTCACCGGCGTGCGGATATTCTGCTGCGCATAGAAGCCCGGTGCCAGTACCTTGACCAGAATGATTGCCAGCAGGCCGACCGAATAGGCGATCAGTGCGCGCTGGGTCATGGCCGCATCGAAGGCGCTGAACTTGCCGTACTGGAACAACGCCACAGTCAGCGGCTCGGCCAGAATCGCCAGGGCCAGGGTGCAGGGCAATACCAGCAGGAAGCACAGGCGCAGGCCCCAGTCCATGATCCGCGAATACTCTTCACGGTCCTTGTTGGCGTAGGTCTTGGCCAGGGTCGGCAGGAGAATGGTGCCCAGCGCCACACCGAGCACGCCCGAGGGCAGCTCCATCAGGCGGTCGGCGTAGTACATCCAGGACACCGAGCCGGCCACCAGGAAGGAGGCGAAGATGGTATTGATGATCAGCGAGATCTGGCTCACCGAGACGCCGAGGATCGCCGGCAGCATCTGCTTGAGCACCCGCCACACGCCCGTGTCGCGCAGGTTCAGGCGTGGCAGCACGAGCATGCCGATTTTCTTCAGCGCCGGCAGCTGGTACAGCAACTGGGCCAGCCCCCCTGCCAGCACGCCCCAGGCCAGAGCCATGATCGGCGGGTTGAAATAGGGCGTGAGCAGCACGGCAAACGCGATCATCGCCACGTTCAGCAGCGTCGGCGTGAAGGCCGGCACCGAGAAGCGGTTCCAGGTATTGAGAATGGCGCCTACCAGGGACGACAGGGAAATCAGCAATATATAAGGGAAGGTCACCCGCAGCAGGTCGGTGGTCAGCTCATATTTCTCGGCGTTGTCGACAAACCCGGGTGCGGTCACCCAGACCACCCAGGGGGCTGCGAGAATGCCGATGGCCGTGACCAGGGCCAGGACCAGCGTCAGCAGGCCGCTGACATAAGCGATGAAAGTACGCGTCGCCTCCTCGCCCTGTTGAGTCTTGTATTCGGCAAGAATCGGCACGAATGCTTGGGAAAAGGCCCCTTCGGCAAAAATGCGACGCAACAGGTTGGGCAGTTTGAAAGCGATGAAAAACGCGTCGGTGGCGATTCCGGCACCGAATACACGGGCCAGAATGGTATCGCGCACGAAGCCCAACACCCTGGAAATCATGGTGATGGAGCTGACTGCAGCCAGTGATTTGAGCAGATTCATCGAAAAGATTCACGCCAGAGACAGAGGACGCTGCCAGACAGCGTCCGAATGTGCGATACTCCCGCGCCTTCGCAGGGAAGCCAAAATTCCCGAGTTTACAGGTCGCGCAGCAGAAAGGAATCTTTCCCTCCTGTTGGCGCACCGCTCGGCGGAACCCTGCAGGTGGCCTTGACATCCGCTCGACTGATCGGCATGATTCGCGGCCTATTTTGTTTGCTATTTACCTAAAGTCTTTCGAGGAGCTCGACGGTGGCCAACACACCTTCCGCCAAGAAACGTGCAAAACAGGCTGAGAAGCGTCGCAGCCACAACGCCAGCCTGCGTTCCATGGTCCGCACCTACATCAAGAATGTAGTTAAAGCCATCGACGCAAAAGACGCCGAAAAAGCGCAAGCCGCTTACGTTCTGGCTGTACCTGTAATCGACCGTATGGCCGACAAGGGTATCATCCACAAGAACAAAGCAGCTCGCCACAAAGGCCGTCTGAATGGCCACATCAAGGCGCTGAAAGAAGCAGCAGCTGCCTAAGCGACGCTTGTCGAAAAACCGACCCTAGGGTCGGTTTTTTATTGCCTGCGATTTGATGATCTTGCCTGTACCGGCCTCATCGCCGGCAAGCCGGCTCCCACAGGTACTCCACAGTTCTTGTAACTGTGACATTCCTGTGGGAGCCGGCTTGCCGGCGATTGGGGCGCATAGCGCCCCCCCCCTGCACTACTTGGCGATCTGGATCTTAGGCGCCCACTGCAGCCACTCATCCTGCGCCTGGTCGAACAGGGCAAAGGTCTGCTGCGGTCGGGCCGGGTTGCCCATCTGCTCGCCATCGGGCGTGGCGAACGCAATGCCGCCTTCCATGAGCGTTTCCAGCGACTCGGTACGCACCGTAGCCCCTTTGATCAGCCCCCAGTCGAAACCGAACCCGCTGCTGTTCCAGAATCGGCTGCCACTGCGCACCAAGGCGGCATAACGCGGCTCGATCAGGATATGGATCAGCACCCGGTCAGCACTCTGGCCCAGTTCATAGCCGGTGACCTTGCCTACGGCGACTTCACGATAGGTCACTGGCACCCCTGGCTTGATCGAGCCACGTCGAGGCGCACTCAGGGTCAGCGGCAAACCGATCTCCTGCCCCACCACCTCGGGCGCTTCGGCCAAGGCGATGAAATCGCGCTGCGGGCCTCTATCCTTGGCTGACGGCTGCACTTCCAGGTACTGCCCACCAATCAGGGTGTCGAGGTTCTCGGTACGCACCAGGCCAAGTGCCGGCTTGACTACCCAGAACTGAGTACCCACCCGCGCGATGCGGTCGGCCGCTTCGGTGATGCGCGCACGCAGCAGCACTGCTTGCAGGTCTTTGGTCAGGTCGACACGCTCGACACTGCCCACATCCAGGCCACGGAAACGGATTGGCGTGCCTGCCTTGAGGCCGTCAGCGCGATCGACACGGATCGTGACCAAGGTGCCGCTGCGGTTCACCGCTTCCTGGCTTTCCAACAGGCGGAAACGCGGAATGTGGCGCTTGAGCGCTACGTTCGGGGTCGGTGTGTCGAACGCGATACCGCCCGCCATGAGGGTCTGCAGTGACTCACTCTTGATCTTGATACCAGACAGGCCGCCGGTGAGGGTAATGCCGCTGACGTTCCAGAAGCGCGAGGAGCCGTTGACCAGCTTTTCGTACTCTTTCTCGATATGCACGCCAATCAGGATGCGATTGCTGTTGTGGGCGAACTGATAGCTCTGCACGCTGCCGACCTTGACCTGGCGATACATGACCGGACTGCCGACCTCCAACGAACCCAGGGTATCGGCGAACAGCACCAGGTGCAGGCCTGGCGCCCTGAGGTCGAGCGGTGGCGCCTTGGGCCTGGCCTCGAACTCGCGCTGAGGCGTTGCGCCCTTCTCACCGGGGCGGATGGCGATGTAGTTGCCTTTGACCAAGGCTTCCAGGCCGGTGATTCCCGCCAACGAGATGGACGGTTTGACCACCCAGAACTGCGTGCCATCAACCAGGTAGTCTTCGGTCAGCGGGTCAAGCGTCAGCTCGGCCATGGCGACGGACAGGTTGTTTTCCATCTTCAGCGCTTTCAGCGAACCGACCTGAATGCCCTTGTACATCACCGGCGTGCGACCGGCTTGCAGGCCCTCATAATCGTTCAACTTGACCTTTACCCGAATCCCCGCCTGGGCCGCATCGAAGTCTTCGTAGAGACGGAACGGCAAGCTGGGGTCGGTGGGCGGACTGTCCTTGCGGTATTCCGGGGTAGCAAAGGCAATACCGCCAGCGACGATGCTGGACAGCGACTCGCTGCGCACCTTCACACCGGACAGGTCGGCGTCGATGCTGATGCCGCTGGCATTCCAGAAGCGCGTGTGTTTGCGCACCAGGCTGGCATAGGCCGGCTCGATGAAGACTTTGACCTCGACCGTGCTCTGGTCATCGGAGAGGCGGTAGCTCTTTACCCGGCCGACCTGGATCTGCTTGTAGAAGATCGGGCTATCGCGATTGAGCGATCCCAGCCGATCGGCTTTGAGCGTAAGGTGCAGGCCCGGCTCGCTGTCCGAAAGCGGCGGCGCCACCTTCAACGCAGTAAAGCGCTTGGTCCGCTCACCCTCCCCCGGGCTGACGGCAATGTAGTTGCCGGACACCAATGTCTCAAGACCGGTTATACCCGCCAGGCTGACGCTGGGTTTGACCAGCCAGAAACGCGTGCCTTTGGTCAGGTGCGGCTCAGCAGCCTTGTTCATCTCGATGGTGGCGATGACGCCCTGCTTTTCGCCCTTGGCATCGAGCACCAGGCTCTTCACCTTGCCGACCGGCATACCCTTGTAGATGACTTCGGTCTTGTTGGCGACGATACCCTCGCCGCTCTCGAAACGAACCTCGATTTCCACGCCGGCATCGCGGTAAGCCTGCCAGGCCAGCCAGCCGCCGATCATCAGCGCGATCAGCGGCAGAATCCAGATTGCCGACCAATTGGAGGCGGGGCGGGTTTTGGCCGTAGGCAAGTCACTCATGGTCGTCATCCGACTCCGTGTTATCCCAAATCAGTCGGGGATCGAAAGTTAAAGCAGCGAGCATCGTGAGAATCACCACAGTTGCGAAGGCGACAGCGCCCAGGTTGGCTTCGACACTGGCGATGCGGCCGAAATTCACCACCGCCACCAAAATGGCAATGACGAAGATGTCCAGCATTGACCAGCGCCCTATGAACTCGATGAAGCGGTACATCAGGATCCGTTGCCGCGCCGACAGCGGTTGGCGACGCTGGACGGAATACAGCAGCAGGCCGATACCGATCAGCTTGAACGTCGGCACCAGAATGCTGGCGATGAAAACCACCGCGGCAATCGGCACCATGCCGTGCTTGAGCAGGGCAATGACGCCGGACATGATGGTGTCCGGGCTACCTTGCCCCAAGGCACTGATGGTCATGATCGGCAACACGTTGGCCGGGATGTACAGGATCGACGCGGCTATGAGCAGCGCCCAGGTCCGCACGATGCTGTTGGGCCGGCGCGCGTGCACGATGGCCCCGCAACGCGTACAGGTCTGCGAACTGCCCTCGCCTTCCTGACGGTTCAATTCATGACATTCATTGCAGACCAGGATGCCTGCATCAATCGCCCGCATGGAGATCCTCCCCCGACAACGCGCTCCAGATCTGGTGTGGAGACATCACTACCTCGAGCCAGACCTGAACCAACAGCAGGCTGATGAAGCAGAACAGGCCCAAGCCGACGCTCAGCTCAGCCAGATCCACCAGTTTGACGATCGCGACCAGCACGCCCATGAAGTAGACCTCGAGCATGCCCCAGTCACGTAGGTGGTGATAAATGCGGTAACACAGCAGGCCATAGCTGCGCCCTATGTTCAGGCGAATGCTCAGCAACACTGCCAGTTGGCACAACAGCTTGAGCAACGGGATGGCCATACTGCAGAGGAATACAACGACAGCGACGCCGCGCATCTCGGAGTTGTACAAGCCCACCACACCGCTCCAGACCGTATCGTCTGAAGTCTGGCCTAGCAGGTGCAACTGCATGATTGGCAGGAAATTGGCGGGTACGAAAAGCAGCAGGGCCGTCAGCACCAGGGCCAGGCTACGGTTGACCACATTGTGCCGGTGGGCGTACAGCTCATAGCCACAACGAGGGCATTGGGCCTTTTCGTCATGCTGCAGGGAAGGTTTACGCATCAACAGGTCGCACTCGTGACAGGCGACCAGCTCATCCAGTGGCAACTGCTCTAGGGCTTCGGTTTCAGGCATCTCGGAATTCTGAATAGGTACGTCGGACTATTCTAGTGGCCCAGCTCGAATTGTGGGAGATGACCAAGGCACAGGTTTGGCAGATAGCGTGTTTTTCGGGCAGAAAAGACAAAACCCCTACCTGCTCGCGCAGATAGGGGTTTTGCGAAATGAATCTTGACGATGACCTACTCTCACATGGGGAAACCCCACACTACCATCGGCGATGCATCGTTTCACTACTGAGTTCGGGATGGGATCAGGTGGTTCCAATGCTCTATGGTCGTCAAGAAATTCGGTAGCCAGAATGTCCAGATGGACAGCCCAGCGAATTCGGATATGCGATATTTGTGGGTTACGTTTCGAACTTTCGGTTCTTTCGTCTTCACCACCGCAATCTGCAGAAGCAAATTGCTTGGGTGTTATATGGTCAAGCCTCACGGGCAATTAGTATTGGTTAGCTCAACGCCTCACAGCGCTTACACACCCAACCTATCAAC